>JAATFX010000051.1 GCA_015654925.1 Enterobacterales bacterium | reverse complement strand
GAGGCCATTGCATGCTGTCCTGCTCACTGTGTGTCCAGGGAAAAAATGTACTAGCATTAAAAATTATTTTCAAGCACATTCCCAACATGACTCCCATGCCCCAAATCCAAAATTGGTTGGATTCTGTGCGACACATTTGGATGTACTTTTTTTCTTGATAGATTTGGATTTTAATATTAAATATCCATATAAATATTAAAATATAAATAAATACAAAATAAATCTATATATGCAGGATTATGAGCGGGGGAGCAGTGTATATGGTACCAGGTATAAGTATGCATAGAAACCTCAACTTGACCCTTCGCTGTCTGAATGAGCAAATGGGGCCAAAATTGGGGCTGTGCAACCACATAGTACCCAAAAATAGTGGCTATGGGAGGGGGGGGGGGGATATTATCAATGGCAGTGGGGACTGTTGGCAGCATCGTGCAGGCTTGCAGATGACAGATAGATGCTGCCCTTGCTCAGATATAGCCCAGGCCACTAATTGGCAGTAGTGTAATAGACTAGGAATGAGCTAGGGGGCAAGCTGGGAATTGATGGCACCATGGAGCATCACAGTGAGCTTGGGAGAGAAAATGGTGGCCATCATTGAATTCCCTAGTATCTCAAATGGGGGTGAGGGTTAAATGGTGATTGTATGGCCAGTGGAGGGTGCAGGATTGGGTGGGGATTGGGATCAGGAGTCATCATCATTGTCAGTGATGATGATGACATCGGGGAGAAGAACAGGCCTGATAGACATGATCTCCCATGTTGACAATGGGGGATGCATGAAGGAGGAGCATACTTTGGGCCTGGGACAGGTGATAGGGACCAATGTTGGAGTCAGGAAGGGGTGGCAGCAGCGGTGAAGAGACTCTGTGCATGCAGGCTAGAAATGCAACAGCGTTGAAGACACTGATCACACCCACACCCAACACAACACACACAAACCCTCAAAGTTCTTGGGGAGATATTATGCAATAGAAGCAGATTGAAGCAATACAACTAAACTCTCAGAATATACAATACACATCTATAGTGATAGCACTCATAGGGTATTTAGATCTCTCTAAGTCCAAAGGCTTTTATAATAAGATCCAATTGCGACTTGCGCATGAACTGCGCGCGCAACTTGAAGAGCAGGCGCGCAATGACGGCGATACGTCACTTGCTGCCTGGATTAAACGCATGTTGCGAAAAGAGTTGCAAGCACGCGGTATTCAACCAAAAGGTTGATAATAATATAATTGAATGCTTTTGAGCATCTTTTTATTATTGAATGCTGAGATATGATTACACGCTGGGTGCACTTTACTGTTTTGTAATTACACTGTCAATTGGAAAGTTGGGTGGTAGGGAATAAATTCCCGATGTGTTTTAATGAAATTATATAGATGGAATTAATAATGCTTGTTGTATCATTATCGTTAAATACAATTTCTATCTGGAGTGAATGCGTAATAATGCTAAACTGAAAGCAGTATAATTTCGGCACTCACTCCTAGTGGTTGATTATTATGAAAGAGTATATTAAGCAGCAGCGTTTAATTCATCAATACACTCTTGTACTTTACTCTTGATACTATTAATAACAGTTATGCCAGAAAACTCATTAACTGTGCCATAAAAGCAGCCGGCAGAGATTTTGATTTCATCCTGTAGCCTCACCGCAAATACGGTCAGGTGGGATAATGGTTCATCGCCATTCGGGTCGCAATTGATAAAATCCGCCAGATTAAACGGCAAGCTGCTCTTGCTTTTCATCTCATCGGCGATAGCGGACAAATCGACCTGGCGGTACGCCAGGTTGTGGGTTATGTTCGCCGCATCCAGCAGCAATTGGCTACCGACAAACAAATCGTCGGGGAGGGCGGTGACGGAGGTGCCTTTGATGTTAAGATCGCCACCAACATAAAGTCGCTCGGGCAGCTGGCGGATAGGGGTATTTTGCAGATCCAAATCATTGCCTACATAAAAGGCAGCAGGCAGTTCAGTCAGGCCGCTATTGCCTAATAATAGCGAGCCTCCCACTTCCAAATCCTCCGGCAAATTTTTTAATGAGGTATCACGCAGATCCAGCGAGTCGTAAATCATTAACTCATGTGGTAGTTCACTAATATTACATCCTTGCAATTGCAGCGAACCATAAATGATCAGCATACCGGGTATAGTAGTGATATCACAACCGCGCAGATCGACTGTGAAATCTTTATAACCGATCCGGCTAATATGGCCTAAAATGGTGTACGCACCCGTTTTTTTAATAAAACTAATATTTTTATCAACCATGCATTCATACAAATTGGACATGACAATTCTCCATCAAACAAAAAAGCGCGCTAAAGCGCGTTTAACGTCGTTTGTTTTCAGGTTGTCACACCCGGCTACAGGTTTTACCCGTAGCATTAATACAGTAAACAAGATTGAATTCCCGATCAAGATTAATTTCGATTTGGCGATATATCATGAGGGAAAATAGAACGAAAAATAATATTTAACCCTGTAGTTACTATGACCAGTATATAAGTAAGTTAGCAATTATTTTTACTAAATATTACCATCTAAATGATAGTAGTTATGCGTTATTGGTGGGATTTAAGTATGTTACTTTACATAGCCGGTCGCTACCCACGTTTGTATTGAATTGCGGCACCCCTAATTATCTTTAAACGTAAGATCAAGTTCAGCCATCAGCGTTTCAAGCCGGCTCACGCTGCCCGCGGTTTGCTGCGCCAGGGCGCCGATGAGTATCCCATAGCCGGTGGCGGCGCTGGTGACATGCACGACATACTTTTTAGTATGATCGTCTCGGCTGGTGGCGATGCCCGTCCAGTTCGGCAGATTGCCGGTACGGCCAAAAACGCCCTGATTCACAAATCGCAATGTGGCATCACTGGTCTTCAAATGATTAACCAGGTCAGTCAGTGTCTGATTACTCGCCCGGACGATGCTGAGGTTTACCACGATGTCATCGGTGATAAATGAACTGGCGGCAACATCTTTATCTTGGGATAGTTGTTTGACTATCCAGCCTTGCCCAAGCACGGTCTGCTTTAAGGTTATGGGGTTTTGCCACTGATATTCCCTTCCCTCCGCGCCAGGGCCGGCGGGAAGGGGATTTGATGACGTTGCTCCCAGCCCGCTGACTATTTGCCAGGGATTACTGGGCCAAAGCGCACATAGTGAAGAAAACGGAAGGGTTGGCTGATAGTAGCAGTATGCGGCACCCGCGATTAACGCGGCTACCGTTACCCGCTTTTTTAACGTATTGCCGGCCCCATGCCGTAATCCTTTCATAATGCGATTCCTCCGATTGCCAATCGTTTATTTTATCACCTACGAATGCGGCGCGAATAATTAATGTTGGTTAAAAGATGCCTCTTTAAGCAATAGTTCGCTTTTCAGATTATCTGCATAGCCAACGGAAGGCTAGTTTACCCCCCTGATTTGCCGCAATGGCTCACCCACCGAGGTTCTCTATGATAATATTGCGGGTTTTAGCGGCGATTGTTGGCGAAAAAAATGGAGTGGGCGCAGGTAATGCCGATACTACCCATCGGCAGGGCCAGGGATCTCGCAATCTTTAAGCCTGGCGCAAGGATTGGAATCAAGACATGGCGCATTATCTTGAAGAAAAGCACTTACAGTGATGGTAGCATGAGACGCTAAATTTTGTTGCCGGCGAAGGGGACTCAGGCTTGATAAGCACCCAGGTTTCCCCGCAACGGTAACACTATCGGCCAAGCGGCGATGAATGCCGGAATCGGTGGTTTATGCCTCGGTTTCACGAGGTCAGTGAATTGGTAGCTGCGAGCCAAGGGCGGTAGCGTGCCAATTTTTTATTTCGTTGATGCATCTAGCGCATAACCCTTTGTTTTATAATAGTGCGCATAACCAGACAGATGTGATTTAAGGAACAGGAATGTTACTTCCAGTTATCATGGCAGGCGGCACGGGCAGCAGATTATGGCCTATGTCCAGGGAGCTTTACCCGAAACAATTTTTGCGCTTGCACGGCGTGAACTCGATGCTACAGGAAACCCTGTTGCGTCTCAAAGGTATCGAGGTGCGCGAGCCTGTCGTGATTTGCAACAAAGAACACCGGTTTATGGTGGCGGAACAGCTGCGTGAAATTGATAAGCTGTCCAATAATATTATCCTTGAGCCTATTGGCCGCAACACCGCGCCCGCGATAGCGCTTGCCGCGCTGAATGCGAGCGCCAACGGCGACGATCCGCTACTGCTGGTCCTGGCCGCCGATCATGTGATTAACGATATTCCGGCGTTTCACCGGGCGATCGAGGCGGCCATTCCGTTTGCCAGCAAAGATAGCCTGGTCACTTTCGGCATTGTCCCCACCGGTCCCGAGACCGGTTATGGCTACATTCAGCGCGGTGAACCCATCGGTGATGGCACTACCGGTTACCGGGTTAAATGTTTTGTCGAAAAACCCAGCCAGGTGGTGGCGGAAAAATATATTGAGAGCGGCGAGTATTACTGGAACAGCGGGATGTTTATGTTCCGCGCCAAACGCTACCTGGAAGAGTTGGCGCAATTCCGCCCGGATATTCTTGATGCCTGCCGCAAGGCCCTGGATCATAATGTTGGCGGCAGTGATTTTATTACCGTGGATCAGGAGCGTTTTACCGCCTGTCCGGACGAATCCATCGATTATGCCGTGATGGAACAAACCCGGCACGGCGTCGTGGTGCCCCTGGATGCGGGTTGGAGCGATGTGGGTTCGTGGTCCGCTTTGTGGGAAGTTAATGAAAAAGAGCAAGACGGCAATGCGTTGACCGGGGATATCTTCCTGCATGATACGCGCGGCTGCTATATTAATACCGACGAAAAGCTGGTGGCGGCGATTGGCGTGGAAAATCTGGTTATCGTCAATACCAAGGACGCGGTACTGGTGGTGGATAAATCCCAGGTGCAGGACGTCAAGCGCGTGGTGGAATATCTTAAGGCCAACCAGCGCAGCGAATATCGCCGGCATCGCGAAGTGTATCGTCCCTGGGGTCGGTGCGATCTGGTGGTCGCGGAAAACCGCTTTAACGTCAATCGCATCACGGTTAAACCGGGCGCGAGTTTTTCGGTGCAGATGCATCATCACCGCGCGGAGCACTGGATTATCCTGGCCGGTACGGCCAAGGTGACCATTGCCGACAAGACCTTCCTGCTAACGGAAAATCAATCCACCTTTATTCCAATCGGCGCGGTCCATACGCTGGAAAATCCGGGCAAAATCACGCTTGAATTGCTTGAGGTGCGTTCGGGGTCCTATCTCGGCGACGATGACGTCATTCGTATCAAAGACCATTACGGCCGCAATTAGCCAGACGCCGGATTGCCAAATCTCTCTGTTTTAGCCAATGGTTGCCAAGGTTCACGGGGCGAAAGTTTGCCCCGATCCAGCCGGCCATATTTTAAGGAATCCAATTATGCTCATACAGGAACAAACCGCTGCGATGCTGAAGCTTCTGGGTGGTGAATAGCACATGTTACATGCCTTGCTTAGTGGTATCAGCCGTTATCGCGGTTTTATCATCGACAGTATCAAACGGGACTTCCAGGCGCGTTATCAAAGCAGCTTTTTAGGCGCCATCTGGCTGGTGCTGCAGCCCATTGCCATGATCGCCGTATATACGCTGGTGTTCTCGGAATTGATGCGGGCGCGCCTGCCGGATATGAATACGCCTTTTGCGTACAGCATCTACCTGTGCTCGGGGGTGCTTACCTGGGGATTATTCGCCGAAACGCTCAATGGCCTGGTTAACGTGTTTCTGACCAATGCCAATATTCTTAAAAAGTTAAGTTTCCCCCGGATTTGCCTGCCGATAATCGTAGCCTGTTCATCGTTTATTAATTTTTTGATTATATTCTCGCTGTTCATGGTGTTTCTCATCGTTACCGGTAATTTCCCCGGCTGGGTGTTTTTCACGATTATTCCGGTATTGTTTATTCAGATGCTATTTACCGTTGGCCTGGGCGTGGTGCTTGGGGTGATGAACGTCTTTGTCCGCGATGTTGGCCAATTCGTCGGTATTTTGCTGCAATTCTGGTTCTGGTTTACGCCGATAGTCTATGTCAGCAAGACCTTGCCTGACTGGGCGAGCGATGCGTTAAAATATAACCCGATGGCAACCATTGTCGCCAGTTATCAGAATATATTGCTCTATCACCGGAGCCCTGATTTTAACTCTCTCCTGCCGGTTACCATCGCCGCCGTTATTTTATTTGGCGTGGGTTGGAGGATGTTCAAGAAGCATTCGGCTGATATTGTGGACGAATTATAATGATAAGTATTTCAGTAAGTAATGTTGGCAAAGCCTATAAATACTATTCTTCCAAATGGCAACGAATAGCGGAAAAACTGATGCCTGGCAATCAGGAGCGGCATTCGAAAAAATGGGTGCTGAGAAATATCTCCTTTGAAATAAAAGCCGGCGAGTCGGTCGGTATCGTGGGGGTAAACGGCGCGGGCAAAAGCACGCTGCTAAAATTACTTACCGGCACCACTCAGCCGACCGAAGGTACCATCCAGACCCAGGGCCGGGTAGCCGCGTTGCTGGAATTGGGCATGGGTTTTCACCCTGATTTCACAGGCCGGCAAAATGTGTATATGTCGGGCCTGATGATGGGGTACAGCCGGGAAGAGATCACCCGGTTAATGCCGGATATCGAACGTTTCGCCGATATTGGCGATTATATCGATCAACAGGTGCGTATTTACTCCAGCGGCATGCAAATGCGTTTGGCGTTCGCCGTGGCGACATCCTCGCGTCCGGATATTTTGATTGTCGATGAAGCCCTGTCGGTGGGTGACTCGCGATTCCAGGCGAAATGCTACGCGCGTATTGCTGAATTCAAGCAGCAAGGCACCACATTATTGCTGGTGTCGCACAGCGCGGGCGATATTGTCAAACACTGCGACCGCGCCATCTTCCTGAAAAATGGCGCCATTGGCATGGACGGCACCTCCAGGGACGTGACTAACCGTTACCTGGATGAATTGTTCGGCAAGTCTGACGAAAGCGCGCGGTCAGGAACGGAACGCGCGACATTGGCCGGCACCGCGGTCTCCCTTGAAAATCACGATGATATTTTTCATACCCGCCCGGGATACCGCCTGGAAGAATATCGCTGGGGGCAAGGCGGCGCCAAGATTATTGACTATGATATCCAGGTGGGTGGGCAAAGCTTTCCGTCCAGTATTGAAAGTAACAGTATTACGGATTTTTATTATAAGGTTGTATTCGACGCCGACTATGACAATGTGGTGCCGGGCATTTTAATTAAAACCTTAGACGGCCTTTTCCTCTATGGCACCAATTCATTCTTAACGTCCAGAGGCCAGGAACATGTCTCAGCCAGGCGTGGCGACGTGAAAGTTTTTAAATTCAGCTTCCCTGTCAATTTAAATCAAGGGGATTATTTGTTGTCATTTGGTATTTCCGCCGGCGCCCCGCCCGCGGAAATGACCCCCCTCGACCGCCGTTATGATTCCATTATCCTACACGTGAGCAAGGCGATGGAATTTTGGGGCGTTATCGATTTAAAATCGACATTTGAAAGCTATAATTAATTCAATTAAAGGTAAGTAGAAGACATGAGTATAAACTTACAAGATCTAGTGTCAGCACTGCCTGAAGTTTATCAAACTATTTATGGTCATCCGGAGTGGGATGGCAATGTTTCTCGTGATTGCAATGAACGGTTAGACGTCATCGGCCAAGTTTACGATACCCTCTCCCGTGAACTGGGCCGTCCGTTACGCGTACTGGATTTGGGCTGCGCGCAAGGATTTTTCAGCCTGAGCCTGGCCAGCAAAGGCGCCTCGGTGCAAGGTATCGATTTTTTACAGGAAAATATCGATGTCTGTAATGCGTTGGCGCACGAACATCCGGATTTATCCATCAGCTTTTCCATCGGCCGGATCGAAGAAGTTATAGAACAGCTTGAAGCCGGGCAATATGATTTGGCGATTGGCCTTAGTGTATTTCACCACATTGTTCATCAGCATGGCCTCGCCCAGGTGAAAACGTGGATACAACATCTGGCCGATTCGGTCCATGGGCTGATTGTGGAACTGGCCCTGAAAGAAGAGCCGCTTTATTGGGGGCCTTCGCAGCCCGGCGATCCCCGCGAATTGATCGAACAATGCAGCTTTTATCATCAGTTGGCCACGTTTGATACCCATCTGTCCGCTATCGCCCGACCGATGTATTTTATCAGCAACGATCATCTTATTTTCGGCGAGTATTGCCAGCCGTTTACCCGGTGGAGCGTGCATCCGTATGCGGAAGCGGGCCTGGCCCATAAAGGCAGCCGCCGGTACTATTTCAGTCCAGAAATAATTTGCAAACTGTATTATTTCTCTACTACCTCCGGGAATCTGCTGCCTCGCGAAAGCGCGCGCAACCGCACTGAGCTGGAAAATGAAATTGCCTTCCTGAGCAATCCGGCGGCGGGTTTCCCCGCACCGCGGCTTATTTCCTCCGGCCTCAATGAGGTGGATGGATGGTTGGTCATGGAGCGCTTTCCCGGCAAGTTGCTGATGGATAAAATCAAGCTTGCCGAACCTATCGATGCCGACGCGCTGCTAGGCCAGGTACTGGAGCAATTAGTCATTCTGGAACAAAATGGCCAGTATCATGACGACCTCCGAACCTGGAATATCATGGTTGACGATCGGCAACAGGCGCGCATCATTGACTACGGTTCAATCACCCCATTAAAACAAGACTGCGTCTGGCCTGAAGATCTATTCCAATCATTTGCCATTCTGGTCAATGAAATCGTGATTCCGGAATCGGTTAGCGGCGGTTTTTTGCGCCCGGCGGCCCTGAGCCCCTTTAATCTGCCAACTCCCTACGCCAACTGGCTTTACGCCTTTTGGCAGCAGCCCACGGCGGATTGGAGTTTTGCGTTACTGCAGGCGCTGTTCCTGAAAAAAAGTACGTTGCCCGGTATGGCAAACGCGCTGAGCGCCATCGAGCTGTGGATTGGCGCGCAGGAAAAAGTCATGATGCACAACCAGACCCATATTCATCTGGTCGATGCCTTGGTGAATGACTGTCATACTCGCGTTAATAATTGTCTGGGCCGCGTGGTTGAATTGGAGCAGCATCTTGACCAGCAGCGGGTGGATCAGCGGGTGACGTCGCTGGAACAGGCGCTTTTGGCGCTACAGCAGCGTATTCCGCCGCTTCCACCTGCCGGCGCAAACAACGCCGCCGCCTTTGACCCGCTACAACATGAAGTTCTAACCCGCCGCCTTGAAGATGCGGAAGGCCATATTGCCCAGTCGGCGAATGAAAATGGCCTGCTGGCGGGCGAGCTTGCCCAATCGGCCACCGAAAATGGCTTGCTGGCCGAGGAGCTTGCCAAATCCGCAACTGAAAACGATCGACTGGCGGATGCGCTGTCCCAGTCAGCAATCGAAAATGGCCAACTGGCGGGTGAGCTTGCCCACTGGGCGTCGGAAAGCACCCGATTGGCGAGTGAACTTGCCCATTATGCCGGCGAAAACAGCCGTTTGGCCGGCGAACTTGCCAGGATGGCGGCTGAAAATGACCGGTTGCACCGGCATATCCAGGCCATGTTACACAGCCGTTCATGGAAGATGACGGCCTGGTGGCGCAAGGTGGGGCAACCAATCAAAACCACCGTCAACCAGCCGATCGGCAAAAAAACGATTAGGTATATTTTGACCAGGCTTAGCGGCTTTATCCGTCGCCGGCCGGCGCTCAAACGCGCGGTGTTACGTACGCTGCGGGTGACGGGTCTTTATAATCTCAGCCTTAAGTTTTACCAGCGTTGTTTTCCTGTAACCCAACACGAACCTGAAGTCGTAAACTCGTCCCATGACGAAGTTTTGATTTCTTATAATGATGACAGCCAACGGCCGCCTTTGGTGGAAGAAATTTACTTGAAAATAAAAAAGTAAAATTTCTATAGAATGCTAAGTAAGGGGATGAAGTTGCACATTTTGTTAGATATGCAAAGCTGCCAGTCAGAAAGCAGACTGCGTGGTATTGGTCGTTATTCATTATCTCTGGCAAAAGCTATAATTAGAAACCCGGCTGGCCATAAAGTCAGCCTGTTATTGAACGGCCTTTATCCGAATAATATCACCAATGCGGTAAAGCAGGAATTTAACGGACTGATCCCACCGGAGCAGATTTTCGTTTTTTCCGCACAAGGGCCGATCGCTTATTATGATCCTGCTAATCGCGCCAGAAATCAGACTGCAAAAATATGCCGGGATTTGGCCATTGCCAATATTAATCCCGATATTATCTGTAACATGAGTTTCAGTGAAGGTTATGTCGACGATTTTGTTGTTTCTATATTAAAGCAGGCAAACGGGGCGCGCAATTTCTCGATTGTTTATGATTTAATTCCTTTGCTAAATAAAGATGTTTATCTTTGCGATCTCGAGTATCGGAAGTTTTATCTGAATAAATTGCGTGAGCTTGAGATGGCGGATGGTATCCTTGCTATTTCCGCTTCTGCTGCAAATGAAGTGCAAGTACATACGGACATCGCTCATAAAAGAGTGATCAATATCTCTTCGGCTACGGACGACCATTTTAAGATTGTCAGTATCGTTGAGGAAGAAAAAAAACGACTGCTGAAAACGTATGGCATCACCGGCGAATTCGTTATGACCATCGGCGTGCTGGAGCAGCGGAAAAATATTGAAGCCTTGATCCATGCCTATGGGCTACTGTCTCCTGAAGTTAGGTCGGCACATACCTTGGTGCTGGCTTGCCAAATCAAACCTCATGATAAAGCCCGATTGAAAAGCCTTGCCTTGAAACATGGGCTGCAAGAATCCGAGATCGCTTTTACCGGTTTTATTCCGGATGAAGATCTGGTCGCACTGTATAATATTTGCAAGCTTTTTGTTTTCCCGTCCATTCACGAAGGCTTTGGCCTGCCGCCGTTAGAGGCTATGTGCTGCGGTGCGGCCACCATTGCGTCCAATACCACCAGCCTGCCGGAAGTGATGGGCTGGGATGGCGCCATGTTTGATCCGCACAATGTGACGGATATGGCCCGAATGATGGAAAAAGCTCTGACCGATGAAACCTTCCGCCAGGAGCTGCTTGATAATGCCAAGCATCAGGCCAGCTTGTTTTCATGGGATAAATGCGCCCAGACGGCGGTGGATGCGTTTGAACGCAGCCTGAAGCGTGATTCCGTACCGACGCTGTTACCGGAAACCGCACTAGGACTGGCGGTGAAAAAGATCAGAAATATCGCGCAACCGGATTTATCCGATCTGGATAAGCTCGGCGCGGCCTGGTCGTTGGCCAAAAATAGCTATCGCACCCATCAAAAGCAGCTGCTGGTGGATATTTCGGTGTTGGTGCAACACGATGCCCGTACCGGGATCCAGCGGGTGGTGCGCAGCGTATTGGCCTGCCTGCTTGAACAAGGTTATGAAGGGTATTCCGTCAGGGCGGTTTATTGCCAAATGGGGCAGTTATTCCATTATGCTAATCGCTATGTAGCAGACAACTATGGGGCGGATTATGGTGATGACGAGCCCGTACTATTTGCCAAAGGCGACATTCTGCTGGGATTGGATCTGACGGCCCATCTGTTCCCCTATTTGAATACCCAATTGGATCACATCCGGAAAACCGGGGCGCAGGTTTATTATATTGTTTATGACCTCATTCCTTTACTCCATCCCGAATGGACGGATACCAACGTACGAGCCGCATTCCCGCTGTGGATCAAATCGCTGGCCGAGCATACCGATGGCCTGGTGTGTATTTCCAATAGCGTGGCGCAAGAATTAGAACAATGGCTCCAGGACAATGCCGGCCATATCCATACCAATCCTTACCTTAAGATCGGCCACTTCCATTTGGGGGCTGACATTGATGCCAGCGCGCCGTCCGTCGGCAGGCCCGATAATGCGGACTATATCCTGCATAAAATGAGCGGCGGCCCGGTTTTCCTTATGGTGAGCACCGTCGAACCGCGCAAGGGACATGCCCAGGTTCTGGCGGCCTTTGACAAATTATGGCAGCAGGATACCGACTGCATTTTAGTCATCGTCGGTAAAAAAGGATGGGGTGTTGACGAGTTAGCGGCTAAAATAGAAGGGCATAGCGCCCTTAATAAAAAATTATTCTGGCTTAGCGGTATCGGTGATGATTTTCTGAGCGAAATATATTCTCGCGCCCAGGTGCTGATTGTCGCTTCCCTGGCGGAAGGGTTTGGCCTGCCGATCATCGAGGCGGCGCAGCAGGGGCTGCCGATAATCGCGCGTGATATCCCGGTGCTGCGTGAAGTCGCCGGCGAGCATGCCTTTTACTTCCAGGGCGAAACGCCGGAAAGCGTGGAGAAAGCGGTGCTGGACTGGCTCGAACTAAACGCCGGCGGTACGGTGCCGGACTCGAAAAATATACCTTGGCTAACCTGGCAAGAAAGTACGCAACAGTTATTAGCGCAACTACCGTTGAGTAAGTTGCAATAAATAGTGATGATAGGCATTGATAGGAATAGTTATGAAAACTGCAGTAATTACCGGTATTACCGGACAAGACGGCGCTTACCTGACGGCGTTATTATTAGAAAAGGGCTACACCGTGTATGGCACCTATCGCCGTACCAGCTCGGTTAACTTTTGGCGCCTTAAGGAACTTGGCGTCGACCAGAATCCGAATCTGCATCTGGTTGAATATGATTTGACCGATCTGTCCAATAGCATCCGTTTACTCCAGCAATCGGGCGCCACCGAGGTATACAACCTGGCGGCCCAGAGCTTTGTCGGCGTCTCGTTTGAACAGCCGATCACCACCGCGGCGATTACCGGCATCGGTCCCGTGAACCTGCTCGAAGCCATCCGCATCGTTAACCCTAAAATCCGGTTCTACCAGGCGTCGACTTCCGAGATGTTCGGTAAAGTCCAGGCCATCCCGCAGATGGAAGATACGCCGTTTTATCCGCGCAGCCCTTACGGGGTGGCCAAGCTTTATGCCCATTGGATGACCATTAACTATCGCGAAAGCTACGGTATCTTCGGCTGCAGCGGTATTCTGTTCAACCACGAATCCCCGCTGCGCGGGCTGGAATTCGTCACCCGCAAAATTACCGATTCCGTCGCTAAAATCAAGCTGGGCAAGCTGGACGTGCTGGAACTGGGTAATATGGATGCCAAGCGCGACTGGGGTTTTGCCAAGGAATATGTCGAAGGCATGTGGCGCATGATGCAGGCTGACGAGCCGGATACTTTTGTACTGGCCACCAACCGCACCGAAACCGTGCGCGATTTTGTCGCCATGGCGTTTAAAGCGGCGGGATTCAACCTGCGCTTTGAAGGGAAAAACGAGCAGGAAGTGGGGATTGATACCGATACCGGCAAGACCCTGGTGCGGGTTAACCCAAAATTTTTCCGTCCGTCCGAGGTGGAATTGCTGATTGGTAATGCGCAAAAAGCCAAGGACGTGTTGGGCTGGGAGCCGAAGACGTCGCTGGAAGACCTGTGCAAAATGATGGTCGAGGCCGATATGCGCCGCAATGAGCAAGGTTTCTCATTCTGATGGCCGACCATGGCAAAAGAGCCCTGATTACCGGAATCAACGGGTTCACCGGCCATTATATGGCAGCGGAGTTATCCGCTGCCGGATACCGGGTATTTGGCTTGGGTTCAATCGCGTCGGATGAGCAGAATTACTTCCAGGTCGATCTGGCCGATTTGCCGGCCCTGTCCGCCGTGGTCGCGCAGGTTCAGCCGCACGTGGTGATCCATTTGGCCGCCATTGCGTTTGTCGGCCACGGCGACGCCAACGCCTTTTATGACGTTAACCTGGTGGGCACCCGCAACTTGCTGGAAGCGATTGGCCGATCGGGCATGGCGCCCGATGCGGTGCTGCTGGCCAGCAGCGCGAATGTCTATGGCAACAGCCGCGAAGGCCGGCTTGATGAGTCGACCCCGCTTAATCCCGCCAACGATTACGCCGTCAGCAAAGTGGCGATGGAATACATGGCGCGGCTATGGCTGGATAAGCTGCCGGTAATCCTGGTGCGGCCGTTTAATTATACCGGGGTCGGCCAGGCGGAAAACTTTCTGTTGCCGAAAATCGTCAAACACTTTAAAGAAAAAGCGCCGGTGCTTGAATTGGGCAATCTGGACGTATGGCGTGATTTTACCGACGTGCGCGCCCTGGCCAAAGCCTACCTGGGGCTGATTCAATCAGGCGCGGCGGGGGAGACGGTCAATGTCTGTTCCGGGCAAACGTACTCGCTGCGCGAAGCGGTGGCGATGTGCGCGGCGATTACCGGCCATCAGCTGCAAATCACCGTTAATCCGGCCTTTGTCCGGGCCAATGAGGTAAAAACCCTGTGTGGCGATGCGGGCAAGCTGCGTTCCATTATTGGGGAATGGCGTTCGCCTCCGCTGGAGGATACCCTGCGCTGGATGCTGGAAAGCTGACCCTATGAAAGTTATTCTCGGCACCGACCCGATCAAGTATCCATTAACGGGCATCGGCCGTTATACCTATGAACTGGCCAAGGCGCTGCGGTCATATGAAAGCCCAGAATTAAGCTCAGAATTGTCTGAGCTTTTATTTCTTCAGGGCCGGCATATCAGCCGGGATATCCCCGCGGCCAGCGAAACCGCCCCCCGAAACACCGGCCTCAAACGCATGGTCCAGCGCAGCAGGCTGGCCTCCGAGTTGTACCGGCTAACCGCGCCCTGGCTGAAAACCCGGGCGTTAAAGCCTTATCCGCGGCATATTTATCATGGCCCCAACTTTTATCTGCCGCCGGGGGTGGATAATTGCGTAGCCACTTTTCACGATCTTTCCGTGTTCAGCTTTCCGGAATGCCACCCGGCGGAGCGGGTGCGTTTTATGCATAAAGAGTTGTCCCTGACGCTGCGCCGGGCCAAAGTATTAATTACGGATTCAGAGTTTACCCGGCGAGAATTAGCCCAATATTTTAATTATCCGCTGGCCAAAATCGTCACCGCCAGGCTGGCCAGCAGCGGCGAATTTTACCCCCGCGACGGGCAGCGGATTAATCAGGCGCTGTTACCCTTTGGTTTGTCCGCCGGGCAATATTCGCTATTTACCGGCTCCATTGAACCGCGTAAAAATCTTAAAACGCTCCTGGATGCTTACCAGCAATTGCCGGTGCCCCTGCGCCAGCGTTATCCGCTGGTGATTTGCGGTTTTAAAGGCTGGGGCAGCGAGTCTTTGCATGCGCGTTTCGAACAGGCCGAAAAGGAAGGGTGGCTGCGTTATCTCGGTTTTGCCCGGGCGGAGGATCTACCCTGGCTATTTGCCGGCGCGCGGACCTTTATTTTCCCATCGCTTTATGAAGGATTCGGCTTGCCGGTGCTGGAAGCCATGTCGTCAGGGGTTCCCGTGGTGTGTTCCAACAGTTCGTCATTACCCGAAGTCGTTGGCGACAGTGCGTTAATGCACGATCCTTTGGATGCCGACGGATTTACGTCATCAATACGGCAGAGCCTAGAAGATGCCCTCTGGCGTGAGGCTGCAATCTCCAGGGGGTTGGAACGGGCAAAACTTTTTTCTTGGCGGCGTTGCGCGCAAGAAACGATCAATGCATATAATCAGGTTTAATATTTTACATGCTGAAAGTTCTTCATTTCTATAAAACATATTATCCCGATTCCTTTGGCGGCATTGAACAAGTCATTTTCCAATTATCCGAGGGCGGCGTTGAACATGGGATTCATTGCGACGTGCTTTCCCTCAGCCCGCGCGGGCATATTGCGAATCGGCCGCTCGGCTCGCATATGACCCACTGCGAGCCGATAACGTTTGAATTAGGTTCCACCCCTTTTTCATTTGCCGCTATTAAACGTTTTAAAGTATTGGCTGAGCAAGCGGATATCATTCATTACCACTTCCCATTTCCCTTTATGGATATGGTGCATTTTCTCAGTGGTACCCGCAAACCGACCGTGGTCAGCTACCACTCCGATATTGTTAAGCAAAAAACATTGCTGAAGTTATATACTCCATTGATGGAATATTTCCTGGGCAAGGTGGATCATATTATCGCCGCGTCGCCGAATTATGTGTCCACCAGTCCGACGCTGCAGAAGTTTATCGATAAAGTCAGCGTGATCCCTTATGGGCTGGATAAAAAATCGTACCCTGCGGTTTCCGAGGAAAGCATGGCGGCGTGGAAAGCCAAAATCGGCGGCCCCTTTTTCCTGTTTATCGGCGCATTTCGCTATTATAAGGGCTTGCATATCCTGATAGAGGCGGCGATGGGCGCGCCTTATCCCATCGTGATTGTGGGCGCCGGGCCGATTGAAGATGAGCTTAAGCAGCAGGCGAAAAAGCTGGGATTAACCAATATCCATTTTCTGGGGGCGCTGCCGGATACCGATAAAGTCGTGTTGCTGGAACTTTGCTATGGCATTGTTTTCCCTTCCCATTTGCGTTCGGAAGCGTTCGGCATTTCGCTGCTGGAAGGCGCGATGTCGCAAAAACCGCTGATTTCCAGCGAGATTGGCACCGGCACGACTTTTATCAACATTCATAATGAAACCGGCCTGGTGGTTCCTCCTTCCGATGCGTCGGCGCTGCGTGCGGCGATGGATAAATTATGGCGAGAACCGGAACTGGCCAAACAATTCGGCATCAACGCCAGCGCGCGTTTTGATTCGATGTTTACGTCAGAGCAAATGGTTGAAAAATACAGCAAAATTTATAAAAAGCTGCTTTCCCGGGCATAGTCCAGGTCGAGTTCCGGGTATCGTCCCGCTATTCAAACCCGTTAACCATCATAGCTACGGCTATCAAGGAATAACATGTTGCTTCCTATCATTATGGCCGGCGGCATCGGCAGCCGGTTATGGCCAATGTCGCGCGAGCTTTATCCCAAGCAATTTCTGGTATTGCACGGCAAGCAGTCGATGCTGCAAGAGACCCTGACCCGCCTTGAGGGCCTGGATACCCGCGCGCCGCTGGTGATTTGTAATGAAGAGCACCGTTTCCTGGTGGCCGAGCAGCTGCGGCAAATCCATCAACTGGCCGGTAATATCATCCTGGAGCCGGTGGGGCGCAATACCGCGCCGGCCATTGCGCTGGCCGCGCTGAGCGCGGTGGCCGCGGGCGACGATCCCGTGTTGCTGGTGCTGGCGGCGGATCATGTTTTCGACGATCCCGGCGCTTTCCACCTGGCGGTCAACCGCGCGCTGCCTTATGCGGAGCTTGGCAAGCTGGTGACGTTTGGTATCGTTCCCGCCGGCCCGGAAACCGGCTATGGTTATATCCAGCGCGGCGATAAGGTCGCGGATGCGGATGGCGAGATTTTTGCCGTGCACCGTTTTGTGGAAAAACCGGATCTTGCTACCGCCGAGGGGTACATCGCCAGCGGGGAGTATTATTGGAATAGCGGGATGTTTATGTTTCGCGCCAAGCAGTATCTGGCCGAACTGGCCAAATTCCGTCCTGATATCCTGGCGGCCTGCGAACAAGCCATGCATGCCCACCAGCCCGATGCCGGGCAGGATTTTATCCGGGTGGAAAAAGAAGCCTTTTTCGCCTGTCCCGACGAGTCGGTAGATTACGCGGTGATGGAAAAAACCGCCGAGGCCATCGTGGTTCCGTTGGATGCCGGCTGGAGCGATGTGGGTTCCTGGTCCGCGTTATGGGACGTCAGCGAGAAAGATAGCCGCCATAATGCGCTGACCGGCGATATCTTTTTACACGACACGTCGAATTGCTATATCAATACCGATGAAAAACTGGTGGCGGCGGTGGGCGTTGACAATCTGGTGATTGTCAACACCAAGGACGCCGTGCTGATCGTCAATAAATCCCAGGTCCAGGACGTTAAAAAAGTGGTCGAGTACCTTAAGCTGCATGAGCGCAGGGAGTACCGCCGCCACCGCGAGTCTTATCGTCCCTGGGGCCGCAGCGATGTGGTGGTGAATGAAACCCGTTATAATGTTAACCGTATTACGGTAAAACCGGGCGGCATGTTTTCTTTGCAAATGCATCACCACCGCACCGAACATTGGGTGATCCTCTCCGGTACCGCCAAGGTGACCGTGGAAGATAAATGTTTTTTAATTACCGAGAATCAATCCACCTTTATTCCGGTGGGATCGGTGCATATGCTGGAAAATCCGGGCAAGATTACGTTGGAGCTGCTGGAAATCCAGTCCGGGTCATATCTGGGCGAGGATGATATCGTGCGTATCAAGGATCATTACGGACGGGTATAATAAAACTGCGCCGCCACGTGAAAAACGCAGATTTGCGTAAGTCATTAGCGGCGCAATTCAGTTAAGCCTGGTTAACTGCCGTAGCGGCGAAGCTTATTCCAGCCATTCGGTATGGAATACGCCTTCCTTGTCGGTGCGTTTATAGGTATGCGCCCCGAAGTAGTCGCGCTGCGCCTGGATCAGGTTGGCCGGCAGCACCGCTGAACGATAGCTGTCATAGTAGTTGATCGCGGCGGAGAACGTCGGCGTAGGAATACCGCTTTGCACCGCATAAGACACCACATCACGTAACGCCTGCTGGTATTTATCGGCGATATCCTTGAAATAAGGCGCCAAAAGCAGGTTGGCAATGTCGGCATTCTCAGCATAGGCATCGGTGATTTTCTGCAGGAACTGGGCGCGGATGATGCAACCGGCGCGGAAAATCTTCGCGATATCGCCGTAGTGCAGATCCCAATTGTTTTCATCCGAGGCCGCCTTTAATTGGGAAAAGCCTTGGGCATAAGAAACGATCTTGCCGAGGTACAGGGCACGGCGCACCTTCTCGATAAATTCCGTTTTGTCGCCGCTGAAGGCCTTATCGGCAGGACCGGTCAATACCTTGGACGCCGCGACGCGCTGATCTTTCAGCGAGGAAATGTAGCGGGCGAAGACGGATTCGGTGATAAGCGTTAGCGGTTCACCGAGATCCAGCGAGCTTTGGCTCGTCCATTTACCGGTACCCTTGTTTGCCGCCTCATCTAAAATCACATCAACCAGATAGTTGCCTTCAGGATCTTTTTTGGTAAAAATATCCTTGGTGATATCGATCAAGTAGCTATTCAGCTCGCCTTTATTCCACTCACTAAATGTTTTAGCCAGTTCTTCGTTATTTAAATGCAGCGCATTCTTCAGCAGCGAATAGGCTTCGGCGATTAATTGCATGTCGCCGTATTCAATGCCGTTATGGACCATTTTAACATAGTGGCCGGCGCCGTCGGCGCCAATATAGGTCACGCAGGCTTCGCCATCGGCCTTCGCCGCGATTTGCTCAAGGATCGGGGCGACCAGTTCATAGGCTTCCCGCTGGCCGCCAGGCATAATGGAGGGGCCTTTCAGCGCGCCTTCCTCGCCGCCGGATACGCCGGTGCCGATAAAGTTAAAACCTTGATCCGACAGCTCGCGGTTACGGCGGATGGTGTCTTTGTAGTAGGTGTTGCCGCCATCAATCAGGATATCCCCTTTGTCGAGGTGCGGCGTCAGGGATTCAATGGTTTTATCCGTAGCCGTGCCGGCTTTGACCATCAGCAGGATGCGGCGCGGTTTTTCCAGCGAATCGACGAACTCTTCGATGGTGTGGTAGGGGACCAGCTTTTTACCCGGATTCTCAGCAATGACTTCATCGGTTTTATCGCCGGAGCGGTTGAAAATGGAAACGGTGTAGCCGCGACTCTCAATGTTAAGCGCCAAATTACGGCCCATGACCGCCATACCGACCACGCCGATCTGTTGTTTGGACATTACTAACTCCTGTCTGAGTGTGGACTCCCGCCGCCTGGTGATCAGGCGGCGGGTTTTTTTAATGTGACGTACATGTTAACTCAGGATCACTATAGGGGTGAAGTGATTGGAATAATAGGTTGTTAACAGTACCTGATTATTTTCTGAGCTTATACACAAGGCAGCGGACGGCGCGCGATGGTTCGCCGCGCTTTGGTACTACTTATGCTAGCATCACCGGGGCCGGTTTTCTCGCAGAATATGGGTTGATAAGTGCTAAGTCTCCACCGCCCCGTGTGATAGGGGAGAGCCACCGACCTGCGGCGGCTCGATATGACGCGCAGGGGATGGTTTATGATTGCTGCAGCATCGCCATTATTTCATCGGTCTTGGCTTGCATCAGGGCAATATCGCCCCTGGATTCGACATTCAGGCGAACCACGGGTTCCGTATTCGAGGAACGCAGATTAAAACGCCACTGGCCGAACTCCATACTGATGCCGTCGGTATGGTCGACGCTTTTCGCCTGGGCGCGATAATGATCCGTTACTTTACCGATAGTGACCGCCGGTTGTTCCAGCTTGATATTTATCTCGCCGGATGAAGGGTAGGCGGCAATGCGCTCTTTGACCAACTGGCCGAGGGACTGGCCCTTGATGCTAATCAATTGTGCCACCAGCAGCCATGGGATCATGCCGCTGTCGCAATAGGCAAAATCCCGGAAATAGTGATGGGCGCTCATTTCGCCGCCATAAATTGCATCTTCGGCCCGCATACGCTCTTTGATAAAGGCATGGCCTGTTTTTGACATGATAGGCGTGCCGCCCGCCTTGCTAACCAAATCAATCGTATTCCAGCTTAAACGCGGGTCATGAATAATCTTTGCCCCGGGCTGTAGTTGCAGGAAGGCCTCGGCCAGAAGGCCGACGATATAATAACCTTCTATGAACTGGCCGTTTTCATCAAACAGGAAGCACCGGTCGAAATCACCGTCAAAGGCAATCCCCATATCGGCGCCATGCTCGCGGACGGCATTGGCGGTATCGGCCCTGCATTCCGGTAATAACGGGTTAGGGATGCCATTGGGAAAATTGCCGTCCGGCTGGTGGTGGACCTTGATAAACTCAATCGGCACACCCTGTTTCACCATGATGTCTTCAATGGCGTCGATGACGTGCCCGGCAGCGCCATTGCCGGAGTTGACCACCAATTTCAGCGGGACGATGCGGGTCATATCAATATAGGTGAGGATATGCTTTACGTAATCATCCAATACGCTTTTGCGGGTATAGGTACCGCGCCGCGGGACTGGCGCCGCAAAGGCGTTATTTTCTGCCAGACGCTGAATTTCATGCAATCCGGTGTCGCCGCTGATGGGGCGGGAACCCTCGCGTACCAATTTCATCCCATTATAATTGATAGGATTATGGCTGGCGGTAACTTCAATACCCCCATCGGTTTGCAGAAAAGAGGTGGCGAAATAAATTTCTTCGGTACCCGTCATGCCCAGATCGATGATATCGGTGCCGGCATCCTGCAAGCCCTTCGCCAAGGCCAATTTCAGGGCTTCGCTGGTAAGGCGCACATCGCTGCCCAGCGTAAGCGTCTCGGGCTTAAGATATTCGCCATAAGCGCGACCGATTCGATACGCAATATCCTCGTTTAATTCTTCACCCAATTTGCCGCGGATATCATATGCTTTAAAACAGGTTAGCTTTGTCATCTTAAAGTTCCATTACTCTTATTGTTACCTTGCAATAATCTGCTTTTTTTCATCCCAAAAATATCAATCATCGGCAGACGCTTTATACGAGTACGGCGCGTATGAGCGGATGCTCACGCCCGCCTGTTTTCTTCGCCAAAAGAGCACTTTTCATTAACGTATTCCATACAGAACATCAACCCGCCGGATCTGCAATAATACTGCCATTATTTCCGTTTTTGCGGCATCAATCGCCTCGCGACGACTTTATGGGGGCGAAGCGGCACGGAGATAATTAACATAACGCCATGATGTAATGCTAACACTGCGGGTAAAAATTTTCTTCCAGAAAATGCGCCGAAGCCTCAAGTAAATGCGCCCGTTTACCGCAGTAAAAGCCTAACGGCGAAAGGAACTGAGTAATGTACTTGGAGAGCACTTGCATGCCGTTTTTTCGCCCAACGGAATCAAGATGTTATTAGCCAATAATATCCATATGATGGTTTGAGATGAGAATGGCATATGCGTAAACTGGAACCGCTAACTCACCAAGCCTTTAGCGGTAGATCAAGGAGCAAGGAATGCCGAATATGCGTTTAAACTGTTTGTGTGCCGAACACGATAATAATAATTTTGCAAAACGCGCGAACCCTTATGAGCGATTATCGCCTGCGCCGACATTAGCAAAAGATATTTCAAGTGTGACCAACAGTGCCGAATCCTTGCCGGAAGCCGCCGCAACCGTATGGTGCGGCATATATGCATTTAAAGGATTGTTCTATCGTTCCTCGGCCCGGGCCGATACCCCGCAAGCTTGCGGTAAGGCGAATTCGACCGGAAATGACAAGCCGCAGCGGCTTCCCCCGTTGCAGGACAAAACGGCGCAAGAAGGGGCAGGATCTAGTAAATGTATGCCTAACCTATTGCTAGAGGCTAAAATATCGCTGGAAGGCTTGAAAACGATTCCCTATGCGCAACAGCAAAGCATTGCGGCAGAAATTAAAACCAACGTTGACGGATTCCCAATTAATGAAAAATATAATTTTTTCCTTTATATGGCGGATCATATTGAATTTGGAAACTATTCGTGTCCGATTATTCACGACTTAATTGGCATCATCGAGCGGTTGATTGAGGATTTTGATCGGGATCTTCAATTGCAAGCCAGACAGTTGATGCGCTCGGTAATGAACGGTTTAGGATTTGAGTATATTATCGTGTAACAATGGCTGGGTCTTATCCGCATTTTTCGTTCATTTTTGAAAACCATGGAGGGCCTGATGTTGCGTTTTTTATGCTGCTATCCTGCCGATATCGCTCTGCGGCCCGATATGCCCATGCTGTCGCTGACCGCTCGTAAAACGGAGGATGGGGGCGCTAAAGTGAATGCCGTGTCGAATACCCCCCTCTTGCCGGTAAACACACCCGATAAAAGTATGTCCCAACCCAGCAATCCCCAACCCTGTAATAGGGCGCCGCACGCTAAAAAAGTGGTTTTTGACTTGCCGGTGCGGCAGCCATCCCCGCGGTTGCATAAGCCGCAGATCAATCGCAGCAGCAGTTTCAACACGCCGCTTCCGCCGCCGCGCGCCGGGGTGCAACGGCGCGCGAGCATGCCCCCCAAGGACCGTGCGGATACGGCGACGGCCTCCGCCGGGCAGGCTGCGGCGGCCAGGGGCTATCTGAGTTTTGCGTTGCTGGTCCATAACCTGGGGCGCGACTGCTCGGCATCCCGGATATTGTCGTTATTAGGCAGTACGGAGCACCCCGGGGACATCGCGCGCTATGCGCCGCTTGAGCAGCTGGTTATCCTGAAAAAAATCATGAAAAAGCCGCGCTGGGTCGAGCGGGAAGCCATACCTTATATCTACCATCGCTGCAAAAACATTATTCAGCAATGGCCCGACGCGCCGGTAGTGCTGCCGGCGAACCGTTCGGGCCAAGTGCCGGCGCATTTGCAGGAACTGGTGCCGGAGATTCCAGGAAGTAAAGTCCCCGGCAGGACCATGCAGTTAAAAGGGCAGGGCTGGCTGTTGCTTAGCCAGAGAATACTACTTGAAATGCCCGCGGAGCGGATTTATGTGGTTTATAAAGATTTACTCACCAACAGCGTTTCATTGTGGCCGCATTATCAATGGGGTATTTGCCACGCCATGCTACAGCGTTTCAATCGCATCGCTGATGCCCGCAAGGCGCAAGTTCATGATTTATTGCTGCAACGCATCCGTGGTTTTAGTGTTTATCAACAATTTGCTTTGCTGGCGGCGCTGGCGGAAAATATTGTCCATTTGGCTGCCACCAGCCAAGCGATACATAAACGGGCGATCGCTCTGATAATGCAAGAACCGTTTTTTTCCGAGAGTGAAAAAAAATGTATCAATGATATTTTAGCCGGTATCGCGCTCGTTTAACTCAGATTGATTACTCATAGTTGCTATATACGTACATATTTCACTATTATTAGTTTCTGTGCTTAATATGTATTAATGACATTATTATTTATTGTAAACTTTTATAAAACGCTCGCGTGGACTTGACGGGCGAGCATGTGTTCGGCATAATTTTTTTAATTAATGGAAACGCTAAGAGTATATGATTTCCAAGAAATAATATACGTTGTTCATTAATGGAATATTTTTATTTTGTAATAAGGAGTTTAAATGTTCAATGGAATTAATAAGTCGATTACCCCTCTACAATCCGCAGCCATGTGCGGGGAGTCCGATGCCAACCGTACATCGCTGGAGGTCATAAAAACGTCGCTGAAAACAGTATGCTCCCATGAAAAGCCCTTACCCGCGTCGCTGCTCGACAATATCGACCGCCATCAGGGGGATGTCGCCCAAAGCTACCATTCCATCAAAGATTATTTGACCGATGTTAATAACGGCCGGACCGTAGAACTCGATCATCCCGGACAAGGCCCAGGGGCGATCCAGGCATTCGCCAGCAGAGTCAAAGCCCGCTGCGAGCAAATCCATATCAATAGCCAGGAGGCCTCTCGGCACGCGCCAGGGCAGGACATGCAGCCCGAAGCCGTTGTCCCGCCGGACGTCGGCCAAGGGTCGGACGCGGCAGCCGAACCCGCGCCTGGCGTTGGGGCGGACGGTGCGGTGCCGGAGCACGAAAGTCGTGCCGTTGATGAGTATTTGGACCAGGCGATTATGCAGTTGAACGCGCAAAACGACGAGCTGCTGTCTGAGTTCGAACTGGAGCTTAATCGCGCGATGGATCAGATAATTAATAATTTGGCCCAGGCCCGGTCGGAGGCTGACTCAGAGCTGGATGTCGGTGAACTTCAAGAGCAGAGCGGTGTTCAACCGGACGCCGTCAAGGTGTACTTGAAACAGCTTCAGGATAAAGGCGGCCATGAGTTGCAAAGAGTGCGTTCGCAGTTCGAGGACGAGCTGAAGCGCCTGAAGGGCCGGACCGGCATTGACAGCCACTCAGTTGAGCGTGAATCCAAGCGCATTGTGGAGCAGGCCAGCGGTGCGCTGAAAACCGCATATTCTCAAAGCGAAAAGGAGTTCAAACATGCCCGCGATCTCTGTCAGTCAAAGATTTCTGATCTTAAAGACAAGATCACAAAAGACAAACTGGACCGGGAAGCCAGACGCATAGAAGAACAGGTCAAGCGGGAAGCCAAACGCCTGGAAGAACAGGCCAAGCGGGAAGCCAAACGCCTGGAAGAACAGGTGAAGTCGCTAGGAAAGAAAGTTAAACAGAAATTCAGGTTTTAACGATTACAACTGGGCCGCGCATCCGGCGGGCCGGAAGCGATAAACGTTAGCCATTTTGGCAGCATGAGCAATCCGGCACGCCAATTTAGCGGGCCAGATGCAATAATCGGTAGCCCTTTGGTACAAGCAACCTGGGCCGCCAATCCAGCGGGCCAGGCGCGGTAGAGTAACTACCCCTTACGGATTTACTGGTGGCGCTCGCGCAGCCGGCCGATCACCTTGCCCAGATCCAAGTCCTGATCCTGCAGCAGCACCAGCAGATGATAAACCAAATCCGCCGCTTCGTTGGTGAGTTCCTCCCGATCGTGCACCGTGGCCGCCAGGGCGGTCTCCACGCCTTCTTCCCCCACTTTTTGGGCGATGCGCTTGGTGCCGCTGGCATAAAGGCGCGCGGTATAGGAGCTTTCAGGATCGGCGGTTTTGCGTTCCGCCAGCAGGGTCTCCAGATTATGCAGGAATCCCCAGTCGGTGGCGGCCGGATAAAAACAGCTGCTGGTGCCGGTATGGCAAGTCGGCCCGTCGGGATTGGCCAGGATCAATAGCGTATCGTTATCGCAATCGGGGTGAATGCTCACCACGCGCAGGAAATTGCCTGAGCTTTCGCCTTTGGTCCACAGCCGCTGTTTGGTGCGTGAAAAAAAGGTGACTTTGCCGGTCTCTTCGGTAACCTGCAGGGCCTGGCGGTTCATATAGCCCATCATCAGCACTTCGCCGGAGACGGCATGCTGGATAATGGCGGGCAGCATGTCCTGGGTTTTAGTCCAATCCAACTGGCTGCGCTGTTGTTCGGTCAACATAATCTTATTTCCACTCCCTGTTGTGCGAGAAAGTTTTTTAGCTCGCCAATATTAATAATCTGTTTGTGAAACACCGAGGCCGCCAATGCGCCGTCCACGTCGGCATCGCGAAACGCCTCCAGAAAATGCTCCGGCGTGCCGGCGCCGCCGGAGGCGATCAGCGGCACATGGCAGAGGTCGCGTATTAGCTTGAGCTGGCGGAGATCGTAGCCGTTGCGCGCGCCATCCTGGTTCATCATATTCAGTACAATTTCCCCCGCGCCGCGTTTTTGCGCCTCCGCTACCCAGTCGGGGGTTTCCCATTGGGTTATGCGGGTACGCGTTTCGTCGCCGGTATATTGATTCACCTGATACTTGCCGCTGTCGGCGTCGTACCAGGTGTCAACGCCCACCACGATGCACTGTACGCCAAAACGATCCGCCAGGCGGCTAATCAGCGTCGGGTCCGCCAGCGCCGGCGAGTTGATGGAAATCTTGTCCGCGCCGAACGACAATATTTTAGCGGCCTGTTCCAGGGTTTTGATACCGCCCGCCACGCAAAAAGGGATATCGATCGCTTCGGCGACGCGCTCAACCCAGTTCTGGTCCACCACCCGGCCGTCCGAAGAGGCGGTGATATCGTAAAACACCAGTTCGTCCGCGCCTTCCTCGGCGTAGCGCCGCGCCAGCGGCACGATATCGCCGATGATTTCATGGTTGCGGAACTGCACCCCTTTCACCACCTGTCCGTCCCGGACATCCAGGCAGGGAATTATACGTTTTGCCAGCATGCGATAGCCTCCTCGACGGTGAATTTTTCTTCCAGCAGGGCGCGGCCCACGATCACGCCCTGTACGCCGCTGGTGCGCAATTGCGCGATATCGTCAAGATTGCCGATGCCGCCGGAAGCCTGGAAGGCGATCGCCGGATAGGCGCCGCAGATATCCCGGTATAACGCCACGTTAGAGCCTTTGAGCGTGCCGTCGCGGGAAATGTCGGTACATAACACATGCCTGAGGCCGAAGGGCTGGTATTGGCCGATAACCTGCTCCAGGGTAATGCCGGAGTTTTCCTGCCAGCCGCTGACCGCCACTTCGCGTTGTCCCCGATCGCCGATGCGCACATCCAGCGCCAGCACTAGGGCGTCGGGACCAAAACGCTCGAACCAGCGCTGAACTTCCCGCGGTTCCCTGACGGCGGTGGAGCCCACCACCACGCGGGTGGCGCCCGCTTCCAGCAGCGCCGCCACATCCCGGGCGTCGCGAATGCCGCCGCCAATCTGCACCGGCGCCGGGGCCACGCCCGCGAGCAGTTTTTTCAGCAAGGGTTTCTGGCGCGCCGCCGGGTCCTTCGCCCCGGTCAGATCCACCAGATGCAATAACTGCGCGCCCTGACGTACGTACTCTTGCAACCGGGGCAGGGGATCGCTGCCGTACTGGCGGCGCTGGCCGTAATCACCTTGATGCAGGCGCACCACCACCCCATCGATTAAATCCAAAGCGGGAATGATCACCGGTTACATCTCCAGAAAGTTTTTCAGCAGTTGGGCGCCAGCGGCGCCGGAGCGTTCAGGATGAAACTGTACGCCGAAAAAATTATCCTGTTCCACCGCCGCGGTGAAGGGCTCGCCATAATGGGTTTGCGCAATGGTGGCGGCGCACAGGGGCATGGCATAACCGTGGACGAAATAGAAATAGCTGCCGTCGGCGATGCCGCGAAACAACCGGTTATTATTATGCGGATGCACTTGGTTCCAGCCCATATGGGGCAGTGGCAAACCAAAATCAGTCATCTTGGTTACCGGCGTATCGATGATACCCAGCGTAGCGGTGCCGCCGTTTTCGTCGCTGCCGCTGCCCAGCAGCTGCATGCCCAGGCAGATACCCAAAACCGGCTGGGTGCAGGCTTTGACCAGGTCGATCAGATCCCGCTCGCGCAATTGATCCATGGCCGCCCGCGCGGTGCCGACGCCCGGCAGGAACAGTTTATCCGCGTGCAGCACGATATCGGTTTCGCGGCTCACCACCGGCTGGTAGCCGAGACGGCGCACCGCGGCGGTGACGGAGAACAGGTTGGCACAGCCGGTATCCAGGATCACGACCTTCATTACAGCACTCCTTTCGAACTGGGCAGGGTGTTGCCTTCCACGCGAATGGCCTGGCGCAGGGTGCGTCCGAATACCTTGAACAGGCTTTCGACCCGGTGGTGGTCGTTTTTGCCCTTGGTTTTCAGGTGCAGGGTGCAGGCCATGGCGTACGAGAGGGAGCGGAAAAAATGCTCGACCATTTCGGTGCTCAAATCGCCCACGCGCTGGTAATTATAATCCGCTTTGTATTCCAGGTGCGGCCGGCCGGAAATATCCAGCGCGCAGCGCGCCAGGCATTCGTCCATCGGCAGCATATAGCCGAAACGGCCGATGCCGCGTTTATCCCCCAGGGCCTGGTTAATCGCCTCGCCCAGCGCCAGGGCGGTGTCTTCCACCGTATGGTGATCGTCGATATACAGATCGCCCTTGACCTCGATATTCATGCGAAAACCGCCGTGGGTGGCGATCTGATCGAGCATATGGTCAAAAAAGCCGACGCCGGTATTAATCTTGCTGCCCCCTTCGCGATCGAGCCAGACTTCGACGTCGATGGCGGTTTCGCGGGTGACGCGGTTAACGTGGGCATGGCGATCGCGGCGGGTCAGCAGGTCGGAAATCGCCTGCCAATTCAGGGTATCGGCTTGGTAGCGCAGTCCGTTGATACCCATATTATGCGCCAATTGGATATCGGTCTCCCGATCGCCGATCACATAGCTATTGGCGGCATCCATCAGACCGCCATCCAGATAGCGTTGCACCAGGCCGAGCGCGGGCTTGCGGCAGTCGCAACCCGCGGCGGGCAGGTGGGGGCAAATCAGCACCTGCTCGAAGACGATGCCCTGCGAACTGAAAATTTGCATCATCAGATTATGGGGCGCATCGAAATCCGCCTGCGGAAAACTGTCGGTGCCCAGGCCGTCCTGGTTGGTGATCATAATCAAGTTAAAACCGGCCTTTTGCAGCGCCAGCAGCGCGGGGATAACGTTTGGCTCCAGCGCCAGCTTGTCCAGCCGATCCACCTGGAAATCGTCCGGCGGTTCGCTGATTAACGTACCGTCGCGATCGATAAATAGCAGTTTCTGGTTCACATGGCCTCCTTGCGGGTGGAATCAGCGGCGACAGGGAGCGCGCGCAGGGCGGATACGACCCGTTCGCACTCTGTACGGGTACCGATGGTGATGCGCAGGCAATCGGCCAGCCCCGGCTGGGCGCTTTGATTGCGCAGGATAATACCCTGGTCCCACAATGCCTTGAACGCCTGGCTGTCCGGATCGAAACGCGCCAGCAGATAATTACTTTCGCTGGGGTAGACTTCCAGCACGCAAGGGCATTCCCGCAGCGCCTGCGCCAGCCAGAGGCGGGTGGCGGTAATGCCGGCCACCCGTTCGCGCATCGCCGCCACGCCGTCGGCGCCGAGCGCCTGTCCGGCGATATCCGCCACCGGCTGCGACAGGGGATAGGGCGCAATGACCTTTAATAACAGCTGTATCACCTCGGCGTTCGCCAGGGTGAACCCGCAACGCAGTCCCGCCAGGGCGAAGGCTTTGGACAGGGTGCGCAGGATAACCAGGTGCGGATAGTCGGCCAGCCAGCCGGCCAGGGTCGCCTGGGGGCAGAACTCGATATATGCCTCGTCGGCCACCACCAGGGCGCGGCCCTGGGTCAGGTCCAGCAGGCGTTTGAGATCGTCGGGACGGATAATATTACCGGTGGGGTTGTTGGGGCTGCAAACATACACCAGCTTGACCCCCGCCAACTGCCCCTCGATGGCCGCTAAATCCAGCTGCCAGTCCGGCAGCGCCGGCACCATGCGCCTGGCCACGCCGAAGGTTTCGGCGCTGACGCTGTACATGCCGTAGGTCGGCGGGCAAAACAGGATGGCATCGCGGCCGGGCTCGCAAAACGCCCGGATCAGCAGTTCGATGGCTTCATCGGCGCCGCGGCATACCAGCACCTGATCCGCCGGCAGGCCGGCATACGCGGCATAATTATTGATCACTTCCTCCGGCTGGCAGGAGGGGTAGCGATTGAGATTGGCGGGGCGCAGCCGGTAGGCGGTGGGCAGCGGATATTCATTGGCGTTAAGCCAGACATCCCCGTTGCCGCCGAGACGGCGTGCCGATTGGTAAGGTTCCAGCGCCAGCACATTGGCGCGCGCCAGTTGGCTAATGGTCATTGTTGCTCCCTCCGGGCGGTAACCGGCGCATTAGCCGATGAGCGATCGGTTGCGCCGGCGGACAAGGCGGCTACGCGCAGCGTCACGGCGTTTTTGTGGGCGGTAAGCTGTTCAGCCTGGGCCAGGATCTCAATGGTGGGCGCCAGGCCCAGCAGCCCCTGCGGCGTCAGGTGCTGTACCGTCATCCGTTTTTGAAAATCCGCCAGCCCCAGGCTGGAGTAGGTATTGGTATAACCATAGGTGGGCAGGACATGGTTGGTGCCGGAGGCGTAATCGCCCGCCGATTCCGGCGACCAGTCCCCGAGAAATACCGAACCGGCATTGGTAATGGCCGGCACCAGGCTTTCGGCGTCCCGGGTCTGGATAATCAGATGTTCCGGCCCGTAGCGGTTGCTGATGGTGATGCACTGCGCCAGATCGCGGGTAATAATCAACCGGCTGCCGGCCAGGGCCTGGCGGGCGATATCCGCCCGGGACAGCAGGGCGAGCTGGGCTTCGGTTTCCCGCGCCACCGCGTCGGCAATGGCCGCGTCGGGGGTCAGCAGGATCACCTGCGAATCCGGACCGTGCTCCGCCTGGGATAACAGGTCGGCGGCGATAAACGCCGGGGTGGCGTCGCTATCGGCAATCACCAGCACTTCCGAGGGCCCGGCGGGCATATCGATGGCGGCGCCGCCCGCCCGCTGGCTGATCTGGCGTTTGGCTTCGGTGACCCAGGCATTGCCGGGTCCGAAGATTTTATCCACCTTGGTTATGGACTCCGTGCCGAATCCCATGGCGGCAATGGCCTGCGCGCCGCCGACCTGATAGATATCCTTGACGCCGCACAGGGTGGCGGCATACAAAATTTCGTCGGCGATGGGCGGCGGCGAGCAGAGGATGACCCGCCGGCAGCCGGCGATGCGGGCCGGCGTGGCCAGCATCAGCACCGTTGAGGGCAATGGGGCCGAACCGCCGGGAATATACAGGCCCACGGAGGCCACCGGACGGGTCAATTGGCGGCAGCGGACGCCGGGCTGGGTTTCCACGTCCACCGCCGGCAATTGCTGGGCGCGGTGAAAGCAGTCGATATTCGCCACCGCCACCGCCATGGCGCGCTTCACGTCCGGCGCCAGGCGGTCGGCCGCCTGCCGGATCGCCTGCTCGCTCACCCGGAGCTGGTCGGTGGCCGTCCGGTCGAATTGCAGATTAAATTCTTTGACGGCCCGATCGCCGCCCCGCAAGACGCTGTCGAGAATACCGCTTACCGTACTGCTAATCCGGTCCGAGGCGGCAACCGCCGGCCGGGCCAGCAGTTCGGCCTGTTGCGCCGGCGAGCAATCGTCCCAGCGCACGGGGGTCGAAAAAGGGGAGGAGGTCATCGCCGCTTACTCCATCATTTTTTCAATCGGCAGCACCAGTATCGAGCTGGCGCCGAGGGCTTTGAGATTTTCCATGGTTTCCCAGAACAGGGTCTCGCTGCTCACCATATGCATGGCGACGCGATGTTTGTCGCCGGCCAGGGGGAGGATAGTCGGACGCTCGGCTCCCGGCAGCAGGGCGATAATCTCGTCCAGGCGCTCGGCGGGCGCATGCAGCATGATATATTTTGATTCGCGCGCCTGGATTACGCCCTGGATGCGCAACATCAGTTTATCCACCAGCGCCTGTTTGGCCGGCGGCAGCTCCACATTGCTTTGAATCAGGCAGGCTTTGGAGCGATAGATAACCTCAACTTCACGCAGCCCGTTGGCTTCAAGCGTCGCGCCGGTGGAGACCAAATCGCAAATGGCGTCCGCCAGCCCGGCGCGGGGTGCGACTTCAACTGACCCATTGAGCAGACAGGATTTAAAATTAACGCCGAGTTTGTCGAGGTATTGCTTAAGCAAATGCGGATAGGACGTGGCGATACGCTTACCTTGCAGGCATTGCGGGCCGGTGAAAGGTTCGTCCAGCGGCAGCGCCAGCGACAGGCGGCAGCCGCCAAAATCCAGGCGGCGCAAAATATAGTAGTGAGGGTCTTCGCCCTGGGCGCGGCGGTTAAGCAGTTCCTCTTCCAGCACGTTTTCGCCGATGATGCCCAGATCGACCACGCCGTCCATCACCAGGCCCGGTATATCGTCGTCGCGCACGCGCATGATATCGATGGGCATATTTTCCGCGAAGGCCAGCAGGCGCTGCTGCTGCAAGTTGATTTTGATGCCGCAGTGCTCAAGCAATTGCTGGGATTCCTTGCTCAGCCTGCCTGATTTTTGCATCGCTATCCGTAACCGTGATTTGTCCAACATAATGTCCTCTGCCCTAAAATATATGATTTATTTTGCCCATAAAAAAACCCTCGGAAGTTATCTTCCGAGGGCTCTCTCTTACATTCTGCGCCACTGGAAGATATTATGTCTTCCAGCACCAATCGCCTGAAAGACTAGTCAGGATGATGGTGATGATGGTGGTTAAACAGAACGTTATTCATTATGGTTTCCGTAGCGCCGCATAGTTTTGGTAGCTATGCTGTGCAAATAGTATTGATACGATAAGTCATCTGCGTATTTAAGCTAACGATCTTTAGTCGGAAGTGCAAGTAAGAAGTGCAAAACAAGTGCAACTTTTTTTGCCGGCATGCCGGTTTTTGCCGTCACGAACAATTGTTTTGGGTGAATCGAGCATTTGTGGGCGCCAAAGCGTAAAATTAGCATGGGTAATCGACATCGCCGTATGAGCGTCAGCGCCTGAAGGGTCAGCGCCTGCAGCGTCAGTATTTAGAGAGTGAGGAAGAATGAAAAAAATTGCCATCGTCGGTTTAGGCTGGCTGGGAATGCCGCTGGCGCTTTCGCTGCTTGCCCGGGGTTATCGGGTCACCGGCACCAAGACCACCCCCGACGGCGTGGAAGCGGCCCGCATGTGCGGCGTGGAATGCTATCCGCTATTGCTGACGCCGGAAATCAACGCCGAACAGGACGATCTGGCGGCGCTGTTCCAGGTTGACGCGCTGGTGGTTACCCTGCCGGCCGGGCGCACCACGGAGCGCGCCGATCAATACTGCCTGGCGGTGCAGCAGGTGGTGGACAGCGCCCTGGCCTTTGGCGTGCCGCGTATTATCTTCACCAGCTCCACCTCGGTCTACGGCGAGGCGCGGGGCACCCTGCGCGAAGATAGCCCGCTGGCGCCGGTGACGCCGTCGGCGATTTCCCTGGTGGAGCTGGAACGCTGGTTGCACCGGTTGCCCAACACGTCGGTGGATATCCTGCGGCTGGCCGGGCTGGTGGGGCCAAGCCGCCATCCCGGGCGGTTTCTGGCCGGTAAAACCGGTCTGGCGGGAGGTTCCCACGGCGTGAACCTGGTGCATCAATCGGATGTAATTGCGGCCATCGAGCAATTGCTCAAGCTGCCCAAGGGCGGGCATATTTATAATATATGCGCGCCGCGCCATCCGGCAAAACGCGACTATTACCCGGATCGGGCGCGTGAACTGGATCTGGCGCCGCCGGAGTATTTGGCCGCCGATGAGCGCGACACCGGCAAGATTATCGACGGCAGCCGGATTTGCCGTGAATTGGGGTTTGAATATTTATATCCCGATCCGGCGCTAATGCCGATGAGGTTGTCGTAGTAAATTTGCCAAGGAACGGGGTAACCGCTATGTTTTTAAAGCAGGCGTAATTTCGCGCAGGCCGGTTTGCTGTCCGCCAATGTATGAAGACAGGATGCTTGAGCGGGTAATCTATGCAAAATCTCGTAGCAGTCGACACATTCCCGGCGCCGGACGCGACTGCGCCGCTGCGCCAGGGCAGGCCGGTAAGTGAGCATCGAACCAGCGCGTTCCAGCGTGAGATGGCTTCTTACCTGGAACGCCACCCCCAGACCCAGCACGTCGATATTCTCCTCACCGATCTTAACGGTTGTTTTCGCGGTAAACGCCTCCCCATTGCCGGCCTGTTTACTCTTGAAGCCGGATGTTATTTCCCCGCTTCGATATTTGCCATCAACCTCTACGGCCACACCGTGGAAGCGGCCGGTCTCGGCCAGGAAAAAGGCGAGCCGGATCTGATGTGCGTGCCGGTGGCCGGTAGCCTTATCCCGTCCGCCGCCGATCCTGAAACGACCGCCCAGTTATTGCTGACCATGCGTGATGAAGACGGCGCCGCTTTTGACGTGGCGCCGCGCAATGTGCTGGCCCGGGTGTTGCAGGCCGTGCGGCGGCGCGGTATTTCGCCGGTGGCGGCGGTAGAACTGGAATTCTACCTGGTGGATAAACGGCGCGACGCGGGCGGTTTATTGCAGCCGCCGTGTGCGCCGCATACCGGCGAGCGCCATACGCGCTGCCAGGTGTATTCCCTGGATAATCTGGATATCTTCGCCGATGTGCTCAAGGAAATCGACCGGCTGGCCCAGTTGCAAAAACTGGCCGCCACCGGCGCGGTGGCGGAGTCGGCGCCGGGCCAGTTCGAGATCAATCTGCACCATTGCGACGATCCGCTGAAAGCCTGCGATCGCGCCTTGCAATTGAAACGGCTGGTGCGGCTGGCGGCGGAAAAAAGCGGTATGGACGCCACGTTTATGGCCAAACCGTATGCGGCTTTTGCGGGCAGCGGCATGCATATTCATCTCAGCCTGCTCGACCGCCTGGGCAATAATGCCTTGTCAAACCAGGACGGCGGCAATTCCGATCTGATGCGCCGCGTGCTGGCCGGAATGCTGGATTTAATGCCGGCGTCCATGGCGCTGCTGGCCCCCAATGTCAACGCCTTCCGGCGTTTCCAGCCGGGCATGTATGTGCCCACCCGGGCCACCTGGGGGGTAAATAACCGCACGGCGGCGCTGCGCATTCCCTGTAGCGACCGGCAAAATCATCGGGTGGAATACCGGGTGGCCGGTGCGGACGCCAATCCGTATTTGGCGTTGGCCGCGGCGCTGGCCGGCGTGGTGCATGGGCTTGATAACCCGCTGCCGCTGCCGGCGCAGGTCACCGGCAGCGGCGGGATCGGTGAAGGTAAACCGCTGCCGCTGCGTCAAAGCGAAGCGCTGCGAATGTTTCGGGACAACCCGGTATTGCCGTCACTGCTGGGGGAGCGCTTCTGTCAGGTATTCCATGCCTGCAAGCAGGCGGAGCTGAACTATTTCGAGCGTTTGGTGACGGAAACCGAAATCGACTGGATGTTGAAAAACGTCTAGCGGGAGGGCCTGCCGCATTGGATCGATGCAGTCAGGCACTTATGTGAACGCGGTAGAAACTCCTGGTCTTCGGGCCGGGACGGAGATCAATTAAAGCTGTAAGTGATGGTTTTAAAGGCCAGGCCGCGTTTTTTTCGCTCCGTTCCAATGCCCATTTCACGCTGGCTTTTTACCGCATCGAATGAAAATGTTATCTTGATTTCACCGTTGCTGGTTCCTTGGTTATCAATGTTGAAATGAATATTTTGCTCCCCAGGTTGCAAATCTAACTCTTTGATCTTAACGCCGTTATAGAATATGGTACCCTGTAGTGGCTGATAACTTGTTGCTGAAATTAAAAAAGTACCCTGATGCCAAGGCGAGGCTTGATGCAATAATATTTCCGAAGACCGACCGTCGGTCCAACGGAGTCTCGGTTCAGGTTGATCCCAGCCCTGCCAGATATAGTTATTATATTCCCACCCAAACTGGATATCCCCTGCGGATGTTAACTCGGGGACCGAATAGGCAATAATAGGTCTATTGTAAATATAGAATAAAATATTGTTAAAAATCAGCTTTTCCGCTGGCTCGCCAAACTGTTTAACCACACCGTCGAGGCATAGTTGTAAATTTGGACACTCTTCACCTTCTGACGCCAAGGCAATAAACTGTCTTTGCGGAGCTTCGTTATTTTCAGGAATATACCAATAATCAAAAGATTGGGAACGGCCGCCAAGTTTCATGAATCCATTGATTTTATCAAAAGAGACAGGGCGGATATTTATTTTCCACCCGCTATCCCAAGTAATAGCTAGGGCCTTGCTGCCCCAATAGGGACCGAAGCCGTAATAGAGTTTATTTTTCTCCAGAAACGCATGTAATTCCGCCGTGCTCCGATCTGAACTATTTATGGCAGCGTGCCAATGAGAATAAACACCGGACATGAAAAGTATGGCCATAGCGGCCAGTAGCCATTTTTTTGTATTGATCAGAGCGCTCGTAAAGATGACGATAATGGATAGATATATGATGTTGACAAAAAAACGCGCGCTGAAAGGTGCACCCGGTACATTGCTCAAAATAAATGCGGAGGTAATGCCTGCCAGTGAAAGAAAGACAACTAAATCTATCGTATCGCGTTTCTTATTTATCATCAGCGCATAAAAATAGAGAATGATGATGATAATAGAGGAAAAAATATTGAGATTATCGGTTTGTACAAAAAAGAAATTCAGGCTGCCGCCCAAACCTACCAAGAACCAGTAGGCGTTTGACAGCATTTGCTCAGGCGAACCCAGGGAGAACCGCGCCACGGGTAAATGCAGCGTCCGTTCGATCAGATGGGTAAATAAAATAATTCCGGTTATAAACAATGGGATGATGCTTTTTTTTGCCTGCGTCCCGGCAAGGAACACGCTATAGATGCTGGTCAGGAAGAGTGGCAGATAATAGGCTGCCTGAAACCAGGGATCGGATATGGAGGCAATAAGTATCAGGGCACAAATTCTCGTTTCATAATATAAATTTACCGTTTTTGGTTTAACCATATACAGGTAAATACACAATAAACCATAGACGTTGGTCAGGTTATGCGAAAAAGGATGAGAAATATAGGCGACACTGTAGGCAAACGCAGACAGTCCGCAAAAGAAAGGAATCAATAATAAAGCATAGTGGCTCTGAGTTTTTCTATAACAGATCAGCGTGGCGATAAATGCAGCCAGAAAAACTTGAAATATTTCGATGAATTTGATGATCCGTGCTGAAGAAGAACCCGTGAGTTCGAATATTAAAAAATGGATCGGATACGTAGAAAAGTACCAGTTATCCGGTGTGGGACGCCACTGGGATAATACGGAAAAGCCATATTGTTCGATTTCATGCCACACGATAGCCGAGTTTGCAACGTCGTTGTCGGCACTGAAATTTATCGAAACAAAATAGTAACTTAACAAGACACCAATAATAATAGTGAATGCCAGAAAAAATGGGTGCCGTATTAGGTTCCTTCCATGGTACTCAACGTTTCTCATGTGGTTTATCTCTATTGCCGTAGTGAATTTTTTTACAATGCATTAAAATTGGGCGGTGGGGTTAGGCTTGAGCGAGTCCGGGGCATTGCTTTGCCATACGCGGCAACAACGCCCGGATTTTCATAGTTGTTGCATATACTCAAATAATGCCTTGAGCAGCCGCGTTTTATGTTCATCTTCCGCATGCTCGATATAAAGTCGCTCAAGATTCGCCACATAGGTTTCCAGCGTCTCGGCGCTAAAGCGGGTTTTTCGGTACTCCAGCCAGCGGCGTTGCTCGCTGTCGTCCAGGGTCTGCGGGAAATTACGCGCCCGGTAGCGAAACAGCAGCTCTTCAAGGCGCGGGTCGGCAAAACTGATATCCAGCGCCGGCAGGTTGACCGGGTCGGTTTCCAGGATGATGCCCATCGCCGTGCGGTCGGCATCGCTGAAAAAACCGTCATAGAGCTGGGCGTCCACATTATCCGAGCCGGCGAAAGGTTCTGCTTCGGCAAACAGCGCCACCAGTTTTTCACGCACTTCGGGATGCTGGCGCAGCAACTGCAGGTTTTGCAGGCAGCGTTGGCGATCGATGCCCAGCCGCTCCGCGTCTTCCGGCCGCAGCGTATTGGCGGGGGCCAGCACCGGGCACTTATTGATATGCACCAGTTTAATCGGCACCGCCGCCGCTTCGCCCAGGCGATCCCGGCGCGTATATAAGCGCGTGCGCAACGCGTCCGCATCCAGATCCAGCAACACGTCCATATCGCCGGCCAAATCGCAGACGATCAGCGCGTTCTGGTTTTCCGGATGCCAGGCCAGCGGCGCAATCCAGCTGGTATTGCCGCGCCCGGCGCCGAACATGCCCGACACGTGGACCAGCGGTTTCATGGCGGCCACATCCACCAGGGTTTTCAGCTTCTGCTTGCCGCGGTGCTGATACAGATAGTCAAACAGCTTTGGCTGCGCCTGCCGGGCCAGCTTGGCCATGGCGAGCGTGGCATCGACATCGGCCATCGCATCATGGGCGTGGGTATGTTCCACGCCGTTGGCCCGGGTCAGGTGTTCCAGGCGAAAGCTGGGCAGCCCGTCATCGTTAAGCGGCCAATTGATGCCTTCGGGACGCAGCGCATAGCAGGCGCGCATCACATCCAGCAGATCCCAGCGTGAATTGCCCTGTTGCCAGCTATAAGCGTAGGGATCGTAAAAATTGCGGTAAAAAATGGCGCGGGTCACTTCATCATCAAAGCGGATATTGTTATAACCCAGGATGCACGTATCGGGTACGCTGAACATGGCATGGATGCGCCGGGCAAACTCCGCCTCGCTTACCCCTTCACGGGCGGCCTGCTGCGGGGTGATGCCGGTAATCAACACCGCTTCCGGGTCCGGCAGATAGTCATCCGCCGGTTTGCAGAAAAACACCTGCGGTTCATCCAGCGGCTCAAAGTCCAAATCGGCGCGCACCCCCGCGAACTGCGCCGGCCGGTCTAGGGCCGGATGCTTGCCGAAGGTTTCGTAGTCATGCACCAGAAATGTAGGCTTGTTATCTTTGTTCTTCACTGTGGGCGCCCATTCTTATCCGTCAAAAAATTCATTTATTTTAATTGTTAATACGCTATTTTGTCCATGAATGCCTAATATAGTGAAAATTTGAGGCTAAATTTTACATTTCTTTCGTTTTCGACATCGGCGATTGATAGTTTTTCGCCTTAAGTCTATAGGTAATATGGTGGTCTTTGTCGCTATGAGAGGCGCGGGACTGCATACTAAAATGTTAGCTGTAGTTATTATCCTTGCATGTTTCTTCACCACGCCTAGCGCAACATTTACTGGCATTTTTTTGCTTTTGGATTAAGCATAAATGCTGAATTTATAACCATCAATACTGACCGCGTTGTGTTGCTGCCATCAAGTTCATGAATTGCACTCTTCAGCAAAACAATAATAATTAGCGACCAAACTGTAATTAAATCGCCAACACTGTAATGTTCACGTAAAGTTAGCTACAATTCGTCCGACCTGACCGACGGCGAAGGTCTTATGCACCGCCCGGTTGGTATAAACCGATGAAAAGTTAATGATAATCCCTCTCCTGCTCATGCGTCGGGCTTATGTTATCCACGAACGCAGGAGATAACCTGTAAATCGTTAACTATAAAGTCAATAGCTTAGCAGCTGATTATATCGGCATGTTAAATGGATGTTATTACAGTGAATGACATTATGAATAGTCGTGTTAGCGTTAAAGTTGCCGTAATTATACCTTGTTATAATGAAGCCATATCAATCTCTAAAGTTATTGAAGATTTTCGATTGGCCCTGCCTGCCGCCGCCATCTGCGTTTTTGATAATAATTCCACTGACGGCACCGCCGACGTGGCGAAAGCTGCTGGCGCAGAAGTGTTAACCGTACGGCAAAAAGGCAAAGGCAATGTGGTACGGCGAATGTTCGCCGACGTGGCCGCGGATGTGTATGTCATGGTTGACGGCGACGCCACCTATGATGCTGCAAGCTGTCCCAAGTTGATTGATAAACTGATCGCCGAGCGTTTGGACATGGTGGTCGGTATACGTGTGCATGAATTCAAAGAGGCGTACCGTGCCGGACACACCTTGGGCAACAAAGTGCTCACCGGCTGCGTGAAAAGTATTTTTGGCGGTGAGTTTACCGATATGTTGTCAGGTTATCGGGTTTTTTCAAAGCGCTATGCAAAATCCTTTCCCGCCATGGCAAAAGGGTTTGAGACCGAGACAGAGCTGACCGTGCATGCCTTGGAACTGCGCATGCCCTATGGGGAAATGGAAACGCCTTACTATGCCCGGATGGATGGCTCGGATAGCAAACTCAGCACCTACCGTGACGGAGCACGCATATTAAGAACCATTATCAAACTCTATGCAGGTGAGCGGCCGTTCTTCTTTTATGGCATCCTGGCAATACTATTCGCCATAACGGGCATAATTTTCTCCCTACCGCTGATAGAAGAATATATCCAAACCGGCCTGGTGCCACGCCTGCCTACCGCCGTGCTATCAACTGGATTATTGATTTTTTCCGCTATTTCTTTTATCACCGGATTGATACTGGAAAGTGTGACTACTGGTCGTCGCGAATTCAAACGATTATTTTACCTTTCCATCGCCAACAGCATATCAGGGAAGGAGTCCAACCAAGATGCGTAACTCTGCACCAGCGGTAGTTGATAAATCCAAAATTTCCCTTAATGAAATTTTTATAGTTATTCTCATTTTTTTAGGAGTTATGGGCTTTCTTTTCCATGCACAAATCTCATCAGGGTTCACCATACTAACCGGGGACCGGTTAGACGGGCTCATTGAAATCAGCTTGTTAGAACACTGGCATAACTTTTTTTTAGGTAAATCCCATTGGAATATCATTGGTTACTTTTATCCCTATGCTGATACGCTCGGTTATAATGACGGTTACTTCCTCTATGGCTTGATTCACTCATTTTTCAGGATGTTGAATGTTGACCTTTTTTTATCATCCGATTTAGTTAATGTCGTATTAAAAACTATAGGGTTTACCTCCTTTTATATTTTTTGCCGTAGTCGAAACCTACTAGGGTTGACGTCCTTAGCTTCATTAACAGGCGCAGTCATTTTTACTTTAGGTAACGCCCTTATTATACAAACGGGCCATGCTCAATTATTCAGCATTGCTTTTAGTCCATTGTTAGCTATTTTTATCCATCGTTACATCAATCTAATACTCAGTGGGAAAGATCCTAAAAAGGCCATCGCTTATGGTTCTTTCGCCGGAATACTAATAGGTGCTTGGCTAATAACCACCTTTTACATGGCTTGGTTTTTTATCCTATTTACTATTACCTTAGCCTCTGTTTGCTTTGTTATCACCGTAGTGGAAAAATGGCGCCATCCGCAGGTGAATTTAAAAATACGTTTAGGTATTGCCGAAATAGCCATTCCGGCTATTATAACCATAATCTCGTTGTTACCCTTCTTGCTAGTTTACCTGCCGGCAGCTAAGAATACAGGGATGCATTCATTCGAGGTGGCTTTAAATTATGCCCCCCGCCTTGCTCATTTGATTAACCCAAGTTCAGATAATTTTTTATTCGGCTCATTAAGCGATTACCTGTTCTCCAATTACTATCCCACCTTAAATCGCACCGGCGAATTTGTGATTGGATTTCCTCCAATTATATTAATAGTCAGCTTTTTTGCCACATTATATTTTTGGAAAAGATCACGGTTTACTATGGAAAGCGTAGCAATACGAGGGCTTTCCATCGCTGTCTTCTTTTCATTGATGGTGATGATAAAATTTGGCGATCACTCATTATGGAAAATTGTTTGGATGATCATACCAGGCGGAAAAGGCCTAAGGGTGACCGCGCGTTATGCGTTATTTATCATCTTTCCCATGGCGGTATTGGTATCCTATTATATATCTAAAATTAGTGCTCAAAAAACGGCTATCCTGACAGTTTTGCTTGCATGCTTGCTAATGCTGGAACAAATCAACACCGGTAAAAACCATTTTCTCGACCGACCACAGCAACTGAATTTTTTTGATCGCGTTACTGCGCCTCCGGCTGAATGCAAGTCATTCTACGTAAGCGGCCAAAGACCTAGTGAGTATCTTAAACCCAATAAAGGCATTGATGACAATCGATATCCGCATAATGTCGATGCAATGCTGCTCTCGGAAATCTTTGCCCTTCGAACATTAAATGGTTATTCCACCTTCAACCCGCCTGACTGGGACTTTGAGCTCGGCCCCGACTCGACCTACCTGCTAAGGGTTGCAACGTACGTCAAGAATCATAATATATCAGTTGGTCTATGTGAATATGATCTCTTTGCCTCGCGCTGGCGTGCCATCACCGACCCAAACCTTATCGGCTTGCCTCTCATGGATAATCAGGGTCTGACCGTTGCGCTAATCGGCAAACCGGTCCTTAGCGCGGATAAAACCTTCTGGCATATCGACGTTAGCGTTACTAACCACAGCGCGAACCCACTTGGCAGTGGAACTTTATATCCGGTGAATTTGGGTATAAGAGGATTGGCCATCGACGGCACCTTGCTTCAGCAAGATTTGTTACGGGCTCCGATTCCTGAGCTAAACGCCGGTGGCGGTAGTGCTGTCATTAATATTACATTACCTGTTGCGTTGTTAACCAGCGCAAAAGTTGATATTCTGCCGGTGATTGAAGGCGTCTCCTGGCTTGATGCCCTAGGAATACAACCTTTAGCTATCCCTCTTAAGTGAGTAAAAAGGAATATGTGATTTGAAATGCATGAAGTCGTTATCGATTCCTTTTTTGCTTAATGTCGCCATGTTCGGCGTAGTCGGCGTGGTGGGTTTTGTTTTTGATGCCGGCGTATTATATGCATTAAAGGGAACAATTGGCCTATATCCGGCAAAACTGGTTTCGTTCATCGTTGCGGTATTCGTTACCTGGTTGCTGAACCGGATGCTGACCTTCAAAAAAAGTCCTTCCGGTATGAACCTAAGGCGGGAGTTTTCACAGTATTTTTTATTGATGATTGCCGGCGGGGTGGTTAACTATCTGGCTTTTTGGATTTCGACTACCTTCTCGCATACCGTGCTGGCCTACCCGGTAATCGGCGTCGCCATCGGCAGTTTATGCGGTATGGTGTTTAATTATACAAGCGCCAAATTATTTGTTTTCAAGAAAACTGGCGCCTAGGCCTGTATATGTCACGTTTGGCAAAAGTCTTAGCGCGAGTCAGTCAATAGCCGCGCTGAGACTTTTGCATTAGTTACCTCAGCACTATGTTATTTACCGGCGTATTTTCAGTACCGGTCATCGTTTGATGAAATGATGTCGAGATGATCACGTTAGATATGTGCATTAGCAACTATACGGCGAATACCGATGCGTGATATTGGTATTCTTAACCGATTTTATGGGCTGAACAGAGGATCGAAATGCATACCATCATAATGGTTACCGCAGGTATTGTGCTGTTCGGCGTATTTATGGTCATCGCGCGGTCGGTGGATCGGTTGTCGGGCTCGACGGCGCTCAAGGCGTTTCTACTGGTCTGGCTGGTCATCTCCCTGGCCAATTTGAGCGTGGGGGTGTTTCGTGCGGGTTATACCGTGCTGGAGGAACTGCCTATACTGTTAGTGGTGTTTGGTATTCCGGCGGCGGTCGCGCTTATTACCCATCAATCTGTGCGGATTAAAAAACCCGTCAAATAACCGCCATATCCATTAACGCCCGCCGCGAGCGAGTATTATTAGCCGGTAAACATGGACTGTACCATACTAGTTCCATGCTGAGGGAATATACCCGCCTGCGATTTATCTTATTTCCGGTATCATAATAACCTCAAAACTTAGGCCTGACTGCCTTAATTTTCAGGCCGGCCCGATCCCTTGCGCCACGCCGTTTGGCCAATCCTGCAGTGCGGATAATTATAACCCATGTCTGATTTTTGGTAAGTGAAAGTTAAAGCTTTCATGGCCGATCACAAATATGCATATTGCAACTATCAAACTTGTTTAAGCAATGTTATGAGAAACGGGAATACAACAGTTTACTCATCACCACCACACATTAATTTATTTAGATAGCTAATAAATCATCAAGGAGCGGGTGTATGCGAAACATTGCTTCCCATTTCGTTTGGGTCTTGGTTGCTGTTGCCGGTGCCTTTGGGCTGGGCGTTATCGCCTTGCATAACGGTGAAAAAATCAACGCGCTGTGGATACTGGTGGTCGCGGTATCGGTGTACCTGATCGCGTATCGTTTTTACAGCCGGTTTATTGCCCGCCGGGTGCTGCGCCTGGATGCGACGCGCATGACGCCGGCCTGGCGGCACAATGACGGCCTGGATTACGTTCCCACCAATAAATATGTGCTGTTTGGCCATCATTTTGCCGCTATCGCAGGGGCGGGACCGCTGGTCGGGCCGGTGCTGGCGGCGCAGATGGGCTATCTGCCCGGGATGATCTGGATTTTGGGCGGGGTGGTGCTGGCGGGCGCGGTGCAAGACTTCATGGTGCTGTTTGTGTCGACGCGGCGGGATGGACGCTCCCTTGGCGATCTGATCAAACAGGAACTGGGCGCGGTGCCCGGCGTTATTGCCCTGTTCGGCACCTTTATGATTATGATTATCATCCTGGCGGTGCTGGCGCTGATCGTGGTGAAGGCCTTGACCAATAGTCCCTGGGGCGCGTTTACCGTGGGATGCACCATCCCGCTGGCGATATTTATGGGTATCTACCTGCGCTTTATCCGGCCGGGTAAAATCGGCGAGATCTCGGTTATCGGTTTTATTATCTTGATGGCCGCCATTATTTATGGCGGGGATATCGCCCGCAGCCCGACCCTGGCGCCTTACTTTACCCTGGATGGCAAGCAACTGACCTGGATGCTGGTGATTTATGGCGGTATCGCGTCCATCCTGCCGGTATGGCTGCTGCTGGCGCCGCGTGATTATTTATCCACCTTTCTGAAAATCGGCACCATTGTCGGGCTGGCAATCGGTATCGTATTTATCGCGCCGACGTTGGAAATGCCGTCCATGACCCGTTTTATCGATGGGACCGGGCCGGTCTGGTCGGGGTCGCTATTTCCTTTCTTGTTTATTACCATCGCCTGCGGCGCGGTGTCCGGTTTCCACGCGCTGATCGCTTCCGGCACCACGCCCAAAATGCTGGAAAACGAAAACCAGGCGGCCTTTATCGGTTATGGCGGCATGTTGATGGAATCCTTTGTCGCCATTATGGCGCTGATTGCGGCGTCGGTTATCGACCCGGGCATTTACTTCGCCATGAATAGCCCGGCGGCGGCCCTGGGGGGAACCACGGTGGAGGCGGCGGCGGCGGCGGTCAGCGGCTGGGGGTTTGAAATCACGCCGCAAATGCTGACGGACTATGCCCAGTCCGTGGGTGAAAACACCATCGTTTCACGGGCCGGCGGGGCGCCCACGCTGGCGGTGGGCATGGCGCATATCTTAAGCCAGGCCGTCAGCAGCATCAGCATGGCGTTCTGGTATCACTTCGCTATTTTGTTCGAAGCGCTGTTTATCCTGACGGCGGTGGATGCGGGCACCCGCGCCGGTCGTTTTATGCTGCAGGACCTGCTGGGCGTGGCGGTACCGTCGCTGCGGCGTACCGACTCGCTGGTGGCCAATATCATCGCCACCGCGCTGTGCGTGGCGGCCTGGGGCTATTTCTTGTACCAGGGCGTGGTGGACCCGCTGGGCGGCATCAATACTCTCTGGCCGCTGTTCGGCATCGCCAACCAGATGCTGGCTACCATGGCGCTGACGCTCTGTTTTGTGGTGCTGTTCAAGATGAAACGGCAGGCATACGCCTGGGTGGCAGGTCTACCCATGGCGTTCTTGCTGGTCTGCACCACCACCGCCGGGCTGATGAAAATACTGTCCGCCGACCCCCGGGTGGGCTTTTTGGCGCTGGCGCGCAAATACCAGGCCGGTATCGATCAAAATCAGATTATCGGCCCGGCCAAAACCATGGAGGAGATGAGCCGGCTGGTATTCAACAACCAGCTTAATGCCGGGCTGACCGCGCTGTTCATCTTTGTCATGATCAGCATCTTTTTGTTTGGCCTGCGCGCGGCTTACCAGGCCTATCGCCTTGATAAGCGCAGCGATCGCGAAGTGCCATACGAGGCGCTGCCAGCGCTGAAATAGGGCCGCTTGACATTAACCGCGCCGATTTCCGGCGCGGTTTAAAGCCAGGCGATGAGCCCGATGACGCCTAACCAGAAGAATGAACTTATTATAAAAACCAGCCGCCAGGCTAAAAATGAAGTAATGTTTATCATATATTCGGCATAAAAATTGATTGTGTACAAATAATGGAATAAAAAATTACTCTGCGATGGAAATAGGAGTAATCAGCTGTGGCGTTATTAAGCCATTATCATAACGAGAATATAACCACCGGACTAGCATGAAAATGTAAAGTTAGATATAATGGCGCTAACTTATTAAATAATAAAAGTTTAAGTCGGTGCCGCTTTATGCTGATGTTTGATTTAATCCTAATTAAAATATGAAGTAACTACAATAAAATGGGGTAAATTACTTATTTTTTGACAATATAAACATCATAACTAAGTGCAAGTGCATTTAAGTGCAAGGTGTATTATTGACGTATATATTTAACCGCCAAGACATTACCAACCCTAATTAAATTTATCAAAGAAAAGGGAGAGCCAAGCTCTCCCCTTGATAACCGATAAACCAAACCCGCCGCCCATCGGTAGTGAAGCCAACCAGGCTCCGCACCCCCCGCAACGGACCCCATGCCAGCCGGCGGGGAAGCGTGCCGTGGTGGTCGAAGCGGCCATGGTTTTCCTGGCCGCCGGAGCGCCCCCTGGTGCGGTAAACCCGCCGCCCACCGGTAGTGAAGCCAACCGGACTCCGCACCCACTGCAACGGCACCCATGCCAGCCGGCGGGGAAGCCCCCTACGGTTGCAGCGATTTGCGCATCTTCTTCACCTGCGCCGCGTCGACCGGTTCCGCGGCATTGCCCCAGCTATTGCGAATATACGTCAGCACGCTGGCCACCTGATCATCATCGAGATTCCAGGCGAAACTCGGCATCGCCGGCGCCGTAGGGCGACTGGCGGTGGCGCCGGCGCGGCTGCCGGCCAGCACCACATTAATCAATGACGCGGGATTGGCGGCCCGGATCAGCGGATTATCGGCTAAACGCGGGAACATATTCGCCTCGCCGGTACCGGACGAATTATGGCAGGCGGAACAGCGGTCGAAGTAAATCGCCTTGCCGGCCGCCATCCGGCTATCATCGGCCTTAAGCGCCGCGGGAGCCTTGGCGGCGGACTTATCGCCATCCTTCAAATAGACCGCCACCGCTTTCAGATCCGCGTCATGCCAATGCTGGGAGGAATGTTCCACTTCTTCCGCCATCGGGCCGGAAGCGATATCGAAGCGATTCACACCGGTGCGCAAATAGGCGATCAGATCGTCCTCGCTCCAGGAACCGATGCCGGAATGATCGTTATTGGTGATATCCGGCGCCCACCAGGCGCCCAGATTATTCCCTTGCAGGAAATTACCGTTTTTATCGCCGCCCAGCAGGTTCTTGGGCGTATGGCAGGTGCCGCAGTGCCCGGGGCCTTCCACCAGGTAAGCTCCGCGATTCCATTCGGCGGATTTTTGCGGATTGGGCGCAAACTCGCCTTTATCGAAATTCAGCCAGTTCCAGACGATCAAACTGGTTCGGATATTAAACGGAAACGGCAGCTGGTTGGTTTCGACATGATTGGCGATCGGTTGCAACGTCTGCAAATAGGCCCACAGCGCCTGATTATCTTCACGGCTCATTTTGGTATAGGCGGTAAACGGCATGGCGCCATAAAGACGCTTGCCGCCGTGGCCTATGCCTTCCGACATGGCTCGCTGGAAATCATCAAAATTCCAGCGGCCGATGCCGGTGAGCGCATCCGGCGTGATATTGGCGCCCAAGACGGCGCCAAATGGCGTATCGATGCGAAATCCGCCGGCAAAAGGCTTGGCGGGATCGACGGTATGGCAGGCGGTACAGTCGCCCACCACCGCCAGATAGCGGCCTTTCGCCACCTGATCGAATTCCGGCTGGGCGACGGCATGCCCTATCCCGGCCACCAGCGCCAGCACACCGACATACAGCGAAGTCAGTTTTTTCATGCGGTGATCATCTCCCCGGGACGTTGCAGATAATAATGGCGAATGGCGTAAGCGGCTTTAAACGCCAGCGCGCCCACGGTACCCGTCGGGTTGTAGCCGGGATTTTGCGGAAAGGCGGAGGCGCCCACCACAAACAAATTCGGCACATCCCAAACCTGCAAATGCTTATTTACCGAGCTATTGGCCGGATCTGCTCCCATCACGAACCCGCCGACGATATGCGACGACTGATAGGGCGCTGAATTCCAATGCCCCTTCATGGGCCGCATATAATATTCGCGCGGGTTCATGGCCTTGGCGATCTCGCCCACCTTGCCGGTGCAGTATTCGGCCATCTTGAGATCGTTTTGCGAGAAATCGAAGGTGACCCTTAATAGCGGGCGGCCGAGGGGATCTTTATAGTTGGGGTCCAGGGAAAGATAATTGGTGCGCGTGCTGTAGCTGCTGGCCTCGCAGCCAATGCTCATGCTGCTCAGATAATTATTTTTGACCTGCCGCTTAAATTCGCTGCCCCAGGTGGGGGCGCTCGGCGGGGTGGGGTGGTAGGAGATGGGCGCCGCGCCTATGGGCGTCACGCGAATGCTGCCGCCGCCAAAAAAGCCCAGGCCGGAATGATCGAAGTTATCGTTATTGAAATCATCGATGCCCATGCCTACCGCGCCGGCGCCGATAAACGGATTGAAGTTTTTATTATCAAAAAACAGCTGTACCGAGTTGGCGGTCTGGTAGGCATAATTGCGGCCGGTGGTGCCGGTATTGGTAACCGGATCGTAAGGTTTGCCGACGCCGGACAGCAGCATGAGGCGCACGTTTTCGAAGGTAAATGCGGTGACGATCACCAGGTCGGCCGGCTGTTCCCACTCGTCGCCGGAAGAGTCGATATATACCACGCCGGTGGCGCGTTTGCCGGTGGAATCCAGGGTGACCCTCATCACTTCGCTATTGGTCAGGGCGGAAAAATTATCTTTGCGCACCAGTACCGGCAAGACGGTGGTAATCGCGCTGGCCTTGGAGTAGTTGGCGCAGCCGTAATTGGTGCAAAAACCGCAGTAGGTGCAGGGGCCCATGCTCACCCCCAGCGGATTGGTATAGGCTTGCGATACCAGGGAAGAGGGCACCGGAAAGGCCTGGTAGCCCATACTTCTGGCGGCTTCGGCGAATAACGTCGGGCCATAGGGCTGTTTCATCGGCGGCGTGGGGTAATCGCCGGAACGCATGCCCTCATAGGGATTGCCGCCGTCGCGTTTTATGCCGTTAAGATTGGACGCATATCCCGAGGTGCCCGCCAGGCGCTCGAACTGCATATAAAAGGGTTCCATTTCTTCCCAATCGGTGCCCCAATCCTGCAGCGTCAGCTCTTTGGGCATCGCGTCGGCGCCATAACGTTCCAGCAGATGGCTTTTTAAGCGGAACTCATCGGGCTGAAAGCGAAAGGTAATGCCGGCCCAATGATTCCCCGCGCCGCCGGTGCCGTTGCCGGGATGAAACGACCCCCAACTGCGCATCGGCAGTGCGGTTTGCGATGGGTTGTTACGCACGGTTATGGTGTTTTGTTTGGTGCGCAGCATTAATTCCTGGCTGCGGTTGTAGCGTAATTCATCCGTTACCGAGGCGACGTTGAAGTCGCGCGCGGTGTCGCGCCACGGACCTCGTTCGATAGCGATGACTTCCAGGCCCGCATCGGTCAGTTCGTTGGCGATAATGGCCCCCGCCCAGCCCAGGCCGATGACCACTACATCGGTTTTAGGGAGTTTCTTTGCCATGTCGGTTTATCCCTTGATTTTCCATTGCTCACTGCCGCCAATGCTTACCGGCGTTAAATGAAGATCTTGATTATGTTGTTCTATAAGATCGCGGTAATCGTAGCGGGCGCCGGGAAAACCTATCATTTTCCATGACACCATATCGCGGTTGCCGCCATACATCGGATCGGCGAAGAACCCTTCCATGGTGTTATCCAGCACTTGCTTGAAAAAAAACGTGCCGTCGATATTGGCCAGCTTGACGTCGCCTTTCTCCAGTCCGGTCAAAAGGCGATCGCGCTGTTCGGGCGGGAGTTGATGAAAGGCTGTCTGAAAGGTTTTTTGGCAATAGTCTTCCAAGTCGGCCAGGCCGATGCGATAGCGCTGCTGGGGCACCAGCGGAGACTGATCGCCCTGCTCGGGGGTGCCTTCCTGGAAGGGGCCTTCGCGGTAAAGACGCGAGAATGTGCCGTAAAAACTTTTCATCTGCCGGTCGATAAATACCACGCAGCCGGCGTCTTTACCGCTTACGCTGAGTTCGTCGGCGGGTATCAGCCGCTCGACAATCGCCTCCAGGGTGGCGACTTCTTTATCCGTGAAGAATTGCCAGCCCGCCTCATCCACGCTATCCACCGGATTATGGGCGAAGGGTTGCCAGACGGGAGAGCCGGTTAGCGTCGCCGCCTTGGCGCCGGCGCCGGCGCCGATGGCGAGCGTGGCGGCGGAATAGGAAAGAAGCTGCCTGCGGGTTACCCCTGGCAGCGTGGTTTTTCTTTTGCGCATATATGCTTCCCGTATCTTATTGTGTCGATGCGCTTAAGGCATCGCTCTGTTCTGTATGCCTGGGCGCCCATGCGGGATGCCCAAGGCAGGCCGTACGACGACATGACTCACCCTGTTTGAACATGTTTACTATAAATGATTCTGAAATGTTGCAATGTATGAATATGTTGCTAACAATTACGTAACTTTGCAACGGCGCCGCCGGGCATGGCCTTGCTAACTATAGGTGAATAGGCGCCGATGGCGGCTCAAACCGTATGTGATGCCGGATATCGCGCAAGTTAGCCGCACTTTTGGTCAGCGTTAACCATGGCGCGAAGTTGTAAGAAAATTAAACCGGGCGGCGGTCATGGGCGGATAACCGCCGGCTGCCTCCATTGCGGCATGTCATAGCGGCGCTCTGCCAGGTCGGGACGGGCGGCGGCCGGCTGGAATGCCGTAATTTTAAGTGGGGTTATTTCAGTTAAAATTATAGCCGGTGCTTACCCCATGGGCGGCAAAGAGTTTTTGCACGGGCTAAATTCACACCTTGAAATATGTAGGGCTAATTAATGATGTGAAAAACAATGAAATTCTTTAGACTAGCTCTCCCGCTAGTCATTTCAGGTCGATTTCCCGTGCGTTTGGATAGAAAAATTTCCTCCCTCGAACATACCATTTACCAACACTACCGAATTGCCCACGGCTTGCGCATCGGCCTGGCTTTTGTCCTGACCTTTATGATCATACGGCTGCTGGATATTCCCGAAGGCACCTGGCCGCTGATTACGCTGGTGGTGGTCATGGGGCCGATTTCGTTTTGGGGCAATGTGCTGCAACGGGCGGGGCAGCGCATTATCGGCACGGTTTTCGGCGCCGCGTCCGGGCTCATCGGCCTGCGCCTGGAGCTCTACTCCCTGCCGTTGATGCTGGCGTGGTGCGGCATCGTGATGTTTATCTGCGGCTATCTCACGCTGGGCAAGCGGCCGTATATGGCATTATTGATCGGCATTACGCTGGCGGTAGTCTGCGGCGCCGGCGCGGGGGATATGCAGACCGCGCTGTGGCGCAGCGGCGATGTGATTATCGGTTCGCTGCTGGCGCTGCTGTTTACCAGCATCTATCCGCAGCGGGCGTTTATTCATTGGCGGATGCAAATGAGTTTTAGCCTGACGGGGCTCAGTAAAATTTACGCCGCTTATGTTTCGCCAAACATCATTGAACGGCCGCGCCTGGACGGCCGGCTGAAAAAATTGCTGGGGGACGTGGTCAAGATGGGCGCCCTGGTGGCCCCGGCCAGTAAGGAAACCGCGATACGCAAAGAGGTGTTTGACGCAATACAAAATTTGAACCGTAATATTGTGTGCGTACTGGAATTGCAAATCGATGCGTGGTGGGCGTCGCGGGAAAGCCATTTTATCCTGCTGAACGCCACTACGCTGCGCAGCACGCAAATGGTCACCTTGCGCACGTTGATTACCCTGGCCGACGCGCTGCGCCAGGGCAATCCGGCGCCCATCGTCGCCAACAGCGGCGAATTGGCGGTGATTGCCGCTGAGCTAAAGTTGCTGATGGAGCAGGCCAGCCAGCGTAACGAGGTGGAAGCGCCGATATTTGGCTATGTATGGCTGAGCCTGAAACTGACCCAGCAATTGGAGCAAATGGCGCGGTTACTTTGCCAGGCGCTGCGTAAGCCTTTGCCGTTACAGGAAGATTGAAGTGTGGCGGCCGCACCAAAAGCGGGTAAAATAGGGCAATACCATTGCACCGTATAGCTGCTACTCTGTAAGGTAACGACTATCAATGCGTCACTGCAACCCATTTAACCTATGACTTAAGCAAGGAAATTGAAATGGAACACACCAAGCCTTCTTTCCAGGACGTTCTGGAGTTTGTGCGCATGTTTCGCCGCAAAAATAAGTTGCAGCGTGAAATCGCCGATAACGAGAAAAAAATCCGTGATAACCAAAAACGCGTGCTGTTGCTCGATAACTTGAGCGACTATATCAAGCCGGGCATGTCCATCGAGGAAGTCCAGGCCATCATTGCCAGCATGCGTACCGACTATGAAGATCGCGTTGATGACTACATCATCAAAAACGCCGAACTGTCGAAAGAACGCCGCGAGCTGTCAAAAAAATTAAAAGCCATCGGCGAAGTCAAGGCGATGGTTGCCGCCAGCTTGCCGGAAACGGACAAGTCCGTCTGAATTCGGGCCATCAGCCCCCGCCTGACCGGCCTGGCCAATGCCGTGCCGGCGTACGGCCGTTGGCGGGCCGGCCGCAAATATCCTTTTAGCTGGACCAGGGTTAGACATTGTCTAACCCTTTTTTATTTCTGCGCAATAATATTGAGATCTATTATTTGAATAAATTAATTCATTTAATAACAAATAATAATCTATCAGTAATAAATAAAACACCATGCAATATGAAAAAGAATGATAGCATATACTCAGCTTTATGATTATGGCGCCGATTCATGACCGCATCTCCATTGCATGCTTACATTTGCCATAATAATATTATAGATTGTTCTTGTGATTGAACGATAGAAAAAATCATGTTTTACAATAATTTATATAATAAGTAGTTTTGTTCATTTTATTAAAATAATAATTTCATAGCGCGTTATCTATTTACCGGCAGAGGAAGACGGAAATTTCTCCCGCTTTCAGACGGGTTATCTGACCGTAAGGGAGCCGACAACGGCATAAGTAAATCGCAGGTAAGTTATTTCATGACCAACAGAAAACATCAGATCGGTATTATACTGCGCCCGATTTTATTATTGTTTACGTTAATGATATTACTTCAAGCAATGGAGAATGCCAGAGTCTCGGCGCCATTGCTCCAGTCCGCGCTGTCCATGCAATATCACGGCATGTTGTCGCCCGCCGTCCAGCCGGCCAACCCCTTTTGTCCGGTCAAAACCTGCCATCAGGTACTGGCGTCGGCGCAGTGTCCTTGCAGTCTGCGGCATACCTGTTTTATTGCCGGCAATAGCCATTTGATGAATATGGACATCCTTTGCCAGGGGCAGCCGGAGAGCAATCAAAGCATTTACCGGTTTATTAAAACCGAGACATGGAAAAAAAGATTAAAACGGGCGGTGCGCAGGCTGCTGCGGCTTAAACCCTGTCCGGGATGAACGGCCGGTAAGCCAACGCGGCCGGCGACGTTGCGCGGCGGCGCGTGATAACCGCCGCACCGCGGGACAAGAACAGCCGGGCCTAGTGATGCAGCACCGCCAACCGCTGGATATTGTGCTTAATGGCGGCGGCGGAGTGAGCGAATTGCCGTTGCTCCTGTTCGTTGAAATCCAGCTCGATAATTTGTTCAATGCCGCGCTGCGATAATACCGCCGGCACGCCGATGGCTAATCCCTGCAGGCCGTATTCCCCATCGAGCACGCATGACACGGTAAGGGCGCGGTGGCTGCTGGTAAATAAGTTGCGGCAGATTTCCGTGATGGTACCGGCCACCCCGTATTCGGTGCAGCCTTTTTGGGAATAAATCTCGAAGCCGAGCTGGCGGGTGCGGTCGCCCAGCGCGGCGAAGTCCAGATCGCGGCCGGTTTTCAGCCGGCTATATTCATTAAGCGTCATACCGTACACCGACGAGTGCGACCAGACGGGAAACTGGCTGTCGCCGTGCTCGCCGAGGATAAAGGCGTCGACGCTTTGCGCGGCGATATCCAATTGTTCGGCCAGAATACGCCGTAAGCGGGTGGTATCGAGCCATACGCCGGTGCCCAGCACCTGCTGGCGGGGCAGGCCTGAGAGCTTCCAGACCTGATAGGTAATGATATCGCAGGGATTGGTGGCAATCAGGAATATTCCCTGGAAGCCGTTTTGCATCATTTCGGGCACGATATGGCCGACGATGCGGGCGGTGCCGTCCAGCTCGTCCACCCGGGTCTGTCCCGGTTTCAACGCGCCGCCGGAGACGGTGATCACGGCTATATCGACGTCGGCGCAATCGCCGGACGGCCGGGTGCTAATCGTAATGCGCCCTGGCATATAAGCCGCCGCATCCGCCAGATCCTGGCGGTGTCCTTCCACCAGCCGTCCGTTGAGATCCACCAGGATTATCTCTTCGCAAATCTGCTGGTTCAGCAGCGCATAGGCGGCGGACGAGCCGACATTGCCCGCGCCAATGATCATCACTTTGCGTGGTTTCATGCATATTACCTCTATAAAGGGCGATGGACGCAAAATCCGGACCGCAGGGAAATAAATCGCGTTGGTTATGATAGTCTAAATGAATTATTGCCTAATTAACAAAATGCTATGCTTATCGCTGCGTTTTTTGACGGCCGCCGCCGCAGGGGAGGGTAAATGGAAATATCGGAACACCGCGCTATTTTTGCATACGGCACGACGGAGCTGGACTGGCTGGCCAAAAAAGATAAGCGCATGGCCGAGGCCATCGAGCGTATCGGCTTGATTACCCGCCCGCTGATGCCGGACCTGTTTGCCGCTTTAATCAGGAATATCATCGATCAGCAAATCTCCACCAAGGCCGGTATTACCGTTAATGGCCGGCTGTCGGCGCTGGCCGGCGCCATTACTCCCGCCGGTATCGAACGGCTGACCGCGGAGCAAATCCAGTCTTGCGGCATGTCCATGCGCAAGGCGCTGTATATCAAAGGCGCGGCTACGGCCGCCATGAGCGGCGAATTGGATTTGGCGGCCATTCATGATTATACGGACCAGCAGGTCATCGACGCGCTGTCGCGGCTGCCGGGCATCGGGATCTGGACGGCGGAGATGCTGATGATTTTCTCCCTCGGCCGGCCCGATATCCTGAGCTGGGGCGATTTGGCCATACGGCGCGGCATGATGAATCTTTATCGCCATAAGACGCTGCCGCGCGAGCGTTTTGAGCGCTATCGCCGGCGCTATTCGCCGTATGGGTCCACCGCGTCGTTATATTTATGGGCTTATTCCACCGCCGAATTCAGCGCCCGGCCGGTGGCCAAGATAGTCGCCGGGACAATAGGCGGCGCGGCCAAATAACCGCTCCGTGCCGTTCGTCGGCAATGCGCCCGGCGATAAAAAATACCCCGCCGGCGCGATGCGGGCGGGGTGTCGGGTATCTGCCGCCGGACGGGCGATTGGCATCGTCCGCAGAGGGGATCAGGCGCTCAGCCAGCCCAGTTTTATCACAAACAAAATCGATAAAATGATCAGGGCCGCATTCAGGTCGCGAGTCCGTCCGCTCAGCAGCTTAACCACCGTCCAGGTGATAAAACCGAACGCGATGCCGTTGGCGATGGAATAGGTCAGCGGCATGGTCAGGGCGGTAACCGTAACCGGCGCGGCGACGGTGATATCCTTCCAATCAATTTCCGCCAGGCCCGACGTCATCAACACCGCGATAAACAGTAACGCCGGCGCGGTGGCGAATGCCGGTACGCTGGAGGCCAGCGGCGCGAAAAACAGGCTGGCCAGGAATAGGATGCCGACCACAATCGCCGTTAAACCGGTGCGGCCGCCGGCGCTGACGCCCGCGGCGGATTCGATATAACTGGTGGTGGTGGACGTGCCGAGCAACGACCCGAACAGCGCCGCGGCGCTATCGGCGATCAGCGCTTTGCCCATGCGCGGGATATTGCCGGCATCATCGGTCAACCCGGCGCGTTTGGTGACGCCTATCAGGGTGCCGGAGTTATCGAACACATCCACGAACAGGAACGCGAATACGACGCTGACCAGGGAAATGTCCAGCGCGCCGCGAATATCCAGCTGGAGGAAGGTGGGCGCAATGGACGGCGGCATGGACACCACGCCGACGAACTGGCTGTAGCCCAGGGCGATGGACAGGAACGTCACCGCCAGAATGCCGATCAGCACCGCGCCGGGCACCCGGCGGGCTTCCAGCACCACGATGATGATAAAACCCAGCATGGCGAACAGCGGGCCGGATTTGCCCAGATCGCCCAAGCCTACCAGGGTAGCCGGATTAGCCACGACGATACCGGCGCCTTCCAGGGCGATAATCGCCAGGAACAGGCCGATGCCCGCCGCAATGCCGGATCGCAGCGGCAGCGGAATGCTGGTGATAATCCATTCGCGAATTTTGAAAATCGACAGCGCGAAGAAGATCAACGCCGATAAAAATACCGCGCCCAGCGCAATTTGCCAGGTGTAGCCCATATGCAACACCACGGTATAGGTGAAAAACGCATTCAGGCCCATGCCGGGGGCCAGGGCGATGGGGTAGTTGGCGATAAAGCCCATCAGCGCCGAACCGATAGCGGCGGCCAGGCAGGTCGCGACAAATACCGAACCTTTATCCATGCCGGTGGCGCTCAGGATCGAGGGGTTTACAAACAGAATATATGCCATTGCCAAAAATGTGGTCAGCCCTGCCAAAATCTCAGTTCGTACGTTGGTACGATGAGCTTTTAAATGAAATATTTTTTCTAACATGGAGGTTATCTCTTTGAAGTTGTCTGCACAGCCAAAGCAATAGCTATGCCACTATTCCGTCGGTGATGCGACAGACGCAAACGATGGCGCGGGCGCATTATATAGGTAAAGTTAGGTAAAGTGCATCGTAGTGCGGGAATAAATCGGCGGCGGGCAAAAACGAATGCACTATAACGGTGCTGCAATATAACCATTTTGGCGCATAGCTATCCATTATGGGGCAACGCCCCGCCATACGCATTTTTCCCCGCAAAAGGTCAATGGTCAGTCACTTTGCGCAATCTCACACTTCGCCCCCGCTTTTTGACGCCTCTCACGCTTTTGATAACGCAAGTAAAGCATATGTTGATCATTATTTTTACATTATCTATACATAGTCATGTAATTTATTTCATCAATAAGAAATAAATTACATGACTCCCGGGCTCGCGGTTCCGTAGCAGTGTCGCCATCGCGGCTGAGCCAGGTCAACCTACTGTTATCCGGGGAAATATAATGAAAAAACACCTGATCGCCCTGACTTGCCTGATCCCGGCGCTGGCGTTTGGCTCCGTGGCCCGCGCTGAAGATAAAACGCCGCAATTCCGCTGTAAGCCCGGTGAAACCTACTATATGAATGTGATGGTCACCGGGGTGGAATATTGGTTCCCGGTCTACGAAATGTTTAAACAGGCGGCGCAGCAACTGGGCTGTAAAACCGTATACGGCGGTACGCCGGCTTATGACGTTAACCAGCAGCTCGCCAGCTTCGAACAGGTGCTGGCGCAAAAACCGGCCGGGATCTTTTTGCATCCCATGAACCCGGACCCGTTTATCGAGCCCATCAACCGGGCGGCCGAAGCCGGTATTCCGGTGGTGACCTTTGCCGCCGATTCGCCCAACAGTAAGCGCGTGGCCTATATTACCTCGGATAATTTCCGTGAAGGCCGCGCCGCGGCGGATTTGATGGGTAAGGTCACCCAGGGCAAAGGGGAGTACGCGGTGCTGGAAAATCCCGGCCAGGATAATCACGACCGGCGGGTCAGCTCCTTTATCGATGAGATGAAAACCCAATATCCGGATATCAAGCTGGTGGCGCGGGCGGCAACCAACCAGGACCCGTCCAAGGCGTATAACGCCGTGCTGTCGATTTTGCAGGCGCATCCCAACCTGACGGTGCTGTTTATGCCGGAAGCCAGCTCCGCCATCGGCGCGGCCCAGGCGGTGGTGGAAAACGGCGGCAAGGTGAAAGTGATTACGGTGGATGTAAATGCCAAGGTGCTGGATATGATCAAGGCCGGGCAAGTCTATGCCTCCATTAACCCCAACCAGGGCATACAGGGTTATATGGGGTTTATGACCTTGTTCCTGGCGGCCCATCCCGAACTCATCGATCCGATGAACGATGCCAAACGCACCGGGGCCAATCCTTTTTCCTTCCCGTTGCTGGATAACGGGTTTGCCATCGTCACCAAGGATAATGCCGATGATTTCCGCTGGGATGGCTATTTGAAACGCCGGGGCACCAAAGGCATCAATGAATAAGGAATCCGCCATGACTCCAACACCTGCGCTGCGGCTCAGCGGGATCTGTAAATCCTTCGGCCCCGTCCGGGCATTGCAAAACGTCGGCTTTGAGCTGGCCGCCGGCGAGATTCACGCGCTGGCCGGCGAAAACGGCGCCGGCAAGTCCACGCTGATGAATGTCATCGACGGCATTATCCGGCCCGATGCGGGCGGCATCTGGGTGGACGGCAAAGCGGTGGAGATCCGCCGGCCGGCGGACGCCCAGCGATTGGGCATCGCCTTGGTGCATCAAGAAATTGCGTTATGCCCGGATATTTCCATTTATGAAAATATCTATATGGCCCATACCAACAGCGCCGGACGGCTGTGGGTTAATCACGACCAACTGCGGCGCAAGGCCCAGGCGGTAATGGATCGCCTGGCGCCGATTCCGGTAACCACCAGGGTGGGCGATTTATCCATCTCCCAGCAGCAGCTGGTGGAAATCGCCAAAGCGCTGACGCTGGATTGCCGCATTTTGATCCTCGATGAGCCTACCGCGGCGCTGACCGAACCCGAAGCGCAGCGGCTGTTCGGCATAATCCGGCAACTGCGGGCCGAGAATATGTCGGTTATCTATATCAGCCACCGCATGGCGGAGATCTTCGCTTTGTGCCAGCGGGTGACCATTATGCGCGACGGCTGCACGGTGGGTTGCGAAACCCTGTCCTCGCTAACGCCGGATCGCTTGATTACGCGCCTGGTCGGACGGGAATTAACCCGCCTGTTTCCGCCGAAACGCGCCAGCTGCCAGCATCGAGACCCGGTGCTGCGCGTCGACGGACTATCGGACGACCGGCGGTTTTTCGATATCTCGTTTGAGCTGCGCCCGGGCGAGATCATGGGATTTGGCGGACTGATGGGCGCGGGGCGCACCGAGATTGCCCAGGCGGTGTGCGCTATCGATGCTTTTCGCCGGGGCGCGGTCGCCATTAACGGCCGTCCGGTGCGGCTGCGCCACTACAGCGATTGCATCCGCCACGGCATGGCGTACCTGTCGGAGGATCGCAAGGCGGCGGGATTGTTTTTGGATATGCCCATCGACTGGAATATGTCGGCGCTGGATATCCCCGCGGTCTGCGCGGGTTACGGACTGCTGAGCCAGGAAGCCGAGCGCCGGCAGGCGGAGCGCCTGGGCCGGGAAGTGCAATTGAAAAAAGGCAAATTCAGCGATCCGGTGTCGTCGCTATCGGGGGGCAACCAGCAAAAAGTGGCGTTGGCCAAAGTGCTGTCCATCAAGCCAGCCATCCTGTTTCTTGATGAGCCCACCCGGGGCGTCGATATCAGCGCCAAAGCGGAGATCTACCAGATTTTGCACGTGTTGGCGGAAAGCGGGGTGGCGCTGGTGGTGATCTCCTCCGAACTGCCCGAACTGATTGGCCTGTGCGATCGGGTCATGGTGATCCATGAAGGGCGCATTGGCGGCGAAGTGCGCGGCGATGCGCTTACCGAAGAAAATATCATGCGTCTCGCCGCCGGCGCGACAGCGTAACCCAATGAGGTAACAGCATGACTATCAATACCCTGTTTCTAATGTCAAAAGGACGCCATTCCCCGCTGCGCTGGTTCGGCGTGCTGTTCAGGCAGCGCGAAGTGGGCCTGACGGTGATTATCCTGCTGATTTTTACCATCATGAGCTTTACCTCGCCCTATTTCCTCACCTGGGCCAATATGAAAGCCATGCTGTTGTCGTTTTCCATTGAAGGCATCGTGGTGGTCGGCATGACGATTTTACTGATTGTCGGCGGCATCGATTTATCGGTGGGATCGGTGGTGTGTTTATCAATGGTGGTGGGGGGACAGCTGTTCCTGGCCGGCGTCGATCCCTGGCTCGCCAGCCTGGCGGGTATCGGCGCGGCGGCCCTGGTCGGCCTGCTGATGGGACTGACCGTGACGGGTATCGGACTGAGCCATTTTATCGCATCCCTGGCGGCCATGGTGATCGTGCGCGGCCTGTGCATGATTATTACCCAGGGCACGCCGCTGTCGCTGTTTACCCTGCCGGCCAGTTTTAAGTTTATCGGGCAGGGGTCGCTGTACGGCATCCCGTTCGTGATAATCCTATTCTTTATTCTGGTGGCGGCATTTGATTTCCTGCTGCGCAAGGCGGCGGCGTTTCGCAAAGTGTTTTATACCGGCAGCAATGAGCGGGCCGCGGCCTATTCCGGTATCAGGGTGAATAAGATCAAGCTGATGGTGACCATCCTGACCTCCACGCTGGCGGGACTGGCCGGCATTATTTATATGGCCCGCCTCGGGTCCGCCACGCCGACCTTCGGCGTCGGCATGGAGCTCAATGTGATTGCGGCGGCGGTGATCGGCGGCGCCAGCCTCAAAGGGGGCACCGGCTCGATCCTGGGCGCGGTGCTGGGGGTGGCGCTGTTGTCCATCGTTACCAGTTCGTTGATTTTGATTAATGTTTCGGTCTATTGGCAGGATTTGATCAAGGGCCTGATCCTGCTGGCGGCGGTATCAATGGACCACCTGATGAATAAATATCGTTCCGCCTGATGTTCCATAACCTTCGTGTTCGCGGGAGCTAATGTACATGGATAATGATATCGAGTTACCGCCGTTTACCCTGACGCGCCAAATTTACCGGGTGTTGGTAATGTATTACCAGGACGGGAAAAAACAGTCGGAAATCGCCGAGGCCACTCATTTATCGGTGGCCACCGTCAACCGCATGATCCGCCAGGGCAGGGATTCCGGCATGGTGGAAATCACCATCAAATCGCCGTTTCTGTCCGCGCACCAACTGGAGCTCGACTTAGCGGCCATCGGCGCCCTGCAAGAGGTGGTGGTGGCGCCGAATATCACCGGCGGCGAAGAGGGGGATTTACAAGTGGTGGGCGCGGCGGCGGCGGAGTTTTTGCTGGGCCGGGTCAAGGATGGCGACGTTATTACCCTCACCGGCGGCAAAGGCGTCAGCGCCATGGTCGATGCTTTGTCGACCACGCGCAAATACCGGGTGGAAGTGGTGCCGGCCCTGGGGTGCGTACAGGGCAAGCATTATACCGATGTCAATCACGTGGCGTCCGAGTTGGCGGCCAAACTCGGCGGCCGGGCGTATCAGATTCATGCGCCCCTGTTCGCCGATAACGAGGAGCAGCGCCGGATGCTGATGGAGATCAGCCAGGTGCACCAGGTGTTGCAACAGGCGCGCGAAGCCGATATCGCCATTGTGGGTTTGGGGTCCATTCACGCGTCCAGTTCCAGCTATTACGATCTTAACCCGTCGGCGCGCCACGCTTCGGACAGCGTGGAGTCCAGCGGGGCGTGCAGCGAACTGCTGGCGCACCTGCTGGACGCACGGGGCCAGCCGGCCAGTTTTACCGATAACCAGCGGCTGGTCAGCTTGACCCTGGACGAACTGCGCCGCATTCCCTTTTCCTTTGCGGTGGCCGCGGGCAGCAATAAGGTGGAACCCGCCAGCAGCGTATTACGCGGCCGCTACCTCAAAGGCATGGTTACCGACGAGGCCACCGCCGCGGGCATTATCGAATTATCCCAGCCATTGAGCCGCACGTTTAGCCGCACCGGGGAGAATCCGTCATGATCAACCGCGTTATATCCGGCCGCAGCCGCGCCGACCGCCTGGACGAACTGCGGCGCCGTACCGCTACGCCGGTGCTGATTGTCGGCGGCGGCATTAACGGCATCAGCACTTTTCGCGAGCTGGCGCTGCAGGGCATCCCGGCCATCCTGGTGGAGCAGGAGGATTGGTGCCAGGCGGCCAGCGGGGCGCTGTCGCGCATGATCCACGGCGGATTGCGCTATCTGGAAACCGGTGAATTCGCCCTGGTGAAAGAGTCGGTGAACGAGCGCGATCGTTTGCTGAAAAACGCGCCGCATTATGTGCAGCCCCTGCGCACCACGGTGCCCATCGACTCTTATTGTTCCGGGCTGGTCAACGCCGGCAAACGTTTTTTCCGCCTGAGCGAACGGCCTTCGCGGCGCGGGGCGATGGTCATCAAGGCCGGCCTGACCCTCTACGATCTTTATACCCGGGAAAACGGCTCGATGCCGCGCCACCACCTGGCGGGCGGCGGCGAGACCCGCCGCCTGTGGCCGGATTTCAACGACTGGGTCAAATGCAGCGCCACCTATTATGACGCCTGGATTAATTATCCCGAGCGGCTGGGGTACGAACTGATCGAAGACAGCGAGCGCGCCAATCCGCAGGCGCTGGCGATTAATTACCTGAGCGTGGTGGGCGCGGCGGACGGACGGGTCACGCTGCGCGATATGTCCGGCGGCGAAACTTTTACCCTGGCGCCCCACGTGGTGGTCAACGCCACCGGCGCCTGGGTGGATCAGCTTAACGGCGTGCTCGCTCCCGGGCCGGGAAGCGCCAGGCTTATCGGCGGCACCAAAGGCTCCCATCTGATTATCCGCAGCCCTAAACTGTTGGCGGCGTTGCAAAACGGCATGGTGTATTACGAAAACCAGGAAGGACGGGTGTGTATTTTGTTTCCTTATTTCGGCAATGTGCTGGTGGGGTCGACGGATATCCGCACCGACGACCCCCTGGATACGATCTGCGCCGCCGATGAGCAACGCTATATTCTCGATTCCCTGCGTTTTGTGTTCCCCCATATCGCCATCGCCGACGAGGATATTCTCTATACCTTTTGCGGCATCCGACCGCTGCCGGTCAGCGATACGGCGGTTAATGGCCGGATTTCCCGCAACCATTCATTAAAGGTGATCGCCCCCGCGGCGGGCCGCGATTTCACTACCCTGTGCCTGATTGGCGGCAAATGGACCACATTCCGCGCCTTTGGCGAACAGGCGGCGGACCGCGTATTGCAACTGCTCGGTGAAAAACGCCGTGTTACCACCACCGACCTGGCCATCGGCGGGGGACGGGATTTCCCGGCGGTCGGTGAACGCAAAGCCTGGGTCGCGCTGCTGGCGGCGCAATATCATCAGGAGGCCGCGCAGGCGGCGCGCTGGGCCGAGCGCTACGGCAGCCGGGTGGCCGCGCTGCTGGAATTCGCCGGCCAGTCCCCCGACCGGCCGTTGGATCACCATGCCGGTTATACCGTCAATGAGCTGCGCTGGCTGATCGTTAACGAACAGGTGGAGATGCCGGCGGATCTGCTGGTGCGCCGCACCGCCATGGCGATTTCCGGCCGGCTGACCCCGGCGCTGGTGGCGGAAGTCACCGCGCTGCTCGCCGCCGAGCGCGGCTGGAGCGAGACCGTGGCGCGGGAAAACCTGCGTTTGACCATTGAACAATTGGCGCAGCGGCACGGGCTGGCCAAGCTTGCCGCATCGGCCACCGAGGGAGAAACCTATGACCACCCGTAAAGCCAGAATGAATCGCCTGTTCCGCCAGGGCAAGTGTTTGGATGTGGCCATCGATCACGGTATCGCCAATGAGCCGGATTTTTTGGTCGGCCTGGAAGATATGGGCGCGGTGATGACGCAGCTTATCGCCGCCGGGCCGGATGCCATCCAGGTGAATTTTGGCCAGGCGGATCTCTTGCAATACGCCGCGGCGCCGGATAAGCCGGCGCTGGTGATGCGCGCCGACGTGGGCAACGCCTATAACACCGCCCGCCACCGGGAAATGTGGGCGGTGCTGCATAATCCGGAGGAGCCGATCCTGGCCGCCTTGCAGATGGACGCCGTCTCGGTGGTGGTTAACCTGTATATGATCCCCGACGAGCCGGGCATTTTCCGCCAGTGCGTGGAAAATATCGGCCGCCTGCGCCATGCCTGCGATAAATACGCCATGCCCCTGATGATCGAGCCGCTGGTGATGGCGCCTCCCGGCAAGGGCAATGCCTATGTTTCCCTGGGGGATGTGGAAAAAATGGTGCCGTTGGTGCGCCTGGCGCGGGAATTGGGCGCGGATATCGTCAAGGCCGATCCGACGGAGCGGGTAGAGGACTTCCACCGCGTGGTGGAAGCGGCCCGCTGCCCGACGCTGGTGCGGGGCGGGGGCAAAGACGCGCTGGAGAGCGTGCTGAATAAAAGCGCGGCGCTGATGAGCCAGGGGGCCGCGGGCATGGTCTATGGCCGTAATGTGTATCAGCACAGTAATCCGTCGCGGGTGGTCAAGGCCCTGATGGCGATTATCCACCAGGGCGCCGACGGGCCGCGGGCGCTGGAAATCTACCGCCAGCCCTGAGCCTGGCGCGGCGTTTAAGTCGTGCGCCGATCGTTGCATCCTCTATTGGGAGAAGAGATATGGTCGACTGTCTGCTGGGTATCGATGCCGGTAATACGATGATAAAAGCGGTCCTGTTCGATCTGCACGGGCGGGTATTGGGCGTGGGGGAATGCGGCGGCACCACCCGCCAGCCCAGCCCCGGTTATGCCGAGCGTTCTTTGGACGAAATTTATCGCGGGGCCAGCCAGGCCATCCGCGACAGCCTGGCGCGGGCCGGGGTACGCCCCGGACAGGTGCTCGCCGTCGGCGCGGCCGGGCATGGCAACGGGCTATACGCCGTGGACCGGCGCGGGCAGCCGCTGATTGGTATTCAGTCCATCGATGGCCGCGCGTTTGCCCGGGTGAGGGAACTGGAGCGGGAAGGTTTTAGCGAGGCCATTTACCGGCGTTCGCTGCAAAAACCCTGGGCGGCGGCGACCCCGGTGCTGCTCAGCTGGCTCAAACGCCATCACGCCGATCTGTTTGGCCGCATCGGTACGGTGCTGTTCGCCAAAGATACGATCAGCCATTTTTTAACCGGCGTGGCCTCAAGCGATGTTTCGGATGCGGCCGGCTCCGGCTTAATCAACTATGCCACGCGCGGTTACGATCCCGAGCTGATGGCGCTCTACGATTTGGCCGACGCCATGCCGCTGTTGCCCCGGCTGCGGGAATCCTGCGATATAATGGGATATGTGACCCCGGACGCCGCCCGGCTCACCGGCCTGCCGGCCGGCATCCCGGTGGTGGCGGGCATCTTTGACGTAGTGGCCAGCGCCGTGGGGTCGGGGGTGGTGCATACCGGCGACGCGTCCATTGTCGCCGGCACCTGGAGCATCAACCAGGTGGTGGTTGACGCCCCGGACTACCGGCGCCCGGTGTTTATGAATTCCATTATCGAACGCGACCGGTATATGGCCATCGAAGCCAGCGCCACGTCCGCCGCCAACCTGGACTGGTTTGTGCGCGAGCTGCAGGACGGGCAGGGCGGCAGCGGCGCCGAACGGTGCAGCAGCGCGGTGGCCGGGGTTAAACCCGGCCCGCATTTGCCGCTGTATCATCCTTATCTTTATTCCGGGCGCAAAGAGGGGCCGGCGAAAGCCGGTTTCTACGGACTGAACGGCTGGCACACCCGCGCCGATATGCTCTATGCGCTATTTGAAGGGGTGACATTCGCCCACCGCGCCCATATCGATCGCCTGCGCGCCGCCGGTATCCCTTTTACCCAGGCGACCCTGTCGGGGGGCGGGGCGCGCAGTTGCGTCTGGCCGCAAATGTTCGCCAACGCCCTGGGCATCCCTATCCGGGTATCGGAGTGTACCGAAACCGGCGCGCTGGGAGCGGCTATTTGCGCCGGGGTCGGGGTCGGGGTATGGCGCGATATGTCCGCGGGGGCCGCGCAGGCGGTGCAGCTTAATCCGGGACTGTTTGTCCCCGACGAGGAATTGCATGCTTTCCATAGCGCCCGCTACCGGTTATTTAAGCAACTGGAACTGGCGATGAGCGCCCTGTGGCAGGCCCAGGCCGACGCTCCGCCGGCCGCCGCCGATTCCCTGCCTTGATGGTTATGGCCAGGACTGGGAAAGGGGCGGCGGGCGCGGGAAGTTATGCTACCCTTCAAGGAGAGATCAACTCGGGACCCGCTTGCCATGTTTAACAATCTTGCAGTCTGCCAGGCAGTGTTAAACGCATTGCCAGACGCCACTTTTTTAAAGGATCGCCAATACCGGCTGGTGTTTTTAAATCGCAAAGCGTGCGAATTGTTTGGTAAAAGCGCGGCTGAAATGATCGGCCAGACCGCCCTGGACGATCTTGATGCCCGGTTGGTGGCCCATATTTTGGATCGGGATCGTTTTGTGATGGAAACCGGCGAACCGGTGGCGTTCGAAGAGCAATTGGTTACGCCGACCAATGAAACCCTGTCGTTTATCGTCCGCAGCTCGCGGATTTTCCTGCAGTCGGAGCCCTATTTGCTGGTGACGCTCAATGATATTTCCGAATTGCGCGCCTCGGAGGCCCAAACGCGCTATTTGGCCTATCACGATATTCTCACCGGCTTGCACAACCGCACCGCGCTGTACGAACAGCTTAATCAGGTGGTGGTGCCCGCCGCCGGACCGGACGGCGCGGCCGGCGGGATGCTGTTGCTGATGGATCTGGATGGTTTCAAAAATATCAACGACACCTACGGGCATCCGGCCGGGGATTTTGTGTTGTGCGAGTTCGCCCGCCGCTTACAGGGGGTGGCGCCGCAGGAAAGCCTGGTGGCCAGGATGGGCGGCGATGAATTCTCCCTGCTGATCCGGGCGGCTTTATCCCGGCAGGCGGCCGACACCCTGTGCGAGAGCATCGTCAAACTGACCCAGTCCCCCTTCACCCTGATCGGCGCGTCGCCCTTTGTCACGGTGTCCGTGGGCGCGACCTTTATCGGTCCGTCCGCCATTACCGCCGGCGAGCTGCTGCGCAAGGCCGACGCCGCGCTGTATGAGGCAAAACGGCTGGGCAAAAATATGCACTGTTTTTACTCCGAATCCCTTGATGCCAGCCTGACCAGCAAACGGCGCATGGAAAAAGCGCTGGCGCTGGCGCTCTCCTCCGGGCGGGACATTTCGTGCGCCTATCAGCCCCTGATTCGCTCGGCGGATAATCAAATCATCGGCGTGGAAGCGCTGGCGCGCTGGAAGGATAAGGAGCTGGGCGAAATTTCTCCGGTACAGTTTGTGGCCCTGGCCGAGGAAACGGGGCTGATCATTCCGCTGGGGAAATTTATTCTGCGCCAGGCCTGCCGCGAAATGCTGCGCTGGACCGATTTGTCGGTATCGGTGAACGTCTCGCCCATTCAACTGCGGGACCGCGGTTTTGCGCGCATGGTACTCGATCTGCTGGCCGAGGAGCGGTTCTCGCCGGAGCGCCTTGAGCTGGAACTGACCGAAACGGCGATCATGAATTCCGATGCCAATAGCAAAGCGCAATTGGTGATATTGCGCCAGGCGGGGGTGCGAATTTCCCTGGATGATTTCGGCACCGGCTATTCCAGCCTGAGCCTGTTGAAAGATATCGTGGTGGACAGCGTTAAAATCGATCGTTCATTTGTGCAGTTCGTTACCCAGTTGAAAGACACCGCGGCCATCGTTACGGCGGTATCCAACCTGGGGGTAAAACTCAATTTGCAGGTGATTGCCGAAGGCGTGGAAACGGCGGAGCAAAAGCAGTTTCTGGTGGATGCGGGCTGCACGCAAATGCAGGGTTTTTTATTTTCCAAACCCCTGGCGCAGGAAAAACTGGCCGCCTTGTTCGACGATATCGCCCGCAACCCCGGCCCGGACGCCAACCCAAGCGCCTAACGCAATGGCATTTGAACCCATTGATATGGCCATGCGTGCATGTATACGCATTGTAAATACTAATCATACCCGCGGGAGAAAACTATGCACGCCCAGGCTGTGTTGCAAAAATGGGGCAACAGCATCGCGCTGCGCCTGTCAGGCAACCTTAAAACGATACCGCATTTCGAGGCGGGAGACACGGTGGATATTGAGATCGGCGAGCAAGGGCTGACGATCCGCAAGGCGGCCAAACCCCGGTTTACCGAAGCGGATTTGCTGCTGGGTCTCACCCCCCACGCGGCTCACGCCGATGAGCATATTACCCCCGCCGGCAGGGAACTGGACTTTTGACATTTATCCCTAAACGCGGCGATATTTGCTGGCGAGGTAATCGAAGGGGCGCCGGCCGGAACCGGAGCATGCTGCCGGCGGTTAACGCCGGCAGCATATAAAACCCATCAGGCCAGTTCGCGTACGTCGAAGCTGACTTCGGGGTCGACATCGGCCTCGTAGTCCACGCCGGCTAAACCAAAGCCGAACAAACGCAGGAACTCGTTTTTATAACCCTGATAATCGGTTAACTGATAAATATTATCATTGTTAATCTGGCTCCACAGCCGGCGGCAGGCGTCCTGCACGTCGTCGCGCAGTTCCCAGTCGTCCAGGCGCAGGCGGTGCTGGTCATCGGTGGCGGGCTGCCGGTCGCCGAACAGGCGGGTGGCGAACAGGCGCTGGATCTGCTCGATACAGCCTTCGTGAATGCCCAGATCCTTCATGATCTTAAAGGCCATGGAGATATACAGCGGCATCACCGGAATAGCGGCCGACGCCTGGGTGACCACCGATTTGAGCACGGCGACATACGCGGCGCCGCCCTGTTGCTTCAGTTTGGCGTCGATGGCGTGGGCCGCGCGGTCCAAATCTTCCTTGGCTTTGCCCAGGGTGCCGTGCCAGTAGATGGGCCAGGTCAGATCGGTGCCGATATAAGAGTAGGCAACCGCTTTGGCCCCCGGCGCCAGCACGCCGGCGTCTTCCAGCGCGCCCATCCACAACTCCCAATCCTGCCCGCCCATGACCTTGACGGTGTCGGCGATTTCCTGCTCGTTGGCGGGGTCGACCACCACGTCGATCAGCACGTCTTTATTGGTATCCAGCGCGGTGGATTTATAGGGTTCGCCGATGGGTTTCAGGGCGGACCGCACCACTTCACCGGTATCGGGCAGCTTTCGCACCGGCGAGGCCAGGGAGTAAACCACCAGATCGATCTGGCCCAGATCTTGTTTAATCAGGTCGATGACCGCGTCGCGGCAGGCGTTGGAAAAGGCGTCGCCGTTGATGCTTTTGGCATACAGCCCTTGTTCCTTGGCGGCTTTATCGAAAGCGGCGGCGTTATACCAGCCGGCCGAGCCGGTTTTTTTGTCGCTGGCCGGCTTTTCGAAAAACACCCCGATGGTGGCGGCGTCGCTGCCGAAGGCGGCATTGATGCGCGAGGCCAGGCCGTAACCGGTGGATGCGCCGATGACCAGCACTTTTTTAGGGCCGTTGCGCAGTTTGCCTGTGGATTTAACATAGGCAATTTGCTCGCGCACGTTGGCTTCGCAGCCGACGGGATGAGTGGTGGTGCAGATAAAACCACGAATTTTAGGTTTGATGATCATAAGATGTTTATCACGCTCGTTCGAAAACAGTGGCTAACATACCTTTTTTTTGTCCGTTTGAGGACAGATGTGTTACCCCGACGGCGAAAAAAAGCGGAAAAAACACATTTTTCCTGACTTTGGTCGCAAATTATCGCGGTTGGGCTGTAAATGCAAATACGGCCCCCGATCGGGAGCCGTATTGGAAGAGGCGGTATAAGAAGGGGGATAACGTCCGCCCCTGCACATCAAGGCATTATTATCAGAACTGATACACCAGGCCCAGGGCGACTACGTCGCCGCTGTTGATGCCCAGGCGGTTGTCATCGTCAATGCGGTTGATGATGTAGTCGACATAGGTGGACATATTTTTGTTGAAGTAGTAGGTGGCGCCGACTTCATAGTATTTAATCAGATCGACATCGCCCACGCCTTCAACATCCTTGGCTTTGGTTTGGGTATAACCGATGGACGGGCGCAGGCCGAAATCGAACTGATACTGGGCCACCAGCAGGAAATCCTGGGTCTTGTTGGCAAAACCTGCCGCACTGACGCCGCTTGGCAGCGTGCCGTCAAAATAGGTGGAGTTGCGGGTTTCGCCATAAGTCGCGGCCAGATAAATATTATTGGCGTCGTATTTCAGAGACGTCGCCCACTGTTCGGCCCGGTCACCGTTGCCGTAGATGGTTTCGCTATTCTGCCGGTCGGTACGATCGCCAGAAGCATACGCGCCGACGATGGCGACCCCGATGGGCGAAGTATAGGTGATTGAACCGCCATAGCCGTCGCCGTTCGCCCGCTGGATATCGGTGCGGTCGTTTTTACCCTGGTATTGCAGGGCAAAGTCCAGGCCGTCCACCAAACCGAAGAAGCTGGTGTTGCGATACGTGGCCACGCCGGTGGTACGACCGACCATGAAGTTATCTGTGTAAGCGGTTTCACCGCCGAACTCCGGCAGCATATCCGTCCAGCCCAGCGCATCGTAAACCACGCCGTAGTTGCGGCCATAATCAAACGAACCGTAATCGGCGAATTTCAAACCGGCAAAACCCAGACGGGTTTTGGTGCCATCGTTGGAATCGCTGCCTTCGGTCTTGTTGGTCTGGACGTTATACTCCCACTGGCCATAACCGGTCAGTTGATCGTTAATTTGCGTTTCGCCTTTAAAACCGAAACGGATATAAGACTGGTCGCCATCGGAAGCATAACCGTCATCGTCGGCAAAATAATGCAAGCCGTCCACTTTGCCGTACAAATCCAGTTTATTGCCGTCTTTATTGTATACCTCGGCCGCGCCTGCGATTCCGGACGCCATCAGTGCCGGGATCATCACTGCAAGAATGCTATATTTCATCGAAAAGATACCTTATAAAGTATTTTTATTAAAAACGAGCAGTTGCCCGCGCCACTGCCTGAACTTTTTATACAAGGTTTGCAAGGCCAATACTGGTGTATCAGTCTCTTGCATGAGTCATTTTTGCCTGTTTTTTATGCGAAACATCCCCTCCTGTAACACACATAAATAGTATGAATCACCGGGGTAGGGACCGGTTTGTAAATGGTTATTGCTTTTATGCTATTGGCATATTCCCGATCGATGTTGGTATAAGTTGCCTTGGCCTTTTTCATCCCGGGGCCAAGGCGGAAGCGCATCGAGTAGACACAGGAAGCACCAATGGGAGACAGAATAGTAACCCTCTTTAATTAAAAAACGAAACGCTGATAATGAAAATTTGTGATCAACTTATAATATTTGTAATTAACCAACGGAACTAAAATGAAATATATAAATAACCTATGGCATTTTTGGGAACAAATAACACTCTTTGACAAAAAACACATTTATTATCAAAGCCTATTTTTTATGGTAAATATAAAAACTTAGCGTGATAGTCACGAAGAAATAAGGCATTAATGGATAAAAATAGCATTTTTGGTTAATTTATGCTTATTTATCCATATAGCAGCCGAGATTTCCTGAATATCACAAAATGGTAAAAATAGCACCAATGGTCAATGGCGAAGCGGAACGGCAGGCTATTTTATTGCGGGGTATTTTCTGCGTTTAGGTTCCATTAATATTTAGAAATATAAAAGGATTTTTTGTGAAGGTCTACCCCGCTACGTCGCATAATAGCGGTATTGAACGGTATAATGCGCATTATTGGTCGCCAAAGAAGGAGAGTGAGCCGCGGGTAAAGCGAAAGGGAAGACTATTTTCCTTTTCCCTACAGAGAGTTTCCAAGGGGTAATACCGTAATTATGAATAAATCTGGAACGATTTGCGATCTATTGAACTGGCTTGAGGAAAATCTGGATCGGCCGCTATCCCTCGATGAAGTGGCCGCCAGGGTGGGGTATTCCAAATGGCATTTGCAGCGCAAGTTCAAAGAGACGACCGGCCAGGTACTGGGCGCTTATATCCGCGCCCGTCGACTTTCCAATGCCGCCATGGCGCTGCGCCTGACCAGCAAGCCCCTGGCCGCTATCGCGCTTCAGTATCATTTTGAATCCCAGCAGTCCTTTAATCGCGCGTTTAAAAAGCAGTTTTTGCAGACGCCCGCCCTGTACCGGCGGTCGATGAAATGGGATTTTTACGGCCTCGAACCGCCGCTGCGCGGCAGGACGGGCGCGGTGCCGCAAAGCGACATTATCACCCTGCCGGAACTCCAACTGGAAGGTATCACCCAAAGTTACACCTGTACCCTGGAACAGTTGAGCCTGTGCCGCACGCAGCTGCGCCAGCGCTTCTGGGGGCAGTTTCTCGATGAGGCGCAAAGCGATGCGCCGGTACTTTACGGCCTAAGTTATTCGCGCCCGGCAAGCGTGAAAAATGGCGAAAACGAGGTGTGGTATACCACCGCCGCCGAACCGCAATATCTGCCGGTAAAACTGGAGAACATGGAGATGTTCAAGCTTAACGCCGGCGATTACGCGCAGTTTACCTATGCCGGCCCCACCGAGGGGCTGCAGCGCTTTATCATGGATCTCTACGGCATTTGCCTGCCGCTGCTCCAGGTCGTGCGGCGCGAAGGCTACGATATCGAGCGTTTCCAGCGCCTGCCGCAGCCGGACGCGGACGCCGGCCAGGAGACCGATGCCGATATCGTCCATTGCGATTACCTGATTCCCATTATGCGTTGACCAGCCGGGCGCCGCGACGGCGCAATACTACGCCAGCGCCCGCGCCAGCAGGGTTATGGGATGCTCGCAGCTTTTGCTGGTGGACATTTCTATTTGCCATTTACAGGTTTCGCAGTCGGTCACCACCAAGTCCACGCCGCTTTGCTCTATTTGGCGAAACAGCGAGTTGCCGATGGCCTGGGACGTGGCGTAGTTCTCGGATTTAAAACCATAGGTGCCGGCGATGCCGCAGCATTGGGAGTCCAGCACCACCAGTTCGAGGCCCGGGATTTGGCGCAGCAGCTCCAGGGTATAGGCGGTCCAGCCCATTTTTTCCATATGGCACGGCGTATGGTAAGCCACCCGCAGCGGCATGGGTTTGAGCGGCAGCGCTTTGCCGGCATCCAGCAGGCGGTAAAGATAGCGCGTGGCCAGCTCGACCCGATCGCGCACCGCGCAGGTATCCACTCCCAGCAGGTGGGGGTATTCCTCGCGCAGGGCGTGGATACAGCTCGATGAGGTGCCCACCACCGTGACGTCCCGCTCCAGCACCGCGTCGCGCAGCGAGGCGGTATTTCCCTGGGCCTGTTTTTTCGCCCGTTCGATAAAACCATTGGCAATCAGCGGTACGCCGCAGCATTTTTCATGCTTGAGCAATTGCACGCCGATATCCATGGCGTTAAACACCCGGATGAGGTCCTTGCCCAGCTGCGGGTGGTTATAATTGACAAAGCAGCCGTGGAAAAAAGCCACCTGTTGCGTATATTTCCGCTGGCCGGCGGCCTGGCCGCGATACCAGCGGCGAAAGGTGCCGAAAGAGTATTTGGGCAGTGCCCGGCGATGGTCGATATGCAGCGTTTTATCCAGCAATTGGCGCACCGGTTTAAGCCCGGTGCCCAGATTGACGATGGGCGCCAGGGGCGTCGACAGCGACCCCATCAGATCCGTATGGCTCAGGATGGCATCGCGCAGGGTCGGCTGGTGCTCGCTGTAGCGGGCCTTGGCCCGCTGGATCAGGTCGCTGATGCGTACTTCCGAAGGACAGGCCACCTCGCAGCGTTTACAGTTGGTGCAGTATTTTAACGCCTCGTCATACAGCGACGGGTCCTTGAGCCTGAGCCGCTCCCCGTCCGGCCCGGCCTGTTTCGGCCCCGGAAACAGCGGATTCACCCTGGACACCGGGCAGTAGGTCGTGCAGACGGTGCATTTCAGGCAGCTATCAAAACTCTGGTCGTTCGACAGGTTCATCATTGGTTCTCCTGTGCCAGGATAATGCGCCGGGCGGCATGGAGCGCGCTGGTAAGCGAGACCCCGGCGCCGCAGCCTTGCCGCAGGGGATCGTAGCCGCCCAATACCGCGCCGATGGCGTAGAGATTTTCCAGCGGCCGGCCCGCGCGCAGCGCCCGCTGTCCGGCATCGGTTTTAACGCCGAATTGCAGGTAGGGCTGGGGCGCGAAAAAGTCGGCCCGGCTCCATGCGCCGCGATCGGCGTCGTCCCAGACATCAAGGCCAAACACCGGTTCCACAATTTGTTCGCGGGTCGCCACCAGCCCGTTGCTGAAAAAGCTGCCGCTGGCCAAAACCACCTGCCGCGCGCGCAGCGGGATATCGCTATGATTACGGGTATAAACCCCGAGGATGCGCTGTCCGTCGAATTGCGCCCTCAGGACTTTATCGCCGGGCATAAATATCCCTCCCAACTGGTTGAAGCGCCGCAGCATGCCCTGATGCATACGGATGCCCAGCAGGGACGGGGGCAAGGTTGGCAGCAGATATACCGGCCGGTCGATGGCGGCCCGCAGGGCGTCCAGCGCCCGGCGGTCGTCCAGGCCGATGCAGGCCGGCAGGATCAGGCATTCGGCATCTCCCGCCAGGCGGGCCAGCTCATCGGCCAGGGCGGCGCCGTTTTCCGCCAAATCCAGCACCCGGGCGATATTTACCGCCCGGAATTCGCTGGGGTTATTGCGCAATAAATCCAGCGCCGGCAAATGTAAATAGGCCGCTTCGGCCGCGATGCCTTGTTCCGCCGCCAGCGAATCGGCCACCATCCGCGGCTGAAAATCCAGGAACCCTTCGATGCCGATCACCGCCACTTTCCGCCAGGGCAAAACGCCGTCCAACGGGGTGACAGGAATATCCGCCGGGCTGAGCCAGGTGGCTTTACGGGTGCCCAGGGGGGTAATGCGCTGGTGGTTATGGGCCGGATCGCCGGACAGGGCGATATTGCAGCGTCCCAGCAGCGCCTGCGCTTCGCGCGCCAGGGGGATGATGCGGTCGGCGCCGATGACGCTATAAGGATGCCGCGGGGCCTGCGCGGCCAGCGCCGCCAAACAGGCCGGGGGGGATGCCACGGGGGTGCCGTCCGGCAGCCGGCACAGCAGATCCAGGGAACCGGAAGAGAAATACAGCGCGCTTTGTCCGGCGCTGACCACCGCGCAATGTTTACCCTGTTCGGCCAGGCGGATGGCGCAGCTTAACCCCGCCAGGCCGCCGCCAATCACTACGGTATCAAATTCCATCGTCCGTCTCCCGTTTACCGGCGTTGTCGCCGTCCAGGCCGCATAATCCCTGGTAAACCCAACTGGTAAATTCGCTTTCCCGCAGCGCGTCCCCCCAGGCAATCGGCCTGACGCCTTTCCAGCGTTCGTTCAGGAACCTGGACAACTGGACAATGGACTGCGCAGGCGTGGCGACATTAAACCGCGCCAGCAGGCCGGCGGCGCGGCAGGCGCACAGTTCGCCCTGGCAGGTGCCCATGCCCACGCGCGTACGGCGGCGCAAATCGGTCAGGTTATTCACGGTCAGGGACTCCACCGCATAACGCACTTCGCCGGCGGTAACCGCCTCGCATTCGCATACCAGGCTGTTATCGAGCCGGCTGCCGCCGAGCGCCCGGCTGGCCCGATCGCCGTGACGATAAACCGCCGACCCGGCGATGCTCACGGGCAGCCGGCTGACGGTGCGTTTAGTTTCCTCGGGCGATAGCCGGGAGCCGGGCAGGGGATTCTCGGCGGTGGTGCAGGGCGCGCAAACGCCCAGTTTCTCGCAGACTTTATCGGTCGCCCATTGCGCCATCAGGCGATAGGTCATCAGCTTGCCGCCGGTAATGGTGATAAATCCCGCCATGCCGTCCCGGGCGGCATGATCCAGCAGCACGATGCCGCGGCTGACGCTGCGGCCCGTGGGGTCGTCGTCGCTGGCCACCAGGGGGCGCACGCCGGCATAGGCGCGCAGCAGGCGCGTATGCGCCAGCATCGGCGCCAGCTGCGCGCCTTCGCGGATTAATAAATCCACCTCCTGCGGGGTCACCGCAAGGCGATCGATCTCGTCATACCCGATGCGGGTGGAGGTGGTGCCGATCAGCGAAATGGTATCTCCCGGCACCAGAATGTCGCCATCGGCGGGGGCGCGGCAGCGATTGATCACCAGGTTATTGATACGATGGCCCAGGATCAGCAACGCCCCTTTGGCCGGGAACATCCGGATCTTCAGGTCGGCATATTCGGCGATATGCTGCCCCCAGATGCCCGCGGCGTTCACGACCACCGCCCCGTGGATCTCATGGTGTTGCCCGGATTTGTGATTGTAGACGCGCACCCCGGTGACCCGATCGTTATGGCGCAGCAGGCCGGTGACTTCGTGATAGGTCAAAAAACGCGCGCCGTGTTCCCGGGCGTCGAGCATATTGGCCGTGCTCAGGCGAAACGGATCGATGGTGCCGTCCGGCACCCGCACCGCGCCGACCAGGGCGGGATTCACCGCCGGTTCCAGGCGCCGGGCCAATTGGGGATCGATGGCCTGCGCATCGATGCCCGCGTCGGCGCAGGCGCTGATAAATTGCCGCTGATAGTCCAGCGAATCCTGCGGCAGGGTGATAAACAATCCGTCGGTGGGTTCAATGCAATGGCGGGCAATGCGCTTGAGGATGCGATTTTCTTCAATACATTCGCGGGCGGATTCGGCGTCATTTACCGCATAGCGGGCGCCGCTGTGCAGCAGGCCGTGGTTATGGCCGGTGGCGCCGCTGGCGATATCATAGCGCTCCAGCAGCAGGCAATTCAGGCCGCGGCAGGCGCAGTCGCGGGCGATACCCGCGCCGGTCGCCCCGCCGCCGATGATGATGACATCCGTATCAGCATAAGGCTCCCGGCTGGTTGCGCCGTCATTCATACGGTCACTCATGAAACCTCCTATGGCGCGCCCCGTGGCGGCGGCGGTTTATAGCAGCATTAACCCACGAAATCCGTAAAAAATGTGTGATAAGGAACAATATCGAATCATAAACGAAAGTTATGCGCGCGTTAAAAACCCTTTAGTTGATAAATGTCATAAATTTATTATGTGTAAATATTCCAAAGTATGACCAATGGTTAATATATGGTATTAAATTCATAAAAATGTAATAAATGTTACACAAATCACAACTCCCGGCGGCGACCCTCCCTAGGATAAGATTCGTTATCGAACACATTATTCGAATGTAATCAATTCAACCTCGTATTGCCGTGATTCATTATGCGCGAATCATCACTAACACAGCCATTGGAGGCGCCCATGTTGAGCATTTTCAAACCAGCGGCACATCAGCCCCGCGTCCCTATCGATCAGACCGACCCGGTGTATCGCCGGCTGCGCTGGCAAATCTTTATGGGGATATTCTTCGGTTATGCGGCGTTTTACCTGGTGCGGAAAAATTTTACCCTGGCCATGCCGTACCTGATTGAACAGGGCTTTAGCCGCGGGGATCTGGGCTTTGCGTTATCGGGTATTTCCGTCGCCTACGGTTTTTCCAAATTTATCATGGGTTCGGTTTCCGACCGTTCCAATCCGCGCGTCTTTTTGCCCGCGGGGTTGATCCTGTCGGCGGCGGTAATGTTATTTATGGGGTTTGTGCCCTGGGCCACCTCAAGTATCGCGGTCATGTTTGTCCTGCTGTTCCTGTGCGGCTGGTTCCAGGGCATGGGATGGCCGCCGTGCGGACGGACCATGGTGCATTGGTGGTCGCAAAAAGAACGCGGCGGCATCGTCTCTATCTGGAACTGCGCCCATAACGTCGGCGGCGGCTTGCCGCCCCTGCTGTTCCTGCTGGGCATGGCCTGGTTTAACGACTGGCACGCCGCGCTGTATATGCCGGCGTTCGCCGCTATTCTGGTGGCCTTTATCGCCTTCGGATTGATGCGCGATACCCCGCAGTCCTGCGGCCTGCCGCCCATTGAGGAGTATAAAAACGACTATCCGGTGGATTACAGCGACAAGGCCGAAGTCGAACTGACCGCCAAGCAGATTTTTATGCAATATATTTTGCCGAACAAGCTGCTGTGGTATATCGCCGTGGCCAACGTGTTTGTCTACCTGCTGCGCTACGGCATTCTCGACTGGTCGCCGACCTATCTCAAGGAAGTGAAACACTTTACGCTGGATAAATCCTCCTGGACCTACTTCCTGTACGAGTACGCGGGTATTCCCGGGACGCTGCTGTGCGGCTGGATGTCGGATAAGGTATTCAAAGGCAATCGCGGCGCCACCGGGGTGTTTTTTATGGTGCTGGTGACCATCGTCACTATTATCTATTGGCTAAACCCGGTAGGTAATCCCGGTATCGATATGGCTTGCATGATCACCATCGGTTTCCTGATTTATGGTCCGGTGATGCTGATCGGCCTGCACGCCCTGGAACTGGCGCCGAAAAAAGCCGCCGGCACCGCCGCCGGCTTTACCGGCCTGTTCGGTTATCTCGGCGGGTCCGTCGCCGCCAGCGCCATTGTGGGTTATACGGTGGATTTCTTCGGCTGGGACGCCGGTTTTATGGTGATGATCGGCGGCAGCATCCTGGCGGTGCTGCTGCTGGTCATGACCATGATTAGCGAAAAGAAACATATGGCGAAACTGGCGGCGGAAAAAGGGGACTAACCGCCGGGTAATCCGCTTGCCGGCGGGGTTAACCGGCGGCAAGCTGCACCATCGCCGCGCGCCGGTAAACGGCGCGCTAGCCGGAAAACGCCCCAATTCGAAAAACCCCCGATCGCCGCGCACTTTTTCACTGACATCGCCGCTGTTTGCCCGTCCGCTATTGCACCAAAATATGGCGTCCCGCTAGCGCAGCGGGTGCATAGTGCCGGTGCATCCCTCCGCATCTATTTTATAACGTACTGATAAAATGGTGATTACTCCCTTGGCATAGCTCTTGCATACCAGGTTATATATAAGATGGTATACAAGTTTAATCGATCTTCGCCTTCCTCCGTTGGCGGGGCGGGAAAGTTTAAAAGGGCGTTTATTAATCACACAGCTATGAGGTCGGGTTGAAGACATGATGAAAAAAAATGCAAGCGGCCAGGGGATCTCCCGCCGGGGCCTGTTAAAAGGCATGGGTATCGCCACGCTGGCCGGCGCCGCGGGCCTGTCGATGGCTCCCGCCTTTGCCAAAGAGCGCAGCGTGCGCATTTCCAACTTCGGCGGATTTTTTGAAAAGGCCTTTAAGGAACATGTTTATCCGGCCTTTACCCAGGCTACCGGCATCAAGATTGTGTCGTCGCCGCAATCCGCCAGCGAGCAATTCCTGATGCAACTGAGCCAGTCCAACAAGGCCGGGTCGGTGCCGATGGATATTTGCTGCGTCCAGCAAAGCGATCTGCTGCGCGGGCGCAGCCAGGGACTATGGAAAACCGTTGCCGCCGGTAAAGTGCCGAATCTGGGCAACCTGATGCCGGCCTATCGCCAGGACGCGGGCGCGGATGTGGATAATGTCGCGGCCATGGGCTGGTACCTGACGTTCGTGACCAATACGGAAGAGGTGACGACCGCCCCCACCAGCTGGCGGGCGCTGTGGGAGAAAAATCCCCAGGCCTGGGGATTACAGGGCGGGGCCTCGACGGTGTTGCTGGAAATCACCGCCGCCACCTTCTTTGAAGGCAGCAAAACGCTGCAAACCAAAGAGGGCATCGATCGGGTGATCGCCAAAATCGCCGAGTTGAAACCCAATGCCAAAATCTGGTGGACCGATGAAGGCACCATGCAAACCGCCTTGCAAAATGACGAAGTGAAGGGCGGGCTGTATTACCACGATGTGTCGATGATCATGAAAGGCGAGGGCACGCCGGTACTGTCCACGTTCCCGCAGGAAGGGGCGGTGCAGGGGTATAACTCCTGGTGTTTGCCCAAGGCCGGCCAATCCGCCGACGAAGCGCAGGAGTTCCTTAACTGGAGCTGCACTCCGGAATGCCATCAGCTGATTGCCCGGGGCGTCGGGGCCGCGCCGCTGCTCCCGCGCGCCAAACTCAACCTGACGGACGCCGAATTCGCCGCCGTGTCGTCGGAATCCACGCCCATTTTGGTCGACGCCGCCGTCAAGGTGAAGTATGCCGACTACCTGGCGCAGCAGTTCCTGAAAATGCTTACCGTCTGAGGAGCTTACGATGAACGGGTTAGCGGTGGTGGAGATCACCAAGATGTACGGTGCGCAGCCGGCGGTGGACCATATTTCCCTACATGTGCCCCGGGGTGAACTGGTGTGTTTCCTCGGGCCGTCGGGATGCGGCAAAACCACCCTGATGCGCATCATTGCCGGGCTGGAGCAGCCCGATTCGGGCAGCATCGTGCTGGAAGGGCAGGATATTACCCACCGGCCGGTGCATGAACGCAATTTCGGCATGGTATTCCAGGCGCTGGCGCTGTTCCCCCATCTTAGCGTGGCGGAAAATATCGGTTATAGCCTGAAAATCAAGGGCATAGTAGCCAGCGAACGCCAGGCGCGGGTGGCCGAATTATTATCCCTGATCGATCTGGCCGGGGTCGGCCAGCGGCGTATCGATCAATTGTCCGGCGGCCAGCGGCAGCGGGTGGCCATCGCCCGCGCCCTGGCGCAGCAGCCGGCGGTGTTTTTAATGGATGAACCGCTGTCGGCCCTGGATGCCCGGCTGCGCGACCATATGCAGTTGGAAATCCGCCGGTTGCAGCAGAAGCTGAAAATCACCACCATTTTTGTCACCCATGACCAGCGCGAAGCCATGACCATCGCCGATCGCATCGTGGTGATGGCCAATGGCCGGGTGCAGCAAATCGGCACCCCCGGCGAAATATACCACCAGCCGGCCAACCGGTTCGTGGCAAATTTTATCGGCCAGAGCAACCTGATCGAGGTGGAAGCCCTGGGCGGCGGCGCAGTGCGCCTGGGCGACGCCACCCTGGCGGTGGCGCGCATGCCGGCGGACGTGGCGGTGGGCGCCACCGCCACCTTATGTATCCGTCCGGAGGATGTGCTGCTCGGCGCGCCGGGCACCGGCCTGTTGCAGGGAGACATTATGCAGGTGCGCGATCTGGGCAGCAGCATCGATATCCGGCTGCGCTGCCAGCACACGGATATTTTGGCCAGCACCACCGCCGCCCAATGGCGCCCGCTGGCGGCGCATACCCGTATCGGCGTCAGTTTCCCCGCCGACGCCGCGCAATTGCTGTCCCATTAGCCGAAGGTAACTTATGTCGACCGTGACTCACTCCCGCGCCCCGGCGCCGCCCGCGGCGCGCCGCCACCGCCCCGGCTGGGGCCTGCTGTGGCCGCTGGCGATGATCCTGGTATTTATCGCCATACCGTTTGTGCTGCTGCTGCGCGCCAGCGTTTCCCAACTGGACCCCAACGCCGTCGAGGGCAGCGGTTTTACCCTGCATGCCTATGGACAGTTGCTGCAGCCGGTGGTGGTGGACGCCATCGGGTTTTCGGTCATGCTGGCTTTTATCGTGGCCAGCATCAGTTTGCTGGTGGCGTTGCCCACCGCCTGGTCGATTGCGGGTATGTCGCGGCGCGGCCAGGTGATCTGGCTGATCGCCTTGCTGACCACTTTCGCCCTGTCGGAGGTGCTGATCACGTTCGCCTGGCAAATCCTGCTGTCGAAAAAGGCCGGCATCTCCAATCTGGCGGTGCTGGCGGGGCTGCTGGATAAGCCCGTTTCGCTGCTGCCCAGCTTCGGCGGCATGGTGGCCTGCATTACCTATATGGTGATCCCGTTTAATATTCTGACGCTCTATCCCGCCATGTCCCGCTTCGATCACAGCTATCTGGAGGCGGCCCGTACCCTCGGCGCCCGGCCGCTGCGCGCGTTTTGCAGCGTGCTGCTGCCGCTGATCGGCAAGCCGCTCGGGGCGGCTTATATCATGAGCCTGGTATTTACCCTGGGGTCGTACGTCGCGCCGCTGGTATTGGGCGGCCCCGGCAACTGGACCATCGGCGTGGTCATCAGTGAAACCGCCATGAGCGGACATAATATGCCGATGGCGGCGGCGATCTCGGTGCTGCTGCTGGCGGTAACGCTGCTGCTGATCGGCGGCGTGGTGAAGTTCAGCGCGAAAGGGGAAGCGGTATGAATCGTCTATTGGCCGTTATGTCCCAGCGCCTGCTGCTGTTGCTGCTGGCCCTGTTTATCGCCATGCCGCTGTGCGTGGTGGTGGCCATCAGTTTTAATTCCACGTCCAGGATGGTGTTTCCGCCGGATGCCTGGAGCCTGCGCTGGTATCAGGACTTTTTTACCGATCCCGGCTGGGTGGCGGCCTTTGAGCGTTCGCTGGCCATCGCCGCCCTGGCCTCGATCCTGGCCACCAGCATCGCGTTGCCGCTGGCGTTTATCGCCTGGCAGCGGCGTTCGCGCCTGGCGCGGTTATTAAGCGGCGCCGGCACCATGCCTTTTATGCTGCCGCCGGTGATTATCGCCATTCTGTTTATGCTGCTGTGGGGGTTCCTGCGCCATGTGGGGCAGATTGAAAACACCATTATCAGCCACGGCATGACCTTTCTGGCCCTGCCGCTGGTGCTGCTCAGCCTGGGGTTTAAGCAAATCGATCCCGGCCTGGTGGAAGCCGCCAGAACCCTGGGGGCGCGCCAGCGCCATATCGTCAGCGGCATCGTATTGCCGCTGATTACGCCGTATATCGCATCCAGCCTGATTTTCGTCGCCATCCTGAGCATGAATGAATACCTGATTGCCTATATGGTGGCCGGATTTACGGTCGAAACTTTGCCGGTCAAGGTGTTTTCCAGCCTGCGGACCGGTTTTACCCCCACCATGTGCGTCGGGGCGGTGCTATTTATGCTGGTCGGGCTGATGGGATTTATCGCCATCGCCTGGCTGGACAATTTGCCCAGGCTGCTGGGCGGCAAACATTAACTTTAAAGGGAATACCATGACGGCAAAACGTAAAAATAACCCGATTATCGTCGGCCAGCCCGTGTTGATTGTGGTCGATATACAAAAAGGCGGCATGAGCGAGGACGATACCTGCGGCATCGACTCCATGCCGGGCATGATCCCCAATATGCTGCGCTCGCGCGGCGTGATTGACGCGGCGCGCGCCAATGGGGTGCCGATTATTTTTTTACAGGAAGTCCATCGTCCTTCCGGCGTGGATTTCGGCCGCGAGCTGGACGGGGATGAGGACGAGCATTTGGTGGCCGGCTGGGAAAGCACCGAAATCGCCGCCGACGTGGTGGGGCTGCGCCCGGACGATTACGTGATCCAAAAGCGTCGTTACTCCGGGTTTATCGGCACCGATTTGCCGATATTGCTGCGCGGATTAAAGGCGGAAACCCTGATCCTGGTGGGCGGGCTGACCAATGTGTGTATTCATTACACCTTCGCCGACGGCCACCAGAGCGATTACCACTGCCGGGTGGTGGAAGACTGCGTCGGCGGGTCGGACCTGGCGGCCCACCAGGCCGCGCTGACCGCGATGGAATATTTGCAGCACGGCGCCCGGCGCAGCGCCGCCGAGATGATTGCCGCCTTCGGCGAGTACGGCCGCGGCGCATTGCCGCTACAGGCGTCGGCGTAAGCCGGCCGGCGGGCTAAACAGGAGGGTTAACGTGCAGATATCCCTGGTCCGCGACGCCTGGCAGGCGGTGCGCGAGGAAATTGAGCACCATTACGGATTGCTCTGGCGTTCGCCCGAACTGCCGTGCATGGAGTACGGCGCGGCGGCGGCGCTGTGCGCGTGGCTGGAGCATCGCGGATTTAGCGTGGAGCGCGGGGTTAACGGCATTCCCACCGCCTTTATCGCCCGCAAATGCCTGGGGCCGGGGCCGTGCATCGGCATCCTGGCGGAGTACGACGCCCTGCCGGGACTGGCCAACGCCTCGCGTGCGCAGCGTGCGCCGCTGCCCCAGGAGGCGGGCCATGCCTGTGGGCATAACCAGATCGGCCCCACCAATACCGGCGCGGCCATCGCCGCCGCCGATGCGGCGCAGCGGGCGGGGCTGGGCGGGGAGATCCGGGTGATCGGCTGCCCGGCGGAAGAGATTCTCTGGGGCAAGGTAGCGCTGTTTAGCACCGGTGCGTTTGCCGGCTGCGACGCGCTGCTCACCTCCCACGGGGATTACCAGAACGGCGCCATGTCCCGGCCGTGCCAGTCCGCCGCCACCGGGGAATTTGTTTTCCTCGGCGAGAGCAGCCACGGCGGATTCAACGGTAAAATCAATGCGCTGGAAGGCGCGGAAGATGCCATTATCGCCCTGCGCGAACTGGGCCGGCGTTACCCCGATACCCCGCTCAAGCATGTAATACGCGGCAATATGCATATGGCCGGCGTGGTGCCGGACGACGTCAGGCTCTATTTTACCCTGCGCCATGCGGATGTGGCGCGGGCGCAAGAGGTGTACGATGCGGTTATCGGCCTGTGCCGCTCGGTGGCGGATCGCGCCGGCCTGGCCTGGCGCCATCTGCCCATCGCCAGTTGCCGGGGCTACCTGCCCAACGCGGCGCTGGGCCAGGTGCTGCTCGACGGCCTGCGCACGGTAGGGCCGCCGCGGTGGGACGACGGGGATCTGGCCTGGATGGAGAGCCTGTCGGCGGCCTGCGCGCCGGGACAGCCGATGCAGTTGGACCGCGGCCTGGCCCTGTATGACCAGGGGCAGGATTACTTCTGCCAGGATGACGGCGAAGTCAGCTGGCGCATCCCCCTGGGCCGGGTGAACTGGGCGTTTCCACGGCAGGTACCGATCCATCATTGGGGCTGGACCGCCCTGACCGGGCACCGGGCGGGCCGGGCCGGGGCGCTAATGGCCTCGGAGGCGCTGGCCATCGCCTGCTGCCGGCTGCTGGCGCAACCGGCGCTGGTCGCCCAGGCCAAAGATGAATTAATCCGGCGCGCGGGCAGCGGGGAGTTAAGCCCGCCGCGCCTGGGCGCCTGGCGCACCCTGACCGGCGACCCGCGCAGTTTCTGGAACGCCACCTGGACCGAGGGCGAAAGCTCAGCGGATGGCGGCGCGGCCGGGGCGACTATCAGTGGAACGGCTATCAATAAATAACGGTGGATTTACCGAGGAAGGCTATGCAACTGACATCTGATCCACAAGACCGGCCGGTCAAGGACCGTCCCGAAGGCATCGCCGAACGCATTTATGCGCAGCTGCGCGATGATATCTTCGAATTGCGCCTGATGCCCGGCGATCGTTTCAGCGAAGGGGATATCGCCCGGCGCATGGAAGTCAGCCGGACGCCGGTGCGCCAGGCGCTGTTCCGCCTGGAGCGCGAAGGCTACCTGGAAGTGTATTTCCGCAGCGGCTGGCAGGTGCGGCCGTTTGATTTTCGCCATTTTGAGGAGCTGTACGATATCCGTATCGTACTGGAACTGGCGGCGGTGCAGCGCCTGTGCGAACGGGCGCAGGCCGACGCCTATCCGGCGCAGCTGGACGAACTGCGCGCCGCCTGGATGGTCCCCCCGGAGCGGCAGCTTACCGCCTGCGCCGACGCGTCCGCGCTGGATGAGCGCTTTCATAATGCGCTGGTGGAAACCACCGGCAATCGGCAACTGACCACCATGCATTGGGAAGTCACCGAAAAAATCCGCATCATCCGGCGGCTGGATTTTACCCAGCCGGTGCGCATCGCCGCCACCTACCAGGAGCATAACGCCATTTTGCAGGCGATCCTGGCGCGGCAGTTGCCGCAGGCGCAGCGGCTGCTGACGGAGCATATTCTGGCCAGTAAACTGGTGGTGCGCAATATCACCATGCACATGCTGAGCATGGCGCGCACGCCGCTGTGATGACGAATTAACCGACAGGGTAGCTTAACGATGCCGACTTCACTCGCCGCCACCATGAAAATTTGCCGCCCCTGGCCGGGCATTATCGCGTTTTACGACGGCCGCATCGCGGGCAAGCGGCTGTATTGCGAGCAGGATAACTGGCTGGATAACGGCGCCTACTCCCTGGGAACCGCCAGCTATGCCATCGTGGACGGGGCCGAGGCCGTGGTCTACGACACCCATATGACGCTGGATCACGCGCGGGTGATTCGCCGCACGCTGGAAGACGCGGGGGTCACCTCGATCCGCGTGGTGCTCAGCCATTGGCATACCGATCACGTGGCGGGCAACGAGGTTTTCGCCGACTGCGAAATCATCGCCTGCGAACTGACCCGGCAATTGCTGATTGAACACCGGGATCAGTTGGAACACGGCGCGCCGCCCATCCGGCCGCTGGTTTTACCCACCACCACGTTCGAAGGGCGGCTGGCGCTGCGGGTGGGCAATCTTGAGCTGGAGCTGCGCCAGCTGGATATTCACAGCCGCGACGGCGTGCTGGCGGCGATCCCCGCGCTGCGGCTGGTGCTGGCCGGCGATACCCTGGAAGATACCCTGACCTATGTGGCCGAGCCCGCCAGGCTTGACGATCATTTACGCGGCCTGGCGCAGTTCATGGCCTGGGAATTCGACTGGATTTTGCCCAACCACGGCCGTTATGACACGATCGCGGCGGGGGGATACGGGCGTAATCTGATTACCGCCACGCAGCGTTATACCGAACGCCTGCTGGAGCTGGTCGAGCGGCCGGAATTAGCCGCGCTGCCGTTAACGGAGTTCGCCGCCGGGGCTTTCGCCACCGGGGCGATAGCCTATTTCGCGCCGTATGAACCGGTGCACCGCAATAATATCCGCCAGATGCTGGCGCTGGCCGCGGCCAAG
>JAATFX010000021.1 GCA_015654925.1 Enterobacterales bacterium | reverse complement strand
GCTGTTTATTTCACTGTTGATCGGCACCGTGATGCTGGTCGGCGCATTAACCTTTATCCCCGCCCTGGCACTTGGCCCGATCGCGGAACATCTGCAACTGCTTGGTCAGTAATCGCCGGAGAATGAAGTCATGAGTCGTAATCAAAAGGTGCCGTTCGACGCGGCAATGATGCGCGTCGCTCTCGCCGATGCCTTTAAGAAGTTGGACCCCCGGGTGCAGTTTCGCAATCCGGTCATGTTTGTGGTGTATATCGGCAGCATGGTCACCACCTTGCTGTCAATGGCCATGGCCGCGCGCCTGACCGCCGGCGACGCCGGTTTCTCGGCGGCCATTTCCCTGTGGCTGTGGTTTACCGTCTTGTTCGCCAATTTTGCCGAAGCGCTGGCGGAAGGGCGCAGCAAGGCCCAGGCGGAAAGCCTCAAAGGGGTGCGAAAAAGCAGCTGGGCGAAAAAACTCGCCGAACCGCGCCATGATGCCCCCCAGCAAAAAGTGACCGCGGATTCCCTGCGCAAAGGCGACGTGGTCCTGGCGCAGGCGGGGGATATTATCCCCTGCGACGGCGAAGTGCTGGCCGGGGGCGCATCGGTGGATGAAAGCGCCATCACTGGCGAATCCGCCCCGGTGATCCGCGAAGCGGGGGGCGATTTCGCCTCCGTGACCGGCGGGACGCGCATTTTGTCGGACTGGCTGGTGATCCAGTGCAGCGTCAACCCGGGCGAAACCTTTCTCGATCGCATGATTGCCATGGTGGAAGGCGCCAAACGGCGTAAAACCCCCAACGAAATCGCCCTGACCATTTTACTGGTGGCGCTGTCGATTGTGCTGCTGCTGGCCACCGCCACCCTGTGGCCGTTTTCCGCCTGGGGCGGCGAACCGGTGAGCATTACGGTGCTGGTGGCGCTGGTGGTCTGCCTGATCCCCACCACGATCGGCGGGCTGCTGTCGGCCATCGGCATGGCCGGCATGAGCCGTATGCTGGGAGCCAATGTCATTGCCACCAGCGGACGCGCCGTCGAAGCCGCCGGCGATATCGACGTGCTGTTGCTGGATAAAACCGGCACCATTACGCTGGGCAATCGCCAGGCCACGCGGTTTATGCCGGCCCGGGGCGTGAGCGAGGAACAGCTGGCGGGCGCCGCCCAGTTGGCTTCGCTGGCGGATGAAACCCCCGAAGGCCGCAGCATCGTGGTGCTGGCCAAGCAAAAATTCAATTTGCGCGAGCGCGATCTGCAAAGCCTCGATGCGACCTTTATTCCGTTCTCGGCGCAAACCCGCATGAGCGGCGTGAATGTCGGCGAGCGCTTGATCCGCAAAGGGGCGGTCGATTCCATACGCCGCCATATCGAATCCAACGGCGGCAGCTTCCCGCCGGAGGTGAACAGCCTGGTGGAAGAAGTGGCGCGCGCCGGCGGCACGCCGCTGGTGGTGGCGGAAGACGCGCGGGTCATGGGCGTCGTGGCGCTCAAGGATATCGTCAAGGGCGGGATTAAAGAGCGCTTTGCCGAACTGCGCCGGATGGGCATCAAAACGGTAATGATTACCGGGGATAACCCGCTGACCGCCGCGGCCATCGCCGCCGAGGCCGGGGTGGATGACTTTCTGTCCGAAGCCACGCCGGAAGCCAAGCTGGCGCTGATACGGCAGTACCAGGCCGAAGGACGCCTGGTGGCGATGACCGGCGACGGCACCAACGATGCCCCGGCCCTGGCGCAGGCGGACGTGGCGGTGGCCATGAACTCGGGCACCCAGGCGGCGAAAGAAGCCGGCAATATGGTGGATTTGGATTCCAACCCCACTAAATTGCTGGAAGTGGTGCATATCGGCAAACAGATGCTGATGACCCGCGGTTCGCTGACCACCTTCAGTATCGCCAACGACGTGGCCAAATACTTTGCGATTATTCCCGCGGCGTTTGCCGTGACCTACCCGCAGTTGAACCGGCTTAACGTCATGCATTTGCACTCGCCGAATTCGGCGATTTTGTCCGCGGTCATCTTTAATGCCCTGGCCATCGTCTGCCTGATCCCGCTGGCGCTTAAAGGCGTGGGCTATCGGCCGATGAGCGCCGCCGCGCTGCTGCGCCGCAACTTATGGATATACGGCGTGGGGGGATTATTGGTCCCGTTCGCCGGTATCAAACTGATTGATATGCTATTGACCGTCGCGGGTCTGGCCTAAGAGGTGTTGTCATGAGTCAATTACGTCCTGCCGTGTTCTTGCTGATTTTGCTGACCTTGCTTACCGGCGTGGTTTATCCTTTATTAACCACCCAGCTCGCCCGCTGGTGGTTCCCCGCCCAGGCGGAAGGGTCGCTGCTTTATATCGGCGGCGAACCCCGGGGGTCGGCGCTGGTTGGCCAGGCTTTTACCCGGGCGGACTATTTCCAGGGCCGCCCGTCGGCCACCGGCGATAGCCCCTATAACGCCCTGGCGTCATCGGGCAGCAACCTGGCGGCCAGCAACCCGGCCCTGGATCAGGCGGTAAAACAGCGGATCGCCGCGCTCAAAGCCGCCAATCCCCAGGCCATCGGGCCGGTGCCGGTGGATTTGGTCACCGCCTCCGCCAGCGGGCTGGACCCGGATATTTCCCCCGCCGCCGCCCGCTGGCAGGAGCCGCGCATCTCGGCGACCCGTCATCTGCCCCCCGAACTGGTGCGTCGCCTGATCGCGGAAAATACGGCCCGGCCGTGGCTGGCTATCCTCGGCGAACCGACGGTGAATGTCCTGAAGCTGAACGTGGCGCTGGATAATATCCAGCAGCCTTAAGGAGCCGGCATGAACGAAGAGCAGCATCGCCCCGATCCCGATGCGTTGTTAATCCGGGCCGGCAATGCCGCCCGCGGTAAGCTGAAGATTTATTTCGGCGCCTGCGCCGGGGTGGGCAAGACCTGGGCGATGTTGCAGGAAGCCCGCCGGCTACGCGCCCAGGGCCTGGATGTGCTGGTGGGCGTGGTGGAGACCCACGGCCGGGCCGAGACCGCGGCGCAATTGGAGGGGCTGGCGCTGCTGCCGCGCCGGCCCACCGGCCGGCATAAGCACCAGGAGTTTGATTTGGACGCCGCCCTGGCCCGCCGGCCGGCGGTGATCCTGATGGATGAACTGGCGCACACCAATGCGCGCGGCTCCCGCCATCCCAAACGCTGGCAGGATGTGGAAGAGTTGCTTAACAGCGGCATCGATGTCATTACCACGATTAATGTCCAGCATCTGGAAAGCCTCAATGACGTGGTGAGCGGCGTAACGGGGATCAGGGTGCGGGAAACCGTGCCCGATCCGTTTTTTGATTCCGCCGACGAAGTGGTGCTGGTGGACCTGCCCCCCGACGATTTACGCCAGCGGCTCAAAGAGGGCAAAGTGTATATCGGCGATCGCGCCGAGCGGGCGATCGAAAATTTCTTCCGCAAGGGCAATTTATATGCCCTGCGCGAGCTGGCGCTGCGGCGCACCGCCGATCGGGTGGACGACCAGATGCGCGCCTGGCGCGACGTGCAGGGGCGGGAAAAAGTCTGGCACACCCGCGACGCCATCTTGCTGTGCATCGGCAATAATACCGGCAGCGAAAAGCTGGTGCGCACCGCCGCCCGGCTGGCCGCCAAGCTTGGCAGCGTCTGGCACGCGGTTTACGTGGAAACCCCGGCCCTGCACCGCCTGGCGGAAAACCGCCGCCGCACTATCCTGCGCACCCTGCGCCTGGCGCAGGATTTGGGCGCGCAAACCGCCACTTTGTCCGATCCCAGCGAAGTGGACGCGGTGCTGCGCTATGCGCGCGAGCATAATCTGGGCAAAATCGTTATCGGCCGGCGGCCGGCGCGCCTGTGGCGGCGCGACGGCTTTGCCGAGCGGCTGGGGCGCCGCGGGCTGGATCTGGATTTGATTATCGTGGCCCTCGACGACCGAGTGGATGCCGCCCCCGGCCCGCTGCCGGATCATCGCCCGGCCAGCGATAAATGGCGCGTGCAGCTGCGCGGCTGCGCGGCGGCAATCATATTATGCGGGCTGATCACCCTGGGCGGCAAATGGCTGCTGCCGGGGGTGGATGCCGTCAATCTGGTGATGATCTATTTGCTGGGCGTGGCCATGGTGGCCCTGAAATATGGGCGCTGGCCGTCGGTGCTGGCGACGTTGCTCAATGTCGCCGTGTTCGATATGGTTTTTATTTCCCCCACCGGCACCATGGCGGTATCGGACGTACAGTACCTGCTCACCTTCGGCGTGATGCTGGCGGTGGGGGTGATTATCGGTAACCTGACCGCGGGGGTGCGGTATCAGGCGCGGGTGGCGCGCTATCGGGAGCAGCGGGCCAGGCATTTGTACGAAATGTCGCGGGCGCTCAGCAGCGCGCGGGGCATGGATGATATCGCCGAAACCTGCCAGCGGATTATCGATGTGACCCTGCAGGCGCGCAGCGAACTGCTGTTGCCGCAGCCGGACGGCGAACTGGCGGCGGCGGGAGGGCCGCACCTGACCTCCGCTCCCGATCGCGCCATCGCCCGCTGGAGCTTTGATCGCGGGCTGCCGGCGGGGGCCGGCACCGATACGCTGCCGGGGGTGCCCTGGCAGATCCTGCCGCTGAAAACCTCCGGCGGCACCCTGGGGCTGCTGGTCATCGAGCCGGCCAATCTGCGCCAGTTGATGATCCCCGAACAGCAGCGCATGGTGGAGACGTTTACGGTACTGCTGGCCAGCGCCCTGGAGCGCATGGAACTGACCCGGCGCGAAGAGCGGGCCAGGCTGTCCGCCGAGCGCGAAGAGCTGCGTAATTCGCTGCTGGCGGCCCTGTCCCACGATTTGCGTACGCCGCTGACGGTATTATTCGGCCTGGCGGAAATCCTGACGCTGGATCTGGCGGCGGAAGGATCGAAATATGCCCCGCGGGCCAGCCGGATACGCCAGCAAACCCTCAGCACCATCCGCCTGGTAAATAATATGCTGGATATGGCCCGCATCCAGTCGGGCGGTTTTAACCTGCGCGCGGAGTGGATCACGCTGGAAGAGGCGATCGGCAGCGCGATAAAACTGATGGCGCCGCTGCTCGACGGCCGCCAGGTGCGGCTTGAACTGGCCGAACCCCTGCGGTTAATCAAGGCTGACGGCCCGCTGCTGGAGCGCGTGTTCACCAATTTGCTGGAAAACGCCCTGAAGTATGCCGGCGAACACGCCCAACTGGGCATCCGGGCCGCGCCGCGCCAGGACCGGCTGGAGATCGAGGTCTGGGACAACGGCCCCGGCATTCCCGCCGGGCAGGAACTGGGCATTTTTGAAAAATTCACCCGCGGCGCCAAGGAATCCGCGGTGCCGGGCGTGGGGCTGGGGCTGGCAATCTGCAAAGCCATTATCGAAATGCACCAAGGGCGTATTCGCGCGGCGAACCGCCCGCAGGGGGGCGCCTGCTTTTACATCACGCTGCCGCTGGCGCCCCCGCCGGCGTTGCCCGACTTCCAGGGCGAGGAACAATAAAGGGCGCTGCCCGGACAAGGGCTTATATGCGGCAGCAAGCAGGCCGGATATGCGGCATTTTTTCCGCCAGTTCATCAACGCGCAGGGGGTATGAATAATACCATCCTTGCCCGATGGCGTCCGGGCAGTGGGCGGCGACGTACTCCGCCTGACCGGCGGTCTCAATGCCTTCTACGATAATGGCGAGCTGCAGGAACTGGATTAAATCAAACAGCAAATCCACCATTTTGGCATTTATCGAGTCCGTGCCAATGGCATTGGTGAATATTTTATCAATTTTAATGGCGTCGACGGTGAGACTGGAAAGATAATCCAGATTGGAATAGCCGGTGCCAAAGTCATCAAGGGCGATTTTGAATCCTTTGTTCCGCAGCGTGCCGATCGCTTTGGCCAACCCGCCGTGCTCGCTGGTGGAGCGTTCGGTTATTTCCAGCATCACCTGTCGCGGGTCCAGATTTAATTTTCGTATTTCGTTATCGAGAAAGTCATGATAAGCCGCGGACAGCAAATCCGATACCGAGACATTGATGCTGACATAAAACTCGCTGTCCGCCTGCATAAAACAATACATATCCCGTAATGCCTGGCGGGTAATCTGCCGGGTAATCAAGCCGATAATTCCCATATCTTCGGCCATCTTGATGAATATTTCCGGAGAGACATATTCGCCCCGACGGTTTTTCCAGCGCGCCAGGGCTTCCACGGCGGTGAATTTGCCGCGCCGCAGGCACATCAACGGCTGGTAATGCACCTCGATTTGCTTTCTTTTGACCGCTTTGAACAGCTGGCGGTTCAGGCTGCGGTATTTTTCGATGGCCAGCAATAGCGCCGCGCAGGCTGACCCGCCGATCGCCATACTGATAAAGAGCAGGCCGGCCAGAATAGCCGGTGGGGCCTGAAAAATACTAGGCACTTGTAATTGTGAATAGGCGCAGATATCGGACCGGTCATCGCATTCGTATTCAAAATGCGCCGTAGCCCACCAGGGATGCTCCCGCCGACCGTGGTTCGCGCGAATAGCGTCGCTATAACCGAAGGATTGGTAAATGGATTGCAAATTGCGCGCGGCCAGCAGGCCGCTGTATCCCTGGGACGACTTGTAAAAATAGCTGAAGGCCAGGGGATCGGTCACCACCAGCGTTTGCCCCTGCATGATGCGATCGGCGGTAATCCGCGTATCGGGCGGGGGTAATTGGCTGGAAACATCTATGGCGCCCCGCGCCGCGGAACAGATGGATTTACCGTTCAGTACCCGGCCGATATCGGCGATATACACCGCCCTGACCAGCAAGAAGCGCAGCTGGTTAAGATCCGCATCGGAACAAAGCGGCGTGCTGAGGGACTGTACCGCCTCCAGGATATAACGCTGTTCTTCGGCCACCGCCATGCCCCGGACCAGGAGGGCATGGGTATAATGACGCAATTGTTGCCGGCCCGTTTTGGCGATATACAGCTGGCCGAGCAACAGGCCGATCAGCATGCCGGCGCAGCAGGCCAACAGCACGACGCCGCTGAAAAAGCGCAACCTTTTACCCATGGTATGCCGGCCTCTTTGCAAAAGTTATCTGGGGTTGACGCCAAGCAGCGCCGAGGCCAAAAACGGAGGCCGGACCCGACGTTTCCCAAGGGGTAATATACGTTAACCGCCGGGACTTTGGCGAAAAGAATTTGCAAAAAGCGCTGAATTATCAGCATATCAGCCTATTATTACGAATGTCGGCCGCCGCTCGGTATGCCATAAGGCAAATCGGTATAATCGCTTTTTTACGCCGGCCGCCGGCGGCAAGAAATCACCGCCGCGTATTCCACGCGCTGGTCGCCTGGCGTAAGCGGCTACAGCTGACGGCGATGGCCAATATCGTGGCGGCCGTCGCCGCCCAAAGACTCAATCGAACGGCCTGCGCCTCCTGCGCCGCGCTCTTCAGGAGGTCGCTGTCGGACAACTCATAGGCCGACAGGATGGCCCCGACCATCGCCGCGCCCAGGCACTGGCCGAAGGTGCGCATTATCGCCAGCACGCCCGACGCGTAGCCGCTATTCTCGCGTGAGGCATTGGACAATATTTCGCGATTATTGGGGCTCTGGAAACAACCAAACCCGATGCCGCATAATAAACCGCGCACGCCGATATCCCACGCCTGCGCGCGATCGGGCAGTTGCGCCAGCAGCGCGAGCCCGACCGCGAACAGGCATAACCCGACGGTGGAAATTATCGCCGGCGAATAGCGGTCGGCGAGCCGTCCGGCACGGGGGGCGGCCAGGACAATGCCTATCGGCCAGGGCGTAAAAAGCAGCGCCGACATAAACGCGCTGTAGCCATAAACACTCTGGAACAGGAACGGCAATGCGACGAAAGTAATACCCTGGCTGACAAAAGACGCCAAAGAGGTTAACGCGGCAAGCGAAAAGCGCGCGCAAGCGAACATGCCGAGCGGAAGAAGCGGCTTCGGCGCGCGCCGCTGCCGCCGGATGAACGCCAGACCCGCGATGACGGCGGCCAGCCCGTAAGCCACGGCCGTAGCCAGCATAGCCGGTGACGGTTTCCCCTCGCCGGGCCGGGAAAAGGTGTTCGCCGCCATAATAAGCGCTCCCAGCATGGCGGCGGACAAAATGGCTCCCGCGAAATCGAACGGTTCGCGCGCCGCCGCCCGTTTACCGGAAATGACGCGCAGGGTAAGCATCACCGCGATGCTGCCCAACGGAATATTGATGGCAAATAGCCAGCGCCAGCTCATGGCCGACAACAGCGTACCGCCAAAAATAGGGGCAATGGCGGTGCACGCGGCAATCAGCAAGGCATTCAGACCCAGGATCCGCCCCAGCAAGCGGTTGGGGAAAACCGATCGGAGAATGGCCGGGGCAATGCTCAGGGTCGCCGCGCCGCCAATGCCCTGTAGTAAGCGCATGGCAATCAGCATCCCGAGCGACGTTGACAACGCGCAGCCCAGCGAAGCCAGAATAAACACGCCGAGACCGAGGGTAAATAGCGCCCGAAACCCGATCCGGGCGGCGAGCGCCGCAAATATCGCCAGCGTCATGGCTGCCGACAAAAGATAGCCGTTGGCAACCCAGACGGCGGCGCCTGCTGAAACGTCCAGCGCCCGCGCTATCTGCGGCAAAGCGATATTTACCATGGAACCGTCGAATACGGCCATCGTCGTGGTGGTCATCACGGCGGTCATGGCTAAACGGCGTTCACGGCCGGGCAGTCCCTCGTCGCCCGGCTGGTCGGAGAATAATGCCATACCGTGGTTCACCACGGGACGACTCGGCCTGGAAGGTGTGTGCATTAGTCATTTCCTCTGATTTGAATTGCCGGAAAAGGATGACGTCCGGATCAATGCCGTCTTTGGCGGTCAGCGCCAAAACTGCCAGTGTTGGAACTATAGCCATGGGGGACATCAGGCGGAAGACGCAGTATTTGCACTTATAACCTGCATCAAACGCCTTCCCACCTTTTTCAGGCCAGGGTACAATGGGATATGACTGAACCAGACTTCAATTTACTGATCGCGCTTGATGTGCTGCTTACCGAGGAAAGCGTAGCCGGCGCTGCGCGTCGCCTTGGATTAAGCGCCTCGGCGATGAGCCGAACGCTCGGCCGCCTGCGCGCGGCCACCGGTGACCCTTTGCTGGTCAGGGCGGGGCGTCATATGGTGTTGACGCCCCATGCCCAAGCGATCCGCGAACGCGCGCAAAATGCGGTATTCGAGGCTCGCGCCGTACTTACCCCCTCTTCGGCGGTACTGGATTTATCAACGCTTGAGCGTACCTTCACCATTCGCGCCAACGATGGTTTTGTGGAGGCGTTCGGCGCTGCGCTGATCGCGGCGGCGTCGGCGGCGCCTTTAGTCCGCCTGCGATTTGCGCCAAAGCCGGAGAAGACCTCGAAACCCTTGCGCGAAGGCATGGTGGATCTGGAGATCGGCGTCTTGGGGGACATGGGGCCGGAAATACGGTTACAGACGCTGTTCAGGGACCGGTTCGTCGGTATCGTCAGAAAGAACCATCCGCTTGCGCTGGAACCTGAAATTACCGCCAGGCTATATGCCTCCTGCGGGCATGTGATCGCGTCCCGCCGCGGACGGCTAAGCGGGCCGGTAGACGACGCGCTGGCTGAATTAGGCTTGGTACGCAAGATCGCCGCCGTGGTGCCGAGTTTTCCCGCCGCGCTGGCGGTGGCCCAGGCGTCGGATCTCGTGGCGCTGGTGCCCGGCTCTTTCCTGGTCAATCAACCGGCTGCTAATGGCAATGGGGCCATTGGCGCTTTCTATGTTTTTGAACTGCCGGTAACCACCAAAGGCATTACCGTATCGCAGATGTGGCATCCGCGTTCAGAGGTCGATCCGGCCCATCGCTGGCTTCGGCAATTAATGCTCGGCGTCTGCCGTCAGCGGGTGCCGGAAATAAACGGCGGCTCACCCCCGTGAAGCGGTTAAATCTCAACCATGACCGAATTATGCCAGCCGATTAAGGTGTTAGCGGACGCGGATTGCGGATGTGCCGTCATGCCGGCTATGGCGATATTAAGATTAATGCCATATGCTCTTTTAAACATTCTGTGTTAGGTTGGCTACAGGCGTTTTTTCATTGGAAAACTCATGAAAAACTTAGTCATAGAACTTCTGTTAAAACTTGCCAAAGTTGATGCCAAAACAAAAGAACTGGTCGCCCAGGTCGATGCGCAAGCGCTGATGCTAGCCGCGATGGTATTAACGCTGGATAATCGGGGCGATGCCTATTTGTCCAGTAATATCCAAAAAGCGATTTGTTCGGCCGCCGCGGCATCGACCGAGATATTCCAATCCGATGCGGACCTATTATTAAGACACTTTCTGCGGTTAATGACCATAGCGCAGTTTGTCGAGGCCAACGATCCGGCCCAAACCGATATAGCCGGTTAAAATAAATAGCGCAATCGCCATATAGCCGGTCCGGTGTAATAAGAGCGTAATATAGGCGTAATAAATAGCACAGCGCGAACGGCCATAAATTATCAGGTTATGGCCGTTTTGCATTTAACCCTATTTCCCCCCATTTCCTTTCCCTGCGAAATTCTGGTTATAACCCGCCTGGGGCGGGGTGGAACTGCCCTGATTTAAGGCAATCCCCGCGTGGCGTTGCACCATCACATCCGCCGGCGTTCTCCAGGCCGCGCGTTTTTAGGGTGAAACAGACAGCGATCTTGGCATGGATCTGGCATGGCCTCTTCATGGATATTTCCCCTTTTGATCGGAGCAAGGATACTGATAATGAAGAACGATGTTTTGTCCGCCACCGACGGGGCCAGCGATATCTCGGCCCTGCGCATCAACGGCGAGCGTCTCTGGCAATCCCTGATGGATCTGGCGCAGATTGGCGCAACCCCCAAGGGCGGCGTTTGCCGCCTGACCTTGACCGATCTGGATCGCCAGGGGCGCGATCGGGTCGTGGGTTGGGGCAAAGACGCCGGCCTGCGGGTCGCGGTGGATAAAATCGGCAATGTCTTTATGCGCCGCGCCGGGCGCAATAATGCCCTGGCGCCGATTGTCGCCGGCAGCCATATCGACACCCAGCCCACCGGCGGCAAATTTGACGGCAATTTCGGCGTGCTGGCGGCGCTGGAAGTCATCAGGACGCTTAACGACCACCGGATCGAAACCGCAGCGCCGGTGGAAATGGTGTTCTGGACCAACGAAGAGGGATCGCGTTTTGTGCCGGTGATGATGGGGTCCGGCGTGTTCGCCGGTATTTTTCCCCTCGATTTCGCGTATGCCGCGCTGGATGTAGCGGGAAAAAACGTTAAAGACGAACTGGAGAAAATCGGCTACGTCGGACTACAGCAGCCCGGCGATCATCCTATCGGGGCCTATTTCGAAGCGCATATCGAGCAGGGGCCGGTATTGGAAGATGAAAATATCACCATCGGCGTGGTGCGGGCGGCGCTGGGCATTCGCTGGTATGACTGCGTGGTCACCGGTATGGAATCCCATGCCGGCCCGACGCCCATGGCGCTGCGCAAAGATGCTTTGCAAGTGGCGACCCATATCATGCAGCAGGTGACGACCATCGCCGAGCGTTTCGCCCCCGACGGACGCGGTACCGTCGGCATGGTGCAGGTGCATCCCAATAGCCGCAACGTGGTGCCGGGCAGCGTTAAGTTTTCCATTGATTTTCGCAATATCACCGATGACTTGCTCGACGGGATGGATAGCGCGCTGAAAAGTTTTATCCAGCGGTTGATGGATGAAAGCGGCCTGACCATCGATCTTACCCAGGCGTCCCACTATCCGGCTGCGCCGTTCCATCCCGCCTGTATCGACGCGGTGCGCCGCGCCGCCAGGGCACTGGGCTATTCACATCGCGATATCGTCTCGGGCGCCGGCCATGACGCGGTGTATATGGCCGGGCTGGTCCCCACCGGCATGATTTTCATTCCCTGCAAAGACGGCATCAGCCATAACGAAATCGAGTATGCGTCGCCGGAGCACGTGGCGGCCGGGGCCAATGTGCTGCTTCACGCGGTGCTGGAGCAAGCCGCCGCCGTCGGCCAGGGCGAATAACCGGCCCCCGCGCGCCGGCGATTGTAATAGCCGGCGCGCGGGGGGACCTGGCGTCACACGGAGATCTGGGGGATATAACAGGGTTTCGGCTCAATTTGATTGGCGGTGGTTTGCCGGAATACTTTCGGCGACAGGCCAAAGCTTTTTTTAAATGAGCGGGCGAAATAGGGGCTATCGCAAAAACCGACATTCCTGGCGATTTTTTCAATGCTCCATTCCGTTCTTTCGAGCAAATAGCGTGCTTCTTCCATTCTTTTATTATTTAAATAAGAATTGAATCCTACGCCAAGCAAACGTTTGAATAAACGTGAAAAATAAAACTGACTCAAATTAGCCATCGTGGCCATTTGCTCAAGGCTAAGATTGTCGGAAAAATTCTTATTAATATAGTTGACTATTTTTTCTATTTTAGCGCGATGAATATCCGGCGTGCCTACATAAATTTCGCTGTCGTCATCCGTTTCTTTGCTTTTTATTATGCGCACATTGTATTGCTTGCAAAGATAATTCTCGACAATAACATTCAATAACTGCGCGGCGGCCTGCACTTTCATCAGATTCATGACGGGAACTTCATGATAAAGATCGGCCAGCCGTGACTTTTTCCGCACGTCGTTATTTTCCCTGAGAATGCTGGGAACCGGGGAATCATCCGCCACGCGGGCCTGACCGCAGGCCAAAAAACCCACCATGCTGTCATTGATGACGATAGGTATGGAAAAATCCACCAATCCGGCATGGCAGCGGTAGCAGTTGACTTGCTTTATCTTGGAGCTCTCCAGACCGCCGCTGCGATCGCATTGCTGGCAGTAGGGGTAAAACTCGGCGGTTTTTCTGACGTGCTGGCAAAAAGGCGTAAAGTTATACCAGGGCGAGATCTCCTTGCCGTTAATATCAACCACAACAGAACCCAACCCGGTGGCGTAGGCAAAATCATACGAGATCTTATCAAGAATGTCTTTGGATGGTCGCATATTTTAACCTCTGTTGCTCAGGTTATTCATTAACATATCTTACGAATTATCCAAATTATGCCAATCCGGAAGATAGCCCCTGTTCATTATTTAATAGCAAGAGTCACTTCATTAACATTATACTATCCAATATAAATTCGGTAATAGGATAAAAATCACACTTTGCCGCGGAATTTCCGATTGACAAGGCGTTTATAACATAAAAGGCGGCGGCCATTGAGAACGCTTCAGGTAAAATTGATGTATAATAATTATTCCTTTGGCTAATCTGATCTTCATTCGCGTAAAATTGATCCACAATAATAAATTACGGCCGTAGTATTGGTTGAATAAACTGACGTTTACCAATATCCACATTTAGTCATGTGCGTTAAAAAACTGTCATTCACACATTTAGCCTGCCGGAGCGGCTATTGTTTCCCGTTATACCCGGCTTATTAGCCGCTCATTGGAGTACATCGGCGCTGCGCTATATGATTGCGCAAATGATCCCTTTTATCTCCGCATCTCCGGCCGGCAGCGGATTGCTTGCCAATGTCGCGTCGCGCAGCGCCGCCGCCGCCATGGCCTCCGTCACCGACAAAATCCGGTCGCGGTCAATATTCAGGGCGGTTAATGTGCCGGCCATGTTCAACTGCTGCATTAAATTACTTAAATGATTAATCAGCTTCGCCACGCAATATTCATCCATCGACTGAAAGTTGGCCAAGCCGCACAGTTTGCTTAACCGCGCATATTTGGCGCGGGCGATTTTATCCCGGCTGTTATAGCGGATCACATGGCAAAGCAGCAGGGCATTGGCCAAACCGTGCGGAATGTGCAATTGCCCGCCCAATTGGTGGGCGATGGCATGGTTCAAGCCCAAGCCCGCCTGGCTGAATGCCATTCCCGCCAGCGTGGAGGCGTTATGCATTTTTTCCCGCGCTTCGGACTGCCGGCCGTCCCGGTACGCCTGCGGCAAAAAACGCAATACCAGCCGCATCGCCTTCTCGGCCAAGGCATCGGTAAAATCGGTGGCGCCGGTGGCGACATAGGCTTCCAGCGCATGGGTCAGCACGTCCAAGCCGGTATTGGCCGTTACCGCCGGCGGTACGCTCATGACCAATCTGGGCTCAAGCAGGGCAATATCCGGATAGAGGCTGTCATCAAATAACGGATATTTCACATGGGCCGATGGATCGCCGATCACGCAGGCGCTGGTCACCTCGGAACCCGTACCGCTGGTGGTGGGAATGGCGATAAAGGTTTCAATCGTCATTCCCTGCTTGCGGCCAAAAAAAATAATCGCTTTGGCGGAATCCAGCGCCGAGCCCCCGCCAAATCCGATCACCACCTGCGGCTGAATCTTTTCCATGGCGGTGATACCGGCGATCACCGTGGCGATGGGCGGGTCGGGGATAATATCGGTAAATAGCGCCGTGGTATTATCCGGGGCGATTTCACCCATGACCATCTTCAGGTTTTCGCTGCCGGCCAGAAAGCCGTCGCATACAATCCAGATACGCTTGCCATGGAGCGTCCGTAACCAGGACAAACTGTTGGCGCCGCTGTGTATACGGGTTTTTACCGTAAATATTGCCATACTTTGCCTCTTTTTCCCCTAGCGAATGGAAAACCCGTTGGTTAGTACGCACCGGCGGCTACGGGCGAAGGTATGCGCGGAAGTCGTGCCCTCGCCGGTGGGCGTGGCAATGGTAAACGTGGTGAAGCCTTCGGCGTCGATGCCCAATCCGGCGTACGAAGGGCCGTTTTTAACAAAAATCGAGGTTTGCATCAATTTGGCCGCGCGGTTTAACCGGCTGACGTTTTGTGAATGCATGATAGCGGTGTGGTGCAGATTATTTTCCACCAGCAGCGCCAGCGCCAGGCCGGTTTCAAAATCCTTGACCCGCACGATGGGCAACAGGGGCATGAGCTGTTCCACCAATACCAGCGGATCGTCCTCGGCCACCTCCACGATAATCAGTCGCGGCGTCGCCGGCGCGCCCAGACCTGCCGCCTGTAAAATCACCGCCGGGCTTTTGCCGACCAATTTTTTATTGGCCTCGCCTTTATCGGTGATCGCCGCCTGCCGCAATTTGGCCACATCAGCGCGGGAGGAGATCAGCAGCGCGCCATTTTTTTGCATATTTTCAATGAGCCGGTCGGCGATGCTCTCGACCACGATAACGCTTTTTTCCGCGATACACAGGACGTTGTAGTCAAAGGACGCGCCGTCGACGATATCCTTGGCCGCTTTGATCGGGCAGGCGGTTTCGTCGACCAGCACCGGCGGATTGCCCGGGCCGGCCCCGATGACCTTTTTGCCGGTTGTCATCGCCATGCCCACAATGGCCGGGCCGCCGGTCACCGCCAGCAGCGCAATGCGCGGATGGGCCATCATTTCGCGCGTGGCATCGAACGTGGGTTCGGCCACCGTGACCACCAGGTTGTGAATGCCGCTGGCGCGATAGACGATCCCCTCGATTTTTTCGATTAACCAGAGCGATACGCGCTTGGCGCCGGGATGCGGACTGAAATAGACGGCATTGCCGGCCGCCAGCATGCTGATGGTGTTATTAATAATGGTTTCGGTGGGGTTGGTGCTGGGAGCGATGGCGCCGATCACGCCAAACGGCGACAGCTCGAACAATACCATGCCGCCGTCGCCGGTCAGGGCGCTGGTGGTTAAGTCTTCTATGCCCGGGGTATTATCCAGCGCCGCCCGGTTTTTATTGATTTTATCCGGCGCATTGCCCATGCCGGTTTCTTCGGCGGCGCGTTCGGACATCTCGCCGATTAGCGGGGAGAGTTCTTCCCGCAGGGCCGCGATGATTTTAGCGCGCAGTTTTAGCGTCTCGGCGGCGTAGCGCGTATAGGCGCCCTGGGCCGCCACGATCGCATCGCCAACCTGGCCGAAGATGGCGTTTTGCGGTTCTTGGGCGTCACTCTTGCTATGCAGACTATCGGCAAGAATAGTGCGGATCATGTTTTCCAACTCAGTGCTGTTCATTGTTAACCCCTGATTCAGATCTATTAATAGCCCGTGGTGTATTGGTATTATTGTCGTCAACGGCGCTGCCGCCGATATTGATTCCGCCGGCCGATGCCCGATATTGGGCGATTGCCTCGCTGACGGCATAGTCAAGTAATACGCGATGTTCTTGGATTAAAGCCGCAATATCATGGTCCGGCATGTTGCTTCTCCCTGCGGGGTTGGCCGCGGTCAAAAACGATCGATAGTGTCGATGATGCCGACTATCGCCAGATCGATGGCCTGGTTAGGCTCGGGAAATATCTTTCTGGCCGCCGATCCGCGTGATACCAGCACCAATTCACCGACGCCCGCGCCCACTGAATCCACGGCGATCTCCGCCGGCGTTTCGCGTAGCGCGGGTCCGCTGCCATCGGTATTGACCCAGGCGATGACCATGAGCTTCTTGCCGAGCAGGGATGCGGATTTTTGCGTCGACACCACCGAACCGATCACTTTTGCCACTTGCATCGTCTTATTCCCGCCATATAAGTTTGATATTCTGTTGTCCCAGAACATCCCGCGCCAGAGGGGTGATAAATGTCCCTCTTTCAATTAATAGCCAGCAGTCGCGTAATAAAATGACGTTGGCGTAGCTGATACTTCCCCGTGCCGCTATATTTACCGGCGTCTCCCATTGATCGACGATCGATACCGGTAAGCGGAATAATTCGCGTAGGGGCAGGGCGGCCAATAACTGGCGATGGATCATCAGGCGTAAACGCACGCCGAATGCCCAAGCCTCCAAAATGGTCGCCACGGCCGGATTGCGGGCGTCATAAGCCGCCAGGCTGTGGATAAAACCCAAATCGGGCAATTGCAAATACAACTGCGCGTGGTGCAAATAAACGGTCTTGGATAAACCGGCGGCCAATTCGGACATATTGACCAGCCGGGTGTTCTTTTCCCGCTGTTGCAGTATGGCGATCACCCTGGCCACGATGGAGTCGAGCATCGGTTCACCTCGGTTACGGCTGCGCGAGGATAAGTCGTGCCGTGGATTTACCCTCGCCGATATCCGCCGCGTTGGCTTCGTCGGTATCGATATGCATTTCCAGGCGCATACCGTCGGCCACGCGGATGGCAACGTCATCGAAGATCAGCTTTCTGCCGGTGCCGCTAATTCCGACTTTGACGTTCTCGCCCTGGCTGACGCCGAATATCGCGGCATCCAGCGGCGACATATGGATATGCCGCCGGGCGATAATGACCCCCGTATCCAGGGTGATTTCGCCGCTATCGCCGATCAGGGTAATGCCGGCGGTGCCCTGCAAGTTTCCCGATAACCGCAGCGGCGCCGTGATGCCAAGCAGCCGGGCATCGGTGCGGGAGATCTCGATTTGCGATTGTTCGCGCAACGGCCCCAATATCCGCACCCCGGTGAGCCGGCCCTTGGGTCCTTTTAGCGTGAGGGTCTGTTCGGCGGCAAACTGGCCCGGTTGCAGCAGGTTTTTTTTAACCGCAAGCGGTTGCTGAGCAAACAGGCGTTGATAATCCCGCGCAGATAAATGCACGTGCCGATTGGATATTCCCACGGGAATAGACCGCTGCCGCATTTGTGCTATAACGTGGCCGGTCAGCAACGTAATCTGATCGTTATCCATTCGCTTTACCTCAATAACGCTTTTTGGTGATGAAGACATCGGTTGCGGGGTTCTCCCTTGCTTCTGGCGCACAAAGGATCGCCGCAGAGATTGCATGTCGGTTTGGCCGCCGCGGGCCGGTCCGCTACCGCGACAGCGGGTTCGGCGGCCTCCGGGGTTGCGGCCGTACCGCCGCGACGCGCCGGCGAGACGCCATGGCCAGCGTCCGGGTTCCGTTGGCGGGGCGGGCGATGATGGTGCTGGCAATAAACCCCCGGCCACGCCGGGCGGTTGCCTCGCCGGCCGCCAGCGCCGCGCCTACCGCGGCGACATCGCCGTTGATTTTTACCAGCATCCAGCCGAGTCCCTTGGTCCGCTCCACCCCCACTAACCCGATCGATGCGGCTTTCGCCATCACGTCGGCGACGGTGATGGCCAGCGCCAGTCCCGACACTTCGATTAAGCCCAGAGAATGTTGCATTTGGTTCGCCCTCATCCTGGATAACATGGCTTACTCAGCGGCGATCGGCGCCGGTAACGCGGGTAGCAGCACTTCCACGTCCATATGCGGGCGCGGGATAACATGCGTGGATTTTACTTCGCCGACATTGGCCGCCGCCGCCGCGCCGGCTTCCACCGCGGCCTTAACCGCCCCGACGTCGCCGCGCACCATCACCGTAACCAGGCCGGAACCGATTTTTTCGTAGCCCACCAATTGAACGTTCGCCGATTTCACCATGGCATCGGCGCCGACAATCGCGCCGATCAGTCCGTGGGTTTCAATCATGCCAAGTGCATTGTTCATTTATTTACTTCTCCTGAATTCACTGCGTTAAGTTAACTCCCGGTACGGTTCCCTGGGCGGGCTAAACGTTCTGGCGCCGGGGCAAGGAATCGCCGTGTTCATCCCGCGATTTGCCGGGCCGCAGTTTGCCGATCAGGCCGCGGTAAAGCGCCGCGCCGATGCAGGCGCCGACAATCGGGGCGATAATGGGGATAATGAAATAGGGTATGTCGCGTCCCCCGGTGAGCGAGACGTCGCCCCAGCCAGCCAGGAAACTAAAGAGCCGGGGGCCGAAATCACGCGCCGGATTGAGCGCGAAGCCGGTCAATGCGCCGATGGCTACGCCTATAATGGCGACCGACACGCCGATAAGTAGCGGCGCCAGGGGGCCGCGCGGCACGCCGTTGCCGTCGTCGGTCAGCGCCATGATCAGGCACATCAGCGTCAGCGTGCCGATCGTTTCGCTGGCAAACGCCTGCACCAGATTGATGGAGGCATGGGGATACGTACTGAATATGCCGGCCTGCGCCAGACTTTCCATACTGCCGCGCTGAATGTGATGGGCCAATTCGAAATCGATAAACAAATTATAATAAAGCAGGTAGGCCACCATCGCGCCGCCAAAGGCGCCCAGCGTCTGGGCAACGATATAAGGCAGAACTTTTTTACGGTCAAAATTGCCGAATAGCCACAAAGCGATGCTGACCGCCGGATTGAGATGGCCGCCGGAAATTCCCGCGGTCAGGTAAACCCCGAGCGAAACGCTTAACCCCCAGACAATGCAAATTTCCCACAGGCCGAAACTGGCCCCGGCCAGCCGGCTTGCCGCCAGGCAACTGATACCGAGAAATAAAAATAATCCGGTACCGAGAAATTCAGCAAAACACTGACATTTTAATGAAGGCGAGAATATGCTCATAATTGAGTCCTGAATAAGATGTTTAACATAATGACTAACGTTTTGTACGCTATCCGCCGACAACACATTCTATTCCCAAGGATTCAACCACGCCCTTTAGCCGCAGGAGTTGGTTATCGTCAGGCGCTTTAATATCAATCATGTCGTATTTCCGGCCTAATAACGTATATTTATTCTGACCATAACTGTGATAGGGCAATAAATGTAATCGCGAGACATTTTTTAGATAAGTGACAAAAGTCGCAATGGCCCTGATACTCTGCTCGTCGTCATTAAAATGCGGAATCACCGGCACCCGAATCGCAATATTCTTCGCTAAGCCAGAAATAACCAATGCATTGCGTAAAATCACTTCGTTGGGATGGCCGGTAAATTCCTCATGCCGGGCGCTATAAAATGATTTTATATCGAGCAGCAGTAAATCCACCAAAGGTATGACCCGCTCCAGCACCGCTAACGGCGCGATGCCCGTGGATTCCATCGCGGTATGCCAGCCGCGGGCTTTGCAGGCGGCGAGCAGCTCGGCGGTAAACTCCGGCTGCGCCAGCGCCTCGCCGCCGGAAAGCGTGATGCCGCCACCCGAACGCCGGTAGTGGATTTCATCTTTGCGCAGTTCGTCGATAACGGCCGCCACCGTCATTTTTTTGCCTGACAGCACCATCGCCGCCGCCGGACAAGCGCTGGCGCAGGCGCCGCAATCCGTGCATATAGCGCGGTCGATAAGGCCGGGGCGGTGCGGATCGATGGCATGGACGGGGCAGGCGGCTACGCAGCTTGCGCAATGAATACAGTTTTTCTCATAATAGAAGACCTCCGGTTCAGGCCTTTGGGATTCTGGATTACTGCACCATTTACATGCCAGATAACATCCTTTTAAAAACACAATGGTTCGAATTCCCGGGCCGTCATGTAAGGAGAATTTTTGAATGTTAAATACGGTGCCCGTTTGTTCATAATCAATCGCCGCCATGTAATCACCTTTAAATAAAATATTACGTCATGTAACTGGTGTTGCTATTTCAGCGGCCGTTGGATATTTGACCGCGACAGCAATCCCCGCCGATATCGAACTATCGGTGTTGTTTCCCGTCGCGGAAAAATACCTTTCTGCCGGCCTTAATATTTAAAAGACATGTTCGGTACGCATGATAATGTCATCCTGGACACCTTTATCCAATGAAACAAACTGGGCGCTATAACCCGCAACCCGCACCACTAAATCGCGGTATTTTTCCGGTTCCTTCTGGGCGGCCAATAACGTGGCCCGGTCAACGACGTTGAACTGGACATGCATGCCTTTTTGATCGAAATAGCCGCGTAATAGCGCCGCCAGGTGATGTAAGCCCTCATCGCCCTTCAGCGCCGCCGGATGGAATTTCTGGTTAAACAACGTGCCGTTGGAGGCCAGGAAATGGTCCAGTTTGGCCACCGAATTGGCCGCCGCGGTGGGGCCCGCGGTGTCCATGCCGCGGCTGGGCGAAACGCCGTCGGGCAAAGGTTGTCCCGCCAGGCGGCCGTCCGCCGTCGCGCCGACATTTTCACCGAGCGCCACATTGGCCGAAACCGGGTACAGCCCCGCATGGAAGATCCCCCCGCGCGGGTTAGTATATTTTTCCACTTCGCGGCAATAAATTTCGGCCCCGACGCGCGCCAGCATATCCACTTCATCGATGTCGTTGCCGAATTTCGGCGCGCCGTTGATCAGCATTTGTCGCAGCGCCGCCATACCGCCGTCAGCGGGTTTGGCCGCTTGGGGCGCGTCGGCGCCGAGCGCGGACAGCGCCTGCGCGCCGCTCTCGCCGAGCACCTTCTTCACCGCTTCCAGCACCAGATTATAGGCGGCGTCTTTTTCCAGGCCGCTGCCGGCAGGCGCCGGCGCAGTCTCGGCCGCGCCGGCGGGAATGCCGAAGTTGGCGTCAAGCGCCGCTTTCAGGTGAGCGAGTGACAGTTTGCCTTCGTCAAATACCAGGCGCTTAATCGCCATCAGCGAGTCGCCGACGTTGGCGACGCCCACACCCTGCGGTCCGGTGAAATTATAGTGCGCGCCGCCTTCCTGCACGGTCTTGCCGCGGCCGATACAGTCATCGACCATGCTGGAGAGGAATGGCAGGGGCGCGCGTTCCGCATGGGCCAGATCCACGCTGTTGTCGGCTACCGCCAGATGGTAGACAAAATACTCATTTTGCTTGCGATAGGCGTCGATAATGTCATCGATGCTATGAAAGGATGTCAGCTCGCCCGTTTGCGGTCCCAGCTGTTTGTTGCCGCTGCGCCCGTTGTTAAGCGCAATTTCCAGCACCTTGCTCATATTATAAAATGCGGCATCGTGCCAGCCTTCGGTTTTACCCGGTTTTTGCGGCTCAACGCAGCCGATAATGCCGTAGTCGCGCGCATCCTCCAGCGTCAGGCCGCGGTTGACCAGCGCCGGGATAACCACTTCATCGTTATAATAAGCCGGGATGCCCATGCCCATCCGGCTGATTTCGCAGGCCTTGAGCAATAAATCATCCGGTGATTTCGACCACATGCGCACCGATAGCGAAGGCTCATGCAGCCGTACATGGGCAGTGGCGGCCATCGCCATAAACGACAACCGGTTGGTGGCGTCCTGGCCGCCGCGGGTCTGGCCGCCGACAATCAGATTCTGGAACATGGGATAACCGCCGAAACCCTTGGTGGAACCCTCGTCGCGTACCTTGTTGATGTCGTTGAATTTCACCCACAGGCAATCCAGCAACTCCTGGGCCTGTTCGTCACCCAGGGATTTGTCCTGTTCAAGGAACGGGAACATATACTGATCGAAGCGGGCCGGGGAGATGGAGTGGCCGTTGGATTCCAGCTGAATGATGGCATGGGCGAACCAGAATGACTGGCAGGCTTCATGGAAGTTCCCGGCGCCGTTTTCCGGCACCCGCTCGCAAATCTGGGCAATATTAAGCAATTCTTTTTGCCGTTCGGGACCGGCGCCCTGGGCGCTGGCGCGGGCTTTGGCCGCATAACGGTGGGCGAAATTTATCGCGGCGTTACAGGCGATAATGACCGCTTTATAAAACGACTCCTGTTTAATGTAGGCCGGATCGGTTTTATCCGCGGCCGACATTGCCGCGATGGTTTCCTGGATGATGCCTTTATAGCCTTTGTTCAAAACCTTGGCATAATCCACGGCGACATGGCCTACGCCGTTAAAATAGTAATTTCCCACCGTGAAGATATTTTCCGCCATGCATTCCCGCGTCTGCGCGAGCATATAGGACGTGGCCAGTTCATTGGTGGTTTTGCCCTGCCAATAAGGGAATAGGGCGGTTAATTCCTGTTTGGCCTGTTCAGAAATAGTGAATCGGTCGCCCTTGCGTAAATTCAGGCGTTCGAATTCATCTTTAATCCAGATATTGGAATACTCGGGATAAATTTGCGCCGAATGCGGCGCGACGGTCAGGCTGCCGACGATTAATTCGCCGTCCCGGATGGTCACCGGCAGTTCCGCCAGGATTTTTTCCAGCGCTTTTGCCCGGCGAATCACCATCGGCAGCGCTTCCGTTTCCCGGTAGGATTCAGTAATCAGCCGGGCGCGGTCGGTTTCAATGCAGGGGGTGGTGTCGAGGATCTGTTCGCGCAGCGCTGTTATCCGCTGGGTCGGTTCGCCAAAACCCTGTGATATAAGACTCATTTTATGTTCTCCGCATCAAAGCAACACAGGTTAAATGTAAGGTGTCGTGGCCGAAGGCGCTTTGCCGCCCATGGTTTCCAATAACACCAGGCCGATTTCACGCGCCGAGCGGACCGCCTGGCGAACCGCGCCGGAGTCGCCGGAAACGATCAGAATCACCTCATTGGTGAAACTGGTGCCCTTGGCCGGGGAGCTATAGGCCACGACGTCCACATTTGCCGCTTTAATGGCGGTGTCAGCCATCAGCACCCCAAGGGCGGCGGGCGCGCCGACAATCACGCCGCAGGCCCTGCCCAACGGCGCGCCAAACGCTTTTTCCAGCGCATAGCTGGCGCGCGCGGTGTATTGCAGTTCTACATGGCCGGCGTCGTTGCTGTAGATATCGCCGAAAGTGCGATCCAATTCGTTAAGCGCCACTTCAACCGCCCGCTTTACATCGGAGACATCCTGGCCGCCGAACAAGACCAGCGAGCCGTGGCCGGCGCCGCCTTTGGTGTCGCGCGCCAGTTCAATCGCCACGACTTCGGTATTGGTGGCCTTGACGGCTTCGTCCGCCGCCATGATTTGCGGGCCGGCGCCGGTGCGGGCGCCCAGAATGCCGATGGAACGGTATTTTTTTTCCAGATGCATGGCTTCCAGCAGCGCGCTGTCGACGTTGGCGATGACCAGGCCGATAGAGTCGCCGATGGCGGTGCCGACAAATTCGGTTAACGAGCAAATTTTCTCTGACATAATGGAGTCCGCCTGGGGTCTGTTGTGTTGAGGCGTCGCGGTCGGGGCCTGTTGTTCGCCCACTTTCCCGAGCACCTCGGCGATAATGGTGTCGACAAGGTTATCGGTACTCATTCTCTAAGCCCCTTTGGCAGCAAATTTTCAACGTCGGAGTGAGGACGGGGGATGACGTGCGTGGCGATTACATCGCCGATCTGGCGGGCGGAGGCGCAGCCGGCGTCGGTGGCGGCTTTTACCGCACCAACATCGCCGCGCACAAATACCGTCACCAAGCCCGAGCCTATTTTTTCGTAGCCAATCAGTACGACGTTGGCCGATTTGACCATCGCATCCGCCGCTTCTATCGCCGCGGTTAATCCTTTGGTCTCTACCATACCTAACGCTTCTTGTTGCATGTTATTCTCCTGGGCGCAAATCGTGGGGAGGGGATAAAATTCACGCAAGTAGGGTAAGGTAGAAAAAAATAAAATAATTGCCCTGTTAAAATTTTTGGAAAAACAAGGGTGGTTATTAGTGGCTTTTTTTTGCGATGATTATTTTTATATATCTGAATTTATTGTGATATTTATGCGGCGTAATGAGAGGAAATTGCTACGGGCGAGTTTGTTTTTACAATATGACAGTTGTTTTTTTATTCAAATAATGATACCGGCCAGCCCCGCCGACGCTTTCGCCGGCGGGGTAAACCCTGCGGATCGAGCCTGCCGGCCTCCAGTCAATCGTGTTTGCCAACGTTAATTAATAGGTCGGCAGCCGTTTGCCTTCGACCACCTCTTTTTGCACCGTTCGCACCTGGGCCATATTAATTTCGTCCAGCACCGCGCGCGTCGCCGTATTGTCTTTATTTAGCACCAGCGCCGCGGAAAACATCTCGTTGGTCAATAACGCCATCGCCGATGGGGAAAGCGGCCAGGTCACCAGTTCTTGATGATTGAGGGAGAGGCCGAACGCCGAGTGATGCCAAACGGCGACATCGCACGCGCCGCCGATCAGGGCCGCGGGAATATGGGCGTAAGAGACGTCCACGTAATTATTATCGGGGAATTCCAGCTGCGTCAGCATGGCGTGATCGATGGATAGGCGATCGATGCCGATGCGCAAATTCTTGGGGAGCAGCTCGCGCGGCGCGCGGGCCACGACGATCACCGAGTCGGCGGCGTAATAGCTGCCGGCGTCATAGGTGGTGTGAATAAACAACTCGGGTTTGGCGGCAATCACCTTTTTGGCCGCGTAGGTCGACATCACGGCCACATGTGATAATGAGTCGCTCAGGGCCTTGGAACGCTGGGTGGAACCGTGGCCGAAAATAAAGGAAGAGGGCACGTTGTACTGGTCCAGGGCCGCGCGCAATCCGGTGGCCAGCCCCTGGAATTCCCAGCTCAGCGGCAGCGGCATAATCACCGACAGCGGATGGAAGCCCGCCATGGACCATAAGCCGCCCAGGTTTTTATCCACGATAAAAGTGCCTTGCCGCTGTTTGGAGGTCAGGACCACCAGATTGTCGTTTTGCAGCTCCTGCAGCGCTTTCTGGATGGTGCCGGCCCCTACGCCGATGGAGACCCTGAATTCCGCGACGTTGGGCAGGCGTTCGCCGATTTTCCTTTCCAGGATGGTCCGGGCGACCATCTCGGTCGCCCGCTGCTGCGGGGATTCGACATCGCTTTTAAGACGGGCCGATACCAGAGGTTCAGCTTTTGGATTCATGTTTTTTTAGGTATACCTCTATTTTCCGTTCGCGACCGAAGAACGATACCAGAATACAGCCCAACAGGCAGATCCCGGCCGCGGTAAAAAACACCAGCGACCAATTCCCCGTGCGATCGATGATTTCACCCGCGACCACCGGTGAAATAATTCCCGACAGGTTGGCGATGGCATGGACAAACCCCATTACGCCGCCCAGGCGCCGGCTGGGAACAATATCGCCAATGATAGCAAAATATTGCGCCCCGGTAATGTAAAGGGAAAACACCACTCCCGACATTAACAATACCGCGCCCAGGGTGGAACCGACAAAGGTAATAAACGCGAACTGGATGGCGGTGGCCACCAGGCCGATCACGATTATCGTGGCGCGCGCCGCGATGGGGTTGCCGGTAAAGCGCGCGATCGCGTCCGCGATAAACCCGCCGCTGGCGAAACCGATGACGCCAAATACCCAGGGCAGCGATCCGGCGAACGCCAGGCCTTTAAGATCGACGCCGCGCACTTCGGACAAATAGATCGGGAACCAGGTTAAAAAGGTAAACAGCACCCAGCCATAACCGAAAAACGCGACGGCGGTGGCAAGCAGCACCGGCATTTTGCAGTAAAAGCCGAGGGACGGTTCTCCCTGTTCATCCGGCGAGGTGATCGGCTGGGTCAGCTTTTCCCGCTGGATCTCGATATCGCGCTGCGTGGCCCAGGGGTGCAGGTCGGGACGATCGCGCACCACGACGAACCAGGCGATGGCGATAAAAATACCCAGCAGCCCCAGGATAATAAACGCCCAGCGCCAGTCGGCGATATTGATCAACGCCACCACCAGCGGCGTGCCGATGGCGCCCCCGAGCGGCGTCGCCCCCTGGGCCAGGCCCATGGCGGTGGACATTTGCCGCTGGGGGAACCAGTTATGCATGGTTTTGGTGGAAACCGAGCCCTGCGGCCCTTCGCCGAAACCAAACAGGAAACGAATGATAAACATGGTGATAAAGGTGCTGCCCAGGGCGGTCAGTCCGGTGAACAGCGACCACCAGGCCACGGCGATGCCCATGACATTGCGCGGACCGTATTTATCCGACAGCCAGCCGCCGACAAACGAGAACGGGGAATAGCTGAAAAAGAAGGCGCTGGCGATTAAGCCGAACTGCGTACCGCTAAGACCGAGCTCTTTGATGATGTGGGGGCCGGCGACGCCGATAGCGGCGCGGTCGGCATAGTTGAGCACTAAAACCAGCGCGGTCATGCCTAATATGACCCAGCGCAGCGTAGCTTTGTTTTGCGATGGCGGCTTTACTTTATTCTCTGCGGTCTCGATTGACATAGCGTGGTCACCTTGGTTGATTTCGCGTTTGACGGAGTGATATAAACAATATACAGTAATATGTAAATACAAAACCTGTTATGTCGTTCCTTATGTCAATACTTTGAACCCACCCACAAATTAAGGATTGTTATGAACAGCCAACACCCCGGCAGTAGCGATACGGAATCCATCATTAAACAGCTTAAGCAACTGGTGCCTGAATGCGTAATCGACGACGATATCGAGACGCGCAGGGCCCGGGCGTTCGACCGCTGGCCGATCGCGGCGAAATGGTCGCGGGAGGAACTGAATACCCATACTCCGCTGGCGGTGGTGCGGGTCGGTTCCGCCCATGATGTCTCCCTGCTATTGAAATTCGCCGGTACGCATCGGATTCCCGTCGTGCCGTTTGGCGCCGGTTCAGGGGTGGTGGGCGGCGTGGTGAACCGGCGCGGTTATCTGTGCATTGATCTTTCCGGCCTGGACGGCAAGCCCGTGCTGGACGCCGAAAACGGCGAAGCGACGGTGCCGGCGGGGGTACTGGGGGGCGACCTGGAACAGATTCTGAACGCCGCCGGCCGGCGTTTGCCCCACTATCCGCAGTCGCTGGCGCTGGCAAGCATCGGCGGCTTGGTGGCTACCCGCTCCTCGGGCACCTTTAGCAGCAAATACGGCAATATCGAAAACTTCGTCACCTCGCTGGAAGTGGTGCTGCCCGACGGCAGCATCATCCATACCCCGGCTTCGCCGCGGTCTTCCACCGGCCCCTCCGTCGCCCAGATGTTTGTCGGCAGCGAAGGTACGCTGGGCATCATCACTTCCGTTACCCTGCGCACATTGCCGCTGGCCCAGTCCCTGTTGCTGAGGGGCGTGGCCTTCAAGGGGGTGGCCCATGGCCTGAAGGCGGTGCGCCAATTGCTGGATGCCGGGATTACGCCGGCGGTGATCCGGCTGTATGACGAGAAAGAAGCGGTGCACATTTTTGAAAAAAGCGGTCTGGAAGCGGCCAACCGGGTGTTGCTGGTGCTGGCTTTTGACGGCAATCCGGCGGTGGCCGCCGCGGAACAGGCCGAGTCGCTGCGCATCGCCGCCGCCCAGGGCGGCGAGGATCTGGGCGTGGCGCCCGGCGAAATATGGGAAAAAACCCGCTATGACGCCGGTTGGCTGGATCGCGGCAATGCCGGGGACTTCGATTTTGCCGACGCCATCGAAATCGCCGCCGGCTGGCACGCGCTGGAAACGCTGCACGGTAAAGTGCTGGGGGCCATCGCGCCTTATGCCGACAATGCCTATGCACATTTTTCTCATTTTTACAGCAACGGCGGCGCCATCTATTTTATCTTTTTCATTACCGGCAAAGATAAAGACGACGCGGTGAGCCGTTTTAGCAAAGTGTGGGATATCACCATGCGCACGGTGCTGGAATACGGCGGTTCCATAAGCCACCACCACGGGGTGGGCGAAGCGCGCAAACAGTGGATGGCCCGTGAACACGGCGGCAGCCTGGCGGTGCTGGCGAAGCTGAAACAGGCGCTGGACCCGCAAGGGGTGCTCTCTCCGGGGAAGATGGGCTTTGATAAACCATAAGGGGTCGAAAAAATATGCATACGATTAAACCCATTGCCATCACCGTCGGCGATCCGGCGGGCACCGGCCCTGAATTAAGCCTTAAGGTGGCCTCGACGGAGACGTTGATGCCGCAGACGCCGGTGGTGCTGATCGGCTCCGCCGGGCTGCTGCGCCGGGTGGCCGATCATATCGGGCTGGAGGTGGAGATTCGCACCATCGCCCGCCCCCAGGAGGCGCGGCGCCTGCCCGGCGTCGTCTGGGTGCTGGATGTTCCCCTGGGTTATCGGCAGGTGGTTCCGTGCCGCATCAGCAAAATATGCGGCCAGGCGTCGGTGGATGCCATTACGCTTAGCACCCGGCTGGCGCTGGCGGGGGAGGTGAGCGCTATCTGTTCCGCGCCGGCCAATAAAGAGGCCTTTCATCTGGCGGGGCACAAATTCGAAGGACAAACCGAAATCTTCGCCCACCTGACCGGGACCACCGCGTTTCATACCATTATGGTCGGGGGCCCGCTGCGGGTCAGCCTGGTCAGCGCCCATTGTTCGTTGCTCGAAGCGGTGGCGCGGGTCAAACAGCCGCGCATAGAACGCATTATGGGCGAACTGCATACCTCGCTGCGCGAAGAGTTCGGTTTTGCCAATCCGCGCATCGGCGTGGCCGGCCTCAATCCCCATGCCGGTGAAAACGGCGTGCTGGGCATGGAGGAAATCGAACATATCAGGCCCGCCCTGGAGAACTGCCGCCGCAAAGGCATGAACGTCAGCGATCCGCTGGCCGCCGACAGCCTGTTTTATGCCGCGGAGCAAGGGGCATATGACGCCATCCTGGCCATGTATCACGACCAGGGCACTATTCCGCTCAAACGGTTCGGCTATGTGACCTATGCCGTCGGTCTGCCCATTATCCGCACCACCGCCGGTCACGGGACGGCGTTCGATATCGCCTGGCAGGGCATCGCCAAACCCGAGCTGCTTTCCCGCGCGGTGAAGCAGGCCGAAGAACTGGCCCTGACCAAAGCCCGGCACCGGCGCGGATGACCCGGTAACGCAGCCAGAAATGGAGCCACAGTGGGAGACAATATGGCGGGATCTTGTATTGGTATCATCGCCGACGATCTGACGGGCGGGGCCGCCATCGCCGGCGAAATCGTCCGTCCCGGCAAACCGGTTCCCGTCTTGCGTTTGCAACCGGACGGGCGCGTCGAACGGCGTACGCTGATCGTGGAAACCGGCAGCCGCTACATGCCGGCGGCCCAAGCGGAGCAGCGGGTAATACTGGCGGTCCGGCAATTGCGGCAAGCCGGATTCGGCCTGCTGATGAAGAAAATCGACAGCACCTTGAAAGGCAATGTCGCGGCCGAACTGGCGGCCTTTGCCCGCGCTACCGGTGAACGGCTGGTCATCGTACCGGCCTGCCCGGCGATGAAAATTGAGGTTCGGGCGGGCTGTCAATGGCAGTCCGGCCGCCAGGGGGTGGATGTCATCGCGCTGGTGGCGCAGGCGTTGGGCCGGCCGCCTTTATCGCTGCCGCTGGCGGCGGTGCGCGCCGGCGAAGACGCCGTCCGCGCCTGGCTCGGCGCCAATCGCGGCCAGGTAATCGTCGCCGATGCGCAAACGCAACGCGACATACAGCAGATTGCCAACGGCGCCAGGGCCGCCGGCATCAATGCCTTTGCCGGCGTCTATGGCCTGGGCAGCGCGCTGGCCGGCTTGCCGGGCGGGCCGGATATGCGCCCGCCGGCCCGGGCTTCGCGGCTGGTGGTGCTGGTGGGGTCCACGTCCAGCGCCACGGTGGCGCAGGTGGATTACCTGATCGGGCACGGCGCGGCCAATATTGCGCTGCGGGTCGGCGCCCTGTTCAATGCCGGCGGCGAACCAGAGCTAAGCCGTATCCGCCAGGAGATCGCCCGCGCCACCGCGCCGGTGCTGCTGGTGCATACCGACGCCAAAAACACCGCCGACGAGGTGGGCCGGTTCTGCCGGGACCGGGGCTGGAGCGATCGGGATTTGGCGCAGGCCCTGGCGACGCCCTTTGCCGCCGCGGTGCGTCAATTACCCGACGCCGGGATTTTTGTCGTCGGCGGCGAGACCACCGGCGCGTTATTCGATCTGCTGGGCTGGCGCGGCATGCGGGTCACCGGCGAATTTTCCGCGACCGTGCCCATCGCCACGCTGCCGGGCACCGGCCATCCGTTTATTTTAACCAAACCCGGCGCGTTCGGGGCCGTTTCGGTGTTGCAGGACGCGGCGGTAACCATGCTTAGGAGGATAGATGCGGTATTTCCCGGGGTTCCGTCTTGATAACAAAATCGCCGTGGTGACCGGCGCCAGCAAAGGGCTGGGCGAAACCATCGCCCATGCGCTGGCGGAGTCCGGCGCGACGGTGGCCATTGTCGCCCGCGACAAGGCGTTGCTGGAGCAGGTCGCCCGTACCGCCAAAGAAGAATACGGCGGCAATATGTTTCCATTCCAGGCCGATCTGATCGATATTCACGGTTTTAATCGGCTGGTTACCCAAATTGAAACCGAGGTCGGTCCCATTGATATCCTGGTGAATAACGCCGGCACCAATATTCAGCAATCGGCCGTCGATGTTGATGAGGACACATGGGACTACCTGCTCGCGCTGAATTTAAAATCGGTGTTTTTTTTAAGCCAGGAAGTGGGCCGGCGGATGTTGGACACCAAACGTCCCGGTCGGATTATCAATATGGCTTCGCAAATCGGCGAGGTGGGTTTTTACAAGCGCTCCGCCTATGCCGCCAGCAAAGGCGGCCTGGTGCATATGTCCAAGGTTATGGCCATCGAGTGGGCGGAGCAGGGGATCAGGGTCAATTGCGTCGGCCCGACCTTCGTTGATACGCCCTTATTGAAGATCGCGTTCCAGGACCGGGAAATCGCCGACGAAGTCATGCGGCGCATCCCGATCAAGCGCCTGGGCCGGGCATCGGAAGTCGCTGCGGCGGTGGTGTATCTGGCTTCGGAGGGCGCCGATTTGGTTACCGGTCACCATTTATTGGTGGACGGCGGCTGGACGGCGCAATAACCCCCCTACTACGGAGAACAAAACGATGAATATCGGCATGATTGGTTTAGGGCAAATGGGCTGGAATATGGCGAAAAATTTGTCCGCCGCCGGCTACTCCGTGCTGGGTTTCGATCCACGGCCCGACAGCCGGGAACGTATGGCGCAGATCGAGGTCAAGGCGGCGGCATCCCCGGCCGAGCTGGCCGCAGCCGCCGACGCCGCGGTGCTGATGGTATTGAATACCGACCAGGCCGAAACGGCGGTCTGGGGCGAGAACGGTTTTGCCGCCGGCGCGGACAAAAATACCACCCTGATTATTATGAGCAGCCTTTCGCCGGTATATGTCAGGGAACTGGCCGCGCGGGCCGCGGGCAAATTCCAGGTGCTGGACGCGCCGGTCAGCGGCGGGGTGGAAGGGGCGCGCGCCGCGTCGCTGACCATCATGGCATCCGGTCCGCTGGCGTTACAGCAAACCCTGCTGCCGGTGTTGCAGGCGATGGGCAAAAATGTGATCAACGTCGGCGCGGACGTGGGATTGGGGGCGACGATGAAGACCATCAATCAGGCGATGCTATTCGCCGCCCTGGCTTCGGCCTCGGAAATGGTGGTGGCCGGCGTCAAGGCGGGGCTGGACCCGGACACGATTATCAAGGTGATCGGCATCAGCAGCGGCAGCAGTTGGGCGCTGGTGCACCGGGTGCCGCTGGCGTGGCAAACCGATTATGCCAGCGGGGCCACCCTGGCCATCGCGGCAAAAGATATGCGTTCGGCAATGGCGCTGGCCAACGATCTGGGCACGTCGGCGACGATTGCCAGCGAAGTGCTGAGATTGGTGGACATCGGCATGGCCCGGCACCAAGGGCAAGGGGACGATCCGCTGATGGTTGAAATCATCGAACAGTTAAGCCATTTTTACATCAAGGCGCATAGGGAGCAAACCCGTTCCTGAGATGGTCCTCCAGCCGGCCCGCGATCCGTTAAGGGGATCGGGCCGGCCGGGCGGGCAAAATTTTTTTCCGCCGCATTATATTGCGCCCCATGATTATCCTCGCCGTTTAATAACCTGTTTAGAGAACACCCACCGTTTATCACGTTATTTGACTTTAGTTATCATAAATCGTGCGTTAACAGCAACGACCCCAGCTGTTAGTCTATTTTTGCCGGGTGTCTTAAGTTAAGCGTTAACGGCTGAGAATAATCGCGCGATATCTTACTTAATTTAATGATGATTCGGTAAAGCGGCTTGAATAATGGCTTTTTTTACCGTTCGTATCTGGAGAATAATATGGGCGCTTCGCGCATCGTTCATCTGGCGCTTAAAGTCGATGATCTTGAATATGCCACTAAATTTTATGAGCAGGTATTTGGTTTTAAACAAATCAAGACGGAACATAAACGCCAGCACTCGTCCCGGCATCTGACCGACGGACATATCGACTTTACGCTGGTGCAATACGATAACGAAGATCACGAAGAGGCATTGCTCTCAGGGCCGGGACCACGTATCCATCATTATGGCGTGTCGGTGGACGATCAGGATGAAATCGCCGGGAAAATCAAAGCATTGGGCGGCGAGATTCTTTCACCGCCTGGGTCGGGAGCGCTGAAATTCCGCGCGCCGGACGGCACCATCGCGGAGATTGTCAAAGAAGGCCGTTATGCCATCGAATAAGTCCTGATGAATATTGTTCTATACCGGCGGTTAATGCCGGTTCCAATGATGTTTTAAATAGCCCATCCACCGTGCATCTCCCGATCTTAGCGAAGGCGTTCTTATTATGGCATTTACTGTCGTGAAAAATATCCTGCTGGCGACAGCGTTATCCGCTTCATTGTCATCCCTGGCCCTTTGCACGGAAAACTTGACATTAACCGGGGAGGTGTACCAACAGCTTTATTCCTCGGCCGTAGCCAATAATGAAAAAGAAGTCATTTATTATTCCCCGGCCCGTACCGAAGACTCAAAGCTACTCAGCGAGTTATGGAAAACCAATTTCCCGAAAATCCGGCTCACCATTGTCGGCAAAAAAGCGCCGGACCTGATTACCCAGATTGAAGCGGAACGCGCGGCAAAACAATACCGCGCCGACGTGACCTCCATGACCCAGCCTTACGTGGCCGTTTTATGGAAACAAAAAGGGTTTTACCTGCCCTACAAAGTCTCGGCTTTCGCCACGCTGGCGCCGGATTATGCCGATGCGGACGGGGCCTATTATTCGACCGGCATTTTTCTTTTGCCCGCCGCCTATAACAGCCGCGCGTTCCCCGATAAAAGCGCCTTGCCCCATACGCTGGCGGATTTTCTCGATCCCAAATGGAAAGGCAAAATCGTCCTGGCGGACCCTTCCACCGCCGGCAATAGCCTGACCTTCTTTCTAGCCCTGCTGCAAACCGGCAAAATCGATTGGCCTTATCTGGAACAGCTGGCCAAACAGGAGGTGCTGTTTGTGCGCGGCAATCCCGAAGCGGCGCGGATTCTGGCGTCCGGCGAGCGCAGCGTTTCGCTGATGGTGTCATCGATTAATGTACTGACCTCCAAAGAACAGGGGCAGGCCATCGATTTATACAGCCTGGACGAAGGGACGCTGGTGACCCAGCAGCCGAGCGGCGTGATGGCCAATGCCCCGCATCCGACGGCGGCCAAATTGCTGCTGGAAGTGCTTACCAGCACCCAGGGCCAGGTATTGCGGGCCGACGCCGGCAAATACTGGCCCACCAATTCCGATGCCGGAACGGTGGCTGGCCTGCCCAATCTGGCGGATTTCAAGCCGTTTAATGTGGATCTGACCGGCCTCTCCAGCGAGAAGGCGACGCAGGATTTCCTCAACCGTTTTAATAAAACGTTCGGTCGCGAGTAACCACGATGGCTGCTGAATATCCCATTGCCCGCCCCGCCCGCCTGGAACTTATCGGCTTGAGAAAACGGCTGGGGGATACCCCGGTGGTGGACGGGGTCGATTTAAGGGTCAATGAAGGGGAAAGCCTGGTACTGCTGGGGCCGAGCGGCTGTGGCAAAAGCACTACCCTGCGGATGGTGGCCGGTTTTATCGAGCCGGACGGTGGGGAAATCCACCTGGCGGGCCGGCTGGCGTCGGGACGCGGCGCGTTTGTGCCGGTGGAGCGCCGCCAACTGGGCATGGTTTTCCAAAATTATGCCGTCTGGCCCCATAAAACCGTGTATGACAACGTGGCGTTCAGCCTGGCCATCGCCGGGGATAATCGGGCCGCCATCCGGCGTAAGGTGGACGACGTGCTGAAACTCGTCCACCTCGACGGCCTGGCCCAACGCTACCCCGGCGACCTGAGCGGCGGACAGCAGCAGCGGGTGGCGCTGGCCCGGGCCATTATCGCCGAGCCGAGCCTGCTGTTGTTCGATGAGCCGCTCTCGAATCTGGACGCGGGCTTACGCGAAGAGATGCGCTTTGAACTCAAGCGCCTGCATACGCAAAACGGCATCACCATGTTCTATGTTACCCACGATCAGGAAGAAGCGCTGGTGATAGCGGACCGGATCGCGGTGATGAACCAAGGCCGCATCGAACAGTGCGATATTCCGGAGGCCATTTACCGCCGGCCCCTGTCGCGCTTTGTCGCCTCTTTTGTGGGTACCACCAATCTGATTGAGGGTACGGTGGCGGGGCTCGATGCCAACACCCGCCGCCTGCTGGTTCAGTCCGCGCTGGGCGAGCCTTTCTGGGCCGCGTCGTCGGACCAGGCGATAGCTACCTGCCGTATCGGCGATGCGGTGGCGGTATCGGTGCGCCCGGAAGCGATTTCTTTCGACCCCGCCGCCGTAGGCGGCATGCGCGGCCGGATTATCGATTCCTCGTTTCTGGGCAGCCGCTACGATCTGATGATCGAGGTGGCGGGTTATCCGCTGCGGGTGCAAACCCCGCGGCAATGGGCCGGCGCCGCCGAATACGGGCTGACCGTCTCTTTTAATCCCGATGAGGCGTGGGTGATACCATGATGAAAATGAGCGCCGCTCCGGCGCCGGAACGGGCGCGCCGCTATGCCGGGCCCCTGGCGGATAAGGTGGCCGTCCGCTGGCGCCGGGTGGCGGCGGAACCGGGAAAAATACTGATTCTCACCGCCGCCTTATTGGTGCTCGGGGCGCTGATTATATATCCCATGGCGATGCTGGTGCGCCTGGGCATCGCCGGCGATTCCGGCGCGGTAACCCTGCGACCGCTGGTGAAGGCGTTTTCCGACGCCGGCATGACCAAGGCCGCGATGAATTCCGCGCTGCTGGCGGCGAGCGTCACCGGCGGGGCGCTGACCCTGGGGCTGCCCATGGCCTGGCTGGTATCGCGCACCGATATGCCGGGAAAAACGCTGATTCGCCTCAGCGCCGCCATCGCTTTTGTGGTGCCGTCGTTTATCACCGTCATCGCCTGGATTTTCCTGGCGGCGCCGCATTCCGGCTACCTGAACAAACTGCTGCACGGGCTGTTCGGCACCGTCACGCCGTTTTTCAATATCATCAGCTTCAGCGGACTGGTGTTTATTGAAATCGCCCATCTGTACCCGCTGGTGTTTTTCACCGTTTCCGCCGCGCTGGTGAATATCGATCCCGGTTATGAACAGGCCGCCCGCGTGCTGGGCGCCGGCCGGGCGCGCACCGCATTTAAGATTACCCTGCCGTTGGTCAGGCCGGCGGTATTATCCAGCGCCATTCTGGTGATCCTTGATGCGCTGTCGTCATTCGGCGCGCCGGCGGCGATCGGCACCATGGCGAACTTTTCGGTTATCACCACCAAAATCTATAAGTTGCTCACGTTTCCGCCCCATTTTGAGCAGGCGGCGGCGCTGGCGTTTCCCATTGTGGTCTTCACTCTGGCGAGCCTGTTGCTGCAACGCCTGCTGATCCGGGATATCCGCTACCGCACCTTGTCCGGCAAGGCCGGGGCCAAAGCGCTGCCGGTGCGTCTCGGGTGGGGGCGCTGGGTGGGGGCGGCCTTTTGCGGCACGGTATTTTTCGTCACCGCGTTTTTACCGCTGGCCGCCCTGGCGCTACTCTCGTTACTGACGGCGTTTGGCGACGAGGTCGCCTTCGCCAACCTGACGCTGGATCATTTCGCGATGATCTTCGACCCCACGTTCTCGGTTTTGGATACGATAAAACACAGCCTATTGCTGTCGGCGACGGCGGCATTTATCTGCATTATCCTCGGCGTGCTGTTCGCCTGGTTTGTTGAGCGTACGGCCATTGCCGGGCGGGGGCTGGTCACCGCGACGATTTTCATCGCCTACGGTTTCCCGGCCATAACTTTCGCGGTGGCCATTATGCTCGGCTACCTGGACTGGTTCTACGGCACCTTCACCATCCTGCTGATCGCCTATGTCGCCAAACAGCTGCCGATCTCCTTTGTGCTGTCCCGGGCGGTGCTCAAACAAATCGCCCCTGAACTGGAGGAAGCCGCGCGGGTCGCCGGCGCCGGCTGGCTGCGCACGCTGACCGCCGTCACCCTGCCGCTGTTAAAACCGAGCATGTGGGCCGGGGCGCTGCTGATTTTCGCCTTTGGCCTGCGGGAATTGACCATGTCGGCGATTTTGGCGCAGCCGTCCACCCAGGTGATGTCCACCAAAGTCATGGAATATCTGGAAACCGGCGCGGTCGAGCAGGCTGCGGCCATGGCGCTGATTGTCGTGGCGCTGAGCCTCGGCTCGTTTGTTCTGTACCGGCTGATGTCCGGCCAAAATTTTATCAATGTGAAATAAGCGCAGCCCGGGAGCGATGACAATGAGTACGGTGGACCACAATGGCGTTGACAACCGCCGGGGCAAGACCCTGGCCGAAAAAATCTGGGATCGTCACCGGATAGTGGATATCGACGGCGAGCAATTGCTCTATCTGGACAATCTGCTGGTCCACGAAGGGTCCAGCCATGCTTTTGAGGCGTTAAATGCCTTGGGCAAGCAGGTTTACCGGCCGGAGCAGATCATCGCCTGTTCCGATCATTATCTGCCTACCACCGGCCGGGAGCGGGGCGTGGAGGGCATCAGCGATCCGGCCATCCGCAATATGATCCTGCGGCTCGGCGACAATGTCCGCCATCACGGCATCCGCTACTTCGGCCCCGACGATCCCAATCAGGGAATTTTGCACGTGGTGGCGCCGGAGCAGGGCATCACCCAACCCGGCCTGCTGATTGGCGGCGCGGATTCGCATACCACCACCCACGGCGCCTTCGGCTGCCTGGCCTTCGGTATCGGCGCGTCGGACGCCCGCCACGTACTGGCGACCCAGACGCTATGGCTGCGGCGGCCTAAAACCCTGCGGGTCAATCTGGCGGGCGAGCCGGCTCCCTACGTCTGCGCCAAGGATATCAACCTGGCGCTGATTGCTTTGATCGGCGCCGGCGGCGCCCTCGGGCATATTATTGAATATGCCGGGCCGGCGGTGAGCCGGATGTCCATGGAACAGCGCATGACGCTGTGCAATATGGCGGTGGAAGCGGGGGGTCGGGCCGGCATCGTCGCGCCGGATGAAACCACCTACGCGTATTTGCAGGACCGGCCGTTTGCGCCCGCCGGCGAAGACTGGCGGCAAGCGCTGGCATACTGGCGTACCTTGCCCTCCGACGACGACGCGGTGTTCGACCGGGAGATGACGCTTGATCTGAACGGCGTCTCGCCCACGGTCACCTGGGGCACCAGTCCCGAGCACGCCCTCGCCATTGACGGCCGCTTGCCCGACCCGGCGGCGATCGAGGATGGCGATGAGCGCCAGGAGGTGGCGGCGGCGCTGGACTATATGGGATTAACCGCCGGCGCGCCGGTAACCTCGATAAAAATCGATCGGGTATTTATCGGCTCCTGCACCAACGGCAGAATCGAGGATCTGCGGGCGGCGGCCGGTATCGCCCACCAGGGCCGGGCGCAGGTGCCGGCCTGGATCGTGCCCGGTTCCTCGGCGGTGAAACGCCAGGCCGAGCGGGAAGGGCTGGACAAGATTTTTATCAATGCGGGCTTTGAATGGCGCGACGCCGGATGCTCATTGTGTACCGCCATTAACGGCGATGTGCTGGCGGAAGGGGAGCGCTGCGCGTCCACCAGCAATCGTAATTTCCGCGGCCGGCAGGGAGTAAACGGCCGCACGCACCTGGTCAGCCCGGTAATGGCCGCCGCCGCCGCGCTGACCGGTTATTTGACCGATGTACGCACCTTTGCGGAAACTGCCTTATGACGTCATTACTGAATATCGCCGCTACCGGCATCCCCTTTGATGAACCCAATGTGGATACCAATCAAATCTGTCCCACGCGGTTTAATAAAATCCCGCGCGGCCCGGCCTTCGCCCGCATCGCCTTTCACGATCGGCGTTTCGATGGGGAAGGCAACGAAAAGGGCGATTTTATCCTCAATCAGCCGCCTTACCGCGACGGCGGCATTATCGTGGCCGATCGCAATTTCGGCTGTGGTTCATCGCGCGAGACGGCGGTCTATGCGCTGGCGGAATTCGGCGTTCGGGCGGTGATCGCCTCAAGTTTTGGCGATATCTTTTTTAATAATTGCTATAAAAACCGCCTGCTGCCGGTGATTCTGCCCAACGAAACCTGCGTTGCCCTGCGCAACCAATTGCGCGGCGACACCGGGGCGCGCATCCGCATCGATCTGGAACACCAGCAGGTGTGGGATTTGCATAACCAAGCCTACGCGTTCGACATCCATCCGCTGCGTAAAAAAAGCCTGGTTGAAGGCATTGACGATATCGCCCTGACCCAAGGGTATCTCGATACCATCCTGACGTTCGAACGGCAGTACCGCACCGCTTTTCCCTGGATCAAATAAACCCTGGCGCCGGCCGCTGCCGGCGCGCAGTGGCGATAAAATGCGCAAAACGTCTTCCGTTTTATGTTGGAATCCTGTTAAATTAAGCCAAACCCCGCAGGCAGGAGCACGGCTTATGGCGCGTCTTACCGCAAAAGACTTTCCCCAGGAATTGCTTGAGTTGTACGATTATTATGCCCATGGCAAAATCACCAAACGGGAGTTCCTCGATCTGGCCGCCAAATTCACCCTCGGCACCCTGACGGCGGCGAGCATCCTGTCCCTGATGAGCCCCAATTATGCCCTGGCCCAGCAGGTGGAATTTACCGATCCCGCCATTAATGCGCAATATATCACCTATCCATCGCCGCGCGGCCACGGCGACGTGCGCGGTTATTATGTTCGTCCCACCGGCGCCGGCCCGGCGGCCGCGGTGGTGGTGGTGCATGAAAACCGGGGGCTTAATCCCTATATAGAAGACGTGGCGCGCCGCCTCGCCAAGGCGGGATTTATCGCTCTCGCGCCCGATGGCCTGAGCTCGGTGGGGGGGTATCCCGGCAATGACGATAAAGGGCGGGAGCTGCAACAGCAGGTGGACCCGACGAAATTGATGAATGATTTCTTCGCCGCCGTTGAATTTCTGTCGCGCCATGAACGCACCAACGGCAAAGTGGGCATTACGGGCTTCTGTTATGGCGGCGGCGTCGCCAATGCGGCCGCCGTCGCTTATCCCGAACTCGGCGCCGCCGTGCCGTTCTACGGCCGGCAGCCGCGGGCCGAAGACGTGCCCCGCATCAAGGCGCCTTTGCTGCTGCATTACGCCGGCTTGGATCATGGCATCAATGAAGGCTGGCCGGCCTATGAAACGGCGCTCAAGGCGGCCGGCAAAACCTACGAAGCCTATATCTACCCCGGGGTAAACCACGGCTTCCACAATGATTCCACGCCCCGTTATGATAAGGCGGCGGCGGATCTCGCCTGGGAACGCACCCTGGGCTGGTTCAGGCGCTACCTGGCGTAAGCGCTAAGCGGCGATTTGCCGGTTCCGCCCCGCCAGCATTCCCAGCCACGCCATTACCAGGCACAATGCGGCGCACATCAGCAGCGCGCTTTCCCAGTTGCCGGCGGCGTCGCGCAGGGCGCCAATCAGGATCGGTCCCGTCGCCGCCAGAAGATACCCGACGCATTGCGCCATGCCCGACAGGGCCGCCGCCTGATGGGAGGTATGGACCCGCAGGCTGACGAACATCAGCCCGAGGATAATCGCCGCTCCCGAGCCGAAACCAAATAGCGCGGTCCATAATACCGCCAATGCGGGATACAGCGCCAACCCCGCCAGGGCGAGCAGGCAAAGCAGGGATACGCCCAGGGCAATGACCCGCTGATCCCGCATGCGCCCCGCGACGGGCCCCACCAGCAGCCCCGCCAGCGCCGAGGTCAACTGCATCAGCCCGTGGAGCGAGCCGGCCTGCGCAGGCGAATAGCCCGCGGCGATCAGAATGGCCGGCAGCCAGCTCACAATCACGTAGTAGATAAACGAGTTGAACCCCAGAAACAAGGTGACCAGCCAGGCCAGCCGCGACGACCAGATCCGCCCGGCCGCGGGCCGCCGCGCCGCGCCGTCCCCCACCGCGCCGGATTTAACGGACCGGGACGGCGCCATTGGCACCAGTTCGCGCCGCGGCGACCTCAACTGCGGCAACCACCCTATGGCCGCCAGCAGCGGCAGGATAATCAACAGGCCCAGCGCCAGGGGCCAGCTCAATCCCGCCCCATTGACCAGCGGGATCATCACCGCCGAGCCCAGCGCCGCCGCCATCCCCATCGCCAGGGCGTAGGCCGAGGTCAGCAGGGCGATTTTATCCGGATAATCCCGTTTCAACAGGCCGGGCAAGAGCACATTGCCGATGGCGATACCGCCGCCCAGCACGGCGGTGCCGAGATACAGGCACGGGACGGCATTAAACGAACGCAGCGCAATGCCGCCCACGATCAGCAGCAACGCGCCGAACAGGGCGCGCTCAAAACCAAATGCGCGCGCCAGCCGCGCGCCGAACGGCGAGACGGCCGCGAAGGCGAGCAGCGGCAGCGTGGTCAGCATGCCGGCCTGGGTGGTGCCGAGGCCGAAACTTTCCCGGATCAGGTTCAGCAGCGGCGCGGCGCTGGTAAAAGGCGCGCGCAGGCAGGCGGCGATCAGCACAATACCGGTTGCCAGCAACAGCGGACGGCCCCGCGCTGCGGCATTCAAATCAAGGGGGTTAGGACGGGACATAAAACACCTGTGTTAGCAATCGTGCTGCGATCTTACCCGTTTATCGGCCGTTAGAATTAAGCTACTATGACAAATAAACGCTAAATTAAGACATTAAATCCATGTTTACCCAATCCCTGCTGGCGGATTTCGATCCCGATAGCAATCACTGCCCGGCCGTGGCGCTGGGGGTACAGGTGACCGATAATCTGCGCGAAATCCCCGTGCACCGCCATCGCAAAGGGCAACTGGTCCTGACGCTGCGCGGCAGCGTGACCTGCTCGGTGCCGGATGCGTTATGGATGGTGCCGCCGCAGCGGGCGGTGTGGATTCCGGGCGGGTTATCCCACAGCAATCGCGTTACGGCCAATACCGTAGTGTGCTTTTTATTCGTCGAACCCGGCGCGGCGCTATTGCCGGATCGCTGCTGCACGCTATCCATGTCGCCGCTGCTGCGCGAGCTGATCCTGCGCCTGTCCCGGTTGTCGCCGGTTTACCAGGCGGACAGTTTTACCGGCCGGCTGGTGACGCTGCTGCTCGAAGAGCTGGTGCAAATGCCCCATGAACATCTTAACCTGCCGATCCCGCGCCATCCCACGCTGCGCCGCATGGCCGATATTCTGCTGGCCGATCCCGCCAACCGCGGCACTTTGGCCCAGTGGGCGCAGCAGTCGGCCATGAGCGAACGCTCGCTGGCGCGCCTTATCGTCAGGGAGACGGGGCTGACCTTTGGCCGCTGGCGGCAGCAGTTGCACCTGATTATCGCGCTGGGGCATCTTTCCGATCGCATGCCGGTGCAGCAGGTGGCGGAAAAACTGGGGTATGATTCGGTGACCGCTTTTATCACCATGTTTAAAAAGTCCCTCGGCACGTCGCCGGGACATTACTTCAGGGGGGAACAGCGGGGTTGACCGGGGGCTTTACTCGGCCTGCGCCAGAATCGCTTCCAGCAGTCCCGGAAACCGGCCGTGCATTTCCGCGCGGCGCAGCGTGTTGATATGGGCGGTGCCGGCATTTTGGGTATGCACCAGGCCCGAATCGCGCAGCACGCGAAAATGATGGGATACGCTGGATTTAGGCCGCCCGCCGTCCAGTTCGCCGCAGCTGGCGGCGCCGAGCAGGGCCAGGCGCCGTACGATTTCCAGGCGGATCGGGTCGCTCAAGGCGTACAGGACGCGTTCAAGGACAAATTCATTGGCGGCGGGGTGTTTAAAAGGTCGCATGCATCAATGATAACCTAAGGGTTGTCATAAATCCATTATTCGAATAATATCGAACTATGGAATCATAACCGATCGCAATAGGAACCTTCATGTCAGCGTTATTCCAACCCTTTAAACTTAAAGATATCACCCTCAGAAACCGCATCGCCGTACCGCCGATGTGCATGTATTCCGCCGATGACGGCCTGATCAACGACTGGCATCACGTGCATCTGGCTTCGCTGGCGCGCGGCGGCGCGGGGCTGGTCATCGTCGAAGCCACCGCCGTGGCCCCCGAAGGCCGCATCACCCCCGGATGCGCTGGTATCTGGAACGACGACCTGGCGCAGGCGTTCGTGCCGGTGGTCAAGGCCATCAAGGCGGCGGGCGCGGTGCCCGGCATCCAGATCGGCCATGCCGGACGCAAGGCCAGCGCCAATCGCCCCTGGGAAGGAGACGATCATATCGCCGAAGATGACTCGCGCGGCTGGCAGACCATCGCCCCGTCGGCGCTGGCGTTTGGCGCCAACCTGCCCAAGGTTCCGCGGGCCATGACCCGTGACGATATCGCGCGGGTGCGCCATGATTTCGCGGCCGCGGCCCGCCGCGCCCGGGAAGCCGGGTTCGAGTGGCTGGAGCTGCATTTTGCCCACGGTTATCTGGGACAGAGCTTTTTTTCGTCTCATTCCAATCAGCGCGATGACGAATACGGCGGCAGCTTCGATAACCGCAGCCGTTTCCTGCTGGAAACCCTGGCGGCGGTGCGCGCCGAGTGGCCGGAACATCTGCCGTTGACCGCCCGCTTCGGCGTGCTGGAATTCGACGGCCGCGATGAACAAACCCTGAGCGAATCCATTGAATTGACCCGCCGTTTCAGGCAGGGCGGGCTGGATATGCTCAGCGTCAGCATCGGTTTCTCCACGCCCGACGCCAATATTCCCTGGGCGCCGGCCTTTATGGGGCCGATCGCCAAACGGGTGCGCGAAGAAGCGGATATCCCGGTGGCTTCCGCCTGGGGCTTCGGCACGCCGGCCCTCGCCGAGCAGGCCGTCAGCGACGGGCAATTGGATCTGGTGATGGTGGGCAAGGCGCATTTGGCCGACCCGCACTGGAGCTATTATGCCGCCCGCGAGCTGGGCATCGAGCGCCCCTCCTGGACGCTGCCCGCGCCTTATGCCCACTGGCTGGAAAGATATTAATTTTTCGCTGCTGTAAAAACTCCGCCCCGCCCGCATCCCCTGGGCGGGGCGGGCGTTGCCCGCAACTCCCCCCTTAGTCGAAATCATCGGGCGCCTGGCCGGTCGAGGCTTGGGCGGCGGCATGGTTCGCCCGCTATTTGCGGATAAGAATTAAATTTGTTTAATAAGCATATTTATCGAACTCATTTTATTTCCATAAAAAAATAAATTAATCGTTCTGTTTTTTTCATATATTGAATTTTACCGGTAATTTAATATTTGCTGATTTTTAACTAATAGCTATTTATCAATGCGTTAGCTATATATGTCTTTTAAAGCTTAATTTAGCAATATATTTTATTTATTAAATCGTTCAGGTATGAATATATTGCTCGAATTATTCACTGATCCGAGTAGGAAAATACCCCATGGCGATTATTGGTCAACAGTGGGAATCACTGGTAAGTAATGGCGATCGGGGACCTGCGGCATTGGCGGCCATCGGCCTGCTGGTTTTGGACAGCGATATCGTTATAGAACATGAAATACGCCGTTTTTTACCCGGTGAAGGGGTCGGCCTGTACGTAAACCGCCTTCCCATGGCCGCCAAGATGACGCCGGATTCATTAGCGGACCTAGCCGGGTATTTACCCACGGGGATCGGCAATCTGGTGCCTAATGACCGGCTTGATGTGATTGCCTTTGGCTGCACGTCGGGGACGATGGCCATCGGCGCGCAGCGCGTGGGCGAGATTATTCGCGGCGCCAGGCCGTCGGTCAAAACCACCGACCCCATCAGCGCCGCGCTTAAAGCCCTAAAGCAGCTTAATAGCCGGAAAATCGCGCTGCTCACCCCCTATGACGCCGATGTTAACCAACTGCTCGACAGCTATTTAGCCGACTTGGATGCTCCGCAAATAATTCGCCGTGGCTGCTTTAACAAGAATAGCGATCCGACGATAAGCCGTATATCGCCGGAGGATATTTTTAATGCCGGCGTATATTTGGCCAGCGATGCGGCGGTGGATGCATTGTTTATTTCGTGCACCGCCTTGCGTTGCCATAGCGTGATTTCCCGTCTGGAACAGCGGTTGGGTAAACCGGTCATTACCAGTAACCAGGCCTTGGCCTGGGATGCACTGCGTTTAGCCGGTAATAACCAGCCGATGGCGGGTCATGGCGTATTGTTTTTAAATTGATCCCAACCGTAATTTTAACTCTTACTACCATAAGGAATACCTTGGTGAAAACATTTTTTTATTCATTGGTCTTATTGATCGGTGCATTGAGTTTTAATGCGGTGGCTCAAACTTCGCCGCCGTTAAAAATCGGCGCCAATACTTTTGTCGGTTACGGCCTGCTTTATCTGGCGCAAGAAAAGGGCTTCTTTAAGCAGCAAGGCGTCGACGTGCAAATCGTCAATACCGAGGACAAGCCTTCCACCGCGGCCGCGTTAGCCAGCGGCCGCCTTGATGGCTGGGTGACCACCGTCGATACCTTTATTTTTTATGACGCCAAAAAGCTGGGCATTAAACAGGTCTTGGCCATCAGCCTGTCGGCCGGGGCGGAAGGCATTCTGGCAACCGGCGATATCACCAGCGTCGCGCAGCTTAAAGGCAAGAGAATTGCCGTGGAAGAAGGTTCTCCGGCCTATTTCTTCCTATTGAATGTGCTGGCGGATAATCATCTCACCCAGGATGACGTTAAGATCGTCAATATGAAGGGTTCCGATGCCGGGGCCGCGTTTGTGGCGGGTAAAATCGATGTCGCCGGCACCTGGGACCCTTGGCTGGGGCAGGCGGGTAAACGCAACGGCGGCCATATCTTGATCGATACCCGCCAAAAACCGGGGCTGATCGCCGATACCCTGGCGTTGCGCAATGAAGTGATAACCAACCGGCCCCAGGATATCGAAGGACTGATCAAAGCGTATTTCGCGTCTTATGACTACTGGTATGCGCATCAGGATGAAGCCAACCAGATCATTGCCAAAGCCAGCGGTATCCCGTTAAAGGATGTGCAGGAAGGGCTTAAGTCGGTGAAATTTGGTTCCAAACAGGAAAATATCGATTATCTGCTTAAAGCGGACGGCATTACGCGCGTCATTGAACATGGCGTGGCGGTCTATGGCGCGGCGGGCCTGTTAAAACAACAACCCAAGGCAGAGGATATTGTCGATCTTTCACTGCTGCAAAGCGTCGTTAAACCCTAAAAAACCACGGCTCCCGGCGGCGCGGCCGGGAGCCGTGGTTATCGGCAGGATAGAATAATTTGATTATCCGACAGGCAATTTCTCCCGGTTTAAAGATCTTCCTGGCATTCGCTTCGCTGTTGGCTTTCCTGGCATTTTGGCAACTGCTGGTGGTTATGCGCTGGGTTGCGCCGCTGTTTTTACCCACGCCGCTGGAAGTACTGTACGCGGCGCGACGGCTTTATGGACACGAGAATTTCCTGTCTGATCTGGTCATAAGCATATTCCGGGTCGGGATCGGCTTTTTATTGGCCGCGGCCATCGGCATTCCTTTGGGCGTGTTGATGGGCAGTTGGGCGGTGGTGCGCGGCTTTTTTGAACCGGGACTGGCGTTTGTCCGCTATATGCCCGCGACGGCATTTGTTCCTTTGCTGGTGCTGTGGCTGGGTATCGACGAACAGCAAAAATTCGCCGTGGTCTTTATCGGCGCTTTTTTTCACTTAACCTTGATGGTCATGCATAGCGTGCAAAACGTGCCCATGGCGTTTATTGAATCCGCTCGGTTATTGGGCGCGGGCCGATATAAGACGCTGATCCGCGTGATCTGGCCGGCCGCCCGGCCCGCGATTTGGGATAACCTGCGCATTGTATTGGGCTGGGCCTGGACGTATATCATCGTGGCCGAATTGGTGGCCGCCAACAGCGGTATCGGTTTTGTTATCCTGCGGGCATCGCGTTATATGGATGTCGCTACCATATTTGTCGGCATTATTTCCATCGGGATGGTAGGCGTGCTTAGCGATTTGCTGTTCTCCACCCTCTCGCGGCTGCTTTTTCCCTATCATAACAACCAGCGGAAATAACGCTAAGGACAATCAATGGATAACGCGGTCATTATCTCGGCGCTGGATAAATCATTTAGCACCCAAAAACAAACGACCCGGGTACTCAATAATATTTCCCTGACCGTAGCACCAGGGGAGATCGTGGCGCTGCTGGGGCCATCGGGGTGCGGTAAATCGACATTACTGCGAATTATGGCCGGCCTGGAGCAGCCGGACCGCGGTAGCGTACAACTCCATGATGCCCGCGGCAGCCGCCAAAAGGTCGGCATGGTGTTTCAGTCCTATACGTCGTTTCCGTGGCTGACCGTCGAGGATAATGTGGCCTTCGGCCTGCGCCTGTGCGGGCTATCGCGGGAGCAGGGCCGCACTCGGGCCCGTGCCTGGCTGGATAAAGTGGGTTTGGCCCATAAAGCGCGGGCCTGGCCCGGCGACTTATCCGGCGGGATGCAGCAGCGGGTCGCCATCGCCAGGGCGCTGGCCGTGGAACCGGCTATTTTGCTGATGGATGAGCCTTTCGGCGCCCTGGATGCTTTTACACGCTATGAGATGCAAATGTTGCTGCTGAATTTGTGGCGGGAAACCCACAAGACCATTATTTTTGTCACCCATGATATCGACGAGGCGCTGCTCCTGGCCGATCGCGTCGTGCTGTTTTCGCCCCATCCCGGCGAGATTGACCGGGTGGTCGCCGTGGATTTGCCCCGGCCGAGAAACGATCTGATTCATCCGGCTGACCTGGCGCGTTACGGCTCGCTGCGCGCCGGGCTGCGGGAGCGGTTTTTCTCCATGAAAGCCGCGGCGCAATAAAACTTCGCGTCCGGCATGCCGGTTCATACCCTCCGCGCCGTTAGATAAAAACAGACATTGCTTACCCGGAAAAGTTGCTTGGTTAAAGACCGTGCCAACCTTATGCTTAAAATGAATTATGAATTCAATTTTACATTTTGATACATTTATCCAAAGGGGCAATATCATGTTTAAACGGCCATTACTGGGAATGATCATCACCGGCAGCCTGCTTGGCGCCATGGACGCCACGGCGGCGGTGCTGCCGCTGACCGCGCCGCTGCCGACGGCCGTACCCGCGGGGACGCAGCTTAACGTGGCCGATCAGGATGAAGTGTTGCAGACCCTATTTAAATCCTCCCACCAGTTGGAAGGTCTGCAAAGCAAAGTGCATTTCGGCAATTTCAGCGATGGCCCCGAAATATTGGAAGCGTTTCGCGCCGGGGCCGTTGATGTCGCGGTGGTGGGCGATGCCCCGCCGATCCAGGCCCAGGCCAATGACAACGCGGTACTGATCGTAGGGGTGCAGCAAAATAGCGATAAAGAATATCAGCTGGCCATTGCGCCTAATGCCCATATCGCCAGCCTGGGCGATCTGAAAGGCAAACGCATCGCCAATGCGCCGGGCACCGGCCGGGAAGCCTATACGCTGCGGGTGCTGGATAAGGCGGGCCTGGCGTTGACCGACGTGAAGCTTATCAATCTCCAGACCGGCAATTTCACCGATGCCGTCCGCTCCGATCAAGTGGATGCCGCCGCCCTGAAAGAGCCCAATCTCACTCAGTATGTCAACGCATATAAAGCCAAAGGCGGAACCGTGCTTTCTTCCGAGGCCACCGCCGGCGGCTCAACGGGCTTACGCTATCTGTACGCCCGGCGCAGCGCCGTGGAAGATCCCGCCAAAGCCGCCGCGCTGCGGGAGTTCGTGGCGCATTGGGTCAAAGGCTGGCAGTGGGCCAACGCGCATAGCGAACAATGGGTGGAGAGTTATTACGTGAAAAACCAGGGGCTGAAACCGGCGGAAGGGCGGCTCATCAACCAAATCGCCGGTCCGACCCATTTTCCCCGTATTGATGACCAACTGATAACCACGCAGCAGCATACCGCCGATTTATTGTTTACCGCGGGCAGCATCGCGAAAAAAGTGGACGCCAGGCAGGAGTTTGATGTGCGTTTCGATGGGGTTATCCAGCAGGCGGCGGCCGGCGGTGAGTAGTCTGTTCCCATTCCCCGCCTCTCGCCGTAAGAAAACGCGCCTGGTTCCGGCCAGGCCGCGGTCTTATTACCGCCTCCTTGGCCCGCTGCTGATCCTGGCCGTCTGGCAGTTGACCACCACGCTTGGGTGGGTGGATGCCATGACGTTGCCCGCGCCGGAGCGGATTTTCGCGACCTTCCGGCGGTTATTGGAGGACGGCAGGTTAATCCCCAGCCTGGAGGTTTCCGCCTGGCGTTCGGCCATCGCGCTGCTGAGCGGCAGCGTACTGGGCGTTATCCTGGCATTGTGCGCCGGTTTGAGCCGGATGGGCGAGGCGCTGATCGACGGGCCGATGCAAATAAAACGCGCCATTCCTACGCTGGCTATGATCCCGCTATTTATTATTTGGCTGGGGATTGGCGAGGCCACCAAAATCACCATTATCATGTTCAGCGTGCTGATACCGGTCTATATCAATACCCATGCCGGCCTGCGCGGGGTTGATGAACGTTATATAGAACTGGCTGAAACCCTCAAGCTAAGTCGGTGGCGGTTTATCCGCAAGGTGGCGCTGCCCGGCGCCATGCCGGGATTTTTTACCGGTTTGCGGCTGGCGGTGGCCCATTCCTGGACGTCCCTGGTGGTGGTGGAGCAGATTAACGCCACCAGCGGGATCGGTTATCTCATGACGCGCGCCAGAGCCTATGGCCAAACCGATATCATCATGGTCGGCCTGGTGATTTATGCGCTGTTCGGCCTGGTATCCGATAGCCTGGTAAGGGAAATAGAACGGAGGGTCTTGTCATGGAGAAGAGCGTTGGGCAACTAAGCATCGCCGCCCATGAAGATCGGATCGGGCCGGCGCAGCCCCCGGTGGTGGTGGTCCGGCATCTGGTGCGCAATTTCGGGCCCCGGCGGGTATTAAACGATTTGCAACTGAGCCTGCGGGCGGGCGAATTCGTCGCGCTGCTGGGCAGGAGCGGATCGGGTAAAAGCACCTTGCTCAAGGCGCTGGCCAACTTGGATAATGATGTCGGCGGAAGCGGCGAATTAACCGTGCCGGCAAATTATTCCGTGGCTTTCCAGGATTCCCGGCTGCTGCCCTGGCTGCGATTGCTGGATAATGTCATTCTGGGTCTGGATGAACCGGATGCGCCGGGCAAGGGCAGGCGGGCCCTGGCCGAAGTGGGGCTGGCCGGCCGCGAGCGCGCCTGGCCAAACGCGCTGTCCGGGGGCGAGCAACAGCGCGCCGCCCTGGCCCGTAGCCTGGTGCGCAAGCCGGAGTTATTATTGGCGGACGAGCCTTTCGGCGCGCTGGACGCGCTGACGCGGATAAATATGCAGGCGTTGCTGCGCCGGTTGTGCGAGGAGCATCGGCCGGCGGTGCTGTTTGTCACCCACGACGTGGAGGAAGCCATCGGCCTGGCCGATCGGGTGATCGTCCTGCAAGACGGCGTTATACAACTGGAACTGCCCATCATCCAAGGCATTACGCTGGCCCGCCGCGAAGCGCAATTCAGCGCTTATCGCAAGACATTGCTGGATGCGCTTGGCGTAACGCGCTGAATCATCGGCGCGCCGCTAAACCTTAACCCTATTGATTACTGGTCGGACACTTACCATGAACCATGTTGTTATCCAGCCCGGATCGCTGCAGGCACGCATCAGCCTGCATTATGAAGTCGCCGCGTTAATCCGCGACATGATTTTACGGCATGAACTCAATCCCGGCGATAAAATCGTCGAGCAGGCGCTATGCGATCGTTTTGGCGTGTCGCGCACGCCGGTTCGCGAAGCGATCAAAGTATTGTCCCACGAAGGCATTATCGAATTATTGGCCAACCGGGGCGCGCGGGTGGCCAAAATTACCCCTGACGAGATCGCGGAGCTGTTCCCCATTATCGGCGCGCTAGAGGCGCTGGCGGGGGAGATGGCCTGCCGGCGGCTGAACGACGGCGACCTGGTGCGCATCAGGGCATTACACGACGAGATGGTGGGCTACTTCCGGCAAAATAATCATGCGGATTACGCGCGCATAAACCGCGCGATTCACCATAACTTATTTGAAATAGCCGGCAATCCGGAACTGCTGGCCATCTACCAGCGGCTCAATATCCGTATCCACGGCGCGCGTTATATCGCACGCAAAAGTCCGGCGCGCTGGCGGCAGGCCATTGAAGAACATGAGCTTATGATCCAGGCGCTGGAGGCCCGCGACGGCGAGCGCTTGGCCGGGATCTTGCGCACCCATTTGCGCCATAAGGCCGAGATGGTGAACGAATCCCTGGCCGGGTTATAAAGCGTTGCCCTGTGCGCGCTCACTGGCCGTCCGCGGGCGGGATGCGCCCCGCCTGCGCCAGCACGGCGTTTAGCAGCACGTCGGCGCCCGCGCTGGCCCACTCCGGCCGGATATCCTCGGCTTCGTTATGGCTGATGCCATCGACGCAGGGAATAAAAATCATGGCGGTGGGAGCGACCCGATTAAGATAACAGGCGTCATGGCCGGCCCCCGACACCATATCCCGGTGGGAATACCCCAATGCCGCCACCGCCTGCCTGACCGAAGCGATACAATCCGCGGCGAACCGCACCGGCGGATAATCGAAAATCCGTTCCACGGCGGTTTGCAGCCCGCCGGCCCCCACCTGCGCTATCGCGGCATGCAGTTCCCGCTCCATCTGTTCCAGCACCTCCTCCCGGGGATGGCGGAATTCCACGCTGAACGTCACTTTGCCCGGCACGACGTTGGGGGAGTTGGGCGCAACGGCGGCCCGGCCCACGGTGGCCCGCGCGTCGGGGCCATGGCGCAGGCCGATGGCGTTGACCGCCTGCGCCAGTTGCGCAAAACCCAGCAGCGCGTCGCGGCGGCGATCCATCGGCGTGGTGCCGGCGTGGGCGCTGAAACCCGTCACCTGCGCGGTAAACCAGCGCTGCCCCTGGGCGCCGGTGACAATGCCGATGCTTTTGTGTTCGGCTTCGAGGATCGGGCCTTGCTCGATATGCAATTCAAACGCGGCGTGGATCGGGAAACCCCCCACCGGGTGCGGGCCCGCATAGCCGATGGCCCGCAGGGCGTCCGACAGGGTCACGCCGTCCGGGTCCTGGCGGCCGTGGGCGAACGCCAGATCGAATACCCCGGCGAACACACCCGACGCAATCATGGCGGGGGCGAAACGCGCGCCTTCCTCGTTGGTCCAGTTGACGACTTCAATGGCGCGCTCGGTCTGGATGCCCGCATCGTTAAGGGTGCGCAGGATTTCAAGCCCGGCCAGCACGCCGTAAATCCCGTCGAAGCGGCCGCCGGTGGGTTGCGAATCCACATGGGAGCCGGTGACCACCGGGGGCAGGTCGGGCCGCGTTCCTTCACGGCGCAGGAACATATTGCCCATGCCATCGACCCGGACCGCGCAGCCCGCCGCCAGCGCCCACGTCCGCAAACGGTCGCGTGCCCGGCGGTCTTCGTCGCTGAGCGCCAGGCGGCATACGCCTCCCCCGGCAATCGCGCCGAACCGGGCCATCTCCGCCAGCGATTGCCATAAGCGCGCGCCGTTGACGGTTAACGGCGCGCTCATGGTTTTTTATCCTCGGCGGATTGATCTGTGACGGCATAACGAAAATCGCAGCACGGCGCGCCGGACATAATGGTTTGCGTCCGGGTCAGCGCCACCTCCGGCGCGTAGCCCACGATAAATTTGCTGTCCCGCGCGCAGGAGAGCAGGTGGCCGATTTCGCCCAGCCCCATGGCATGATACATCTCGGCATAGCGGCAACGGTGCACATCATAGTCGAAGCGTCGATCGGTGCTGGCGATGACCTTGACCTCCAGGGCGTCGTCTTTTTCCCATAAATACTGCAAGGCGGCGAAGCTCTGGATATCCGCTCCGTTGCGCTCCCGGCGGGCGAATTCCTTGCCCGCTTCAATGGCGGCGTTTTCAATCGCCTCGCCGATCGCGGCCTGGGCGCGGGCCTTGCCGATATCGCGCACCAGAATGTCGTAGATCGGCTTGATGATTTCGGCTTCGATACGCCGGCGGGCCAGGATGCCCAGGTCGTTATTATCTTTGCAGGTCATCGCCTTACTCCTTCTTACACATGATTACTTGGCCGCCGGTGCCGGCTGGCTATTGGCGGCCCCGCCTAAAATAGTCTGCGGCCGCCATTGGCCATTCACGACTTTATATACGGTAAACGAGGGGTTGAGCAGGTTGCCCTGGCCGTCGAAGGCAATGGTGCCGGTGACGCCCTGGTGCTTGATGCCGCGCAGTTTCGGCAGATATTTTTCCGGGTCGATGGAATTCGCCTGCTCGATGGCGTCAATTAATACGCTGGCGGCATCGTAGGCGAACGGCGCATGGAGTTCGATATGGGTGTGATAGCGATCGCGATAAGCCTGCTCAAAGGCTTTGCCGCCCGGCATGCCGTCCACCGGCAGACCCGGTTCCAGCGCCACCACGCCTTCGCCCTCTTTTTGCGCCAGCGTCAGGAACGTCTGGCTGACAAAGCCCCCAGCGCCCATAAGCGTGGCGGGCATGCCCAGCTGCTTGATGCGGCGCGCCAGGGGCGCGGCCTGGGAATCGACGCCGCCAAAGAAGATCAGATCGGCGTTTTTGCTGCGGATGCTGGTGAGCACGGCGCTGAAATCGACGGTTTTCTCATCGACATATTCGCGATCGACAATCTCCACGCCCTGGCTTTTCAGGGAGTGAATAAACTGATCCGCCAGGCCCTGGCCGAACGCGGTGCGGTCATCGATAACGGCGATACGCTTGGCCTGCAGGGTTTTCACCGCATAGTTGCCCGCATAATTGCCGCCGTCGTCGTCATGGCCCATCACGCGGAAACTGGTGTCAAAACCCTGCTGGGTATAGGCATGGCCGGTGGCGACCGGGGCCACCTGCGCAATGCCCGCATCGTGATAAATCCGCGCGGCGGGAATGCTGGTGCCGGTGTTCCAGTGACCGACCACCCCGGCCACGCCGGCGTCCACCAGCCGCTGGGCCACGGCTACCGCGGTGCGCGGGTCTGATTGGTCGTCTTCGGACACCAGCTTGAAGGTGACCGCTTTGCCGTCGATGGTCGGTTTTTTATTATTGGCGTCGGTAATGGCCAGCTGCGCGCCGTTTTCCAAATCCTTGCCGATACGGGCGGAAGGACCTGTAAGCGGGCCGGCCAGGCCAATCAAGACGGTTTCGGCGTCGGCGGCCATTGCGCTAAAGGAGGCCAGAATCAGCGTGGCCAATGTCAGTTGCTTAAATGCCTGGGTCATATCGTTATTCCTTATGGTTTATATTGTTATCTGTGGTTTGCATGGTGCCGTCGCGGTGAGTTCGCCACTCCCTCGGGGTGGCCGGCTATTCACCCAAATAAGCCCGCCGTATTTTTTCATCGTCCAGCAGCGCGGCGGAGGCGCCGCCCTGGCTGATGGTTCCGCTGTCCAGCACATAGGCGCGCCGGGTGCTCATTAGCGCCAGCCGGGCGTTTTGCTCCACCAGCAGCAGCGTGACGCCGCGCCGGGCGAGGGTATTAATCACCGCGAAAATCGCCTCCACCATAATCGGGGCCAGCCCCATGGACGGTTCGTCCATGATCAGCAGGCGCGGTTTGCCGAGCAGGGCGCGGCCCATGGCCAGCATTTGCTGTTCGCCGCCGGAAAGCAGCCCGGCCTGCTGGTCCAGCCGCTCGCGCAGGCGCGGGAACACCTCGAACAATTCATCCATTTCCTGCCTGACCGCTCCGGCGTCGCGCCGCAGGTAGGCGCCGATTTGCAGGTTTTCCAATACGGTCATGCGGGCGAAAATGCCGCGCCCCTCCGGCACCATCACCAGCCCCCGCCGCAACAGCCGGTACGCCGGCTCGCCGTGGATGGACCGGCCGGCAAACAGGATCTCGCCGGTAAAGGATTGCAGGCCGGTAATGGCGCGCAGGGTCGAAGTCTTGCCCGCGCCGTTGGCGCCGATAAGCGTTACCTGCTCCCCTTCGGCCACCGCGAAGTCGATGCCTTTCACCGCCTGGATGCCGCCGTAGGACACCGTAAGCCGTTTAACGGCCAGCAGGGCGTCATTCATGGGCGTCCCCTCCCAGATACGCGTGGATTACCGCCGGTTCACGGCGCACGGTTTTAGGCGTCCCTTCGGCTATCACCTTGCCGTAGTTGAGCACGGTCAGGCGATCGCACAGGCCCATGACCAATTTGACGTCGTGCTCGATGAGCAGCAGGGTTTTGCCGTCGTCGCGGATGCGCAGCAGCAACTGGCGCAGTTCGACTTTTTCCGCCGCATTCATCCCGGCGGCGGGTTCGTCCAGGGCCAGCAGCTTGGGTTCGGTGGCCAGCGCCCGGGCAATTTCCAGCCGGCGCTGATGGCCATAGGAGAGATCGCCGGCCCGGTAGCGGGCGAAGCGCTCAATGCCCACATATTGCAGCAGCCGGTAGGCCCGTTCGTGGGTGTCCGCTTCTTCTTGCCGCGCCCGTTTATGTCGGCTGATGGCCGCCCATAAGCCGTTGCGGGTACGCACATGCCGGCCGACCATGACGTTTTCATGCACGCTCATGTCATTGAATAAGCGCAGATTCTGGAAGGTGCGGGCGATGCCCGCCTCGGTCACCTTTTCAATGGCGTGCGGCTGGTAGGGCTTATCCGCCAGCGTGAATTCCCCGCCGTCGGCACGGTACAGGCCGGTAATCAAGTTAAAGCAGGTGGTTTTGCCCGCGCCGTTGGGGCCAATCAGGCCATAGATCTCCCCCGGCTGGATGGACAGGTCGACGCCGTCGACGGCGGCCAGCCCGCCGAAGCGTTTACTGACGTTGCGCAGGGTAAGCAGCGGTTTCATGGCTGATTTTCCCGGTGATGGCGCGCCGGCCACAGGCCGGACGGGCGATAGAGCATGACTAGGATCAGCGCCAGGCCGTAAAACAGCTGGCGGATAATTTCGGGGTCGATAATGACCTGGCCAAATAGCGCCTGTTGCAGCGGGCCGGTGCTGGAGCGCAAAAATTCGGGCAGCGCGCTAAGCAGCAGCGCGCCGAGGATCGCTCCCGGAATGTGGCCCATACCGCCGAGCACCACCATGGCCAGCACCGCGATCGACTCCTGCAGCGAGAAGGATTCCGGCGAAACGAACCCCTGGAACGCCGCAAACAGCGCCCCGGCGACGCCGCCGAAAGCAGCGCCCATGGCAAAGGCCAATAGCTTGAAATTGCGGGTATTGATGCCCATCGCCCGGGCGGCATCCTCATCTTCGCGGATGGCGGTCCAGGCGCGCCCGACCCGGGATTGCTGCAACCGGATGCAGACAAACACGATCAGCACGATCAGCGCGGCAAACAGATAGTAATAGAGATATAACGACGAAAAGCGCAGGCCGAGCCAGTGATGCATGCCGGAGAATTTCAGGCCGGACAGCGAGACGGGATCGATACCCGAAATGCCCTTGGGGCCGTTGGTAATATTCACCGGCCGATCGAGATTGCGCATCAGGATGCGGATAATTTCGCCAAAGCCCAGCGTCACAATCGCCAGATAATCCCCCCGCAGACGCAGGGTCGGCGCGCCGAGCAAAATGCCGCACACCGCCGCCAGTAGCGCGGCCAGGGGGATAATAAGCAACACCGACAGGTGCAAACCCTGGGGAAACCACGCCAATAGCAGCGGAAATTGCGTGACCAAATGCGGCGAGGAGAGCAGGGCGGCAAGATAGGCGCCGACGGCGTAAAAGGCGATAAAGCCCATATCCAGCAGCCCGGTGAAACCCACCACGATATTCAGGCCCAGCGCCAGCATGATATACAGCAGGGCGAAATCCGCCACCCGCACCCAATAATTGCCGCCGGCCGAGCCGATTAGCCACGGCGCCAGCAGCAGGCCGATGGCGAATAGCCACATGCCCAGATGCGCGCGCCGGCGGGCGGTCGGCAGAAAAGAAGTCATTAAGCTCATAGCCGTTTCCTGTTTACCACGCGTTACTACGCGCGATTGGCGACCCGTTCGCCCAATAAGCCGGACGGCCGGAAGACCAGTACGGCAATCAGCACCAGGAAGGCGAAGATATCCTGATAATTGCTGCCGAAATTGCCCCCGGTCAGCGCGCCCAGATAACCGGCCCCCAGGGATTCAATCAAGCCCAGCAGCACGCCGCCGAGCATGGCGCCGCGAATATTGCCGATACCGCCCAGCACCGCCGCGGTAAAGGCTTTGATGCCCGGCAGGAAACCCATCGAAAAATTGGCGTTGCCATAATTACTGGCCATCATCACCCCGGCCAGGGCGGCGAACATGCCGCCGATGGCGAAGGTCAGGGTAATAATGCGATTGGGATTGATGCCCATCAGGCTTGCGACCTGCGGGTTTTCGGCGGTGGCGCGCATGGCGCGGCCAAAACGGGTATATTCGATCAATAGCAGCAGACCGGCCATCACCACCAGCGCGGCCGCCACGGTAGCGATGCCGGTGCCGGTAATGACCGCCGGCGCATGGCCGGCGTCTCCCCGGGTCAGCTTAATCGGGTCCATGGGCAGCAGTTGCGGAAACATCAGCGGGTTACGCGACCAGACCATCATCGCCACGGTTTGCAGCAGCAGCGACACGCCGATGCCGCTAATCAGCGGCGCCAGGCGCGGCGCGTGGCGCAACCGGCGATAGGCCAGGCGCTCGATGGCCATTGCCACCACGGCGCATACCGCCATCGACAGCAGCAGCGCCAGCGCCAGCACGCCGTACACCGACAGGCCGGGAAAATGCCGCTGCAAAAACACCATGGTCGACAACGCGCTGAGCGCGCCGACCATTAATAAATCGCCGTGGGCGAAATTAATGATGCGCAGGATGCCGTAAACCATGGTGTAGCCGAGCGCCACCAGCGCGTAGATGCTGCCCAGCATCAATCCATTAATCACTTGCTGAATAAAGGTATCCATAAAGCGGACGTTCCAAAATAACCCGATGCAGCAGCACATACTAATCATTTAGTTTAATTTGTGAAATACGGATAAATCATTGCTTATACTCAAAACGTTTGTTTCTAATTACATGTTTTTACTATAAATTAAAAATATGGCTATTACGGTTATCAAATAAATTAATCAATATATGAATAAAACAGAACAATATCAGGATGCAGAGCCCGCCAGCGGACCGCTGGCGTTATTACCCAACGATCCCCCGCTGCGGGCGGTGCGGGCTTTTGAAGCCATCGCGCGTCTGGGCAGCGTGACGGCGGCGGCCAAAGAACTGGCGATTTCCCCCTCGGCGGTCAGCCACCAGCTCCGGCTGCTGGAACTGTTTTTGCAAACACCGCTTACCGAACGGCAGGGGCGCAATTTAGCGTTGCGGGCCGAAGGCCGGGAATATTACCGGTCGATCCGCTCCGCGTTTTCGGTGCTGCGCCAGGCTACGGAGCATGTGCGCGAGCAGTCGGCCGGCCGCCAGGTGACCATCAGCCTGATTCCGCTGTTCGGCATGGGGTGGTTTATCCCGCGCCTGCGCGGTTTTTTACGGGAACATGCGGATATCGATATTAATGTGCTTTACGCCAATCACCGCAACTATCCGAGCGATGCGGCGGATATTTCCATCCGTTTCGGCGTCGGGCAATGGGCGGGATACCGCAGCGAGAAGTTAATGTCCGGGCGCATGATCCCGGTATGCAGCCGGGATTTCATGCGGCTGCACGGGGTGATTGATACGCCGGAGCAATTGATGGCACTGCCCCTGCTGCACGATGAAGAACGCAGCACCTGGCCGCAGTGGTTCCAGGCGGCCGGAGTGAAACGACCGGTGCGCGGTACCGGGCCGATGTTCGAGGACGGCCTGCTGACGCTGGCGGGAGTGCAGGCGGGGCTGGGGTGCGCCCTGATGCGCGAACCCTTGATCGCCGCCTATTTGCGCAGCGGTGAATTAGTAAAGCTCTTTGATCGGCCCATTGATGACGGCCGGGATTATTATCTGTGCGTGCGGCAAGACACCGAGCTGTCGGCGGAAGGGGCCAGCTTGCAGCATTGGCTGCAAAAGGAAGCCAGGGAAAGCGTATGAACCGGGCCGCCGCGGGCGCCGAAAACGGCGGGTTTTCCGGCGCCGGACGCGATAATGCCGCGGTCAGTTGCTCGGTATGGTCGCCCGCTGCGACGTTTCGGCGGCGTTAAACTGCGCCTGCCGTTCCAGCGCGCGGGCAAACGTGCCCAAGGATTCCGTCAGCCGGGTCTCAAGGATGGGCGATAATAGCGGATCGCGATCGTAGTGGGTTATCTGGCTGTCCTCGGCGAAAATCCCGTGCAGGATTTCCTGGGCTTTCAAGGCATTAAGCACCGGCTTGAGCGCATAATCCAGCGCCAGCATATGGCCGATGGTGCCGCCGGTCGCCACCGGCAGCACGACTTTATGTTCAAACGCGCGCTCCGGCAGCAGATCGAGCAGGGTTTTCAAGGCGCCGGCAAAGGACGCCTTATAAACCGGGGTGCTGATAATAATGCCGTCGGCCTCGGCCAATTGCTCGTTGAATACTTTCAGCGCGGGGCTGTCAAAGCGGGCGTAAAGCAGATCTTCCGGACTGAAATTAAATAAATTCCAGGGTATGACGTTAATGCCTTGTCGCTCCAGCCAACGCTGCGCGAGGGTAAGCAGGGCCGTCGATCTTGAAGGAAAACGCGGGCTGCCGGCCAAGGTGATAACATTCATTACGGCTCCTAGGGAATTAACGCTGTTTTAATCCAGTACTGTATTAAACATTCATACTGATAACAGATGTAATAGGGATCGATTAAGCAAACCGCCTCATTTACCTGCAAAAGTATGTTATGGCCTAAATCCAGCGTTGAAAAATATCAATTATTGCTTTCTATAGCTGAAAAGCACCGGTAGCGGGCAAATCCGGCGCCCCATCCTCCGGCGCCCGGGCGCTGGGCCGCGGCTGGTAACGCAGATCCAGCACCTCGTCCCGGGATAACCGCCGGGACGTGGAGCCGATGCGGTATTGCAGGTCGAGCGCCCGCTCCAGGCCGGGGATATCGATTTGTCCGTCGAAATGAAAATAGGGCCATTCATGCTTGATGGAGTTGCGGGCGATTTCCTCGTCGACGTTATGCAATTTGCGGTAAAAAGCGATCCATTCATCCGGATTTCGCCACACGTAATGCGCGGTTTGCCGGATGATTTCGAGCACATCGCGCAGCAGGACCGGCTCGCGCTCGATAAAATCCTGGCCGGCGATTTGTATGCTCCACTGGATGGACGGAACATCGGCAAGCTGTTGCGGGGCGCCCCAGGAGCGGGCTACGCCGCTGCGTTCGCCCAGGGAAAGATAGGGTTCGCCCGACAGCAGCCCCGCGATCTCCCCGGCAGCCAGCAGTTCCAGCTGTTTATCGATATCCCCGCCGAGATGCCGGAACGTCACGTCCCGATCCGGATCGACCCCGTTTTGCGCCAAAATATCGCGCAGGTACCAATAACCGCAGCTGCCGCGGGATAACGCCGCGACGGTTTTACCCTTGAAATCGCGCCAGTGGCGGATATCGGCGCGCGTGAGCAGAAAAAAAGCCAGTCCGCGATCCAGGGAACTGCCGACGATGCGAATCCGTTTGCCTTCGCCGATGGCCGTCAGTCCCGGCGGCGTACCGATTTCGCCGATATGCACCGCGCCGCTTTCGACGGCGGCGGCCATTTCGGGGCCGCCGAAGACGTTTTGCACCGTTAAATCAATGCCTTCGCGGGCGAAAAAACCGGCCTGGGCGCCGAAGCGGCTCAAAACGGCGGCATGCTTGGTGACCGCGCCATAGATAAGAGAACGTGACATGCTGGATACCTCGTTATGAAAAAAAATTATGCCATGCCGCCGGCTAAGGGGGCCGGCGGTTTCAGGCCGGCGAGCCGCCGCGGTTGACGATGGCGGCCACGTCTCCCGGCAAATTGCCGTTGAGATAAAAGTCGCCCACATAAAATTGCCGCCAGCGTACGGGATCGTGCAGCGAATGCGTGCGCACGTTGCGCCACAGGCGGTCAAGCCCGCGGTGTTCATCGTTCACCGACGATACGCGGAAATGCGCGATTTCATTGGCGATGGCCGGCGACAGTTCGTAGGACAGGCTTTTGGCCTCATCGGTGGCGATAAAGGCTTTGGCGGCCGCCGCCGCCGCGGGCACGGCGGCGGACAGCACCGCATCCACCTGCCGCGCCGCGCGAATCACCAGACTCCTGGCGGCGCGCACCCGCGCGGCAAACTCCCCGAGCCGGGCCAGATCGCTGTCGGTTAATACGCCGTGCTCCCCCAAAATGCGCGCCGCGGCCCGCAGGGCGCCTTCGGCGGCGCCGGTTTCGATGGCGGCGTGAATCAGCTGATTGCCGGCGAACTGCGCGACCAGTATGGCGGGATCGCCGCGGCCGCGATCCACCACCTGGGCGGCGGGCACCCACACATCGTTAATCAGCGTGGTTCCGCTAAAAGTGCCGCGCTGGCCGAAGGCATCCCAATCGGCCAGGATATCCAGCCCCGGGTGGTCGCGCTCGATGTAGGCGGTCAGTATCCGTCCGTCGGCGGCCTTGCCGAACACCGGCACCCACTGCGCGGTAAGCGCGCCGGTGGAAAAAAATTTCCGGCCGTTGAGGCGAAAACCTTCCCCTTCGGCCAGGATGGTGGTGGCGATATCCCGCCGCGACGGCCTGCCTGGTTCCGCCAGCGCATTGCCAAAGCGCGCGCCGCCCAGCACCTGGGCATAAAAATATGCCCGGGTGGCGGGCTCGGCCACCAGCAGCGTATCGACAAAATCGAAATGGTTTTGCGGTATCTGGGTCAGGGACGTATCGACGGCGGCCAGGATCAGAATCACTTCGATCAGCGTCTCGGTCGGCACGCCCGCGCCGCCAAACTCCCGCGGCACCGTGATGGCCAACAGCCCGGAACGCGCCAGCGCCTTAAGTTCGTCCACGGGAATACGGCGCTGCGCATCGATTTGCGCCGCGCTGCGCGCCCAAATCAACGCCAGTTCCCCGGCCGCCGCGATGGCTTCCTCCGGCGAGGCGATAACCCGCACCGGCGCGGTCATAGGGCCACCTCCCAGAGTCCGTTATTGCTCTCGTCGGGCCGGGCGGGCAGGGATTCGCCGGCGAATGCGCTTGGCGGCCGGGGCAGGGCGTAATGCTCGCGCAGCGTGCTGCCGCTATACTCGCGCCTGAACAGGCCGCGCTGTTGCAGTTCGGGCACCACCAGATCGACAAAAGACTCCAGGCCGGACGGAAAAACATCGCACATGATATTAAAGCCATCGGCCGCCCCTTCGTTCACCCAATGTTCCATGGTATCGGCGATTTGCCGCGGGCTGCCGACCACCAGCCGATGCGCGCCGCCGCCGCTGGCGATGATATCGCGCACCGTCAGCGCCTGATTGCGGGCCAGCGACAGCGTCGCTTCGACAAAGCCCCGCGTGCCCATGTAGTTCTCCACCTGCGCGAGCAATTTTTCGGGAAAGGGCCGGTCGAGATCGAGTTCGGCGGCGTCCAGCCCCAGTTGCCCGGCGAAACGCGCCAACAGGCTGTCTTCGCCCGCCAATTCATCCAGCGCCTTACGCCTTTGCCGGGCTTCGGCTTCGGTGGCCGCCACGATCACAAACAGCCCCGGCAGGATGCTGATGGCCGCCGGATCGCGGCCATACGCCGCCGCCCGGCGTTTGACATCGGCGTAATAGGCTTTAGCCTCGTCCAGGTCTTGCTGCACGCTAAATACCGCTTCGGCATAGCGCGCCGCCAAATCCCTTCCCTGTTCCGAACTGCCGGCCTGCACCAGTACCGGCCTGCCTTGCGGCGAGCGGGGGATTTGCAGCGGGCCGGTCACGGAAAAATGGGCCCGGTTGTGGTTGATGGCGTGGATTTTGGCGGGATCGGCGAACCGTCCCGCCGCGCGATCGAGCACCAGCGCGTCGTCTTCCCAGCTATCCCACAGCGCTTGCACCACATCCACAAACTCCGCGGCGCGGGCGTAGCGGTCCGCATGCTTGGGCAGATTACGCGCGCCAAAATTGCCGGCGGCGCGTTCGTCATAGGTGGTGACGACATTCCAGCCGACGCGGCCATGGGAGACGTGATCGAGGGAGGAGAAGGTGCGCGCAATATTATAAGGGTGCGAAAAGGTGGTCGACGCGGTGGCGATAAAACCGATGCGCCGCGTCGCCGCCGCCATGCCGGCGACAATCACCGCCGGGTCGAGCGCCCAGCTGGGGTTGGTCTTGGGATCGAAGGCGATGGCCAGCGCATCGGCCAGGAATACGGCATCCAGTTTGCCCCGTTCGGCGATTTGGGCAATCCGCTGATAGTGTTCGATCTGGATATAGCCTAGCGGGTTGCCCAGCGGCGAGCGCCAGCTGGCGCCGTGGGAACCGGAGCTGAGGATATTGACGTTGATATGCATCTGTTTGTTACTCATAGTATTTCTCCCGTTGGAGATTAACCACCAGATCGCGACCGATAACTTCCGCGGGCCAGTAAGGGAGGTGGGTTACCCCATGGGCGGTAAAATCGCGCCAGAACACATCAAAGCCATAGCGCTGGCTGGTGGCGCCGGCGCCGAGCAGCTCCAGCGTACCGTTGATAATCGCCCGTCCCGCCAGGGCGGCAAAAGTGCGCGCGGCCGCCACCGCGTCCCTGGCCTGGCGGCGATGCGCAGCGTCGTCCGCTGAACCGGCGGCGGCGACCGCGCCGCGGGCCTGCGCCAGTAATTCTTCCAGGGCGTGCCGGGTGGCGACATATTCGCCATAACGCCGGACCAGGTGGGGATCGTTGGTGGCCTTGTCCAGCGCCTGCCCTTGCCAGGGCCGGGTGCGGGTAGTCAGATGCACATGCGCCGCCGCGGAGAATTCGTGCAAAATGCCGTAATCCAGCGCGGCATGCAGCAGTTCCTCCACCAATACGGCGCGGTCCAGGGCGGATTGCCAGCGGTGGGCGTCCACTTTCTCAAACGCGGTAAACGGCTGCGGTTGCGTAATGGCTATTTCGGCGATCCGAAAGCCGTCGCGGCCGAAAATCGGCTCGCCATGACGGATGGCGGCGGCATTCAGCGCGACGATATATCCCCCGTTGGCGGCCTCTTTATCCCGCACCAGGGCGATGGCTCCGCCGTCGGCGTGCGGGCCGGCGCGAAACCGTTGCCGGCCGTGGATCTCCAGCAGTTCCCCGCTCGCCGCGGCGGCCAATGCGCCGTCGGGTAAACGGGTATCCCCCGGCGGGGCCGGCCATGACCATCCGGCAATCTGCCGGTCATCGGGCAATTGCAGGCCCAACACCCGGCGCGCAATGATGTCATTGATTTGGCGCACGGCGGCGGCCGGATCGGCCGCGGCGGTTAGCGCCACCTCCTGGCAAGCCTCATGGATATCGAGCGCGGCCGCGCAGGCGGGGCGAAAAAAATGCGCAGGGCGCGCCGCGGGCAAGTCCGGTCTTTCGGTCATAATGGGGTCCTCGCGGCCCTGCCGGGGATGGAAGCCAGCAGCAGCCGCGTGTATTCGTGGCGCGGGTGGGTGAAAATATCGTCAACGGGGCCGGACTCGACGATGCGGCCCGCTTTCATGACGACGACGCGGTCGGCCATTTGCCTGACCACGGCCAGATCGTGGGTAATAAACAGGTAACTCAGGCCGTGGGAGGCCTGCAGGCTGGCCAGCAAATCCAGGATTTGCGCCTGGATCGACACATCCAGCGCTGAAACCGGTTCATCGCAGATCAATAGGGCGGGTTCCGGGGCCAGCGCCCGGGCGATGGCCACCCGCTGCAACTGGCCGCCGGACAGCTCCGCCGGATAACGGCCGAGCAGCGGCTGCGGCAGGCTGACTTGCTCCATCAGCTCCCGGATGCGCCGGCGCCGGCGGGTTTTATCGCCCAATCCGAAGCCGATTAGCGGCTCGCCGATCAGATCGGCTACCGTAAAGCGCGGATCGAACGACGCCACGGGGTTTTGGTAGATAGGCTGCACCAGGCGGCGCATTCGCCTGATGCCGGCCCGGTCCAGGCGGCGGATATCGACGCCTTCAAACCAGACGCTGCCGCTATCGGGCGCCGTCAGGCCCAGGGCGATGCGCGCGCTGGTGGATTTTCCCGAACCGGATTCGCCCACTACCGCCAGCGTCTTGCCCTGGGGCACATCCAGGCTGACGTCGTCCACCGCCTGCACCCGATGCTCGCCCCTGGCGCCGCGATCTGAAACAAAAGCATGGGATACGCCCCGCAGCGCCAGCAGCGGGGCGCCGGCGGGCGCAGGCGCTGGCTGCGCCGGCTGTGGCGCGGGACGGCGGCGCGCCGACAGGCCGGGAGCGTTGGCGAGCAGTCGCCGGGTATAGTCGTGCCGCGGCCGCGTCATGATTTGCAGCGCGCCGCCTTGTTCGACAATCTTGCCTTCCTTTAACACAATAATGCGATCCGCCCTGTCGGCCGCCACGCCGAGATCGTGGGTGATAAGCAGCATCGCCATGCCGGTGTCGGCCACCAGGGCGTCGATATCGTCCAGGATGGCCTTTTGCACCGTGACATCCAGCGCCGTGGTCGGCTCGTCGGCCACGATCAGTTTTGGCCCCGGACCGATGGCCGCGGCGATCAGGACGCGTTGGCGCATGCCGCCGGACAGCTCGTGGGGAAATTGCCGCGCCCGGACCGCCGGGTCCGGGATATGAACCCGCGCGAGCAGCGCGACCACCTTGTCGTCGATTTCGCCGCGATCCAGCAGGCGATGGATGACCAACGGCTCCGCCACCTGCCTGCCGATGCGGTGCAGCGGGTTCAATGCCGTCATCGGGTCCTGGGGTATCCACCCGGCGTCCCGGCCGCGAATGCCATTGGCCGCCCGTTCGTCAAGTCCGTTCGAACCGTGTCCGGCCAATGCGTGCCCGGCTAACGTAATAGAACCGCGGCTAATCCGCGCCGTATCGGGCAACATCCCCAGGGCGGACAGCGCCAGCGTGCTTTTACCCGACCCGGATTCCCCCACCAGGGCGACCACTTCCCCCGGCGCCACATCGAAGGACACGCCGCGGATGGCCGGGAATACCTGGCCGCGCGCCGCATAGTCGATGTACAGGTCCTGGATGCGCAGGACGGCGTCCGGCGATAGCGTCGCCGCAGCGGTCCGGTCCGCGCGGATATCGGGTGATTGCTGCGTCATAAATTAATTACCCTGCGTCCCGCCAAGGCCTGGGCGACGCGGTTGGCGGCCAATACGGTCAATAAAATCACCAGTCCGGGCAGGGCGGTGAGCCACCAGGCCGTGGTCATATAATCGCGGCCGCCGGCCACCAGCTGCCCCCATTCAGGGGTGGGCGGCGGCGGGCCGAATCCCAGGAAACTCAATGCGGAAACGCTCAGGATGGCCCAGCCCAGTTCAAGCGTGGCCAGTACGATCACCGGGCCCAGCGCGTTGGGGATAATATGTTTAACCAGCACCCGGCCCTGGCTGATACCGGCGAATATTGCGGCTTCCACATAGGCGGTGGAGCGGATGCCGAGCACCTGGGAGCGGGTGACGCGGGCGAACCCGGCGATGCTGCCGATGCCCACCGCGATGGCGATATTGACCATGCCGAACCCCAGGGCATTGATGATGGCCAGCGAAATCAAAATCATGGGCACCGAGAGCAGGACGTCCATCAGCCGCATGAGAATATCGTCCACCCAGCGGCCCACGTAACCGGCGAACAGGCCGATGGCGCAGCCCGCGGCCATGCCGACGCCGACGGCCAGCACGACGGCCTGCAGGGATTGCCGCGTGCCGTAAACCACCCGCGCATACAAATCGCGGCCCATATGGTCGGTGCCGAAAAAATGCTCCAGGCTGGGGGGCTTGAGCCGGGCGCCTCCCTGGCCGCGGATCGGGTTGTAGGCCGTCAGGACATCGGGAAACAGAGCCGCGAAAAAGACGGCCAGCAGTACCAGGATCGCCACGCATAATCCAGGCTGGGCAACTATGGCGCGGGCCAGGGCCGAACCCGGACGACGATAAGATCCGCCATATGCCGCGGCGGCCGGGGGCGCATCGGACGGGCTGCGCCCGGCGGCATCCGACAAAGAAAGATTGCTCATAGGGTAGGGCCCATTATTTTCGGCCGGCGCACGCCGATTTCAATGCGCGGGTCGATAAACGGATAAAGAATGTCCACCAGGAGGTTGGCGATGACAAACACCGTCGCGGCGAACAATACCGCCACCAGCACGATGGGCGTATCCTGGAACAGCACGGCCTTGACCGTCAGCAGGCCGATGCCGGAACGGGAAAATACCGTCTCGACCACCACCGAACCGGCGATCAGATTGCCGGTGGTCATGCCCAGCGCCGTCACCACCGGGATAACGGCATTGCGCAGCGCGTGGCTTAGCAGCCGGCGCAGCCGGCTGGCGCCGTGCCCTTTCGCCGTGATGATGTAGGCGGACGGCAAAATAGCGTTCAGGCTGCGCGACAGGATTTGCGCAATAAGCGCGGCGGTGGGGATGGCCAGTACGGTTGCCGGTAGCACCAGGCTGGCCAGCCCGTCATTGCCCATGCCCGGCAGCCATTTGAACTCAAACGAGAAGATTTGCAGGAAAATCAGCCCAATCCAGAACGAGGGTATCGATACACCCACCACGGGCAGCCATGATACGACGGCGCGCACCGCGGACGAACGCGTATAGGCCCCCAGCAATGCGATGCCGCTACCCAGCGCCAGGCCCAGCAACAGCGCCAGCGCGGCCAGTTTGAGCGTCTCGGGGATACCCGTGGCGAACATCCGCAGCGCGTCCTGCCCGGTTTGGACCGATACGCCGAAGTCGCCGTGCAGCGCGTGCCATAATGCCTGGATATATTGCTGCCAGGCCGGGCGGTCCAGGCCCATATCGGCGCGCATTTTGGCCAGCGCCTCCACTGAGAAACCGCTGCCGCCGGCGCCGAGGTTCATTTTGCTCAGCGCGGCATCTCCCGGCAGGATATACAACAGCAGGAAAGCGGCGGTAAAGGTCGCCCAGAGTACGCCGACGGCGTGCGCCACCCGTTTCAAGATAAAAGGCGTCATCATATTCACTTATGCTACTTCGCGGCCGGCGCCAGGGTCACATCATAAAGAATCTGGCTGGTGGAGCCGGCGCCCGGTCCGCCCCATTCCAGATTGCGTACGGTGCCGTCGTTCGACCACAGCTCCTGGGTGAAAAACACCGGCACCGCGTAAGCCCGTTGCAGGATGATTTTCTGCACCTCATCCGTCAGCTTTTTGCGCTCGGCCGGGTCGGTGGTGGCGCGCTGGGCGTCCAGCGGGCCGTCCAATTGATTGGGCGTCGATAATCTGAACCGATTGAGCGCCTTGGTGGAATAGAGCTGGCGCAAAACGTCGGGGTCGCCCAATGACCACTCCCAGCGATGCAGATCGTAGTCGCCCGCCAGCAGCGTCTCGTCATACGCGCCGCCGGTCAGGGGCCGCAGCCGGAGATCGAACCCCGCATCGCGCACCTGTTGCTGGACCACTTCAAGGAACGCCTGGTTAACCGGAGCGGCATAGAAGGACACGGTGATCCGCAACGGCTTGCCGTCCTTGACGCGGACCCCGTCGGCGCTTTTTTCCCAGCCCGCCTGGTCGAGCAAGGCGTTCGCGCCGTTGAGATCGAAGGCCAGCAGGGCGCTCTGATCGAGGTAACCCGGGGTCTTACGCGTGAGCACGCCGGTGGCCGGGATTTTGTAACCGGAGAACGCCAGATCGACCACTTCTTGCCGATTAATGGCTTTACTGAACGCCTGGCGCACCCGTTCATCGGCCAGGATGCCGCGCGAGGTATTAATCAGCAGATTTACGGCGGTGCCCAGGGATTCAATCTTCTCCAGCGGAAACCCTTCCTTGGCGAGCGGTTCGGCATCGTCATAGCCGGTGGCCTGGATAATATTGACCTGGTGGCTTCTGAGCGCCCCGGTCCGTACCGTTGATTCCGGGATAATGCGGTAAATGACGCGATCGAGATAAGCGTCCCCGGTATGCTTGCGCTGGGATGAAGGCCAGGCGTAGCCCTGGCGCTTGACCAGTTCGGTTTTCTCATTGAGCTTGACGCTGTCAAGCACGAAGGGGCCGGACCCTATGACGCCCGCATGGCAGCGTTCTTCGGGGGATTTGGCCAAGGTTGCCGCCGCGACGATGCCCAGCTCGCCGGTGGACGTGGCGGCCAGGAACGGCACGTTCGGCTGCTCGAATTCAATCTCCAGGGTATAGTCGTCAAGGGCCTTGATGGATTTGACGCCTTTAAAATAGGACGCGCCCGCGGCGCCGGGTATGTTGGTAATGGCATCGAAATTGGCCTTGATTATCGGCGCATTCAGCTTGCTGCCGTCGCTGAAAGTAACATCTTTGCGGATATGAAAGGTGTAGCGGGTGGCGTCGGCGTTGATTTGCCAGGATTGCGCCAGCCACGGGGAAATCTTGGCCGGGTCTTCATAACTCTGGTCGGTCAGGGAATCCACCAGGCCCCGTCCTTCTATGGCCGCATAGCCATAATTATCTTGCTGCGGATCGATACATTGCGATTGCTCGGCCAGCCCGATGGTTAATACCTTGGCTTCGCCGGCGGCATCGGCGCGTTGCGCCAGCGCCAGACCGCCGGAAATAACCAGTAGCGGTAAGCATGCCGCCAAAGCCCGGCTTAAAGAAGTCCTGCGGTTTTTTGTTTTTAATGACATCGATTAACCATCCCCAGCAATATAAATAGAACCCCAATAATGGAATTACACAATGACGGAATAAAATTGAGAGCCGAATTTAGCATCAATTAAAATCGTGGTGTTATATTTATTTATGCAATAGTTTTCTTAAAAGTTAATATAAAGAGTCAAATGTTAAAAAATGGTGCCGGCAGACCCGTTACGCGCCAGGTACGCTAAGCGCAAGGCCGGTAGCTCCGTTGAATTAAGGATGATTAATACCGCAAACACATATTTATGCTATTCAATGCCGAATAATAACTATGCTTGCCGTAAAATATTGGCAATAGGAAAGATTACTAACTAATATGAAAAAAACGCATAATAACATCCTCGGAAAATTATATTGCCGCAGAATTTATCCTTAAATAAAGTAAGTGATTAATCCCATCCGCCGCTAACGTTTCAATGGCCGCGGCCGCCAGGGAAGAGTTGCCGGCAATGGCGCCCAAAAAGCAGCGTCCGACCATGATGGCGACCCGGTACCGGCCCGCCAAACGCTATATTAGGCATAATGAATGCGCGGAATGGATTAGGACGGATAAGTGAAGGGAGTCACGCCCCGGCCGTGGGTCGGATGCGGGTGGAATTGCGCCAGTGGATGCAGGCATGCAATAACATGACCTGGGACGATTTCGCCGTATTGCCCAGGCGCTCCACCAGGCGGGTAACGATATGATCGGTCAGTTCGCCGATATTCACTTCGGCCGTGGTTAACGACGGCAGCCATCCTTCGGCGTCGCTGAGCCCGTCAAAGCCGGTTACCGCGATATCCTGGCCCGGTTTTTTGCCCAGATACTGGATGGCGTTCATCGCCCCGAAGGCCACCACGTCCTGATAGCAAACCAGCGCGCTCAGATTGGCATCCGTGGTTAATAACCCCAAGGCCGCGGCCGAACCCGCGCTCATGCTGGAGGCGCAGTCGATAATCCGCCCGTCCAGGTACGCCAGCCCGGCATCCTCGTGGGCATCCTTCCAGCCCTGGATTCGCTGGCGGCGCAGCCGCGATCGCAGATTACCGCCGATAAAAGCCAGATGCCGGTGACCGTCGGCGATAAGTTTACTGGTGATATCATAGGCGGCCTGATAATTATCGATGCCGATAAAATCAACGTCCATCGAGGCCACCGGGCGCAAAAAGGTAATGGTGGGGCTCATGGCGTTCCAGGCCTCGATATGCTCGGCCGTGGTATCCCAGGTGGGGCAAAGGAGGATCGCCAGGACATTATGGCGCTGCATTAATTGCAAATAACTTTGCTGGCTTTCCAGGTTTTCGTTGGAGCAGGCCAAAATGGTGGCGTAGCCATGTTCGGCCAGCCGGCGGTTGATTTTAGCAATCAGCTCGGTGTAGTAGGGATTATTAAGGTCATGGATCACCAGGCCGATAATATTGGAACGATTGCTGCGTAAGGTCGCGGCGGTTTCGTTGTAGGTATAATTAAGGGTTTTAATGGCTGCCAGCACGCGTTGGCGGGTTTTCGCCGAGACCTTGCCCGGCCGGTTCCCCAGCACATTGGAGACGGTCGCCGAAGAGACCTGGGCCAGAGCGGCAACATCAGACACAGTCGCGCGTTTTATCATTATGGTATTGCTCCCTTAAAAAATGCCGATGAACGCACCGATCCCCGATATCAACAACGTCACTATCATAGTCTTAACCACCGATAACTTAAATCGCGTTAACAATATCCAGACGCCCAGTACGGCGAGCAGCGGCAGTAAATTGGGGAAAATGCCGTCCAGGATCTTTTGCGCGTCGATCTTCACCCCGCCGGAGGAGAAGGTTAAGGGGGTGGACAGGTTAATATAGGTGGAGGCGATGCCGCCGATCACCGTCACGCCGATAATCGACATGCATTCCCGCAGCTTATTGGCGTTTTCGCTGACAAAATAATCAACCGCCCTGACCCCCAGCTTATAACCGGAATGGAACACGCGATAACTCAGCGAAATAATCAGTATATTAAACACCAAAATATAAAAAATCGGCCCCAGCACCGAGCCGCCCTGGGATAGCGAAATGGCGATACTTAACAAAATCGGGATCAGGGTGCCCTGGATCGATGAATCGCCAATGCCGGCAATCGGCCCCATCAGGGAATTTTTAATGGTCTGGATGGAGTTTGAATCGATGGGCTCGCCGTTGGCCCGCTGTTCTTCCATGCCGATGACGATGCCGGTAACGATAGCCCCAAGCTGGGGTTCGGTATTAAAATAAGCGGTATGGGGCTGTAGCACCGCCATTTGCGCGCCGATCTCGCCGGGATAAAACCGTTCGATGGCCGGCATCAGCGCTTTGACGAAGCCATGGCCTTCCATACGGTCATAAGAGGCGACGGTAATATTGTGCATTGCCCAATTAAGCCAGCATTTATTCAGGGTCGCTTTATCCAGTTTGACCGGCAGGGCGGCGGAATTCTGCCGGTAATCCGCCGGCGTGGAATAATTATCGCTACTCATTAGAATTCATCCTCCTGATTATTATCGCTACGCGCCACGGCGGCAGGCTTATATTTATAGTGAATCAGCGCCAGCAACAGACTGATTATCACCAGGGCAATCATATTGACCTTGAGAAAAACCACGCAGACAAAACCAAATAAAAAATAAATCAACATCGAACGCTCGATAATGGCCTGGCGCATCAGCATGGCGATCCCCACGGCGGGCAGTACGCCGCCGAATACCGTCACCACGTGCATCAGGGTGGCGGGCATGATATTCACCAGGGCTTCGATATATTTCGGCCCATACAGGCAGGCAAAAAATACCGGCACAAAACGAACGATAAAATTGCTGATTTGCGGGAACCATACGGCATTACGCTGCCAGGCCCGTTTATTTCCCTCGGCCAGGGCTTGATCGGCGCGGGTATTCCACAGTACGTTGGATAACATGGTAAAATTAAAAATAATGGTGCCCGCCACGCCGATCGTCGCCGCGAGAGTCACCGCCACTTTGGCATCCTGGCCCGAGAGTATCGCCAGCGGCAGGGCCAGCCAGGATACAAAATTAAGATCCTGCGGCATGGCGTTGCCGGGTGAAACGAAGGCGATATACACGGTCTGGACCGCTACGCCGATAATAATCGCGCGTTCCACGTCGCCGACGATAAGTCCGGTGATAAACGCGGCCACCAGCGGGCGGGACAGGGTGTACCAGCCGCCGGTCAATCCCAGCAGCCAGGGGGTGGTGAGCGCGCCCAGATAACAAAACACGCCGATCAGGGCCGCCTGGAAAACATTAATTTCGATCATGCCGTTACCTCGCTAGCTTTGCCGCGACGCTGTCCCAGCTTACCGCCGGCGTGTCCGGCAGCAAACGGAACTCGATGGTGAACCCCAGGGCTTTGAGCCGTTCAAAGGCGGGAATCTCTTCCGGTATAATGCCCTGGCCTTTATTGATGGCGATGGCATCCTGGCGTTTTGACAGTGGGCCGACATTGATGCGGGGGTGGATTTTTACCAGTTGATCATTGCGCGCGGTCAGGTTGACCAGCGCCGATGCGCTGCGCACGATAAGATAGTATTTCTTTAATGATGCCATGATTTTGGGCAGTTTTTCCGCGGCTTCATCAATACTGAATACCCAGGTTTTAACCGACGGCAAAATGGAAAGTAATACTCTTTTTTGAATTTCATTATCGGCGGCGTCGTCATCCACCACCACGAGGCCGTCGCAAGGGCTTGAACCGATCCAACTGGCCGCCATTTGGCCATGGATAAGCCGATCGTCGATACGCAAAAACGAAATAGCCATGATTAAAAATCCTCCTGGGGGAATTCTACGTCCACGAAACCATGAATGGACTCCCGGCCGGTCGCCATGACCAATGCGGCTAATTCGGCCAGGGGCAGCTCATTTTGGTCCAAGGCGGTTAATACCATGGGGAAATTGGCGCCGGATAACACATCCATATTTTCATGGGCCAGGGCCAATTCGACGCCGACGTTATAAGGCGTGCCCGCCGGCATATCGGTTAAAATCAATATCCCATCGTTTGCGCCCTGGCGCAGGGTTGCCACCAGCGACGTTAACTGCCGGCGAAAATGCGCAATGCCTTCATCGTGGGTCAATGCCAGCGTATGCAAGCGCTGGCCTGCGCCCAGCACCATCGCGACGCTGTCCGCCATGGCCGGCGCCGACTGGCCGTGGGCGGCAAAAATAACCTCGATCATAATGCTTCTCCGAGTTTGGCGAGCAGCGCGTCATCGGCAATCGCCGCCAGCGCCTGTTGGCGCGCCGCGGCCGGATCGACCTGCTGATTGGCCCAGCCGGCGATCAGGGCGTTGAGAAAGGGCAGGGCGTTATCGATATTTTCCCCGCGCCTCATCAGTTCAACCAGCGGGTAAATAAACCGCTCCCGCACCGTTATTTTGCGTAGAAAATCGCGGGCCACGGTAGCGAGCGGGCGTCGAATGGCGGGGTTGCCCAGCCGGGCGCGGTGACGTTGCGCCACGACGTCGAGATGGCCGGCATCAAAACCATAAACCACCCGCAGAAAATATTTCGTCACCTGCATATAACCGGCGATGAGATCGTTGATCTCCTGATTTTCCGCGGCCTGGTACAGGTAAGCCAACCCCCGCGCCTGCCCGAGGAAAGCGACGCCGTCGGCATAGGTATTGACCAAAATCCGCTTTTCCTGAAAACGGGCCGCAATGTCGCGGGTGGTTTCGAAGGTAGGCGGAACGGCAGCGCCCGGCAGATCGTCAACCACCACCGACCCGTACGACTCGGTTTCAATGGTCAGGGATGCGGGCCATTGCGCGGAACAGATGCGATCCACCATGCAATCCGGCAGCAGCCAGCCCTGGGGGTCAACGCCCGCGCGGCTGAGCAACGAGGCAAAAAAAGCGCCGCTTTGTTCGATGTTTTCACAGCAGATCACCGTCTTTGGCCTGACGTGTATCAGCGCCGCGGCCACATGATGCAGGTTTTCTTTACGTACCGAGGTGGTAATCAGCTCCGCCTGGGCCAGCCGGTCCGCCAGCGCGCCATCTTCGGGGTGCAGCGCGTCGGCCAGGGGGATATGCCGGGTTTCATGGCGATCGGCGATCGCCAGGTCATACCCCGCGCGCGCCTTGAGCAAGGCGATCAGCTGGCGATCCGCGTCTACCGCAATCACCTCATAACCGCCGTCCAGCAGATATGGGATAGCCAGACCCCGCCCGAGCGCACCCGCGCCAAAATGTACCGCTGTTTTTTTCATTTGTCTCCGTGCCGCCTCTCCGTTTCGATCGCGTAAATAAAGGTTATTCGATTTACTCACATATGGTCAGTTATTTCGCATAAAAATATGACCGTAATCACAAATTAACGATTAAACTCGCCATTCGTATTATAATAATATATTAAATTCAAATAGTTAATTAAATTGGTTGGAAATGCATACTTGAAACCAGCCAAGGCAAGTAATAGTCTTGACGATGAATTTTAAGTTAATCGTTTAACCTACGGAGGAATTCATGCCTTACCTCACTCATGAAGCGAATTATGAGAAAGATCCATCGATCGAGGTGGCGAGCCGTGCGGGCAAAGTCTATTCGGGCTGGCGCGAAATCTGCGGGGCGCTGGCCGCGGCGGCGGCCGGCGGCGCGGGTATCACCCTCGCACTGGATTGTTATCCCGGCGTGGATCTCGCCGGGCTAAAACGGCAGTTGACCGAAGAACATGAGTTATTGCGGGCGGCCCAGTGGCTGTATATGGACGAATGCTATCAGCGTGGCGACGCGCTGGAAAACCGGCTGGCGGATACGCTTACCGCCGATCGGGTGTTTGGCGTAATGAGCTGCCAGACCCTGGATGATTACCTGCTGCCCGATGCCGTGGAGCGGCTGCGGCGACAACAGCACGGATATGACGGTTTAACCTGCATTATCGGCACCGGAGCGGCGTTGGCGGGGCGGGCCGATATTTTGGTCTATATCGATTATCCCCGCTGGCAGCGGCAGCTGGATTGGCGGGCGGGGGACAGCAATTGGCTGGTCCATAATCCGCAGGAAGATTTTCTTAAAAAATATAAACGCGGGTTTTTCTGGGAATGGCGGGTGGCCGACCGGTATAAGCGCACGCTGTTCGCACAGTTCGATTTTTATCTCGATTCGTTGGCGCAACCGGCGGTGATGATCGATCAAGCGGCTTTCCAGGCCGGCCTGGACGCCTGCCTGGCCAGGCCGTTCAGGCTAAAACCGTTTTTCGACCCGGGGGTATGGGGCGGCAAGTGGATGGAAGAGGTCTGCGCGCTGCCGCCGACGGAAAAAAATTATGCCTGGTGTTTTGACGGCGTGCCCGAAGAGAACAGCCTGACCCTCGGTTATCACGGCGCCCGCATCACCCTGCCGGCCATCAACCTGGTGCTGGCCAGGCCGGTTGAATTGCTGGGGGAGCATAACTACGCCCGTTTCGGCGCCGAGTTTCCTATCCGTTTTGACTTTCTCGACACCATGGAGGGGGGCAATCTCAGTTTGCAGGTGCATCCGTTAACCGATTATATCCAGCAGCATTTCGGGATGCATTATACCCAGGATGAGAGCTACTACCTGCTGGATGCCGGCGCCGATGCCAGCGTATATCTGGGCCTGAAAACCGGCGTGCGGGCGGCGGAGATAGTGACGGCCATCGAGCAGGCGCAGCGGACCGGGCAGTTGGATGCGCTGCAATACGTCAACAATTTCCCGGTGAAAAAACACGATCATATTTTGATCCCCGCCGGCACCATTCACTGTTCGGGCAGCAATGCCATGATCCTGGAAATTTCCGCCACCCCGTATATTTTCACCTTCAAATTATGGGACTGGGGGCGCCTGGGGCTGGATAACCAGCCGCGTCCCGTGCATTTGGCCCATGGCCGGCAGGTGATTCAAGCCGATCGCGACACCCGATGGTGCCGGGAACAGCTGATCAACCGGATAGACGTCAAGGAAGATAACGCGGATTTCACCTGTGAACGCACCGGGCTGCATGAACTGGAGTTTATCGATACCCACCGTTACTGGATCAAAACCGCCGTTACGCTGGAAACGCGCGGGGAGTTCCAGATGCTCAATCTGATTGAAGGCCGGGAGGCTATCGTCGACTGCCCGGATAATTGCTTTGCCCCTTATACCCTGCATTACGCCGAGACGCTGATTATCCCCGGGTCGGTGCGGCGCTATCGCGTGTCCGGGATAGCGGGCCAAGGCGCGACGGGCATTATCGTGGCCAATGTCCGGCAACAGGGGGGTACGCGATGATGATGGCCGGCGCGCGGCGTTTCAGCCGGTGGATGCGCCGCGACGCGCTGCCGGTTTTTTTACGCGCGGGCATCTATGACCAGCCCCCTTACCCGCGGGCGTTTATGGAGGAAATCCCTCCCGTCGCGGCGCTGATGCGCAGCCGGGTGCAACTGCGGCAATTATATGTGTTCGCCCATGCGACCGCCGCCGGCTGGATTGACGCCGGCGAACAGGCGCTGGCCTGCGAGCGCACCGCGTTGCCTGCATTCCGGCTGGCCGACGGCCCGTTTTTATTTGCCCTGGGCGACGCCGGCGCGGCCCGGGAAATCAATACCTACGAGCAGGCTTTCGCCTTGCTGGCTTATAGCGCCCTTTACCAGATGTCCGGCGACGCGGCATTCCGACTCAAAGCGCAGCGGCTCCATGACTGGATGAAACGCCATCTGGCCCTGTCTGAGGGGGGATACGCCCTCAATACCCAACGTCCGCCGCTGCTCAGCCAAAATCCCAATATGCATTTGTTCGAAGCGTGCCTTAATTGGTGGCGCGCCACCGGCGACAGCCGGTGGGAACAGGAATCCCATCATCTTTATCAGCTGTTTATGCGCCGCTTTTTCAATCATCGCCGCCAGTGCCTGGTGGAGTTTTTCGCCGCCGGCTGGCAACCCGCGCTGGAGGTGTCGGCGCAGGTTGACCCGGGACACCATCACGAATGGACCTGGTTGCTGTATGAATACCAGCGGCAATCCGGTATCGATACGGCGGAAGTCCGCGCGGCGCTGCAACGTTTCGCCCGGTCCCATGGCGAAAATCCGGCGAGCGGCGCCGTGATGAACGAGCTGCGATGGGACGGCGCGCCCTTGCGGGCCGCGAGCCGGCTTTGGTGCCAGACTGAACGTATCAAGGCGGATGTGGTGAATTACCGCGCCGGCGCGACGCCGGGGCAGGACCAGGATATCGATACCCACGTCGAGGCCATGTTCGCCGCATTTATCCACGGCGAACCCCGCGGCTTGTACTGCGATGAAATTACCGCTGCCGGGGAACGGATATCGCGGCCCACGCCGTCGTCGACGCTTTATCATTTGTATGTCGCCTGCTGCGAATTGGACCGGCTGGCCGCCGAGCAACCGGGCGGTGCGCCGGACCTGGGCAGGGTTGCCAGCGGGCAATCCGGCCCGTCCTAATCAATTGAGGAACTGGTGATGACGCAACCCCTGAACAATCTGCGCTGGACTTTTTACGGCCGGGGCATCGACTCTTTCGGCCGGCACGACCAGCCCACCGCGCAGCAGCTGCCCGATCCGGGCCCCCGTGAAGTGCTGGCGCGCGTGGACGCCTTCTCGATTTGCGCCTCCGACGTCAAGATGATCGCGCTGGGCAATGATTATCCGCTGTTCAAGGATCGTGATTTCAGCCGGGACCCGGTGGTGCTCGGCCATGAACTTGCGCTGACGGTGGCGCGGCCCGGGCGGGACATGGCCCGGCAATGGCCCGCGGGTACCCGTTTCGGCGTACAGCCGGATGTCTATTTGCGCGGCGAACGTTTTTGTATCGGCGTTAACGTGCCCGGCGGCATGGCGCAATATATCCTGCTCGGGGCGGAGGTATTCACCTCGGATCACGGCAGTTGCGCCTTCCCGGTGGGGGACGACCTGAGTTACGCCGCGGTGGCGCAAACCGAGCCTTTGGCCTGCGTGGAAGCCGCGTTTGTGCAGCATTCCCGGCAGGCCGTGCTGCCGGACGGACGGCTGCTGATCTATATCGATCCGGGCATCACCGCATCTTTTAACCTGGATGCGCCCCTGGTCGCCCGCGATATTACCGCGGTGGATGCCGGTAAATTACTCCATACCCTGCGCTTGCCCGCCGGAACGGCGATTGCCCGCACCTGCGCCGAATTACCGCCCGATGGTTACGATGACATTATCATTATCGGCGACCCGGACGGCGCTACGGTAACGGCGCTGACGGAGCGCCTGGCCGTCCGCGGGCTGCTTTGCTGGTTGCAGGAACACCCGCGGCGCGACCGCGTGCGGGCCGATATCGCTAAAATTCATTATAACAAGGTGAATATCACCGGCTCCTGCGACCATTCCCTATCGGGCGCATTAAGGCATGATAAATACCGTTATGATTATAAACCCGGCGGTACGCTGCTGATTTCCGGCGGCGGCGGTACCATGGGCCGGATTCATCTGCTGCGGGCGTTAAAACATCGCCGCGGTCCCCGGCGCATTATCGTTACCAATAATTCACGCGCCCGGCTGGATATTATGCAAACCGACTTCCGGGCCATGGCGCAGGCCGCCGGCCGGGAAATTATTTATATTTCATTAAACGAAACCCCCGATTATAAATCCCGGCTTTATTCCCTGCTCGGCCCTGACGGCGCCTCGGATATGATTATTTGCGCGCCCGGCGTCGGGCCGTTAAACGCGGTGGTGGAATTTCTGGCCGATGACGGCATGCTGGTGCTGTTTTCCGGCACCGCTTACGGCCAGTTCGGCGATCTGCCCCTGGGCCAGGT
>JAATFX010000046.1 GCA_015654925.1 Enterobacterales bacterium | reverse complement strand
GTTTACAATAAGGCTCGTCAATTCAGCATCACTCAGGAAATCACCGAGATCGTTTCGGGAGCCGCCGCAGTTTAGGTTAGGGTTACGAATTACGTAGAGGATTCAAGATGGCTACTGGAAATGTTATCCAGGTTATCGGCGCCGTGGTTGACGTCGAGTTCCCGCAAGATGCTGTACCTAAAGTGTACAATGCCCTTGAAGTGGAAAACGGTGCCACCAAATTGGTGCTGGAAGTAGAACAGCAGTTAGGCGGCGGTGTCGTCCGTTGCATCGCCATGGGTTCGTCAGACGGTCTGCGCCGCGGACTGAAAGTGACTAACCTGGAACGTTCGATTGAAGTGCCGGTGGGCAAAGCCACGCTGGGACGTATCATGAACGTACTGGGCGAACCGGTTGATATGAAGGGCGAAATCGGTGAAGAAGAGCGGTGGTCAATCCATCGTCCGGCGCCGAGCTACGAAGATTTGTCCAGCTCGCAGGAATTGCTGGAAACCGGTATCAAGGTTATCGACCTGATGTGCCCGTTCGCCAAGGGCGGTAAAGTCGGCCTGTTCGGCGGCGCCGGCGTAGGTAAAACCGTCAACATGATGGAGCTCATCCGTAACATCGCGATTGAGCACTCAGGCTATTCGGTATTTGCCGGCGTGGGCGAACGTACCCGTGAAGGGAATGACTTCTATCACGAAATGACCGATTCAAACGTTATCGACAAAGTATCGTTGGTGTACGGCCAGATGAACGAGCCGCCGGGAAACCGTCTGCGCGTGGCGCTGACCGGGCTGACCATGGCGGAAAAATTCCGTGATGAAGGCCGTGACGTTCTGTTGTTTATCGATAATATCTACCGTTACACCCTGGCCGGGACCGAAGTATCCGCGCTGCTTGGCCGTATGCCTTCAGCGGTAGGCTACCAGCCGACGCTGGCGGAAGAAATGGGCGTGCTGCAAGAACGCATCACCTCCACCAAAACCGGTTCCATCACCTCCGTGCAGGCGGTATACGTACCGGCGGATGACTTAACCGACCCGTCACCGGCGACCACCTTCGCCCACCTTGACGCCACGGTAGTATTGAGCCGTCAAATCGCCTCTTTGGGTATCTACCCGGCGGTTGACCCGCTTGACTCAACCAGCCGTCAGCTGGACCCACTGGTCGTCGGCCAGGAACATTACGATGTCGCCCGCGGCGTGCAGTCTATCCTGCAGCGTTATCAAGAGCTGAAAGATATCATTGCCATCCTGGGTATGGACGAGTTGTCCGAAGACGACAAACTGGTAGTGTCCCGCGCACGTAAAATCCAGCGCTTCTTGTCTCAACCGTTCTTCGTCGCTGAAGTATTTACCGGCTCGCCGGGTAAATATGTTTCCTTGAAAGACACTATTCGTGGCTTTAAAGGCATCATGGACGGTGAATACGATCACCTGCCAGAACAGGCGTTCTATATGGTCGGTTCCATTGATGAAGCAGTGGAAAAAGGCAAGAAACTGTAACGCTGTGAGAGGAGGGTGACATGGCTGCAAATACTTACCATCTGGATGTCGTCAGCGCGGAACAAAAAATGTTCTCCGGGCTGGTGGAAAAAATCCAGGTGACGGGGAGCGAAGGCGAACTGGGGATTTATCCCGGCCATGCCCCGCTGCTCACTGCCATTAAGCCCGGTATGGTGCGTATCGTCAAAGAGCATAACGAAGAAGAGTATATCTACCTGTCCGGGGGTATTCTTGAAGTGCAACCCAGCACCGTTACCGTTCTTGCCGATACCGCCATTCGTGGCCAAGATCTTGATGAAGCGAGAGCGATGGAATCCAAGCGCATGGCGGAAGAGCATATTAATAATTCACACGGCGATGTGGATTATGCTCAGGCCTCCGCTGAACTCTCCAGGGCTATCGCTAAATTGCGCGTCATTGAATTGACGAAAAAAGCAATGTAAGCAAGATATTACGTTCGAAAAGCCAGCCCCTGGGGCTGGCTTTTTTATTGGCCGATCGTGCGTCCCGTCCCGGTAATTGACTGTCTAGATACCTTCTTATTTTCTCTTTTAAAATAAGTCTTCTCCCCGCCAGGCATTAAATTCGGTATTTTCCGAGCAGGTTGCTGCATATTCACCCTGAAAAGCCCGCTATTCTCTTAAGAAACCCTAATCGGGGTAGAATGGACGCCGCTTCGGGCGTTATGCTGGCATAACGTGTTTTTCGACCCAAAATATGTGGTAATCCCTTCTCTGAACGGGTTTACTTTCGACTATTGAATTTGATTCATCAGGATGGTTATGTCGAATCGATTGATGAGCGTAGTGATCCTTGCCGCCGGCAGGGGTACCCGCATGTATTCCGATCTGCCAAAGGTATTGCATCCCCTGGCGGGCAAACCGCTGGTACAGCATGTTATCGATACCGCCGCGTCATTGGGCGCCGCGCGCATCCATATGGTTTATGGCCATGGCGGCGACTTGCTCCAGCAACGTCTTAACGCCCCTGTCTCCGGCCTGAGCTGGGTATTGCAGGCCGAACAGCTGGGCACCGGCCACGCGATGCAGCAGGCCGCGCCCTTTTTTGCCGATGACGAAGATGTCCTGATGCTTTACGGCGACGTGCCGCTGATCTCCCCGGCCACCCTGGAGCGTTTGGTGGCGGCCAAGCCCGCCGGCGGCATCGGCCTGTTGACGGTGACCCTGGACGATCCCGCCGGTTACGGGCGTATCGTGCGTGAAAACGGCAGCGTGACCGGCATCGTCGAGCAAAAAGACGCCACCGAGGCGCAGCGCCTGATTAAAGAAATCAATACCGGCATTCTGGTAGCCAACGGAGGCGATTTAAAACGCTGGTTAAGCCAGTTGAATAATCATAATGCCCAGGGCGAGTATTACATTACCGATATTATCGCCCTGGCCTGGGGGGAAGGACGGCGCATCAATACCGTTAATCCAGACCGGTTCACCGAAGTGGAGGGGGTGAACAATCGCCTGCAATTGGCCAGCCTTGAGCGGGCCTATCAGCGGCAGCAGGCGGAAAGCCTGTTATTGGCCGGGGTTACGCTGCACGATCCGGCGCGTTTCGATCTGCGCGGCGAATTAACCCATGGCCGTGATGTCATCATCGATACCAACGTGATTATTGAAGGCCGGGTATCGCTGGGTAATAACGTGGTAATCGGTACCGGCTGCGTGCTGAAGGACTGCGAACTCGGCGACGGGGTGGTTATCAGCCCTTATACGGTTATCGACCGCGCCGTGCTGCACGCCGACGTCACCGTGGGGCCGTTTGCCCGCCTGCGGCCGGGGTCGGAACTGGCGCAGGGCGCCCATATCGGTAATTTTGTCGAGATGAAACAGGCGCGGCTCGGCCAGGGATCAAAAGCCGGGCACCTGAGCTATCTGGGCGACGCGCAGATTGGCGCGGGCGTGAATATCGGCGCCGGCACCATTACCTGCAACTATGACGGCGCCAACAAGCATCAAACCATCATCGGCGATGACGTGTTTGTGGGTTCGGATACGCAATTGGTGGCGCCGGTTACCGTGGGCAACGGCGCCACCCTTGGCGCGGGCACCACCGTGACGCGCAATGTCGGCGAAAACGAGCTGGTGCTCAGCCGGGTCAGGCAAACCCATATTACCGGCTGGCAACGGCCGGTAAAGAAAACCAAGACGAGTTAAGCCATATTATGGTTTTACGCGGGCAGGGCGGCGCCACTGCCCTGTTTTGTCAGCCATTTTCCCTGAGAATGGCTGACAAAACATAATAATCCCCTGTTCTACAGGCTCGGGGAAACCGGTAACAACCGGTATCAGTCAGGTCAAAGACATCGAAACGGCTAACCAATGCCGTTCATTTAGGAATAACACTGATGTGTGGAATAGTAGGCGCGGTTGCGCAGCGTGATATTGCCGAAATCCTATTAGAGGGATTACGCCGGCTTGAGTATCGTGGTTATGATTCCGCCGGGTTGGCGGTGGTGGATAACGAAGGCCATTTACAGCGCCTGCGCCGGGTAGGCAAGGTTAGCGCGCTGTCGCAGGCGGCGACGGAACATCCCCTGACCGGCGGCACGGGTATCGCCCATACCCGCTGGGCCACTCACGGCGAACCGTCGGAAATCAATGCCCATCCCCATATTTCAGGCCATATCGTGGTGGTGCATAACGGCATTATCGAAAACCATGAGCTCCTGCGTAAGCTGCTGATCGAGCGCGGTTATCGTTTTGCATCCGAAACGGACACAGAAGTGATCGCCCATCTGGTGCATTGGGAACAAAACCAGGGCGGGGGCACGCTGGCCGAAGTCATCCGGCGCGTGATCCCGCAGCTGCGCGGCGCGTACGGCACGGTAATCATGGACAGCAGCGACCCCAGCGTCCTGGTGGCGGCGCGATCCGGCAGTCCGCTGGTCATCGGCCTGGGCGTGGGCGAAAACTTCCTGGCGTCCGATCAGCTGGCGTTACTGCCGGTTACCCGCCGGTTTATGTTTTTGGAAGAGGGGGATATCGCCGAAGTCACCCGGCGCACGGTGCGCGTCTGGGATACCCGCGGCGACCCGGTTGAACGGCCGGAAATCGAATCCCAGGTAAAATACGATGCCGGCGATAAGGGCCTGTATCGCCATTACATGCAAAAAGAGATCTTCGAGCAGCCCCAGGCGATTAAAAATACCCTGGAAGGCCGTTTCAAGCATGGCGAAATCACGCTGTCCGAACTGGGCGAAGGCAGCGATCGGCTGCTGTCCCAGGTGCAGCATGTGCAGATTATCGCCTGTGGCACGTCCTATCATTCGGCGATGGTGTCGCGCTACTGGTTCGAAGCCTTGGCCGGCGTGCCCTGCGACGTGGAGATCGCCTCCGAATTCCGCTATCGTAAATCCGCCGTGCGGCCGGGCAGTCTGCTGATTACCTTGTCGCAATCCGGTGAAACCGCCGATACCCTGGCGGCTCTGCGCCTGACCAAAACCTTGGGTTACCTTGGTTCGCTGGCTATTTGCAACGTCGCCGGTTCTTCGCTGGTGCGCGAATCCGATTTGGCGTTAATGACCCGCGCCGGGACGGAAATCGGCGTAGCGTCAACCAAAGCTTTTACCACCCAGTTAACGGTATTGTTGATGCTGGTGGCGCGCATTGGCCGCCTGCGGGGCATGGATGTGGCCATCGAGCAGCAAATCGTCCACGCCTTGCAGGCTTTGCCCGCACGCATCGAGCAGATGCTGGCGCTGGACAAGCCCATCGAGCAATTGGCGGAAGGGTTCTCGGATAAGCACCACGCTTTATTCCTGGGCCGGGGCGATCTTTATCCTATCGCCATGGAAGGCGCGCTGAAGCTCAAAGAGATTTCCTATATTCATGCGGAAGCCTACGCCGCCGGCGAGCTGAAGCACGGCCCGCTGGCGCTGATTGACGCCGATATGCCGGTCATCGTTATTGCGCCCAATAACGAGCTGCTGGAAAAGCTGAAATCAAATATCGAAGAAGTGCGCGCGCGCGGCGGCCTGCTGTATGTCTTCGCCGAACAGGATGCCGGCTTTAGCGACAGCGAAAATATGAAGATTATTTCGCTGCCGCACGTGGAAGAGATCGTAGCGCCGATATTCTATACCGTACCGCTACAACTGCTGGCTTACCATATCGCGCTAATCAAAGGCACCGATGTGGACCAACCGCGTAACCTGGCCAAATCGGTTACCGTCGAGTAAAAACCTGGCCTGCGGAACCCCCATTCCGCAGGTGTTTTCCGCCACGCTTTCCTTTTTTCCACAGTGACATCCGCTTAAGTCCGTCATGCTTGGGTATGATAACGATTAACATTAAATAATGTGCTTCATGGTAGCTTGGTAGACTATAGGGATCGCCTCCGTAACGGAAGGAACGCTATGTTTTTCAGAAACCAAGATTGGCAGCGCCAGGGGAAAAACCCCGATTACCGTTTTTCACTCGCCAATGAGCGGACTTTTTTAGCGTGGATTCGCACCGCGCTGGCTTTTTTAGCCGGGTCGATAGCCATCGATCAACTTACCCCCGATTTCGCCTCGCCGGCGATCCGGGTGATGTTGGCTATCCTGCTGGCGATCGGGGGCGCGGCGTTGGCCCTGGTGGCATTACGGCGCTGGGCAGATAACGAAAACGCCATGCGCCAGGACGCGCCGTTGCCCTATACCCGGCTATTGGCGGCTATATCTCTTTTTATCGCGCTGATAGCATTTTTATTTATTATTTTTATCGCCGTCTATTGAGTAGGATATGGAACCCAGCAAGCCGGTAGCCATAAAGCGGGATAACGGGCTACAGCCCGAGCGCACCAGCCTGGCGTGGACCAGGACCATATATGTGATTGTTCTCGATAGCCTGTTATTTTTACGCGTCGGCCTGACAAAACATCTGCCGCTCATTGTTGGCGCGGGGGTGGTTCTGCTGTGCCTGGCCGTCATGGTGGCAATCGGCAGAAAATATAGGGTGCTGGATCATATGAATGATTCCGCGGGCCTGGCGAACAGGAGTCGGGTCTTCGGGGCGGTTTCGTTAACGCTGCTGGCGGTGGCGGGTATGCTCTGTTTTTCAGTGATTTTTGCAGCCTGACCGGCTGACGGGAGCTAAGACGCCGCTATGGCGAGAACGATGGAGAAGCGATCATGAAGCGCCCCTTTCATGTCATGGCGAAGCCGACAAGTTACCAATGTAATTTGAAATGCGAGTATTGTTTTTATTTAGGCAAAAAAGATGCCGTGATCCCGCAGGGGAAAACCGTTTTAAAACATATGGCCGATGATGTTTTACAACAGTTTATTAAACAATACATCGCCGCCAGCGCCGGTAGCGACGTGCATTTTTCCTGGCAGGGCGGTGAGCCGACCCTGGCCGGCATCGATTTTTATGAAAAAGTGCTGCGCTTGCAGCAACGCTTTGCCGCGGGGAAGCGCATACATAACAGTATGCAGACCAACGGGGTACTGATCGATGAAAAATGGGCCCGTTTTCTCGCGGATAATCATTTTTTGCTGGGTATTTCGCTCGACGGACCCGCCAGGCTGCACGATCTTTACCGCCAATCCGCCAGCGGGCGATCGGTGTTTGATAAAGTCATCAACGCGATACGGCTCTTTAAGCGCTATGGCATCGAATATAATGTGTTAACCGTGGTGAATCACGAAACCGCGCGCGCGCCCCTGGAAATTTATCATTTTATTACCCGGGAACTGGGTGCGCGTTTTGTGCAGTTTATTCCCGTCGTGGAGCAAACGTTGGCCGGGCCGGCGCGGGGAGAACTGATTTTTCCCCGGGCGATGGGCGAAAAAACGCTGACGCCCTGGTCGGTCAGCGGCAAAGACTATGGCGCCTTTATCAATAGCATTTTTGATTACTGGGTCCGCCACGATGTGGGCAAGATCTACGTGCAGTTATTTGATAACGCGCTGGCCGCCTGGAGCTGCATGACGCCCAGCCTGTGCGTCATGCAGCCTACCTGCGGACAAGCGCTGGTGGTGGAGCAAAACGGCGATATCTATAGCTGCGATCATTTTGTTTATCCCGAATATAAATTAGGCAACCTGCTGACCGGCGCTTTATCAACTATGGCCGCCAGCAAAAAACAGCAGCAATTCGGCCAGCAAAAAGCCAACGTATCCGCGCTTTGCCAGGCCTGCGAATATCGATTCGCCTGCCATGGCGGCTGCCCCAAACATCGCATCCAGCGCATAGACGGGCAGTGGCACAATCATTTATGCGCCGGCTACAAAGCTATCTTTTCCCATATCGCGCCCTATATGCACGCTATGGCCAGAGAACTGGCGCACCGCACGCCTCCGGCCGGCAGTATGGGCTATACTGGTTTTGCGAAGGGGAATAAGCATAATTAACGGGTTTTTTTCCATCCTTTTACGCCGTCATAAAACCGTCATATTACTGACATGTCGCTGTAACCTAATTGTCCTATTTTCCTTCCTGCAGCCTAGATAATTGAAGAAAGCGGCCTTGGGCCGAATTTAATATCCCACAGGAGGGATTATGAAACTGATGCATACCACCGTTGCCAGTGTTGTCGCAGCTACGTTCGCCCTGGCGAGTTTTTCTTCGTTCGCTGCCGCAAGCCTGACCGGTGCCGGCGGCACATTCCCCGCCCCGGTATATGCTAAATGGGCCGATACCTATCAAAAAGAAACCGGCGTTAAAGTAAACTACCAGGGCATCGGCTCCTCGGGCGGCATAAAACAAATCATAGCCAACACCGTTGATTTCGGCGCCTCCGATGCTCCTTTAAGCGATGCAGACCTGAAAAAAGAAGGTTTATTTCAATTCCCCACCGTGATTGGCGGCGTGGTGCTGGCTATCAATGTCCCGGGCATTAAAAGCGGCGAGCTGACCCTGGATGGTCATACGCTGGGTGAAATCTACCTGGGAAACATTAAAAAATGGAACGACCCGGCCATTACCAAGCTTAATCCCGGCGTGAAATTGCCCGACCAGAATATTGCGGTCGTGCGCCGCGCCGATGGTTCAGGCACCTCGTTTGTATTCACCAGCTATCTGGCCAAAGTGAACCCGACCTGGAAAGAAAAAATCGGCGCCGGCTCTACGGTCAACTGGCCGGTGGGACTGGGCGGCAAAGGCAATGACGGCATCGCCGCGTTTGTCCAGCGTTTACCTGGCGCCATTGGTTATGTGGAGTACGCGTACGCCAAGCAAAACAACCTGGCTTATACCAAGTTGATTTCCGCCGACGGCAAACCGGTTATGCCGACCCAGGCTAACTTCAGCGCCGCGGCCAAAGGCGTGAACTGGCAAGAATCTTTTGCTCAGGATTTAACCAATCAAAAGGGCGACAATGCCTGGCCGATCACCTCGACCACCTTCATTATGTTGCATACTAGCCAGACTAAACCCGAACAAGGCCGTGAAACCCTGAAGTTTTTTGACTGGGCTTACAACAAGGGCGCCGAGCAGGCCAATGCCCTTGATTATGCAACCTTGCCGCAAGACGTAGTCGCTCAGATTCGCGCCGCCTGGAAGGCCAATATCAAAGACAGTAACGGTAAGGCTCTCTACTAAGTAAGCATGTGTGTTTCGTCCCTTCCCCGCGGGGAAGGGATTACGAACCAACTAAAAGAGTATCTTATGGCTGACAATAAGCCGGCACTGCATGCCCCCGGTAAACAAGGCGACCTGATATTCGGCACACTGGTCAGGCTGGCCGCGCTGATTACCTTATTGATGTTGGGCGGAATTATCGTTTCGCTGATTGTCGCTTCGTGGCCGAGCATTGAAAAATTCGGCTTCGCCTTTCTCTGGACCAAAGAATGGGATCCGCCCGGTGAAAAATTCGGCGCGCTGGTACCCATTTACGGCACCCTCGTCACCTCTTTTATCGCCCTGCTGATTGCCGTTCCGGTCAGTTTCGGCATTGCTTTGTTTCTTACCGAGCTGGCGCCTAATTGGTTAAAACGCCCGCTCGGCGTGGCCATTGAGCTGTTGGCCGCCATTCCCAGTATCGTTTACGGTATGTGGGGCCTGTTTGTCTTCGCGCCGCTGTTCGCGCAATATTTCCAGCAACCGCTGGGCGATGTGATGTCGACCATTCCCTTTATCGGCGTACTGTTTTCAGGGCCGGCATTCGGTATCGGTATTCTGGCTGCCGGTATTATCCTGGCGATAATGATTATTCCTTATATCGCCGCCGTTATGCGCGACGTCTTTGAACAAACGCCGGTGCTGATGAAAGAGTCAGCCTACGGCATCGGTTGCACTACCTGGGAAGTTATCTGGCGCGTGGTGCTGCCCTTCACGAAAAACGGCGTTATCGGCGGCATAATGCTGGGCTTGGGCCGCGCGCTGGGCGAAACCATGGCGGTAACCTTTATTATCGGCAACACCAATCAGCTGGACAGCATTTCGTTGTTTATGCCCGGCAACAGCATCACTTCGGCGCTGGCCAACGAGTTCGCCGAAGCGCAGGCGGGGCTGCATACCGCCGCGTTGATGGAGCTGGGGTTGATTCTGTTTGTGATTACCTTTGTGGTGCTGGCCTGTTCCAAATTAATGATTATGCGCCTGGCTAAAAATGAGGGGGCCAAATAATGGCGACCGTTGAACATCATTTGTCCCATAGCGCCCCGCAAATGGAAGCCAAACGTAAAAGGCAGGCCTGGCGCAGGCAAAAAAACCGCCTGGCGCTGTTTTTATCCATGGCGACCATGGTGTTTGGCCTGTTTTGGCTGTGCTGGATTTTGTTGACTACGGTAAGTCGGGGATTTGACGGTATGTCGCTGGCCTTGTTCACGGAAATGACGCCGCCGCCCAACACCGCCGGCGGCGGGTTGGCGAACGCCCTGGCCGGCAGCGGGTTGCTGATTCTCTGGGCCACCATAGGCGGCACGCCGCTGGGCATTATGGCGGGCATCTATCTGGCGGAATATGGCCGTAAATCCTGGCTGGCGGAAGTGATTCGTTTCATTAACGATATTTTGCTTTCCGCGCCTTCCATAGTCATCGGGCTGTTTGTTTATACCCTGGTAGTGGCGAAGATGGAGCATTTCTCCGGTTGGGCCGGAGTGATAGCGCTGGCACTGCTACAGGTGCCGATTGTTATCCGCACCACGGAAAATATGATGCGGCTGGTGCCCGATACGCTGCGCGAAGCGGCCTATGCGCTGGGCACGCCTAAATGGAAGATGATTTCGGCTATTACGCTTAAGGCCTCGGTCTCCGGCATTATTACCGGCGTATTGCTGGCCGTGGCCCGGATCGCGGGCGAAACCGCGCCGTTGCTGTTTACCTCGCTCTCCAACCAGTTCTGGAGTACCGATTTAATGCAGCCCATCGCCAATCTTCCGGTCACCATATTTAAGTTTGCCATGAGTCCGTTCGCGGAATGGCAACAGCTGGCCTGGGCCGGGGTCTTGTTGATCACCCTGTGCGTGCTGTTATTAAATATTATCGCCCGGATTATTTTTGCCAAAAAAACTTATTAAGCATCAGACGCCGACGCGTCTTTGATTGAAAGAGAGAGTGTTGCATGAGCACGATCAACAACGCCACCGACAGCAAAGTACAGGTTCGCGATCTGAATTTTTATTATGGAAAATTCCACGCGTTGAAAAATATCAGCCTCGATATTGCCCGTAACCAGGTGACGGCGTTTATCGGTCCGTCCGGCTGTGGCAAGTCCACGCTATTGCGTACCTTTAACAAGATGTACCAGCTTTACCCCGAACAGCGCGCGGAGGGTGAAATTCTGCTTGATGGCGAAAATATCCTGACCGATAAGCGCGATGTGTCGTTGCTGCGCGCCCGGGTCGGCATGGTTTTCCAAAAGCCGACCCCCTTTCCGATGTCGATTTTCGACAATATCGCTTTTGGCGTACGGCTGTTTGAAAAACTTTCGCGCAGCGAAATGGAAGAGCGGGTGCAGTGGTCGTTAACCAAGGCGGCGTTGTGGAACGAAACCAAGGATAAGCTCAACCAAAGCGGTTATAGCCTCTCCGGCGGCCAGCAGCAGCGGTTATGCATCGCGCGCGGTATCGCCATTCGCCCGGACGTGCTGCTGCTGGACGAACCTTGCTCCGCGCTGGACCCTATCTCCACCGGGCGCATTGAAGAGCTGATTTCAGAATTGAAAACGGACTACACCGTGGTGATTGTCACTCATAATATGCAACAGGCAGCGCGTTGCTCGGATCACACGGCATTTATGTATCTCGGCGAGTTAATCGAATACAGCGATACTGACAGTATCTTTACCGCTCCAAAGAATAAACAAACCGAAGATTATATTACTGGCCGCTATGGTTAATCACGGGATATATCATGGAAAATCTGAATCTTAATAAACATATCTCCGGCCAGTTTAACGCTGAACTGGAGCACATCCGCACTCAGGTCATGGCCATGGGCGGTCTGGTGGAGCAACAGCTCACCGACGCCATCAGCGCCATGCACAGTCAGGATGAGGAGCTGGCCAAACGGGTAGTGGCCGGCGACGTTAAAGTGAATATGATGGAAGTGTCCATTGATGAGGCCTGCGTGCGCATCATTGCCAAACGCCAGCCCACCGCCAGCGATTTGCGGCTGGTGATTTCCATCATCAAAACCATCTCCGAACTGGAGCGTATCGGCGACGGGGCTGACAAGATTTGCCGTACCGCCCTGGAAAAATATTCCCAGCAGCACCTGCAGATGCTGGTGAGCCTGGAGTCGCTGGGCCGTCATACCATTCAAATGTTGCATGATGTTTTGGATGCGTTTGCCCGCATGGATTTGGATGAAGCCATCCGGATTTATCGGGAAGATAAAAAGGTGGATCAGGAATACGAGGGCATTGTCCGTCAGCTGATGACCTATATGATGGAAGATCCGCGCACCATACCGAGCGTACTCACCGCCCTCTTTTGCGCCCGATCCATTGAGCGTATCGGCGACCGCTGCCAGAATATTTGCGAATATATCTTTTACTTCGTCAAAGGACAGGATTTTCGCCATGTGGGCGGCGATGCGTTGGAAACATTGCTGACCGGTACCGGCAGGGATGTGCCCAAAGACCTAGCGGCGCAGGCGCCTGATGAGAATCCCATCCCGCCGACAGAATAAAGGTCACGGCTTACCATTGCTGATTATCAAACCTGTTGACCAGCAATGGGAGCTCCGCCCGTCGTGAGTTCACCAGCCTTATCTTTGTTAAATGATTAAATGACCCGATCATATCAATGCCGCCGGCGTACGCTGTCCGTTACCACGGGCACCCAGCGTTAGATAATTGCAGCAAAATAGAAAATGGAAGCTAGGCTTTGCCTGTTGTCTATTGATTAATGCCTATTCTGATAATATTAAGACTTGTACCGTGAAATCACCTAAACGTTTTAGCATTTTGTCATTATATGTCACGGCAGAGATGGATAGGGTAATTAATACTTAAAGGATTATTATGGGAAATATCTTTACAAGAAATGTGCACTCATCCGCGAATAATTCCGAAGAGTTGAATAAAAATCGTAGCCATCAAACCTCATTCGCTGGCCTCAACAATGTGCGTGCTAGTCAATCTTCCTTGAGTTCAACTTCAACTTCCTCTGACACAGAGTATGGCCGTTACCTGACGCCGGCTCAATGCTTATTACTTCCACTGATATGTTTATGTGCAAGTATTGAAGATGGCTGCCTGCGAATATCCTTCGCGACAAAAAAACGCTTCGGTAAAGCACAGAATATTCCTAAGCTGAATCAGGATTCCATTGAACTGGTACGAGGAATTATTGAAAAATTCAAGGTTAAATTGCCAAATGCTAACGATAGCAAACATGGCATAGAGTTGTTTGTGTTTTATATTGGTATCATTGTAAAACGGCTGGCTGATCCGGCCTTTCCTCATGATCCTGGAGGCTACATCAGGAAATGCGCCTCGGATATTTTGCATGAGTATCCTAAGCATCCGGGCTTGGGAATGCTGATTTATGTTGAAAAACACTACTTTGATCACAAACACTACTGCCATAATCAACGACACTTTGGTTCAGCGATTATATCCTTGGCGGCGCATAAGGGCGAAATGCTCTTTACACGTTACAATGGTGAACGGTATGCCTCTATGGATAATTTAAGATTTTATCTAAGATGGAATGTGGACGACAAAATTTGATTCGAATTATCTAGTATAAGTAGATAGTTAATTGACCTCGCAGAGTTTAATCCTCCGCGTATTTGTAATTGGCTGCTCGTCGTGCCGATTAATGTTTCCAGCTCGCTCACCCCAGCCACTTACCTATTTTACCAGAAGTAGTAAAGCTCCTGGTGATTGATGAACCTCATCCCTGAGGTTCACCCTGCGGGCCAGCGGTTGCGCTGTTCAACTCTATTCCAAACAGATTTGTCGCTGCGTTGCCTCCTTCCTGCAACTCGAATTATTTTGAGTATATACATATATTGGAGGTGATGACTAATTGCGGGTAAGCGCCCATCCGCGTGTGCGCCATAATTCCGATAGCTGGCTCATGGCATCGAAGCGGGTCACCAGCGGATGGTGGATGGGCGGATTAAGGGGATCGGCGCAGTAATAGAACACCGGAATACCGGCGGCAATACCGGCCTGGGTTCCGGCGGCGGAATCCTCCACCAACAGGCATTGATTCACCGGCACCTGTAATTGGGCGGCGGCATGGTAAATAATGGCCGGGTCCGGTTTCCACCGTTGCAGATCGTAGCCGCTGTACAGCCGGTTTTTGAAAAAGGGTAGTAATTCCGTCAGCCCAAGGGAGTGCTGCATTTTGCTCACCGGTCCGTTGGATACCACCGCCAGCGGTACGATTATCTGCTGCAACAGTTCTCGGATTCCATCGATAGGCACCAGGCGCTCATCAAACAGACGCGCCACTTCGGCACGATACTCGGTTTCCAGTATGTCCACACGCTGATACAGCGGGTACCGCTGTTTAACGCGATCGATGATTTCGTAGAGTTTTATCCCTTTGAATTCTTTGACGACCTGTTCCAGAGTGATGTGAATACCGTATCTGGCGAACAAAATGACATAGGCTTCGCAGCAGAGAATCTCGCTGTCCACCAGCGTGCCGTCGCAATCAAACAATACGCATGAAATATCCGTCATTACCCCTGGCCTTTTATCAGCATTCATCGCTCTGAATAATACTTTACCTCATTGCGCCGCGGAAAGGATCGTTAATAACCGCGGGCCGGCCGGCGCGGCGCGGCCAGGGCCGGCAATAAGAACAGCGGGCGGAAGGGACCGCTTTGGCGGAGCCGATGATGTGCCTTAAGGGTAATTCTACACACTGTTATTATGATAATAATAGCCATCTAAAATAATAAATACTTATAAATCAATAGATAAATTAATAATCTATGACTCATGATCCATTTTATGTGTTTTATGTGTGTAAAATTACACACTGATCACATTTACTATTCACTTAACATGTTTTAATCATTCCACCTCTTCAAGCCGGGAATTAACATGAAACATATGATGATCTGCTGTGGCGCGGGCGTGGCAACCAGTACCGTGGCGTTAAAAAAACTGGAAGCCTATCTGAAAAGCGAGAACCTGCTGGACAAAGTGCGCATCTCTCAGGGCACGGTGGCGGAAGCCATTACCCACAGCGATCTGGACTTTATCGTTTCCACCTCGCCGGTAAAAGTCTCCGTTCCGGTAATAAATGCCTTGCCCCTGCTGACCGGCATGGGTGCCGATAAAGTCTTCACTAGCGTTAAAGCGTTGATTCTCGCTGAGGGTTAAGCCATGTTTATCATTGATTACATTGTCGGCATGGGCGCATCGGTAATGATGCCGCTGATTTTTATCATACTCGGCCTGATATTGCGGTTATCCATATCGAAATCCATAAAAGCCGGTTTGATGGTGGGGATTGGTTTTATTGGATTGAGCATTACCGTTAATCTGATGATCGATTCCTTAACACCGGTGAGTAACGCCATCGTCCAGCGCTTCGGTCTGCATCTCACCGTATTGGATATGGGCTGGCCCGCCGCCGCGGCCGTCGCCATGGGAACCCGGGTGGGCGCGCTGGTGATACCCGTCTGCGTGGCTATTAACGTTTTGATGCTTTATACCAAAACCACCCGGATCCTGAACGTGGATATTTGGAATTTGTGGCATCATGCCTTTACCGGTTCGCTGGTGGCGATTATCACCGGCAATCTCTGGCTGGGAGTATTGGCCGCCGGCCTCAACTGCATCGTTACCATGGTGATTGCCGACCGGACTACCGCTGATGTGGAAAAGTACCTGAATTTACCCGGCATTTCGGTGCCGCATGGTTTTTCAGCCTCTTTTGTTCCCGCGGCCTGGCTGGTGAACGCCATCGTTGATCGAATTCCCGGCGTGCGCGATATTAAAATCGACACCGACGTTATCCAGAAACGACTGTCCATTTTGGGCGATCCCGCCTGCCTGGGGGCGATTATCGGCGCTATCCTGGCCATTATCGCCGGTGTCGATGTGAAGTCTGTTTTGCAAACCGCCATTACCATGGCGGCGGTAATGACCATCATCCCCCGCATGGCCAAGATGCTGATGGAGGGAGTCTATCCAATCAGTGAACGTATTCAGGAAATCGCGCAATCCCGGGCAGGCTCGTTCGGCCGGATTTCCATCGGTCTTGATTCCGCCGTAAGCGTCGGCCATCCGGTAACCTTGTCGGTTTCCATGTTGATGATTCCCATCATGCTGATCCTGGCGGCTATTATACCGGGCAATGAATTTCTGCCCTTCGCCTCCCTTACCGGGCTGCCGTTCGCTTTCGTGCTGGTTACCGCCGTGTGCCGCGGCGATATGTTCCGTACCCTGCTTAACGGGCTGATCACCTTGAGCCTGGCGCTGCTGATTGGTACCGCCCTGGCGCCGTTGGTGACCAGTACAGCCATCAGTACCGGTT
>JAATFX010000044.1 GCA_015654925.1 Enterobacterales bacterium | reverse complement strand
TTTAACAGGGCCTGCTGCGGGTCCGGTGTTGGCGGGTCTACCATGCCGTGGGGCGCTCGGGCGGGCGGGAAAACCATGCCCGCTTCGGCCCCATCGGCATGCTCCCCCTTTAACAGGGCCTGCTGCGGGTCCGGTGATGGGTGCGTGCGGTTATTCCCAGCGGTAGCGGTGGGCGGTTCTGACGCCCGCGAGGCCGCAGAGGGCGCTGACCACTGCGCCGATGAGGAGCGCGAAGAATGACCATAGCGCCGAGGAGGCGATGGTTTTGGCGGCGGCGTCCGCTTTTTGTTTGGCCTGGTCTTTCATTTGCCGTATTTCGGCTTTGGCGTGGTCGATATTTTGCTCCAGGGCTTCCAGGCGTTGTTTGACCTGTGCCGCCATCTGCCGTTTGTCGCCGATGACGGTGTCGGTGGCCTGGTTAACTTCCTCCGGCGTCATATTGGTATTGCGCGACAGGGCTATATGTACGTCGTCGCGTTTGATATCGGCGGATATTTTGTCGGTGCGTTGTTTGAGTTTATCGGTCAGGCGATCCAATTCGTCGTCCAGGGCATCGGGTTGTTTCATGGCCGCGCTGATTGATTGCCGGATATCATCCCGGGTGGCCGCCATTTCGTTGGCGAGGTAATCCGGGCGCAGGGCCGCCACCTGGCTGTTTTGCAGGGCAGCCAGGATATCTTGCGGGGTTTGGTCCGGAGGGAGCCCCGCGTCTTGTCCCATTTGTCCCAGCGAGGTATTGAGCAGTTGTTTTATGTCGTCCCCCTGCCCCGATAAGGCGGATGCCATGCCGGATGCCGCGCTGCCGGTGGCGGAGGCAATGGAACCAACGATATTGCCCGCTGCCCGCAGGGCGCCGCCGAGCAGCATGCCGCTGAGAATAATGGCGATAATCAGCGATGTCGCCCAGACCAGGAAGCCGTGGCTGCCCCCCGCGGCCCCGGCCAGGCGGCCGGCCACCAGTCCCCCAACGGCCAGGCTGATGAGCACCGAAATAAACGACCAGATGCTGATGGCCGTGCCCATACCCTGAGCGGGTTGATCGGCATAGGTGCCCACCATGGTAAAACCTAATCCCGTACCTAATACTGAAAGTAATATAGATAATGCCAAAACGGTAATAACTCCACCGATAATAGCGCCCCAGGAAATTAAATTTTGCTTGGTATTTATAGTGCGCGCTTCCATATATTATCTCCTAATTATCCACTCCTGTAGCAATAGGCTACTTAATTAAGTTAGTTTAGGTTTTTGTTATTTCAAGAATATAGAGAAACGTTATTTAATATTAATTAAATAATAAATGAATTATATTTAAATTAAATTAATACCAAAACAGGAAAAATCCTTACCGATTTTACCGTCGGTATGCGCTATCATGCGCGCTGCGTATGATCAACCCGCACGCTCGCAGGCGTGCCCGGTCAGGGATGTAACATTATGTTTTGGTTTAAGAATATTATGATTTACCGCTTGAACCGCGATATCGAGCTGTCGGCGGAAGAGATGGAAAAACAGTTGGCGGGTGCCGCCTTTATCCCCTGCGGCAGCCAGGATATGGCCAAGTCGGGCTGGGTTTCGCCCTTGGGGGACAAAAGCGATGCGTTGACCCATGCCATCAACGATCAAATTATGATTTGCGTGCGTAAAGAAGAAAAGATGCTGCCTTCATCGGTGGTGAAACAGGAGCTGCAAGGCAAAATTGAAAAGCTTGAAAGCGACCAAAGCCGCAAATTACGTAAGACGGAAAAAGACGCGCTGAAAGAAGAAGTGTTATTCAGCCTGATGCCACGGGCGTTCAGCCGTTTCAGCCAGACGTTTATTTGGCTGGATAAGACCCGGGGGCTGGTGATTGTCGATGCCGCCAGCGCCAAAAAAGCGGAGGACGCCCTGGCGTTATTACGCAAATCCCTCGGCTCGCTGCCCGTTGTCCCGCTAACGCTGGAAAACCCTATTGAGCTGACCCTCACGCAGTGGGTACGCGGCGGCGAGCCGCCGGCCGGTTTTGTGGTGCAGGACGAGGCCGAGCTCAAGGCATTATTGGAAGACGGCGGTATTATCCGCTGCAAAAAACAGGATCTCGCCAGCGACGAAATAGCCGCGCATATCGAGGCCGGCAAAGTGGTGACCAAATTAGCGCTGGATTGGCAGGAGCGGATACAATTTATTCTGGCGGACGACGGGACGCTGAAGCGGCTGAAATTCGCCGATACGCTGCGGGAGCAAAATGACGATATCGATCGTGAAGATTTCGCCCAGCGCTTTGACGCCGATTTTATCCTGATGACCGCCGAACTGGCGGGGTTAATCGAACAACTGGTAGCGGCACTGGGCGGCGAAGCCCAGCGCTGACGGCGGCGGCGGAGGGCATGGGCGGTGCGCCCTGCGCCGGGAATTATTTACTGAGGTATTTACATAAATAGGCGCTGGCTTCCGCTACCTGCAGGAAAAATTCGCTCTGCGCCGGAACAAAAAACACTTCGCCGGGCATAAAGACCTGCCAATCATGGGAACCCGGTAATAGCACCCGCAAAGCGCCGTTAAGCACGGTCATCTCTTCGGGCTGCGCCGTGGTGAATGTGTATTCGCCGGCTTCCATCACCCCGACGCTGGCGCGACCGATGCTGGAAGAATCAAAACCGATGGACTTCACTTTCCCGGCAAAATACTCATTTACGTTCAGCATGGATCTATTCCTTAAGATAATATTTTCAGTCATTCATAGTAAAAGGCGAATCGTTGAATTGTCACGCCTTATTGCTGAAAAATGCCGGTCCGTCGGCAGAAATACTCCCGCCTGGCGCCCATCCGTTGGGTAAATCCCACGGCGAGATCCATGAAGCATGCCGTCATAACGCCGCGGTGGGCAGAACCGCACCGAGGCGCCGCTGGCGGTACCGTCCGATGTATAGTCCGATGTATATCAGGTTTTATCTTCACCCTGGTAGCGCTGCTTGGCATCCAGCGCTTCCTGCTCGGAATCGTGTTCACTGATAAGCGTATCCGGCTTGGGGTGATCTGCCCGTAGCTCATAGACCGTCTTGGTTTTACCGGGCAGGCCTTTTTCTTTTTTAACAATATGCGCTTCGCGGGGATAGGGGGGATTACTCGCCATAATCACTTCCTTTTTGATGATTTGGTCGGGTAAGTATAGGCCACTGCGCCGGGTTGCGCCTTACGGCGCGCAGCGATGGCGCTGCCCGCGCGGCTGTAGCTGCTGCAAAATCGACGCCACCACCTCCTGCGGCGCCGCGGTGGCATCCTGCACATAATGCGCAACTTCCCGGTAAAGGGCCTCACGGGCCAGCAAGATTTCCGCGATTTCGTCGGCGATAGGCCGCCCGGTCAGGCTGGGGCGCTGATCCTCTTCGGGAAAGGCCTCCAGGCGCCGCGCCAGCACCGCGGCGGGCGCGTGCAGGTAGATAACCGTACCGCCGGCGCGCATGAACTGGCGGTTTTGCTCGGCCAGCACGATGCCGCCGCCGGTGGCGATCACATGCTGTCCGCTGGTCACCGTTTTAAGAATATCGGTCTCCATCGCCCGAAAGCCAGGCCAGCCGACACTCTCCACAATTTGCGCCACGCTTTGCCCGGTGGAGCGCAGCAGCATGTGATCGGTATCGGTAAATTCGTACCCCAATGCCAACGCCAATGCCTGGCCAACCGTAGTTTTGCCGCATCCCCTTGCACCAACCATAAAAATGGGCTGTGTCATTAACTACATATCCTTTTGTTTACCAGAAGCAACAAATAAAACATTATCCCCGCCCCGCCCCTGCGGGCCGGCGGCAGACTGACGAACAACGGCTTTTTAATCCGGTCGAGCATCATATCATTGACTCTGCGCGGGTGGTAACGCAGCGTTAATGGATGGATCATTAAATACCCTATTTTTGTAGGGTTGTCCCTACCGCCACAAAAAAATACCGCGCTTTCAGATAACGGCGCGGTAAGGGAAGCGGGGGCGTAGCCCCCGGGGAATGGGGAGCATCATGGCGCAGGGGGCTATTTACTCTTTCGGCGGCTCGACCACTTCGTCGACAATGCGTTTCGCTTCGGCTACCGTCAGCGTGGGTTTCATTTTAATCAGCAGCGTGCCGGTAGTGCGCATGCGCCCGGTGCCCACCACCGCAACCAACTCGCCCTCCAGGCCGAAGAGCGCGATAAAATCATCGTCGTCCGGCGAACCGATAAGATCGATCTTGTCCCATTTTCCCGCATGGCCCAGATATTCGTACCGCACGCCATATTGCTGGGTCCAGAAAAACGGCACGGAGTCATAAGCTTCGTCCAAACCGGCCATGGCCGCGGCGGCGATACGCCCATGCTGCTGCGCGACGCGCCAGTGCTCAATCCGGGTAGGCTGGTCCTTGAGGGGGAACGTAGCGATATCGCCGATAGCGAAAATGTCCTGGCCGACCGACATGGAGGTATCCACGCTCAGGCTGCCGTCTTTATTAAGCGGCAGATCGTGGATAAAGCCGGTGGCAGGCGCTACGCCGGTGGCCAGCAGAACCAAATCCGCCGGAATACGGCGGCCGTCTTTGAGTACCACGGCCTCCACCTGGCGCTCCCCGGCAAAAAACGCCGGCTCGCCTTCGATAAACTTCACGCCTTTTTGCTCGTGGCGGCGGCGGAAAAACGCCGCCAGTTCATCGCCGAACTGCTTTTGGAACGGTTGGGCATTTTTGGCGATAACCGTAATATCAATATCTTGCTTACGAAACGCCGCTGCCACTTCCATACCGATAAAGCTGTTGCCGACAATCACCAAATGCCGCTTTTTCTCGACGCTTTCCACAAGGGAAGCGGCCTGTTCCCAGCTGCGCAGCACCTGAACGCCGAACAGCGCCTTGCCCGGCAAATCCGGCCGCTGGGGAGTTGCGCCGCTAGCCAGCAAGAGCTGCCGGTAGGTAATCACTTTGCCGTCTTCAAGCCGCAGTTGATGCTTGTCGGCGTTGAGCTCTTCCACATTGCCGGTGATACGCTCGATTTTTTGCTGCTGATAAAAATCGTCGTCCAGCAGGGACGGAACGTCATTGATGTCCATATCCCCTTGCGGGACGAATTTTGATAATGTGGTGCGATCGTAGGGCGCCTGTTTTTCGCGTTCTACCACGATCAATCGTCCGGTATAGCCTTTTTCGCGCAAAGCCTTGATCGCGGCGCTGCCGCCCGCGCCTGAACCCAGCACCACCAGCGCGTCGCGCTTATCCGGCTCGTCGAGGGGGGTGGCGTCATCAATGGCCTTGGGATCAATCCAGATCGTCCCCTGCTCTATTTTAAGGGGGAAGCGTTTTAACGATCGCAGGGAGGGCGGCTCGCGCAGCTGGCCTTCTGCTCCGTCTTCAATGGTAAAAACCGATTTATGCCAGGGGCAGACGAGTTTACCCTCGCATAGCGCGCCTTTCTCCAGCGGAGCACCCGAATGAGGGCAGGTCGCCTCCAGGGCGAAAACCTGTTCCCCTTTTCTGATGAGCAGGATATCGGTGTCATTTACACTGACTTTTTTGGGTGCTAATTCCGCCAATGCGGCTAACGACATCACTTCTTTATAGGCCACGATATGCTCCTTCTTGTTATAAGACCATACAGTTTGAAGTACTATGGTTAAGCCTAGCAGCTAATCTCGGGGTGTGAAGGACGGTCTGATATGGGCGGCAAAGGAAGCGCCAACCGGGGCAACGCGGGTTATTCGTTATTAAACAGCTCGCGAAACCAGGTCACGATTTTTTTAATGATTTTACCCAGATTCGACACATCGTGCCGTTCATTGCATTGCCTGAGATCCCCGGTTCTGACCCGAGCGATGAATTTGGCCCCCGGCCTGAAAGGACGGAAAAAAGAGGGCGTGATGATATTTTTGCGCCAGGCGCTGAGGTTAATATGTAAGGCGCGCTTAAATTTTGTCATAGCTGTCCCTTATAGTTATGGCTTGCAAAATAATGACTGGTGTTAACGTTACATAATATAAAGCGGCACTATTTTTATTGGACACAAATTTTGTCTGCTGCAAATGTTATTTAACACAAGCTGTATTTGACGTAATTTTACCACCACAATTGTTATTTAAGGATTAGAACGTTATCGGGTCGGCAATACTTTCAAAAAAAGCTTATCGTTTACCCCTCGATATTATGCGGCAATCGATATTCATCTGGAAATGGAAGCCATGGCGGGAAAAAAATACCGCCCCCGGGCAAAGGACGGAGACGGCATGGGTAATGGAGGGTGTTTAATGCGGTTATTTCATCGATTATTTCATCGCCGATTGCAATGCCAAATGCCCTTTTTCACCGGGCTGGCGCAGGGTTAACGAGATAACCAGGGATATCGCCAGCAGTACCAGAATTAATTGAAAGGTGACGATAAAGCCGCCAAACAGCGAAGCCACAATGGAACCGATAATACTGCCGATACCAAACCCGAGATAAATCACCCCGTAGTTCTTGGTCAGATTATTCAGCCCGAAAAAATCGCTCACCAGGGAAGGATAAACCGTAATGGTGCCGCCGAAGCTAAAGGCTACGCAGGCAAGGGACATAAAAAACAGTACCGGATTAAGATGCGCGAACAGCAGCGATGTCATGCCGATCAGCGAAACGACCTGCGCCAGCGAAATGACCCTGATTCTCGACATTCGGTCGGACAGCACGCCCAGCACCAGTCGTCCGGCGAGATTCGCCACCGCAATAATGGTTACGGCATTGGCCGCCACCGCCGGGGTTAAATGCACCAGGCTTTCGCCGATATCCTTCGCCACGCCGATAACATACAAACCGCTCATGCAGGCGGTTAAAAACATCGTCGCCAGCAGCCAATATTGAGGGTTCCTGACACATTGCGCCAGGGAGAAATCATGGGACGCGAGGGTCTGCTTCGCGGCGCGCACCGGCGCCTCTTTCATTAACATGCCGCCGGCGATCACCATCAGCATGGCAATCAAGCCCCATAACTTGAAGGTGGTTTCCAAGCTGTAATGCGCCAGCAGTTGGCTATTGATATATTTAAAACCCAGGCTACCCAGGCCGTAGGCCCCGATGGCGCAGGCGGAGATCGCCCCTTTGCGTTCAGGGAACCATTTCACGCAGTTGGATAAGGTCATCAGATAGCCGATACCGTCGGCAAAGCCCACCAGCAGCCCCGCGCAGACCCACAGCATGATCAGGCTGCCCGAGTAGGCGGTCAGGCAAAAGCCCACGCCCAGCAGGACGCCTGCGCCAAGAGTGACCCGGCGTACGCCAAAACGGTCCTGGAATTTGCCGGCCACCGATGACGCCACCGCCAGCGCCAGGCTCAACAAGCCAAAGGAAAACGCCACCTGGCTGATCGGCTGGTGCAATTTATCCGCCAGCGGGCCGTTGAACAAACTCCAGGTATACACCGAACCCAACGCGAATTGAGTCACTATAGTGCCAAATAGCGTGAGCCACCGGGTATGATTATAATTTTGCGTTTTCATTATCTGCCTCGCATAACAATTCTTGTGGAATCGATGCCCGTAAAGCGGGTTAACTGGCTTTACTATAGGGGAGAGGCAGATAAGGAAGTTCGAATAAGGAATGAGTTACCATTAATCGGGAATGAAATGCCGCCAATCGGGTATGAACGGCCTATATTGGTTTTTGGCGCGGGAAAAGGCGCGGAGAATTGCTGTTATGGGGTTACGCAAAGTAGACAATTATTAACCGTCAATGTCAACTATCAGTCGTGTATTAACATATTTAACACTGCGTTAATATTAACGCAGCAGCCGTTACGCTAAAAAACGTATTATTTTTTCAAACCGGTTCAACGTCGCCCGGTTCGCCAGGCGTTTTCTCCTGGCCGTAAAAAGTCAGCCCGATACGGATAATATCCCGGCCCTGCGCTTGCCGGTGTTTATTGCTATCGCGCAAAGAATAAATACACCCGCAATACTCCTGCTGGTAAAACTGCTCGCGTTTGCTGATATCAATCATGCGCGACGCCCCGCCCTGCTTGCGCCAGTTATAGTCCCAGTATGCCATGCCGGGATACTGCGCCGCCGCGCGCTGGCCGCAATTATTGATTTGCTGCATATTTTTCCAGCGCGATATGCCCAGCGAGCTGGATATCACGCTAAACCCATGCTCATGGGCGTAAAGCGCGGTACGCTCGAAACGCATGTCAAAACACATGGTGCAGCGTATCCCGCGTTCAGGCTCCCGCTCCATGCCTTTGGCCCGCGCAAACCAGCGGTCGGTATCGTAATCGGCATCGATAAACGGCACCCCGTGCTGTTCGGCAAACCGGATATTTTCGTTTTTACGGATCAGATATTCCCGCTGGGGATGGATATTGGGATTATAAAAGAAAATGGTGTAGTCGATTCCGGACGCGCTGAGGGCTTCCATTACTTCGCCGGAACAGGGTGCGCAGCAGGAGTGCAGCAGGAGTTTATCGGCCCGTTGGGGGAGTTCAAGTTGGGGGCGGTTGAATTCTGCCATTGGCGCTGTCTCTCGGATACGGATAAAGGAGCGTGACGCCAAATATAGCATATATCCCGGGAGCGCTGGCTCCCGGCGGCAAACGTTATGCCAGGCGAATCAGTTCATAAGGAACGAAACGCTCGGCTTTGTTTTTCAGCTCGACGCACCGCGCGCGCTCAGCCTTATCTGCGGCCAGACCCTTGGCATGAATGGCCTGCGCCACGGATAGTTCGCCGGTTGCGGCGATCATGACTTGCTGACCGGGGATGATTGCGTTGCGATTCCTGTCATATACCTGAATCATATTTCCTCCAACCGTTATGATAAATCCGTACTTTTCAAGGTCGTCATCATGACTTCCGCTGTCAGGGTAGCGCCGCGCAATACAAATAAATTTGAGTTATATCAAATAAAGTTTAATCAACCCAAGGAACGCCCGGTGTTGAATGGTAACAGTTTTCTGCAAACCTTTACGCGCGGCGCCTTTCTCAATAGCCATAATCAGGCTAGATTTAAAGGTAATCAGCTGTGCACGCTACGGGTCAAAAGGTCATCGCTATGCAATCAGAAGAGCAACGTGTTATCGAGGGTCTGTTCCAGCGCCTGAAGCAGGCGGAGCAGCAATCCGGGCCGCGCGACGCCGGCGCGGATCGGCAAATCCAGGAATTTGTCCGTCAGCAGCCCGCCGCGCCTTATTATATGGCGCAATCGATCCTGATCCAGGAAGCCGCCCTTAAACGGCTGCACCAGCAGGTGCAGCAATTGGAAGCCGAGGTCACCGCCCTGAAAAATGCGCCGGCGCCCAGCGGCGGCGGCTTTCTCAGCAATCTGTTCGGCGGCGGAGCCAAGGCCGCCCGCCCGCAGCCGGCTCCGGCCTGGAATAACCAGCAGCAACAGCCGCCGGCGGGCGGATATGGCGGCCAACCCACGCCGCCGCCCGGCTATAACGGCTATGCCCAGGGTTATGGCCAACCGCCGATGCAGCCCCGCGGCGGCGGCTTTTTAGCCGGCGCGCTGCAAACCGCCGCCGGCGTGGCCGGTGGAGTGGTGCTGGGCAATATGCTGACCGGCATGTTTCACAACACCCAGCCGGAAGAGATAGTGAATGTTATCGAGCAGCCGCTGGATGCGGCCACGGACCCGCTGACCAATCAGGATTTCTCCAGCGACAACCTCGATACCTTTAACGATGTGCCCGGCAGCCGCTTTCTTGATGACAACGGCAACGATTTGGCCAACAACGACACCTTCGGCAACGATGACAACTTTGCCGACGATAATTACAGCAGCGATGACAACTTCGGCGGCGATGATGACTTCGGCGACGACGACAGCTTCGTCTGATCGGGCCGCCAGCCGGCCGTAGCCTTCGCGCCCAGCCGCTGGCCGGGGGGGTTCCCCGGTGCAATACCGGGGAAACCTTACTATCCGACGCTCTATCCCGAGGTTGCGCCCCTCAGACCCCCACGGACAATAACGCATCATCCACATAGCGCTTCGCGCGCGGGATATCCACCTCATCGACATGCTCGATAATCAGCGGAATATTGGGATGGTTTTTGGCCAACAGGCGCAGGTACAACTCATAGTTTAATGCGCCCAGCCCCGCAGCGGGCAGTTCCACCGCGCCGGCGCCCCTGAAGCTGTTATGCTCCGCCGCCCCGCCGCCGAATTTCTCCGCCACCGAAACGGCTTCCTTGCAATCTTTGGCGTGCGCGATTTTAATCTTGCCGTCCAGCACATTAAAAATGTTATGCAACGTCTGGTCGATAAGCCGGATATTGGCTTCATCGAAATAATTGGTGGGATCGAGAGCCAGTCCCAGCCCGGGGTGATCGATATCATGGATCAGCCTGGCAACCTGCTCGACCGAGCCAATAATATTATTCACATAGTTTTCAACCAGAAATACGGCGCCATGCTCATAGGCATAAGCGGCCAATTCGACGGCAATATGTTTAAACTCTTGATATGCTTCTTCGGTGCTATTTTTGGGATCATATAACCAATCACTGTCGGTGTTATAGGTGCCGGTTTCACTGACCACGTACGGCGTGCCGAAATCCCTGGCATGAGCCAGAATTTCTTTTACCGCGTTGATGTTTTCCGCTCTCTTTACCGGGTCCGGATGTACCAGATTGGTATATGCGGAAATGGCGACAATGGGTAGGTTGGCCTTTCTGAATGCGTCACGCACATGGTTGGCTTTCGCTTTGGTGATATGACCCCGTGCGAGATCGATATCGGTGAATTCAAGATCGAGCTGTACGCATTGCATGCCAGCATCTTTTATTTTTTTAATCGTTTCGCTCAGAGTGTAGGGGTAATAGCCGGTGAAGATGCCCACATTAATCATTTATTTTTCCTCCAGCAATATATCGTTAAGATAAACCGTTCTTTCTGACCGTATGGACGCATAGCAGGCCTCGATGCACGCCAGCGTTAATAAATTATCCTCCGCGCTGATGGCCGGTGATGTATTTTGTTCAATGGCGCACATCAGGCTCGCCATCGTGCCGATAAACGCATCCGGAAACCACTGGGCGCGCCATTGCGGAACCACCCATTCGTCCGGATATTGGCGGGCGCCCAGCCGCAAGGTGCTGCCGCAAAATTCAGGCGCCCGCCGATGCCAGCCAAAGTCGCCCTCGGCCAGCCCTTCGGTTCCTTCCACCCGCCAGTTGATATAATTGCGTTTGGCGCATGGCTCACCCGGCCACGCCCATACGTCATCGAGACTGGTGGCCATAAACCCGTTCCGATATTGGAAGGTATACTGGACGATGCCGTCGGTATGTTCGAAAGGCGTCCGCGGATCGGTCCTGCACACGGCGGTAATTTTTTCCGGATCGCCAAACAGATATCTAAATATATCGATATGATGGATCGCCATGGCATACAGTTCCAGTTTTCTGTATTCCTGCAAAAACTTTTGCCAGTCCGGAATAGCCCGCATATCAATACTGGCAATAACCGGCGTGCCGATAAGGTTCTTATCCAGAATATATTTCAGCGCGCGCATGGACTGGTCATAGCGCATATTGGAATTCACCGCTATCGGTATGCCGCTCCGTTGGCCAAGCGCGACGATTTCCCGCCCTTCCTTCAGGGACATGGCCAGCGGCTTCTGGCATAAAATGCCCTTTATGTGGTTATGGCCGGCGCTTTGGGCGCAAATATACCTGACAATTTCCAGTTGGATATGGGGCGGTACGGCAATATCGATAATCTCGATATTTGGATCGCTGACCATTTCCCGCCAGGAATCGTACACTTTGGTTATACCGAATTCGCCGGCCAGGCGCCGGCTGTTTGTTATATCGAGCGACGTTATCCCATACGGGGTGAATCCCGCTTTTTTATAGGCGGCTAAATGGCAGTGTTCCACAATAAATCCGGCGCCGATAATGCCGATGTGAAAATCCCGCTTTTGCGGTAACTCTGCCAATGTTGCCCGTTCAAGCCGTGATGTTAACGATTCCATGGTACCTCCCTTAGTCTGTTTACCCAGGCGGATACGGATGGTTATTTCAGCTCCGGTACGGCGCTATCCGTAATCCGGCGTCTGCGGACCGAATAGGCCGGCAGCGGAATAATCCCCGATGCCTCGGTAAACCAGGCAAACGGATCGGTACTGGCCACCAGCGCAAAATTAGCCCAGGGTTCGAAAGAGCCGGAACGGATAATAACTTTCGCCCGCGGCGCCACGACCTCGCATAACTCTTCGTGGCTGGCGGCGCTGAAGGCGGTCCCCGATCCGGTCCAGATGTCCTGCAGATCGCGATAAAGCTGCGGATGACAGTCCCTCACCTCCGGCGCGAAACGGATATCCTCGATAAATATTTCATGGCGCAGTACGCGTAATATATCCCGGACATCTACGGTGCCGGGCCATAATCCCAGATCGATGCGGTTAGCCTGCGGCGGTATCGGAAAACCGGCATCGGTTACCAGTACGATATCCGTATGCCCCAACGTGGCCAGGGCGGCCGCCAGCTGGGGATGGAGGATGCGGTTGGTTCTCATGATGGCTACTCCTTTATTTTATGAATTAAGGAACGCGTCAACGTCGCGGCGAACGGCATAGGAAGGTACGGTTTCCCAGGCGGTGCAGCATAATGCCGCCGTGGCGTTCGCAAAACGCAGCGCGTCCCCGAGCGGGAGCCCTTCGGCTATGGCAACGGCCAGCGCGGCGTTAAAACTGTCGCCGGCGCCATTGCTGTCCACCACCTCGACCCGGCAGGGGGCGATTTCCAGGGTTTCCGTGCGGGTATAGGCCGCCGAACCCGCATCGCCCAGCGTCATCACCACCCGCCGGCAGCCGGTGTTGAGTAGCAGATCGGCGATCTCGCGGTTACTGCGCGGGTCGTCAGGGGCCAATCCCAGGGCAACCCGGGCTTCAGTTTCATTGGGGGTGAGATAATCTATGGCGCTCAAATCGCAACCGCGCAGATCCCGGGCCGGGGCGGGATTAAGAATCGTCGCCTTGCCCAGCGCATGGGCCAGGCGCAGCCCATACAGCGCGGTCTCAAGGGGAATTTCAAGTTGCGCCAGGGCGACCCGGCACGTCTCCAGGCCAGGGCGCGCCGCATCGACCAGCTCCGGGGTGAAGAGCTTATTGGCCCCCATGTCCACCACGATAACGTTGCGCGCCAGCCGATCTTTTACGATCAGCCCCGCACCGGTGGGCTGCTCGCCGGTGACGGTCAGCGCGTCGATATTGACCCCTTCTTGCCGCATTAACTGAATAAATTCATTGCCGAAGGTATCGTCCCCCACCACTCCCGCATAGCGGACGCGCGCCCCCAAACGAGCCGCCTGCACCGCCATGTCGGAGCCTTTGCCGCCCCAGGTCTGGCGGAAGTCCTGGCCGATCAGCGTTTCGCCCGCCACGGGTATTCGCTCGGTAGTCATTACCAGGGCTTTTGCGTAACTGCCCAGAATAAATATACTCATCTCTCAGCTCCATATCGGGTTTGCCGGGAAGCCACGATCGGTGTCGTCAAGCGGACACCGATCGTGGGCATTAGTAACCGGAAATATCACCAGCCTGGTGCTTAACCAGTTCGGGGCCCGAGCTGGTGCCAACCAATTCAGCTCCCGCTTCAAACATCGCTTTCATTTTTTCCAGCGTATTCACCTTACCGGAAACCTTGACGCGGCAAGGCGCCTGGATATTGGCTTTGAGCAACCGTACATCTTCGACGGTAGCCGCGCATCCTCCCTTGCCCCAGCCGCTGGACTGTTTAACCCAATCGATGCCGGCTTCACAGGCATAGCGGGTGGCTTTGATCTTCAGGGCCTCATCAGTGATAAAACCAAATTCAAGCATGGCTTTCACTTTCATGCCCAGATCGTGGGCGATCGACACCACTGCCTTCAGCTCGTTGAAATAGGCATCCTCCATGCCGCCCAGTAAAAAACCCGGATTCGGCGGGAAATCGAACTCATCCGCGCCTTCTTTGCCCAGTTCCCGCACGGCGGCCACTTTCATCGCGGTGGTATCATTGGCCTGGGGAAAATTAACCGTCGTGGCGACCCGTACGCCGCTCCCCCTGAGCACATCCTTGGCCAGCGCAACCCAGCATGGCGCAATCATTGCCGCATCAAACTGATATTCCATACAAAGTTGCAGGTGTTTTAACAGTTCCTCACGAGTCAGGTCAGAATTGACATTAGTGAACTGGATGGCTTTGGCAATCTGACGCGGATCGTTGAAATCAATCATTTACATCTCCCCTGCAGGTTGGTGTCGTCGTGACGACGACGTGATTGGATAATGTGTCTGGGGGTAGTTTAGGGAGAATAGGGGTGGAAGCGTGATAGCAAAAATTCCATGCAACATGGATAAAAGTTCACAGTCAAGTGAATCGTGACGGAAATCATAAAATGGGAAAATGAGCTTAAGATTTAAAATAAAACAATAGTATAACGGAGGGGGTAAATCCGGAGAAAATATGGAAATAAAAAGAAAAGCCAAAACCCTATCCAGCTATTACCGCGAATCCAGCGATTTTGCCACGCTGATAAACTACCGCATCCTGCGCGCCGGCCATATTATTACCGCTCCCGATTTTTTCATTAAACGGGATTCGGTTGCCGGCCATGAATTTATTTTCTGCCTGCGGGGCAACGGCTGGATCGGTATTCAAGCCAATAAGTTTAAGGTCAATGCGGGCGAACTGGTCTGGCTGCCCGTTCGTTTACCACATGAGCATTATCCGGATCGTGACAACCCCTGGGAAATTCAGTGGATAAGAGTGGACGGCGATAAATTAAATAATGTGATGAATTTTCTCAATATTACCGACAAACCGGTTTTTCAGGTGAAAAAAGATCGCGACCTCGCGGAGATTTTTGCGGCGCTGTTTGCGCAGATGCAAGAAAGCACGCTGATTGCCGATATCCAATGCGACATTCTATTGGCGAAGCTGATTTTTATGATGATCGAAAGCCGCAATGATGAAATAAAAACCAAGCCAAATAATATTCATCGCAGCCTGCATAAGCTGATTTTTCATATCCAAAGCCATTACAACGACGAATGGGATATTCCCCGTTTTATGCGGTACTGCCAGGTCAGTAAATCCCAGCTTTTTACGCTTTTTAACATGACGTTTCATCAATCGCCCATGAAATGGCTGAAAAATTATCGCTTGTCCCAGAGCAAAAGACTGCTGGTGGACACCGGTGAAAATATAGCCACCATTGCCCAGCAGGTGGGCTATAACGATCCCCTGCATTTTTCACGCGACTTTCGCAAGGCTACCGGGGTTTCCCCATCGGATTTCAGAAAACAGGAGAAACTGTTGCTCCGGTGAGTTAATCCTTGGCAGGCGCCTGGCCGACAACCACATCAGGATGGCGCGCGCGGCAATAACGGCGTTGCTGGCCCGCTCGCAGCATAAACAAGTCCCGGCCGGATGGCCAGGGCTTGATAGGTCGAACTATGGCGTAACGGACGGCTTATTTGCCGCGGTTTTTAATCACCTGTTCGGCAACCGCTTTCGGCGCTTCCGCATAGTGCTTAAATTCCATGGTATAGGTGGCGCGCCCCTGCGACATCGAACGCAGCGTGGTGGAATAACCAAACATTTCCGCCAGCGGCACTTCGGCGCGAATCAGCTTGCTGCCGAGGATATCTTCCATTCCCTGCACCATGCCGCGCCGCGAGGACAAATCGCCCATCACGTTGCCCATGAAATCTTCCGGCGTTTCCACTTCCACCGCCATCATCGGTTCCATCAGAATAGGATTCGCCTGGCGCATCCCTTCCTTAAACGCCATCGATGCCGCCATGCGGAACGCATTTTCATTGGAATCCACCTCATGGTAGGAACCAAAGAACAGCGTCGCCTTCACGTCCACCACCGGATAGCCGCCCAGCACACCGGCGGTTAGGGTATCCTGGATACCCTTATCGATGGACGAAATATACTCGCGCGGCACCACGCCGCCCTTGATGGCATCGACAAACTCGTAACCCTTGCCCGCCGGCTGCGGTTCCAGCTTCAGCACCACGTGGCCATACTGCCCGCGGCCGCCCGTTTGCTTAACAAACTTGCCTTCCACTTCTTCCACGGTCTTTTTAATGGTTTCACGGTACGCCACCTGTGGTTTACCCACCGATACCGCTACGCCGAACTCGCGCCGCATCCGCTCCATCAGAATTTCCAAATGCAGTTCGCCCATGCCGGAAATAATGGTCTGGCCGGAATCGTCGTCGGTGTTAACCCGGAATGACGGATCTTCCTGCATTAAGCGGTTGAGGGCTATACCCATTTTTTCCTGGTCGACCTTGGTCTTGGGTTCGATGGCCTGCGAAATAACCGGATCGGGGAATACCATGCGTTCCAGGATAATCGGATGTTCGGGATCGCACAGGGTATCGCCGGTGGTAACTTCTTTCATACCCACCGTCGCCGCGATATCGCCGGCATGCACTTCTTTGATGTCTTTACGTTCATTGGCGTGCATTTGCAATATTCGGCCCAGGCGCTCTTTCTTGCCCTTGACCGGGTTATAAACGGAATCGCCGGTGGAAATCACCCCGGAATAGACGCGGAAAAAGATCAGCTGGCCGACGAACGGGTCGGTCATAATTTTAAAGGCCAGGGCTGAAAACGGTTCTTTATCGCTGGGATGCCGCTCGGCTTCTTTATCGTCTTCATCGTGTCCGACGATCGCCGGCACGTCGATGGGGGACGGCAGATAGTCCACCACCGCATCCAGCAACGCCTGCACGCCTTTATTTTTAAAGGCGCTGCCGCATAGCATCGGCACGATTTCATTGGCGATGGTACGCTTGCGGATCGCGCCTTTGATCTCGTCTTCGCTCAGGGTTTCGCCGTTGAGATATTTATTCAACAGTTCTTCGCTGGCCTCGGCCGCCGCTTCGATCATATGGCCGCGCCACTCCTGCGCCAGGGCCAGCAATTCCGTGGGGATGTCTTCATAGGTGAACTTGACGCCCTGGGTGGCGTCGTCCCAGAGGATAATTTTCATCTTGATCAAATCGACCACGCCCCGGAACCCCTCTTCCGCGCCCACCGGAATCTGGATAGGCACCGCCACGCCCTTCAGGCGTTTGGCGATTTGCGTTTGTACCCGGAAAAAATCCGCGCCGGTGCGATCCATCTTATTGACGAACGCGATGCGCGGGACTTTATATTTATTCGCCTGCCGCCACACCGTTTCCGACTGCGGCTGCACGCCGCCCACCGAGTCATAAACCATAACGGCGCCGTCGAGCACCCGCATCGATCGTTCCACTTCAATGGTAAAATCCACATGCCCGGGAGTGTCGATGATATTAATATGATGTTCCGGATAATTGCCGGCCATCCCTTTCCAGAAGGTTGTCGTAGCGGCTGAGGTAATGGTAATCCCACGCTCCTGTTCCTGTTCCATCCAGTCCATCGTGGCGGCACCATCGTGCACTTCGCCGATTTTATGGCTGACACCGGTATAAAACAGAATACGTTCAGTGGTGGTGGTCTTTCCGGCATCTATATGCGCACTGATGCCGATGTTGCGATATCGCTCTATGGGAGTTTTACGGACCATACAATTACCTTAAATGCCCTACAGGACAAAACCTGCTGTGAAACACTCCCCGACGGCCTATGGCGGCGGGGCCTATGTAATAAAAGTCTTATTAATGCAATCCCAGGCTATCCGGCAAAGATAAATCTATTGATGCCGGCGCGCTCTGCCAGAATGCTCCTTTTGCACAACGTCTACAATCTCCCGCGGCGCTTTATTCGCCGCGGCGGCCGCTGAATCACCCCGCTGCGGCGGGTTCACCGGCACACGCCAAAACCGCGCATCCCGAAATGAAAATGGTTGGCGTGGGCGGCGTTATATTCAGGCCCCAGCGAGTTGCCGAAAAAAGCGCAGCTCCGCCCGAAGGCCTCATGTAAATAGCCGCCGGCCTCATCCTGGCGCCGCCATTGCTGTTGGACCGGGATGCGCCGCCCGTTTTTCAGTACAAAACCGGCGACATCCAGCGCGTCGGCGCTGGCGTGTTCGCTCAGCCGGCCCTCGGCGCGGTGATAGATGTTACGACAGGCATAGCTGCCAAGATGATCAATCCGAGCTAAAGGCGAGCCCAGCATTTCTCCGGCCAGGGGCGAGGCCGCCTGGGCGACGAACATGGCGCTGCTCAGCGCCAGCGGGCAGCTGGCGAGAAAACTGGAGCTCAGCGCCACCGGCCCGAAGCGTTGCACCCGCACCGGGGAAAGGAGCGGACAGGCGCCGGTGGTATCCTTGAGCGCAATAAAGGAGATATGGCCGGCCGCGCTGGCCCGTTCCAGCGCGGCCAGGCATGCCGTATTGTCGGCGGCCAGTCCCTTAAGCTTGAAACGGGTAATAAAGGTGGGTGGATCGGTGACCGCCAGCGGCGCCAAAGGGTCGTAGCCGGGCGGCAGCAGGGGCCGTATCCGCGGGGCCAGGACCACCACAACAAGCACTGTAATCAACAGCCAGGCTAACAGTCGCACCTTGCTCCTTATCTTTTTGCGCAGCGGCCCGGGGCGTTTTGCCGGAACCGGATTAGGTGGGTACCGTTAAGAGTATAGACAGGGAAATGCTTTGGTTGCCGGGGATATGCGGTTAACCCCGCCGCACCCGGCAGGGGACTGGACGTTCAGGTAGTTTCGCGCCGGGGCCCCCCCGTGGATAATCAGGCGCTATCGCCCGGCCGGGGTTAACCTTATTATTTAGTTATTACAGGAAGATCTATCGCAGGCGCGGTTGTACAGCTATTGATTTCCATTGGCTATGATTAGACCGAATGCGATGCACAGGTTGGCGCAATCCAATCTCATTCATGAAATGAGCCTTTTTGTTTTGCTGTGAAGTCCTTGCCCGCCCCTCTGTGCGGGCTTTTTTTACCCGCGGACCGGCTCCGGCCCCGCGATTACAGGTGATGCCCCGCGCATTTATGCGCAAATGGTGAGCATACCGTCAGTGGGGTGGCAAAACTGTCGGTTTTCTTGTTTACGGGTTCACTATTTAGGTTCATACTTGCGTCGGTTTCATGTAGCAATGAGCTAGACTTTACGCCTCGAACTTCGCGTTCGGGGCATCCTCCCCTCCCTATATTCCCTTTTCCAGCCGGCTTTCCCGCGTTTCCCTTGATTACCCTACCGCTATTGCTTTCCATCACTATTGCGCCGTTATTCCCTTGCCAGGGAGTTCGTCTGGACGGCAGCGCTTAAAGCGCCGTCACGTCAAGCCGTTCCGCCTCCCGACGCATATGCAGGATCGCCCGGTAGTCCTCGCGGGCGGCTGCGCTAAATCCCTTGATCAGCACCGCCGCGCACTCCCGGCGGCCATCAGGCGCGGCGACCAGCCCGGCCAGCGCGTCGCGCAGCAAAGCCACCGCATCGGGCGGGGTCGCGGCGGCGGTAATCAGCGGCAGACCGGGCGCCGCGGGGGACTCCGCCAGCACGCGCAGTCCCTTGACCGCCAGCGGCCGGGCGCGTCGCAGCAGGGCAAAAGTGACGCAATCCACCGCCGTAATATCCGCCAGTCCGCCGCGCACCGCGTCCAGCGACTGGACATGGGCGCCGGTGAACAATACTTGCTTGAAAAAGCGCCCATGGCCGGACAGCGGGGCCACCATAAAGCGCAGGACGTTGTATCCGGAATGGGAATCAGGGCTATTGCAGGCGGTTATGCCCTGCCTGAAATCGGCCAGGGTCGCGCGCGGGTCGCTAGCGCGTACTATCAGCAGGCTGCGATAATTGCCGCCGTCGCAGCCCGGCGCATCATAATGGAAACGGCCCACCACCTGCACATCGGGCAGTGCCGTAACCAGCGGATAACCGCAGGTTTGGCTGAGCAATAGCCGCGGGTCCCGCCAATGGGGCAGCAGCGGGTCAGGCCAGCATAGAACCTCAGGCAGGTTTTCCAGCCCGCGGCGACGCAGTTGTTCCCGTAAACGCCCCCAAAGATGGTCCACCTTATGGCGATTGATACCGTACATTGGCAGTGAGATCGTCATGAACAGGTCCAGATTCCTTAATTAGCCCTTTTTCGGCCAGCGACAGGGGATGGATTTCAATCTCGGCCGGAGTAAAAGCGAACGCCCCCAGCCATTCGGCATAGCCCTGTACCACAAAACCCCGGGTGCGCTGTTGGTAAGCCGTGCGATCGGCCAGATAAACTTGACGTAAACCATACCACGGCACGGCGGGCAAATCGTGATGGACCAAATGATAATTCAGATTCAAAAACAACAAGCGCCACGGCCAGGCCGCTTCGTTAATTACGGATCGGGCCTGGGGATCGTCGGCGGCCCGATGTTCCATAAACGAACGGATTTTGGTCAGGCCAAGCGCCGGATAACTCACGGCCAACAGGAAATAACCGACTCCCAGCGCGGTGCCGGACATCCATCCCAGCAAAACGGTCAGCAGCGCGGCATGGACCAGCCACATGGCGCCGGCGCGGCGATCGCCGTTAAGCATCGCCGCAGCACCCCCACGCAGCGCGGCATAGATATCCAGCGCCGGTCCCATCAGCACGCGGCCGACCAGGGTATTGCGAAATTGAATTACCCGGCGCAGCCATGGCGAAAATCCCCTCCACTGGTCCGCGCTGAAATAATACCCTTCGGGATCTTCCCGCGGATCGGTTAAATGCTCGTCCCGGTGATGGCGCAGGTGCGAATCGCGATAGAGGCCATAAGGATACCATACCGCCAGCGGCGGCAGGCCGAACAGCTGGTTCACCCGCGGCCACCGGGTAGGATGGCCGTGAATTAATTCATGCTGCAAGGACATATACCACGTGGTAAACCAAATCAGCAGCGGCGTGCCGATCCACGGCCCCAATACGTTCCATTGGCTAACGGTGCCGAACCAGCCGGCATACACGATCGCTATCAGCCCCCAGGTGGGTAGTTCCAGCCGCCAATACGGGGATTGGGACCATTGCCTAATGCGGACGCGCTGCCCGTCATGCAAATATGAGGCGGTACTTTTTTCGGACGAAGGCATAACGTTTTCCCGGGCGGTTTTATCCCCCCAGTATTCATCAGGCCGTTTCGGCCGCCAACGAATAAAAATAGCAATAGAATGCTGAAAAACGCCGGCTAAACGCATGAATTCGACGCGCGTTGCCGTCCAGGCTAAGCTGTGATACACGATGTCCCGACCGGGGCTCCCTTTATCATATTGTTTTCAGGAGAATGCCATGCATATCGATCTCACTGGTAAAACCGCCATCGTTACCGCATCCACCGGCGGTATTGGCTTGGCCATCGCCACGGGACTGGCGCGCGCCGGCGCGTCGGTGGTAATCAACGGCCGCAGCCAGGATACGGTGGACAAGGCCCTGAGCCAGATAAAACTGGCGTTGCCGCAGGCCAGCGCGCGGGGCGTGGTGGCGGATTTGTCCGATGCGGCGGGCGTCGCCCGGATCACCGGCGCGGTGGCTAGCGCGGATATTTTGGTGAATAACGCCGGTATCTACGGCCAGAAACCCTTTTTTGAGATTGCCGATGACGAATGGGAACATTATTTCCAAACCAACGTCATGTCCGGTATTCGCCTGTCACGCTTTTATTTGCAAGGGATGCTCGATCGCGACTGGGGACGTATCGTTTTTATCTCTTCCGAGTCGGCGCTGAATATTCCGCCGGACATGATTCACTACGGCATGACCAAAACCGCGCAGCTGGCCGTGGCGGGCGGGCTGGCCAGACTTGCCGCCGGCAGCCGGGTGACGGTGAATTCCGTATTACCGGGCCCGACGCTTTCCGACGGCGTCAGGGAGATGCTAAAGGATTCCGCGGCCGAGGCCGGCATCAGCATTGAACAAGCCGGGGCGAATTTTGTGCGCCAACAGCGTTCCACCTCGATTCTCCAGCGTTTGGCCACCCCTGAAGAGATCGCCAACCTGGTGATCTATACCTGCTCGCCGCAGGCTTCCGCCACCACCGGCGCCGCCCTGCGCGCGGACGGCGGCGTAGTAAACAGTATTATTTAAGCGCCGCCGCGCCGGCGGGCCCTGCTTCGGCGGGGTCCTGCGGTGTTTGCCGGGGGGATATCGTCCCCGCGCAATATGACCTCGGTGCTGGGCGGTATGCAAAATGCCGTGGCGAACTGCGGCGGCATCCTGGGCCCGATTGTAGCGGGTTATATTATTACCAGCACCGGTTCGTTTATCCCGGCGCTCATCGTTTCCGGCGGCGCCAACCTGGCCGGGGCGTTTATCTATATGTTCGTCCTGAAGGATATCAAGCCCATCGTCCCTTGATCCGCGCCTCCCGCCATGACTTCCGGCGCGTTGACAAAGCCGACCTTACCCCCTGAAACACGGGATTTTACGCCATCCCGGATAAATTTATAATCGACCCGCTGTGCTGGCCGCAACGGATGAGGCATAATCTCCTCACGTTTTTTGTTAAAAAGATGTAAAGGCATTGCTATGCAAGATGTGTTAAATGCGGAAATACAGCAAAAAATAGCCCGCTCCGTCACTACGGTCGCCAAAGTGGTGTTTCCCACCACCATCAATCACCACTCCACGCTCTTTGGCGGCACCGCCCTGGCCTGGATGGACGAAGTTTCTTTTATCACCGCCACCCGTTTTTGCCGTAAACGCCTGGTAACGGTGTCTACGGAAAAAATCAGCTTTACCCGTCCCATTCCCTCGGGGACCATTATTGAATTGGTGGGTACAGTCGGCCGCGTCGGCACCACCAGCATCGCCGTGGATGTCTCGATTTTCCTGGAAAACATGTACGAAGAAGGACGGGAAGAAGTGGTGCACGGGAGGTTTAATTTTGTCGCGGTGGATGACAACGACAAAGCCGTCCCGCTATTTTAAGCCATAAAAAACGCCGGCGGAGGTTTGTCCCCAACGCCGGCGTCTTATCTTTCATACCCTGGCGTGGGAGTCCGGGTTATCCCGCTCCCCCGCCAGCGGGCGATTACTGATAAATTACCGCGGTACCGTGCAGGTTATTCTGGCCTGAAGTAGAGGTAATCTGGAACGACTTGGCGCCGGACTGCGCGGCCTTGGCGGCTAACTCGTTTTCCAACGATGACAGGCTGGCGCCGCCGGTGGCATTAATCACGCCCACTTTTTGCTGATTGGCCGGTGCGGAATCCACCAGTTGGGCGGCAAAAGTACCAAAAGACACGGTGCTTAGGATCAAAGCGGCGATAGCGGTTTTTACGTTTTTCATGATCGGTGTTCCCAAATAAGGTTAGTGAAATTGTTGTTAGTGCCGTTAATTTCTTAACGGTCGATAACTAAATACTAATCCTCTTTCGGCAGCCGATCAATATATTTTATTATCAATCGTTAATATATTATTCAAATAATTGATAAATAGAGTAATTTAATCTTAACCCGTATCAAACTTGGTCAAAGGGGGAGCCCCCGCGGAGATAATTCATTATTAGGTTCGAGCTTTTGCCCAGTCTTTAAAAAGATGCTCTTTTTTATGTGATACCCATCACATATAGTTGCATTTTTGTGATGTAAGTCATATTATTGTTACATCAAGCGCAAACACTATACCGGGCAACCTGATTGGGGAAATGCATATGAAATTCCGTAAACTGCTGAAAAAAATCCTGCTGTCTTATGTTAATACCGTAAAAGATGTGCCGCCGGGCGCAATGTATTAAACATTAAGATCTCTGGAAAGCTGCTTCGGCAGCTTTTTTTTTGCAGGCAAAAAAACCTGATCCTCGTAGCCAGCCACCCCATTTCATTGCTCTGCACCTCTTATGCCATCGTATTCGATGAAGCGGCTGGCGCCATCAACCTCAGGGTCGCTAGCCAAAACCCCAAGGCCGATAAACTGACCGCGGCGCCTAGAAAGCACACGCCCGACCAACCGGCATACGCATAAGTCGCTGTCGTGACCATCGCCCCCAGCCCGCTGCCAACCGCATAAAACAGCATATAAATACCTACCAGCCGGCTGTGTGCTTCCGGTCTGGTGCGGAAAATCATACTTTGATTGGTCACATGCAGCGCCTGTCCGCCGAGATCGAGCAGTACGATGCCGGCAAGCAAAGCCCAGAGCGACGATCCCATCAACGACAATGGCCACCAAGCCAGCACCAGCAACACGAGCGCAACGGCGCTCGCTCGTTGGCCGTACCCCCGATCCGCCCACTTCCCGGCGCGCGCGGCGGCCAGGGCGCCCGCTACGCCGGCCAGCCCGAAAGCGCCGATGAAGGTATGCGAAAACCCATAAGGCGGCGCGCTGAGGGGCAGCACCAATGCACTCCAAAAGATATTGAAAGCAGCAAACATCAGCAGCGCAAGCACGCCGCGAATCAGCAACACCCGTTCCTCGCGCAGCAATGCAAACATCGATACGATCAAACGCGGATAGCTTGGGGCATCGGATGCGATGGGCAAGACCGGTAGCCGTCGCCACATCGGTAACGCCAGCGCCAGCATCATTGCGGCGGCGCAGAAATAGACTCCGCGCCAACCCGCCAGATCGCTGACCCCGCCGGCAAACACCCGTGCCAGCAACAAGCCGATAAACACGCCGCCCTGCGCCGCTCCTACCACTCCGCCCCGCTCCCCGGGCGCGGCAGCACTGGCCGCATAGGCGATCAGACCCTGCGTCATTGCCGTACCCAGCAGGCCGACCCCGAGCATGCCGACTAACAATACCGTCGTGGATTGCGCCAGTCCCACAAGACCCAACGCGGCCACGAGCGCCAGCAACTGCGCGATCATAAGACGACGGCGATCCACGCGATCCCCTAGCGGCACCAGCAGCAGCAAAGCCAACGCGCATCCGGCCTGCGTGGCGGTCACTATCCCGCCGACGGCGGCATGGCTGATATTGAAATCCAGCGCCAGCGCGTCCAGCAGCGGCTGCGCGTAATAAACATTGGCAACGCACAAACCACTGGCGGCAGCAAACAGCAGCACCAGGGCTTGCGGCATAGGCGCTGCGGAAGAAATACGGGAACCTGCCATGACCACCAACCTTTGCAATCTAGTTTCAAAATAAAACTGATTGAATCATAGGTAGTCTGGTTTTAAAATGCAACCTGAAGCTCAGGAATTCCAACTCAAAAGAGGATAACATGCCGCGCCGCACAACTTTATCCAGCGAAACCTGTCCGGTGGCGCGCTGCGCCGATGTCATCGGCGATCGCTGGTCGCTGCTCATCGTGCGCGATGCCTTCGATGGCATGCGCCGCTTCGGCGATTTCCAACGCAGCCTGGGCGTAGCGCGCAACATTCTTTCCGATCGCCTGCACCGGCTGATGGCTGCGGACATCCTGGCGACCCGGCCGGCATCGGACGGCACCGCCTACCAGGAGTACGTGCTGACGGCGAAAGGCGAAAGCCTGTTTCCCATCGTGGTAGCCCTTCGGCAATGGGGAGAGCGCCACCTGTTTGAACACGGGGAACGCCACTCCTTGCTAATAGACAAACACACAGGAAAACCCGTGCCGTTCATGGCGCCGCAAAACGGCGAGGGCCAAACGCTGGAACCTGGCCAGACAGAAGTCCAAAAAACCGGCATAACGGAGATGAAGAAACGATAATAACCGCCAGTTCGCGCAAAGCTGACGCTGGCTCCAGAGCGGTGGCCGCCCGACGCGCATGCGTTCAGCGGGCAAATATAAAATAAAAAAACGCCGGCGGAGATTTACCCTCGACGCCGGCGCCCTTGACACTCATATCCTGACCTGGGAGTTCTGGTTCCCCTCTCCCCGCCAGCGGACGATTACTGATAAATTACCGCGGTACCGTGCAGGTTATTCTGGCCTGAAGTAGAGGTAATCTGGAACGACTTGGCGCCGGACTGGGCGGCCTTGGCGGCTAATTCGCTTTCCAACGATGACAGGCTGGCCCCGCCGGTGGCATTAATCACGCCCACTTTTTGCTGATTAGCCGGTGCGAAATCCACCAGTTGGGCGGCAAAAGTACCAAAAGACACGGAGCCCAGCATCAAAGCGGCGATAGCGGTTTTTACGTTTTTCATGATCGGTGTTCCCAAATAAGGTTAGTGAAATCGTTGTCTGTGCCGTTAATTTATTAACGGTCGATAACTAAATACTAATCCCCTTTCGGCAATCGATCAACACATTTTATTATCAATCGTTAATATATTAATCAACCTATTGATAACTAATTTAATTTATCCCATGCCTAAAAATTGCGCCAGGCCTGGTCAAACGGAATGCATACCGCAAGGGTTAAGGCGCCATTTCTCTGGCCGCGCATGCCCCTTGGCATGATAAGCCCGCTAATACCGAAGCCGGCCAAACGAAAACAGCCGCACGATCCTGGAAATGGCGCAGGCTTTTAGACGGGAGAGAAAGCAGAATAGGGATTAAAACGTTGATAAACATCGTCGTCACGCCCATTGCCGAGTCACGGTCACCGGGATTAATGCTGGCAAATTTTACTTTCGCTGGTGGTAAAACCCTCGGCGCGCGCCACGAACTTCCCGCGCTCAGCCAGAAATTGCACCAGTTGTTCGGCGGTTAAATCGACGGCGGAACAGGTATGAAACCTGGCATCGGCGCCGAACTTCGCTTTGATGCCGGCGGTTAGCGAGCCGGTGGTAAATGATTCCCCGGCGGCCAGCATCATTTGCAGCACTTCATGTCCGTGGATCGACGGCATGGGCATAACCTTGTTTTATGTGAGTGATAAGATAAATTTACCCTATTTTCCCTGGCAAGCAAACCCCGCGCGCCGGACGATAATATATCACGGCCAATATTGATATTGCGTGGCGGTACTCCGGTGGCGGTGGATAATGGCTTTCGGTAAAATTTCCGTTTCGCGGCCATAACTTAAGATACAGTTGCCCACCGCGTCATTCCTTTGGCACTCTTCACGCTTGGAATTCTGGCTTATCGCGGTGCGTGAAATGGAATAAGACCCTTTTTCCCGGCCCTGCGCATCATATTGGTAAGTGGTTTTGCCATTGGAAGAGGCAGATGAGGAGAAAAATCCATTCTTATCGTAAGCATACTCAACAAGATCGTTGCTTAGCGGATCCGATCCCCGCGCCGTGCCTTGCACCAGGCGCAATTGCTTATCATAGCTGTAGATGGTGGTGGTAAAGCCGGGCTCGCCATCGATGGTGAAGGCATCCGTCGCGGAGGTGATCACCCCGTGTTTCCCCAGGAAGAAACGCGTCTTGCCCTGTTTGTGGTTAACCAGGCGCTGCTGGCCGTTGCGATTGACGATAATAGCGATATCGTAAACGGAATCCCAACCGCCGTCGGCCCTTACGATATGGTTGGACATATTCAGGGTGAGGCCGTTTTCCGTTTTGTGGTAATCGTAGGCCTCTTCGTCCAATACGCCGCAGACATCAAACCTGATGCTTGAGCGCGCCTGCTCATCCAGATCCTTGCCTACCATACCGCCCACTACCATGCGGATGTTTCCCTTGGCGGTACCGCTAAGCATGATGAGATTATTGCTGTCGTTAATCCGTTTGCCCGCGGCCGGGCAGGTTTTTTCACCGCTTTCGGCATGGGCCGCAAAGCCGGTGAGTAAAATCAGCACCGCCAATCCATAAATACCATTATGCATGTTTATTCCTAAAGGGTTCCGGCTCCGGATTATAGCGCTATAAATCAGCCAGATGCCATGTTGGGCCCCTGCCCTCGGGTAACAAAAGTATAGGCCATATGCCCTTTCATTGTTAGGGGACTGAAAGGGCATAAGGTTCCCTCGCCAAAGGGTTTTTGCGTAACCCCACGCACAATTGAAGGGCCTGCGGCATAAATTGCCAAGAGCATTCCATATCTGGTACGCCGATGCTGCCCCTCGGATAAATAAAACATAACTTCATGGCTCGGGCCGGGATCGCGGGTCATAGCCGCTTAACCGGATATACAGCGGGCGCCATCAGGGCGCCGGGTCATTTATCAAGGGATTAAAAATGATGAGAATCGACGCAGCGGTAGGTATAGGACAACCAAACCATCGTCATGATGTGTGTATTATCCAAAACCGTCTCAATGCAATAACCGCGGTCAGCAATTGCGCCGCGCCTTTGGCCGTCGACGGTATTGCCGGCAAAGGCACCATCGCCAGAATAAAAGAGTACCAGGCCAGCGTGGTCCGGCTCCGGCATCCCGATGGGATAATATCGCCCGCCGGCATTACCCTGCGTCATTTATCCGGCCTGGCAATGCCCGGGACATCGTCACCCTCGCCCCATGCCAGCCATGCGGTCAAGCATTTCAGCGAACCGCATTACCTGAACGCAGCGCAATACCTGGGCTGTGATATTGCCGCCATCAAAGCCGTGGCGATGATTGAAACCTCGGCCAGGGGGCCGTTTGATGAGCAGGGCCGGCCGGTAATTCTATTTGAAAGGCACTATTTCCATAAGCTAACCCAGGGGAAATATGCCATGCCCGGCGATATTTCCAGCGAGGCGCGCGGCGCCTATGGCAAATACAGCGAACAATACCCCAAACTGCACAAAGCCATGTCGCTGGATAGAGCGGCGGCGTTGCGTTCGGCATCATGGGGGGCATTCCAGATCATGGGGGATAATTGTGCCAAAGCGGGATTTGCCGATATAGAGCCGTTTACACAGGCGATGAATACCCTCGAAGGCCAAATGTCCGGGTTTACCTGTTTTATAAAGTCCTCCCCGTCGCTGCTGTCGGCGCTACGCGACCATCATTGGGAACAATTCGCCAGGGTCTATAACGGACCGGACTATAAAACCAATCATTACCACACTCGAATAGCCCATTATTATGAGCAGCTAATGCATGCTTAAGCGGGGCAAAAGAAGCGGTTAACATCGAGCCGGGTCTATTTACGGCCGTCAAACAGCATTCTTACCGCCAGGCCGGCCAGAACGGTAGCCATCAGCCAGCGCCGTACGCGTTGCCATAGCGGGCGACCCGCCGATCATAGGTATTGTCCGCCGGGGAATCTGGTTTAACGATATGCGATTATAATAGCGGCGGCCGTAAAACAAAACTCTATGCCGGAATGGCGGTAACTTATACTTATTCCTATCTCATACCTTCCAAGAGCCGCATCATGAAAAAAATCATAATATATTTATTTTTTATTGCGTTATCATTGCCCATTGCGTCAGTAACTTACGCCAAGGGCGGCGATGAATACCATTCTAAAACCACCCATCATTATCGCCATCACGGCAAAAAGTACCACGCCAAAAAATACCCTGACCGCCCAAAACGCGAACGCGAGGTGGGTCATAATAGATAAGGGCTTTATTTTTTCCTTGTGCCATACCCGCGATAGGCCGGTCGGGATTTTACCGTCGCCAAACGGTTACCGAGCTATAATTAGCGAAACGGCGGAGAGTTGATGGGCGACTTAGGGGCCTTAAGGATCGGCGAAGATCATGAACCTATTACAAACGGTGCTATTGGCTGGCGCGCTGGTAGCGCTAACGGCCTGCTCCTCCGAGTATAACGGCAAGGAGTGCCAGGGTAAAATACGCAGCCTGTCCGGCCAACCCATCGGCACCACCCAGGCGTTGATAATCGATAAATTCACCTCATTTACGGTAGCCACGCCCGACAAGGAACTGGACAGCGGGAGGCTATTTTCGACGGACCGGATGAAATATATCCCCGCCGCGGTGACCGAGGAAGGTTTCTTGGCCCAGCGGGTATCCGACAACCAGTTCAGCATTATCAATGCGCCGCAGGATCGGTGGATCACCTATACCTGCCCATAAACCCATTCCCTCAGGCCGGCTCTATATCGGTCGTCGCCATGGTTTGCCTGGCGCTGGCGCTGGCGCCGACGCCTTGACAGCCGGAACTTACGGCATCATTCTATCCCCATTCAAGACTAAAAAATCCAAAAAAACACATTTATTATGGCCAGACCTAAACTCTTTGACCGCGATCGGGCGCTCCATAAAGCCATCGGGCTGTTTCGCCAGCAATCCTACGCCGGTACCGCCACCGAGGATCTGCTTACCGCCATGGGGATCAGCCGGCAAAGTATGTACGACACCTTCGGCAACAAACGCCAGCTATTCCTGGAGGCGTTACGCCGTTACAACGGGGAAAACGTCGCGGGGTTAATCCAGGTCCTGGCAAAATCCGCCTCGCCCAGACAGGGATTGGAAGAGATGTTAACCGCCTTTGCCATCAACGTAGGCAGCGACCCGGCAAGCTGTATGGGCATCAGTTCGATCTGCGAATTCGGCCGCACGGACGAAGAAATCAACACCCTTAACGACGCCAGCGGCCAAGTGCTGGCGGCGGCGATTGAAAACGCAGCCGCCGCGGCCAAACAGGCCGGCGAAATCACGGCCGACCTCGACAGCCGGGATATTGCCCGTTATATGCTCTCGCTGCTGGCAGGCATTAAATTATCCGCCCGAGCGGGGGCTTCACCGGCGGGGTTACGTAATATCATCAGCATTAGCATGCGCAGCCTGCGCTGATCCATAAGCCATTGCCAAAAGCCTAAATAGGGGTTATTTTGGATTAATTAATCCAAAATAACAGGTGATAATATGAATAACACCCTAACTGATAAAGTGGCATTGATCACCGGAGGTTCCCGCGGGATCGGCGCGGCCATCGTGCGCCGTCTGGCGGCGGAAGGCGCCAAGGTAGCCTTTACTTATGCCGCGTCAGCCGGTAAAGCCCATGAACTGGCGGCGGAAATAGAGAGCCAAGGGGGCGCCGCCCTGGCCATTGCCGCCGACAGCGGCGAGGTCCGGGCGGTGCAAGATGCGGTGACGCTAGCGGTGGCGCATTTCGGCCGTCTGGATATTTTGGTCAATAATGCCGGCATCATGATTCAGGGAGCAGTGGATGATTATGCGATAAGTGATTTCAATCGCATGCTGGACGTGAATGTCCGTGCGACGTTTGTCGCCGTGCAGGCGGCCATTCCCCATATGGGCCCAGGCGGGCGGATTATCACTACCGGCAGCGTCACCGCCGAACGTACCGCATTTCCCGGTTCCTCGGTCTATTCAATGACCAAAGGCGCCATCGCCGCGCTGACCCGCGGCCTGGCCTGGGATCTAGGTAAAAAAGGCATCACCATCAACGTGATCCAGCCCGGTCCGACCGAAACCGATATGAATCAAGGAGAAGATATCCGCGCCAGATTGCGCACCATGATGGCCCTTGGCCGCATAGGCAAAGACGCGGAAATAGCCAGCCTGGTGGCTTATCTCGCCAGCCCGGAAGCCGCGTTTATTACCGGCTCGGCCCTGACCGTGGATGGCGGTTATCTGGCCTGAGCGAGCCAGCCCTTCCCCCTGCTGGCAGGGGGTGGGACATGGCAGGGTGAAATTATGGATTTTACCGTTCGGTAAGGATATTGAGGAATTGCCGGGTACGCGGATTACGCGGATTGACCAGCACCTGTTCCGGCGTACCGTCATCGATAATGTTGCCTTTTTCCATAAAAATCACCCTATCCGCCACGTCGCGGGCAAATGACATTTCATGGGTCACCAGCAGCATCGTCATATTTTGCTCATGGGCGATATCACGAATCACGTTGAGCACCTCGCTTACCAGTTCCGGGTCGAGGGCGGAAGTCACTTCATCGAATAACATTATGCGGGGCCGCATGGCCAGCGCCCGCGCAATGGCCACGCGCTGCTGTTGGCCGCCGGACAGGGTGGCGGGCCAGGCCTGCGTTTTATGCGCCAATCCCACGATGCGCAGATAATGCTGCGCGCGCTCCTGCGCCTCGTCCTTGCTCACCTTCAACACCCGTAGGGGCGCCTCGGTAAGGTTTTGTTCAACCGTCAGATGGGGAAATAAATTAAAATGCTGGAACACCATGCCCACCTGGTGGCGTACCGGCGCCCGGGAAAACCAGCGGCGGTCGCGCCCGGCGCCAACCACGACGCCATCGATGGCCACCGTACCCTGGGTTACCGCTTCCAGCCCCTTAATTAAACGCAGGATGGTGGATTTACCGGAACCGCTGGGACCGATCAGCGCCACCTTCTGCCCTTGGGGAATGACCAGGTTCAGATGGTCCAGCACCCGGGTATCGCCATAATCTTTCACCACCTGGTCCAGGGTAATAAGCGCGGCCTGCGGGGCGGGGATGATTGGTTCAGCCATGGGAGCGTCTTCTTTCCAGATAATTAAATAAAAACGAAGTGGGCAAGCTGATGGCCAGGAACAGCACGGCCATCAAAGTATAAGGTTCGTTGTAACGATAGGTTACGCCGGCGATCTGTTTTGCCGCCTGGAACAGCTCGGGGATAGTAATGACCGCCAGCAGCGGCGTCTCTTTAAACATACCGATCAGGTAGTTGCCCAATACCGGCACCATCGGCTTCATGGCCTGGGGCAGAATAATGCGCCGCCAGAGCGCGGGCGGCGAAAAATCCAGCGCCCGCGCCGCTTCCCACTGGCCTTTAGGCACATCATTAATCGCTCCGCGAAACGCCTCGGCGATATAGGCGCCATAATATAAGCCCAGCCCCAAGACCCCGGTGGCGATGGCCGGCAGCGCCAGACCGCTTAGCGGCAGGGCGAAAAACAGGAAATAGAGCTGGACCAATAACGGCGTCTGGCGAAAAAATGCGATATACGCCCGGCTCAGCATGCGCGGCGCGCTAAAGGGACATTGGCGGGCGATCGCCGCGGCGCCCCCGATCAGCACCGCGCAGCAGAACCCCGCCACCACGACTTCCAGGGTTACGCCTAAACCGGCCAGCAACTCGGGCAGGATCGACCAGGCAAACATCCAATCAAACGACATGTTTACTCCTGCAATCCGCGATGACGGGTGTGATGGCGTTCATAGCGTCGCACCACCAGCGTCAGCGGCCATGACAAAATAAAATAAGCCACCAGCACGATGCTCCAGATCAGGGTTTGATGTCCCAGGGTAGTAATCAGCGTCGCCCCGGAAAATGTCAGATCGCTCAGGGTAATCATGGATACCAGGGACGTGGATTTAAGCAGTTCCACCAGCAGATTACCCAGCGGCGGCAGCATAAACGGCAGAGCCTGGGGCAGGATAATCCGCCGCAGGGCAACGGCGGGCGGAAAATCGAGGGCGCGCAGCGCGTCCCGCTGTCCCTGGCTGACGTTAACCAGCGCGGTGCGCACAATTTCCGCGCCGAAAGAAGAGAAGTTAAGGCCCAGTCCTATCACGGCGGTGGTCATCGGGCTAAGCGAAATACCGAACAGCGGCAAAATAAAAAACAAATAAAACAGTTGGACCAGCGCCGAGGTGCCGCGTAAAAACTCGATATAGACGCGCGCAGCGGTGCTGACCGGACGCAGCGGCGATAGCCGCAGCAGCGCGACGATAAAGGCCAGCGCCAACGCCAGCGCCGCCGATAGAAAAGTGATTTGCAGCGTGACGCCGATGCCCTTGGCCAGTTCATGGAGGATGAAGCCCAGATTATCAGTATTCATCAGTCCCGCTGGCCCCGATTAGTCCCGGCGATGCCGGGCAGCTCATTGCGCCACGGGGGCGAGGCTAATCAACCACTCGCCCCGGGACGTGATATTGTGATTTACAATCATCAGAATCAAGCCGGAAGAGGGAGCGATGATATCCGCCAGCCAAGCGCCGAACAAGTCATGAACCGCGCCCAGCCGTTGCCCGCCGCTGACGGTCTCGCCGGCGGCCACGTCCAGATATAAGCGCCCGCTCGCCGGCGCTTCCACTTTGAAAAAATTGCTCACTACCTGGTTACGCCGCACGCGGGGCGCTGGCGCATCGCGGGTCAGTCCCAGATGCCGGGCGATATTGGCGACGCCGTTAACGTGAAACAGCGTGTTTTCTTCATCCAGGATACCGTTGGCTCCCCCCTCCGCCATCACCGCGTGGCGGCCCAGCCACGGCAGTTCATTGGTGGCCCGGCCGCGGTTATTGGTCTGATCCGCGACGAATTCGACAATGGCGTCCGCATCGAACTGGTGCGCCAGCGCGCGGGTCACCGCGTCAAATTCCGGCTCCCCCGTCAGTTGGCACATCACGAATTTAGCCACCACTTCGCGCAGGTCGCCGCCGTGCAGATCGATCACCACCGTCGCATCTTTTGCCCACCCATTCAGCACCCGGTCAACCAGCACTTCGCTAAAGCTGCCCTGCGGGTCGCCCGGTGCCAGGAAATTCATATTTTTATTATCCACCGGGCAGACGAACTCCGCATGGCTATACAGACCCGGCATATTCAAAATCGGCAAAATAGCCACCGACCCGCGTTCCAGGGTCTGGCCAAAGTAGTTTTTCAGCCGCAGGGCGGCTTCCATCGCCGCGACTTCATTGGGGTGCATGCCTGCGATAATGGCCAGCGCCGGGCCAGGCTCCGGCGCGACGATATCGAACCAGGGCAATTGCAGGGAGTCCAGGATCGGATGGCTGAACGATAACCACCCCCAGCTGATTTTACCCTGCTGTCCCGCGGTGTGTTTAATCATGGGAATGCCTGCCTGTCGGGATTAACTATGTGCGGCGCAAAGCTGGCTGGCCTGGATATTTTCCGGCGGTAGCTCATTGGCGGTATAACCATATTTTTGCAATATCTTCAGCAGTTCGCCCGAGGCGCGCAGCTTCGCCAATTGCTCATTGAATGCTTTGATAAATTCCGGATCGTTACGCGGCAGGCCAAACGCATGGTAGTTATAGCCCGGCTGGCCATTGGCGTCGGGAATTTGCTGGAACGGCAGCGCGCGCTCCACCGACGGGTCGGGTTCTTTTTTCAGCAGGCTGATAATTTCAGCATCCGGGAAATAGACGGCATCGATACGGTTGGCTTTCAGCGCCGACAGGGCTTCGGTATCTTTATCAAACAGCACTACGTTGCCGGTGGCGATACCGCTATCCTTGGCTTCCTGGATTTGGTTGGTCCCATTCTGGGTGCCCAGGCGGGCCTGCTTATTCGCCGCGACATCTTTTAAACTATGTAAATTAAGCGGATTGCCCTGCTTGACGATAAACGCTCCGCCGGAGCGCGTGACCGGATTGGAAAAACCGATTACCTGGCAGCGGGCGTGATTAATAAACAAGCCGGCGCCGATCACATCAAAACGTTTGGCCGCCAGCCCCGGCACCAGCGCGCCGAAATCCACAATGGGGGTTTCCACCTGGGTGATGCCCAGGGGTTTCAACACCGCGCGCAATACCTCGATATTCGCGCCAGTGGCCTTGCCGTCAGGCCCGATATAGCCATAGGGCTGTTCGTTGGCGATGCCGGCTATCAGCGGGGACTGGGTTTTGGCTTTATCCAGCAAACTTTGCGCCGAGGCGGGTAACGCCAGCGCCACGCTTAGCAATAAAGCGGAACTTACCATCCCGGCAAGAGACAATTTAATCGTTGATTTCATGGTTTTTCCTGGGAAATAAAGCTCGATATTGATAATGCAGCCGTAGAGGGTGCCGACAGGTTAGTGATGCTTAAATAAAGTGCGCGTCACTATGGGTAAACCGCTATACCAAAAAAGTAAAACATAGGGATTCACCTTTGCTGAACCAACATTTTTAGCGCTAGATAGCTGAAAAAGAGCTAAGCGCTGGCCGGCAACGCGCGATTGCGCCGCCGCGGCGGGAAATATTTTCACAACAATAGCGGATTGTCGCTGTTGGCCGGAACGCCTATTCTGTTTGGCAATCCCCAGCGGGGTAATCTTCCAGGAGAGCACCATGGATTATATCAAACTCGGCCGAACCGGCCTGGATGTGTCGCGGTTGTGTCTCGGCTGCATGACCTTCGGCGTGCCCGATCGCGGCAATCATGAATGGACCCTTGATGAAGAACAAAGCCGGCCGATCATCCGCCGTGCGGTGGAAGCCGGCATCAATTTCTTCGATACCGCCAATGTCTATTCGGACGGCACCTCTGAAGAGATCGTCGGGCGGGCGCTGAAGGAATATACCCGCCGCGACGAGGTGGTTATCGCCACCAAGGTTAATGGCCGCATGCATGCGGGTCCCAACGGCGCCGGCCTCAGCCGCAAGGCGATTATGCAGGAGATCGACAACTCCCTGCGCCGGCTCGGCACCGATTACGTCGATCTTTACCAGATTCACCGCTTTGACCACGAGGTGCCCATCGAAGAAACCTTAGAGGCGCTGCATGACGTCGTTAAGGCGGGCAAGGCGCGCTATATCGGCGCGTCCTCCATGTATGCGTGGCAGTTCGCTGCCATGCTCCACGCCGCCAAAGCCAATGGCTGGACGCGGTTCTCCAGCATGCAGAATTACGTCAACCTGCTGTATCGCGAAGAAGAACGCGAAATGCTGCCGTTATGCGAAGCCGAAGGAATCGGCGTGATCCCATGGAGTCCGCTGGCGCGCGGCCGTCTTACGCGGCCCTGGGACGAAACGAGCAAACGCGCGCAAACCGATCGCTTCGGCCAGACGCTTTATGAGCATACCGCGGATGCGGATCGTAAAGTCGTTGAGGCGGTGGCGGCGGTGGCGCAGGCTCGCGGCGTTTCCCGCGCGCAGGTGGCGCTGGCCTGGGTGCTGGCCAAACGGGTGGTCACCGCGCCGATCGTCGGAGCCTCGCGCATTGGTCACCTGGACGATGCGATCGCCGCCTGCGATCTGGTGCTGAGCGCCGAAGAGATGGCGCAGTTGGAAGCGCCTTATATCCCCCATGCCGTGGTCGGGTTCTCCTAACCCGCCCGGCGCCGAATAAGCCTGGCCCCCGCCCGGCTTTATATGGGTCATATCCTGCCGCCAGGGACGGCCGATAGTTGATTAGGCAAATCGGCCCCGGAAGGATAATTTCAGCGCAGCCCGGGAAAATACGCCGAAAGATAATCAATAAAGGCGCGCGTTTTCAACGGCAAATAGGGCCCTGACGGCCAAAGCAACCACAATGGTTCCGCACGCACGGCATAGTCATCCAGCACGCTTTGCAACGATCCGTCTTCCAGCGCCGGCAGCGCGACATAATCCGGTAGCCATGCCAGGCCCAGGCCGCGTTTGGCAAAAGTCAGCCGGCCCTGGATATTATTGCACACCATGGCGACCGGTAGCGGGTAAGCCGGCGCCGGTTCCAGTTCCCGCAATTGCCAATATTCCAATTTACCCGTATTGGGAAAGCGATAATGCAGGCAGGCATGCTGCAATAGGTCCATGGGCCTGGCGGGCACCCCGGCTTTAGCCAGATAGTCCGCGCTGGCAACCACCCTGGAACCGAACACCGTGAGTTTTTTCGCTACCAGCCGGGAATCGCCGATGGCGCCGCTGCGCGCCACTACGTCGAACCCCTCGCCAATCACATCCACCATGCGATCGGTGAAGTCCAGCTCCAGTTCGATATCCGGAAAGGCAAGCGCAAAATCGGCGATCCGGGATAACACCATGCTCTCTTCCGACAGGCTCACTTTAAGTTTACCGCGGGGAAGTTCCCTGCCCTGGACCAGCTCATTTTCCGCTTCTTCAACGGTGCGCAAAATGGTCAGGCAATGTTCATAAAAACGGGCGCCCTCCGCGCTCAAGGCCACTTTGCGCGTGCTGCGATTCAATAACCGGACATTAAGCCGCGTTTCCAGGCGGGCAATACCTTTACTCACCGCTGAAGGCGACACGCCGCTCAGCCGCGCCGCCTCGACAAAGCTGCGCGAGCGCACCACATTTACAAACAGTTCGAGTCCGCCCAAATGCTCCATATCCCTCCACTCATGACATGAATGTCACTAGAGAAATGAATAATACGTTATTTTTATTTAATGCATAACCGATTATTGTGAACGGGTATTTGGCCGGTCGCCGCGCCGGTGATTTCCCAGGATAACAACAAGATGATACGTGCTTTACTGGTATTGATGCTGGGGGCGTTTGTCTCGCAAACCACCGAATACCTGCCCATCGGACTGCTGGCGCGCATCGCTGGCGATCTTAATGTTAGCCATGCCGCGGTCGGCGCGCTGGTGACGGGTTACGCCTGGATCATTACCCTGACCGTGATTCCCATTACGCTACTAACGCGCCGGATCAATCGCCGCACCCTGTTTCTCACCCTGCTGGCTATCATGACCTTCTGTAACGGTTTGGCCCTGATGACTCACGCCTATTGGCTGCTGATGGTTCTGCGGATCGTGGCGGCGCTCGGACACGGCGTATTCTGGGCGATCCTGGCATCCTATGCGGTAAAAATCGCGCCGCGGATGCCGCCGGCCCGGGCGACCGCCTGGGTGTTTTCCGGCATTTCCCTTTCCATCGTCGGCGGCGTGCCGCTGTCTACCGCGCTGGGGCAGATCTTCGATTGGCAGCAGGGATTCGCCTTATTCGGCGCCCTGGGGCTGATAATTTTCATTATGGGCTACTTCTGGCTGCCGGCCATGCCGGTGGATGCCGCCAGCGGCGGCGGACCTGCTTTTCCCCGGCGCAACCGGCCGCTGTATGCCGCGGCGCTGGTCACTTTTTTGATTATTACCGCCCATTTTAACGGGTATACCTATATCACGCCGTTGCTGATCGACACGCTGCGGGTCTCGGCCGTCCATTTGCCGCTGGCGTTATTGGCGTTTGGCCTGGCCGGGGCGGCGGGCACGATTATGGCGGGCTGGCTGGGACGGCATCCCATGCGACTGGCCATGCTTTCCGCCGCCGGTATTGTTCTCAGCCAGATGCTGATGCTGTGGGCGGCCCCGCTGCCTGGCATCGCCTGGGTGGTGATGGCCGTCTGGGGAGCCGCCATCGCTATGCTGATCGTCGGGTTGCAAAGCTGGGTGATTGAACTGGCGCCGGGCCAGGGCGAGGCCGCCTCGGCGCTGTATGTTATGGCGTTTAATGTCGGCATCGGCGGCGGTGCGCTGTCGGGCGGGCTGTGGATGGACAATTTCAGCGATCGCGCGTTGCTGGCGGCCGGCGTGGGCCTTGGCGCCGTCGCCCTGATGAGCTTTATGTTACCGGTTTATTTGCTGCAACGGCGCCACGCCGTCCTGGCCGCCGAAACGGAACGTTGAGGGGTTTACCGCGCCGGTACCTGGCCTTGCAGGGTATAGGCTGTTTTCATCCCCGCGTACCCGCCATAATAAACAGCATAAATGTGAAGTGATTCAACTTCCGCTTATCAATATTCTTGTATGGTAGTCAATGCAGAAGACATTAACACCACTGGGGCAAACAGAGTTACTCAGGTGAAAATTACCGTAATGCCCCTTAAACATCCTGGTTCTAACAGGTTGGCACCAGCCTGCGCGTAAATTTATTCCATAACGGGGGAAAAATGGAATTTATCGGAAAAGATTTTATTTTAACTAATGAAATCGCACGTAAAATTTATCATGACGTGGCCGAGCGGCAATCCATTATTGATTATCACTGCCATCTTGATCCCAAAGTTATTGCAGAAAACAAGCCTTTTGCTGATATTACCGAGCTGTGGCTGGCTGGCGATCATTATAAATGGCGCGCGATGCGTGCCAACGGCGTACCGGAAGAGAAAATCACCGGCGGTGCGGCATCGATAGAAAAATTTCAGGCATGGGCGGAAACGGTCGAGTCATGTGTCGGTAATCCGCTGTATCACTGGACCCATCTGGAATTGAAATTCTATTTTGGCATAACGGAAACGTTAAATAGCCGGAACTGGCAGGGCGTTTGGCAGCAATGTAACGACTTACTTTCCCAGCCCGGATTTACCCCACGAGGGCTGATCCAAAAATCCCATGTGGAAACCATTTGTACTACCGACTCTCCCACCGACTCGCTGGAATATCATAAAATTTTGCGCGCCGATAAATCCTTTGCCACCCGGGTACTGCCTACCTTCAGGCCTGATGATGCGCTTGATGGCCAGGGCGAGGCCTTTATTCAGTTTATTCGCCGGCTGGAACAATTGAATCAAACGACAATCGCGAATTTTAAAGACTTCCTGAGCGCACTGGATGAACGGGTAGAGTATTTTCACCAACAAGGCGGACGGTTATCGGATCATGGCTTAACCAAACTGGAATTCATGCCGTCGGATGACAACGAGCAAGAGGCTTTGTTTGCCAAAAAACGCCAGGGATTACGGTTATGTCACGTCGAAGATGTGCGCTATAAATCGGCGGTATTACTGGCGTTAGCGGCCTCTTATGCCAAGCGTGATTGGGCGATGCAAATTCATTTTGGTGCAGCCCGCAATAATAATACGGCGATGTTCGAGCTGTTGGGAGCGAATGTAGGTTACGACTCCATCTGCGATCAGACGGATGTCGCCGGCAACATTAATGGATTGCTTGATGCGATGGCGCGTAATAATGCCCTGCCTAAAGTGATTTTCTATAATCTGGACCCCGCCTATAACGACGTAGTAGCCTCATCCCTGGCGAATTTCCAGGCGGCGGGAACGGTAAAATCACCGATGCAGCTGGGATCGGGGTGGTGGTTCAATGACACCAAACGCGGCATGATCCGCCAATTAACCACGCTGGCCGATCACGGTTTGCTGATGAATTTCGTGGGAATGCTGACGGATTCGCGCAGTTTTATTTCTTATACGCGGCATGAATATTTTCGCCGCATTTTATGTAATTTGATCGGCCAATGGGTTACTGAGGGTGAAATACCCAATGATAAAGCCTTGCTGACCCGGCTTATTGAAAATATATGCTATAAAAATGCTAAGGGTTATTTTAAGTTTTAACCTAAAACGCTGTCCAATACGTCTAGCAAAGTAATTCGAGGTAGCGATACCTTGCAAATATATTTGATCACCGGTTGTGTCATTTTTACTTATAATTAACTTTTTTAGGAACCGTCACTCTTAATAAGAGTAACTCAGATGATGCAAACATAATAATCATCGCGAGGCCTGGCTCGGAAATTAATTTCCCGTGGTATCGAATTTATCAAAAAAACTATTTATATCACTATTTTATATTGCATATATTTTGCAAAAAAGAGGCTTAACTGAATGGCAAGAAAGGTTACCATACCCATTGGCATCGGCTATGGGTTGACGGATATCATGGGGGGTGGGGCCTTTACGGTTATCGGCGCCTGGCTATTATTTTTTTATACCACCTTTGTCGGTTTATCCCCTATCGAGGCGGCATCGATTGTGGCTTTTGCCCGGGTGGTTGATGCCATAATCAGCTTATTTATGGGTAGCTTTACCGATCATTTCTACAAAAATTATTTCGGCAAAAAATTTGGCAGACGCCGTTTTTTCCTGTTGATTGGTTCACCGTTAATGCTGGTTTATACCCTGCTGTGGCTAAATGGTATGAACTATTGGTTTTATCTCACGGTTTATCTGTTGTTTGAAGTCATCGCCGCCATGGTGCTGATACCCTGGGAAACATTACCGTCGGAAATGACCAAGGATTTCAACCAACGCACCAAACTATCAACCTGCCGTATGTTTTTATCGGCGGTCGGGACATTCCTGGCCACCTTTATCCCCGGCCTGTTGATTAGCCATTTCGGTGAAAACAACGCGTCCGCTTATTTTGTTAACGGTTTGTTTTTTGCCATTCTATTCGCCGTTTGCGTGTTTATCTCGTATAAAGTTACCTGGGAACGCGAGCTTACCGAGGCGATGAAAGAGGAACTGGAAGCCTCGGAAGCCATTCAGAAACGCACTTTTGCGCAGCAGTTACGGCGTTTTGGCAATTTGTGGCTGGAATATGGTTCAACTTTAAAGGTTAAAGCATTCAGAAAACATTTAGCCATTTATTTACTGTCGTTTACGGCTAAAGACATCTATAACACCGTTTTTGTATTCTTCTGTGTCTATTGCCTGAGCATCCCCTCCTCCGTGGCGGCCAGTTTGCTGTCGCTAAGTATTATCGGCTTACCGGTGACGCTGCTGGCCGGGTTGGCAATGATTAAGTACGGCCCTTCCCGGTTGTATGTGTTTGCCTATTCCGTAATGCTAATATGCCTGGGATGTTTGTTTGCCGTTTACGTCTACAATCCGCAATCGAAAATTATGCTGCTGTTTATCATTGCGGGAATTTATCAGATTGGGCGCTGTGTCCTGGAATTCACCCCCTGGAATGTTTTTCCTTTCATCCCGGACATTGATGAAGCCATCACCAGGAAAAGACGTGAAGGACTCTTTGCCGCGGTAATGACCTTCACCCGCAAAACTTCCGTTGCCATCGCCACTTTTACCGTGGGCGTGATTTTACAGCAAGGAGGTTTTGTCACCGGCAGTAAAATTCAATCGCCTGAAGCCATTTCCACCATTGCCTCCCTGTTATTTTTGGGGACCGGCGTGCTATTGGTGCTGGCATTGCTTACCGCTTTGTCATTTAGGCTCAATAAGCGGACGCACGGGATTTTAGTGATTGAAGTTGAACGCTTAAAGAACCACGGCAGCAAGCAGGCGGTGGATGCTGAAACCAAACACATCATGGAAGATTTAACCGGCTATAAATATGACAAAATCTGGGCGGAATGAGTTCTCGCCAGACCGATAATGACCGCGGGACACTGATGCGCGCCGTCAGTGTCCCGGCCCTGAGAAAATATAAGCGTGCTACCGGGCTAAGAGGCGCGGGTTTACAAAATGCCTAATTAGGATAATATTTATCCGTAACTACTCTGCCGCAACGGATAAATCAATGATTTTAAAGAGCCAGGTTGAATGGGCCCTGCATTGCTGCGCCATACTCGCAGGCTTGCCCGCGGGACGCTATCTGTCCACAAAGACGCTCGCTGAGTTTCACGGTCTCCCGAAAGAATATTTGTCAAAAGCGCTGCAAAGTCTGTCCCAGGCCGGACTGGTCGATACTACCCTTGGCCCGAACGGGGGCTATAGGCTGGCCAAGGCCCCGGCTCAGATCACTTTTCTTGATATCGTTGAAGCCGTGGAGGGTAAACGGCGGACTTTCGTATGCAATGAAATCCGGGGCAATAATCCCTGCAAACAAAACGGCAGTTGCGATGGCAAGCCGTGCCCAATAGCCCGCGTTATGTGGGACGCAGATACAGCCTGGCGGAATTCCCTGGCCAGCGTCAGCCTGTCCGCGCTCGCGCAGCTCTTGTCCGCGGAGCTCCCCGACGATCTGCTTGAACGCAGCATGAGCTGGCTTATGGAGCGGGCGGGTTGACCCTGCCGGCCCCAAACGGCCCATTCATATGATCGGCGCTCCGCGATCCCCGCCTCCATGGGAAAGGGACATCGCGGGATCGGCGCGCACTGATTCCATAACAAAATCGAGCACGGCTTTCACGCGCAGCGGGATATGACGGCGGGTTGGATAGACGATATGAATAGGCAACCGCGCCGGAGGATAGTCCGGCATCACGGGGATAAGCCGGCCCGATGCTATATCGGGTCCGGCAACGATATGGGACAGTATCGCCAGCCCCACTCCCGACAGCGCCGCGTGGTGCACCGCTACCGTATTATTGGAAATCAGCCGCGGGGCGAGGCGCACGGCCTCATCTGCAGAACCGTCTGAAAAGCACCAGTTGATCCCCTCGCCGCCGCGGCTGTAGTAGATGCAGTCATGTTGCCGAACGTCCACCGGTACGGCAGGCGGCGATCGCCTGGATAAATAGGATGGCGCCGCGACCAGAAACGCCGTCGTCCACCCAATATGCCGGCAGATCAATCCGTTTTCCACCACCGGCCCAAGACGCACCTCAAGATCGATGGCCTTCTCGACCAAATCCGATGGGTTTTCCCGCACAATCAGCTCAATAGCCACCTCGGGATGAGCGGACAAAAACGGGGCGATCTGTTTACCAAGATAAATGCCCAAAGGTCCCGGCACGCTCAGGCGCACCTTTCCCGCTGCGATGGCGCTGCCCAGACAAACCGTGTCGCTGAGGTCGTCGACGGCTTCCAGCACTCTTAGCGCCAAAGTGAGGGTCCGTTCGCCCTCGGCCGTTAGCGACAGGCCGCTGGTCGTTCGATGTAATAGCCGCGCCCGCAAATGGCCCTCAAGCGCCGATACCTGCCGGGAGACGGCGGGCTGAGTGACGCGCAGGTCAGCGGCGGCGGCGGAGAACGAGCCGGTTTCTGCTACACGCAGGAAGCTACGTAAGGCGGACACAATGTCCATCGGGGGCGCTCCATACTTTTCGTTATAGACCATATGCCGCTGCCGGGATACGGAGCGGCTTTACAAATAATTAATTAAGGATATTGTATATCCATAAGGATATCAAATATCCTTAATAACCGGAGAATCTACTATGACCCAACGTCTCAACTATGCACAGCTATCACCGGAGCAGTACAAAAAGCTGCTCGATTTCTCGGCCGCCGTCAAAAACGGCGTGATTGAAGCGGGGATTGTCGATTTGATCGAGATCCGCACGTCGCAGATCAATGGCTGCGCCTTCTGCCTCGATATGCATGTGAAACAGGCAACCATCCGCGGCGAGTCCGCTCTGCGCTTACACCACGTCGCGATTTGGCGCGAATCCCCGCTGTTCGCGCCTCGCGAACGCGCGGCACTGGCATGGACCGAAGCGCTCACGAAGCTGTCCGGTGAGATCCCGGACGAACTTTATGAACGCGTCAGCGGCCGATTTTCCGAGAAAGAAATCTCCGATTTGACCTTCGCCATCATGTCGATCAATGCCTGGAACCGCGCCGGCGTGGCGTTTCGAACCGTACCGGGCTCGGCCGACAAGGCATTCGGACTCGACAAAGCCGGTTTGAACTGAGGCCAGCGCTTCGGCTAACCGATCACCCCCAAACGGGAACGCCCCTCACGGGGCGCAAAGGAGCAATAATGAAAATCGTAATCAATGGCGGCACCGGCCTTATCGGTTCCAGGACGGCCGAACATCTGCGCCGCGCGGGACACGACGTTATTGCCGCTTCTCCGCGCGGCGGCGTCAATTCCGTCACCGGGGAAGGGTTGGCACAAACCGTTGAGGGAGCGGATGTTCTTGTGGATTTATCAAATTCCCCATCATTTGACGATGCCGCCGTGCTCGAATTTTTCCAATCGTCCACTAGTAATCTGCTGCGCGCGGCCAAAACCCAAGGCGTGAAGCATTATGTCGCGCTCTCGGTGGTAGGCACGGAATGTTTGCAAGGGAGCGGCTATTTCCGGGCCAAGCTCGTCCAGGAGGCACTAATTAAAACCTCGCGCCTCCCTTATACGATTGTCCAGGCCACGCAGTTCCTGGAATTTCTTGGCGCCATCGCCGATTCGGGGCAAGCCGGCGGCAGCATAACCGTGCCCGACACGCTCATTCAGCCAATTGCCGCTGACGACGTCGCCGACATTATGGCCGAGGTAGCGGTGGGGCCGGCACGCAATGGCACCATCGAAATCGCAGGTCCCGATCGGTTTCGCATGGGCGAGTTGTTGCAGAGATATCTGTCGGCCACGGGTGATAGCCGTACGGTTGAAGCATCGTCATCAGTGCCGTATTTCGGCGCGATCGTCCAGGAAACCACGCTAGTATCAGACAATTCCCCGCTGTTGGGCAAAATCGGTTTCGATCGATGGTTCGCCTCCCGCGCCAAACCGGCGTAATTCCGCGCAAGCGAACCAGCGCTACGCACTTTATTAAACAGGCATCTGCCATGAAAAACACTTTGCGGTGTTGCCTCCGGGCTGATGCTATCCGCCGGTTGCGGGTTCGCCCATGACATGCGCGCAACCGGATAGGCTATTTTCCATTCAACATCGGCCGCTCTCAGATGCCGAGATTGCCAATCTGCCGCGCATGACGGTATCCCCCTCGCTTGGAAGACAGGAACAACGCAAAAAAACGCATGTGGGCTCCGCAACGCGGCTGAATACAAGGCAGCAAGCCTGGCAGTTGAAAAGTTATTAAGCGTAATTTAAACATACGTACTGATACCCTGCGTTGACGTTTGAGTCACCACTGGTTTTTATATCTCCGGGTTAAAATCGAAGGTCGACAGTTCTTGACGATAGGGAATTGACGTTTGCGCCCCGAGCCTGGTCACCGAGATAGCGCTGGCTTTATGAGCAAACAGGATCGCTTGTTCCAGCGTTTCTCCTTCGCTTAACGCGACGACCAATGCGCCATTAAACGTATCCCCGGCAGCGGTGGTATCCGCCGTTTTAACCCGATATCCCGGGATCAACCTGCCCTGATTATCTTGATAAAGATAAGCGCCCCGGCTGCCCAAGGTTATGATTACGCTCTTCACGCCTTTTTGTACAAAATAGCGTGCCGCCTGACCGGCGGTTATTTCATCTACCACTTTAATGCCGGTTAAGATTTCGGCCTCGGACTCATTAGGGGTGATCAGATCTACTTGCGAGAGCAGACGATCGGTCAAGGGCTGTGCTGGCGCAGGATTGAGTATGACATATCCATTTTGTTGCCGGGCCAGCAAGATAGCCTGCTCGATTCCCGCCATGGGCGTCTCTAATTGTAAGAGTAAAAAGTCCGCGTGTTTAATTTGTTCCGCATGCCGGTCCACCACGGCTTTCGTGAGCCTTGTATTGGCATTGGCGCAAATCGCAATACAATTCTGGCCATTATCATCTACTAAAATAAAGGCGATACCCGTATTTTCATTCTTGCAGACTTCAATAGAATCAGTGTTTATGCCATCAGCCTTAAACGCAGCTATTGCGCTATGGGCAAAAGGATCATCACCCACACAGGTGGCAAAGGTCACCTGTGACCCTAACCGTGCGGCGGCAACCGCCTGATTGGCGCCCTTGCCGCCGTTAACCAAGATATGCTGGTGGCCGACCACCGTTTCCCCCGGGCGAGGAAGATGATGCGAGCGAATGATATGGTCTTGATTAACGCTGCCCAGCACAACAATATTTTTTTTGAACATCTCAATATCCTGAATAAATGGTGAAGGCTAGAGTAGAGATTATTTTTTCTGCCGTTGGCTGCGATAAGTATCCAATACGACGGCCACGATAATTACCGCGCCGGTAATAACGCGTTTCGTCGGCTCACTGGCCCCAATTTGGGCCAGGCCCGCCGCCAATACAGAAATAATCAAGGCCCCGAGGAAAGTGCAAATTACCGAACCACGGCCTCCCATCAGGCTGGTGCCGCCAATCACGACGGCGGCAATCACCTGTAATTCCATGCCAACGCCGCCGTTAGGATCTGCCGCCTCCAAACGGGCAATCTGGAATAGCGACGCCAGGCCGGATAGTCCCCCCATCAAAGCAAATACCGCGATTTTATAAGGGCCGGGATTGATCCCCGACAAGCGCACGGCTTCTTCATTGGTGCCAATACCAATAAGGTGGCGGCCAAAAATGGTCCTGGTTAGTATCAAGTGCCCGAGCAAAATCACCACGGCGGCGATGACAAAAGAAGGTGAGATCCCCAAAATGATCGGATCGGCCAAATAATCAAAGATTGACCCTACATAGGCCGTCCGGGAATCCGTTAACTGATAAGCGGCCCCGCGCGCCATTTCCAGCATGCCCAACGATACAATAAAAGACGGGATTCGCCAGAAGACCGTGACAAATCCGGTAAGCGAACCCACCAACGTCGCCAGCACCACCCCCGATAGCGCCGCCATCCAGGGATTCCAATGCAGGTTCAAAAAAGTGACGCTGACAACGGCGGCGGCTAAAGCCAGTAATGAGCCAACGGAAAGATCGATACCCGCGATGATCAAAACAAACGTCATCCCCACCGACATCACCATCAAATCCGGGATCTGATTGGCGATGGTGCTAAAGGTATTCATGCTCAAAAAATGGTCGCTGAGAAAGGAAAACAGCACAATCATCCCGAGGAGTGCGCCGATTAATCCCAGGTAGCTGCTCAGACCGCGCCATGAAGAACGCGGTGATTGATTGGCCACCGGCCGTTGGTTCATCTTATCCGGCCCGGTATGATTAGATAATGACGTGTTATTCATAATGTTGTTTTCCCGTACCCGCCTGCGTTTCGGTAACCGTTTCTGTTTGTTGGTAGCCAGAAAATACCGCGGCCAACAGTTGGTCCTGAGTCCATGAGCCACGCGTAAATATGTCCACCAGTTTCCCTGCGGAAAGTACGGCAATGCGATCGCAAATTAACATTAATTCCCGCAGATCGCTGGAAACGACAATCAGTCCTTTGCCATTTTGCGTCAGTTCGTTAAGCAGTAAATAAATATCCCTTTTGGCCCCCACATCAATTCCGCGAGTAGGCTCGTCAAATAAAATGACGTCACAATTGCGCTCCAGCCAGCGGCTAATCAGAACTTTCTGTTGGTTACCGCCGGACAGACTCTCGACGGACTGCCCGCTGCCGCTGGTGCGAATCCCCAGGCTTTTGATCTGTTTTTGCGCCAACTGTTGTTCATATCGCGAATTTATTATTGAGAAACGGCTTATTTTATTGCGGTTTCCCAAGGATATATTGGCGGCAACGGATTGCGGCAATAATAGCCCTTCACCTTTGCGATCTTCGGTGACCAGCGCAATTCGGTGCGCAATCGCATCGGCGGGAGATCGAATGGTGACGGGCTGGAGAGGATCGCCAACGGATAATTGCCCGCTGTCCGCACGATCGGCACCAAAAATGGCGCGCAATAATTCTGTACGCCCTGAGCCCACCAACCCGCTAATACCCAGGACTTCGCCGCGATGCAGGGTAAAAGAGACATCTTTAATGATTTTTCCCCGCTTGAAATGTTCTACTGTTAATATTGGTTTGCCCTGCTGGCGGCTGCTTAAATCAAAGGTACTTTCCAAATCGCGGCCCACCATCAATGAAACCAGTTGGTCACTGCTGTAGCGTTTAATATCGTCGGTACATACCAAGTGGCCATCGCGCAAAACGGTAACATCGTCGGCAATCATCGCCAGTTCGTCCAAGCGATGAGAAATATAGATGAGCGAAACGCCCTGCTGTTTAAATAGCTGAATTTGGCTAAACAATAATTCTACTTCGCGACTGGTTAGCATCGCCGTAGGTTCGTCTAAAATAAGAATGCGGCTCTCGCCTATTAAGTTACGGGCGATCTCAATCATTTGCTGATGACCCATGCCCAGCTCGCCCACCAGCGTATCAGGATCAATCATTTGCAAGCCCACCATAGCCATTACCGGCTGCGCCATGGCGCGCAGGCGTTTACGGTTAATCCACCCCACGCGATGAGGCAATTGATCGATAAATAAATTTTCCGCTACGGAAAGCGTGGGGAGCAGATTCAGTTCCTGCATCACCATGCGCACGCCTTTTTTTTCCGCCTCTTTCCGGTTGGCCGGTGCATAGGGCTGGCCCTGATACACCATATTTCCCGCGGTGGGCGTTACCAGACCGCCAATAATTTTTGATAAGGTACTTTTTCCGGCGCCATTCTCACCGGTCAGGGCCAGCACTTTTCCGGGGTATAATTTCAGATTAATATCCGTCAACACCGGTTCGCTATAGGTTTTACCAATACCCGTTATTGATAGAATTTCATGATAATGTGTCATTTTATCTGGGTTTTTATCCGGTAATGGCAGCATAAATTAATTAACCGTCGAATCGAAAATATTGTGGGACAGGCGCCTGCCTTCAGGCTTGACGTTGCAGCCAACACCGCGGCAACGTCAAGTTCCTAGGGGCTATCCCGACCTTTGAATTAGCTCATCATTAATTGCATTAAACCATTATTGCTTGATAACCAGTTTTACCGGCGTTTCTACACTACTGGCCAATTCGCTTTGTTTTGTCTTATTTTTCAAGGCGGACAACGCGGCATCAATACCAAAAACCGCCTGTTGCGACGCGAACTGATCTGCGGTTGCTAAAACCCGGCCATCAGCCAGCATCGGTTTGATTGCTTCGATATTGTCATACCCCACGACTTGGACCTGGCCTTTTTTCCCCGCGGCACGAACAGCGGAAACGGCACCCAGCGCCATATTATCGTTATCCGCCAATAAGGCCTTAATATTGGGGTATTCACTCAGCATCGCCGCAGCGATGGCATTTGCATTATTAATTTCCCATTGTCCGGACTGGACCGATACGACTTTCATCCCACCCTGCGCCATGGCATCCTGATAACCTTGCGTGCGTTGCTGGGAGTTAGTAGATGTTGGGATACCCTCGATAATCCCCACTTCATCCCCTTTCTTCAGGTGTTTAGCCAAATAATCACCAATATCTTTTGCTCCTTTACGGTTATCCGGGCCAACAAAAGGAACATTCAGCCCTTTATCTTTCAACACTGCGGCATCAAATTTATTATCAATATTAATGACAATAATTCCCGCATCAACGGCTTTTTTAACCACGGGAACCAGAGCTTTAGAATCTGAAGGGGCAATAATAATGGCATCCGCTTTTGATACAATCATTTGCTCAACAATTTGGATCTGATTAGCCGTATCGGTTTCATTCTTAATACCATTTGAAATCAGATCAAATTTATCAGCATTTTTTTTCTGGTAATCCTTAGCGCCTGTTTCCATCGTTAAGAAAAACTCATTCGCCAGTGATTTCATCACCAAGGCGATTTTGGGTTTGTTGCTCTGGGCGTCGGCGGCGGAAACGGGCAAAGCAATAACAGCGGAAAGCGCCAGAACCGCAGCGGCGCTGATGACTTGATAAAATGGTTGGTTCTTCATGAAATTATCCTTTCGGGAGAGTAACGATAAAGACAACAGCGTTGTGGTCGCCACAACTATGTCGACCCTATACCCCGTATACTTGAAGTCGCCTTCAAGCTCTTGGGTATAAAAAAATCTTTCACATCATTAAGATAATCAATAGTTATTACTGCTGCATGCGATGATAAACCAGCGCGCTATTCGGCATATTCGAGGCGCCTTTCCGCTCGACTTTCAACGAGGCGAAAGCGGAAGCATATTGCACGGAATCGATCAATTTTTTCCCATTGGCAATACATCCGGCCAGCGCCCCGGTAAATGCATCACCAGCGCCGCTGGTATCAATAACCGCAGATTTATACGCGGGAACGTGGGTAAAACTGTCGCCATCAAATAATACACAGCCCTGATTTCCCAGCGTTATGATGACACACTTGGCGCCATGGTCATGAATATGTCGAGCCGCTGATTTTGCAGAGTTGATATCAGTGATTGCCATGCCCGACAAGGCTTCCGCCTCGACCTTATTGGGTGTAATAATATCAATTAGATGCAATATCTCTTTTACTTCTGATACATAGGGCGCAGGGTTTACCACCACCAATGCCTGAAATGATTTAGCTTGCATAATCGCAAACCGCGTAATAGGGAAATTATTCTCTAGCTGAGTCAAAAAAACCTTACAGTTCTGGATGATCTCTAAATCAAACAGAATATCTTCTTGAGTGAACGTTTCGTTGGCGCCGAGGTCGATACTGATCATGTTATCGCCAGTGGTACTAGAAACCCACACAATTGCGATTCCCGTAGAGGCTATTTCGTTTTCGAAAATAGTAAATGACGAGACTTCGGTATTTGTTATATATTTCCTTGCTTTTTCTGAAAACTCATCCATGCCTAGCTTTATCGCCAAATGAACATTATTGTTTATTTTCGCTGCCGCCACTGCCTGGTTGGTACCTTTACCCCCAGCATAAAAATTGGTGGACGAGGATCGAATAGTTTGCCCGATCTGAGGTAACATCATCGTTTCAGAAACAATATCGACATTAAAGGAACCTAGAATATAAATCCCTCCGTCGAGAAGTCTCTCTTTTGGCTGGGGAGCAATAGAAAAATCAGAGTCACTTTCACCAAGACCCTTCAAAATAGTATTGATGACGGATTTCTCAAACATTGATTCATCGGCTATTTCTACTAACTTCGCCCCACCGTGGAATAGCACACAAATGGCATGGGTGCTTAATTCTTTTAAATCATTGCGGATCGTGCGCGTCGTCACACTTAGCTCTTTCGCTAAGTCGCCAACATAGACATTTTTATCTCTCACCAGTTTAACTCGAATCGCCTTTTGTCTTTCATTTTTATTCATCAAGTCTTACCTCGGAATGTATAGTATTAAATGAGAATGAATGTTTATCACGTAAGGCTCATAAAAAAGCCTTAAAAAGGGAAAAATTTTTTCCGATCCCGATCAAAACGGTAAAAATAAAGGATCTGTATCACATAATATATTTCCGGGGACGACGGGGGGCGATAATCCGCGGAGTTACCGCCTGAAACGCGATGTCCGGCGGGATACCCCCGCCCGGAGCCATCAGGGCACCGGGTCCATTTTGAGAGAAAGGCTATTGCTGGCTGGCAGGATTGTTAGCGGCAGCAAAATTATATTAACGGACAATGGCGCGATACCGACAACGGCGGTAGTCTGCAGGCAACCGCTCTCGGTAACGGCGCCCTGCCGGGCACAATGCCGGACGCGGTTGTACCAATCGTTTTTATGTCCAGGCCGGCAATCTACGATGGACTTATCGCCGGTTTCAGCCTGACGATGGGTGTACCGACCCTGGGATACGGGCTGGAACCGGACATTGGGACGCGAAGGCGGTTATCGGTGGCTGCAGGATTATCGGATCGGCAAATACGCCCGTATCGGCGGCCAGGAAGAGTAAGCAAGAGGAGGAAACATGAAACAATACCGCGTGGCGGTCATCCCCGGCGACGGCATCGGGGTAGAGGTGACCGACGTGGCCTGGCGGGTGCTGCAGCATGCCGCCGACGATCACGGTTTCAGCCTGCGGGGAGAGTGGTTCCCCTGGTCCTGCGAGTATTATTTGCAGCATGGGCGAATGATGCCGGAAGACGGCATCGAGACGCTGCGCGCCTTTGATGCCATCCTGCTCGGCGCGGTGGGCTGGCCGCAGCAAGTGGCCGATGATGTCTCGCTGCACGGCCTATTGCTGCCGATCCGCAAAGGCTTTGATTTGTATGCCAATGTCCGGCCGCACCGGTTGCTGGCCGGCGTTGAGGGGCCGCTGCGCCGGGGCGATTTTGACATTCTGTGCATCCGCGAGAATACCGAAGGCGAATACAGCGGCGCCGGCGGCCGATTGCACCAGGGTACGCCGCAGGAAGTGGCGGTGGAAACCTCGGTTTTTACCCGTCATAGCGTGGAGCGCATCCTGCGCTTTGGTTTTGAACAGGCCCGCCGCCGCCGCAAAATACTGGCCTCGGTCACCAAGTCCAATGCCCAGAAATATACCATGGTGATGTGGGATGAAATCACCCACGAGATCGCGGCGCAATATCCTGATGTCGCCGTCACCCGCTATCATATCGATGCCATGGCCGCCCGTTTCGTTATGCAGCCCGACAGCCTGGACGTGGTCGTCGCGTCCAATCTGTTCGGCGATATCCTCACCGATCTGGGCGCCGCTATCCAGGGCGGGCTGGGGTTTGCCGCTTCGGCGAACCTCAATCCCGCCGGCGATGCGCCGTCGATGTTTGAACCGGTGCATGGTTCTGCGCCGGACATTGCCGGCCGGGGCATCGCCAACCCCATCGCCGCTATCTGGTCCGGCGCCTTGCTGCTGGAACACTTGGGCGAACCGGCGGCGGCGGCGGATATTATGCAGGCCATTGAGCGGGTCACCGCCCAGGGCATGCATAACGACCCTGCCACCGAAACCATTGCCCGGGGGGTTATCGGCGCCCTTGGCAAAAGCGCATAAATCCGCTCCAGGATTGCCGCCGGCCAGATATCCACGGCCGGCGGCAATGTTTTGGCTTTTTTAAATTTTTTCTAAATTTCTTAATAAATGATGTTTAGTTTTACTAAACAATAGCTAAATTTATAAATGCCTGCAGGGGGAAATTCCCTTGGTACGAACAACCCTTGTATCACTTCGTTATCTTGACGACCCGCTTTCGCGGTTTTTTTATGCTTGAAATCCGCTATTACATCATCTGGCAGTGACGCTAAATCAGGTGACTGCTTGTCGGATTGCCCCCACCGACGCTAAATGATTAGGTCAAATTATAATCAAATTGTTTTGGCAGCAAGCATTCCTTTGACTATATTTAACGAGGCCGGGCCAATAGCGGCATTGCCTCTCTCGTGTTTAAACCACTATGAGCGCTCGCAATGCCGGCAAACATCCGGCGGCGAAGACCTCTTTTGTACCACTCTACTATACCCACCGAGTCTGGATGACCTCTACCACCGTCTGTTTTCGTTCCGCGGTAACTCAGATAAACGCCAAGTAAGGATGAGTTATCAGCCGGTCACGCATTCGCTTTGATTAAGGGTTTTGATTATGCCTAAGTATCTGATGATCGTAGTAATGGGCCTAATGCTTGGTGCTTGTAGCGCGGTGGGGCAGTATCAGGTTGACCAGCAAGCAGAGAAGAAAGCGGATTTCCATTTTATCGGTATCCCGATTTTGGCCGGTGCCGTGGGCTCCAGTTTCCCGGTAACGGAAAATTACAGTCTGACCGCCGGCCATGTCGCCAGGGTGATGATGGTAAAAGTGAAAGCCTACAATCCTCTGTGTGACGTAGCACTTATCTACCAGGACAATCATGGCAAGCCCATACCCAAAATGGCCCCGGCCACCAAGGGGGAACATATCAGCATGTTCGGCTATAACGCTTATACGGCCGAGCCCACGTCATCCTCGGGTGCAGTGGCCACGTTCGGCTGGTGGGACAAACCGCGGCAAAGCTGTTTCATCGCTCTCAGTAACGCTGGCGGCATACAGGGAATGAGCGGGGGTCCGGTTTACGCCGATAACGGTAAAGTCGTGGGAGTCTTTACCGCAACGCATCCTGAAAGGAATCAAACCATATTTGTTCCTTATCAGGAAATTGCCCATTGGATCAATTTGGAAACAGGAAGCTAGCTCGCTTCAGCACAAGATGGCATCGCTACGCTTCACAGCGTTGCTAACCATCATCATAGGGCGGTAAACCCGGGCATTGCGCTTAGTTCAAGCTCCAGAAATCAACAACATTTTGATTATTGAAAGTGATATACAGGCGATTACCGTGGATTTCGGTATCGCCACTCGTCTTGCCCGCCACTTTGCTTGCACTGCTGGAAGCGGAGGAAGCTGTATTGGCCATACCCAATGCGCTCGATACGGCGCTTGCGCCTGGTATATAACCGGCAAGGCTGGAAACATCACTCAAATTACCATTTTTGTGATAGACCCACGTCGTGCCGTGAGACGACTTTTCATTATCATCAGGTACGCCATACAGGCTTTGAACCTGAGCCTGGGTCGTTTTACCTTCGGTAATATGCGATTGCACGTAAGTGGTGCTGTATTTATCCTCACCGCCCGTTATGCCACTTGAGCAGGCGGTCAGTACCAGAGCAGCGGCCGTCACTACCCCCAAAAACACTGTTCTCATCTTTCTTTCCTCGCTTTAAATGTTACAAACAATGACTCAACCAAGAGGTTTAAAACATTTTTTGTAACACAAGTTCAACATTTTGCCAATATGGAATCAGGAAGTAGGTAAAGGATTTGCGTGGCCTTGCCGCACTCAACCATCCGATCAATGCGGTGCGGCGAGCACGGGGAATGCACGAAAGTAGAAGCCATGTCCATTTTTCGCCGAGGTAACATCTGCTGGCTACCCGGCGGAAAACAGATTAAGGAATTTGTTGGAACAACGGAAAAGCGAAAGGCGCAGGAACGCCACGACAAAGAAAGTCAGAATGTATTTTTACGGTGAGAAAAATCATTTTTGCGAAGCCACTTTTAGGCACAGAGAACTTGCAAGTCTTACGGTGTGTGAGTAAGATAAAATCTTACGGAGTAAGAGCGAGCGAAGCAAATGGATCTGCTACATTTCATCGAAACCTCGATTTTCCAGAGGAGAATTGACGGTTTACTGAATGCTGATGAATACCAAAAATTTCAGGAATTCCTTAGCTTAGATGCAACGGCAGGCGACGCCATCGCCGGTACCGGCGGATGCAGAAAAGTCCGTTGGGCGCTGCCCGGAATGGGCAAAAGCGGGGGCATTCGGGTGATCTACTATTACTTGACAAGAGACGGCGAAATATACCTACTGATTGCCTATCCCAAAAATGAAAAGGATAGCCTGACGAATAGCGAAAAAAACCAGCCCAAAAAAGTCATAGAGGCTATCGAGGGGACAAAATGAAAGAAGAATTGTTTAACGAATTACTTGCCAGTGCTCAGGAAGCGGTCGCCATCAAAAACGGTGAGATCAAAGCTGCCCGGGTAACTACGGTGACTTTACCGGATGTGAAAGCTATTCGCACCAAAGCGCATCTAAAACAGGATGAGTTTGCACAGGTAGTCGGCGTTTCCCCTTCCCTCGTGCAGGCCTGGGAACAGCATAAGCGCACACCTACTGGAAGCAGCCTGAAACTTCTGCGGGTTATCGAAAAACATCCTGATATGTTGAATGTGTTCAGGGTTGCCTGATCTTGCTGGCTATTTAATCAACCCGGTTGGATTGCCGATATCAATTACCGTTGGGTTGTAAGCGTGCGGCGAACTCACCTTGCCGTTCGATATTGAGCTGACGATACTGACTCCCGTGCCCCCCAATATTGATTTGGCAACATTAGGAACCGTTATGGAACCATTAAGACATACTCTGCCATTATACAGCCTCATTCATATCTCTGCTGTGGACTGTAGGTAGGCTAATGTTGCCGGCCGGGCTGTCGGGCCC
>JAATFX010000072.1 GCA_015654925.1 Enterobacterales bacterium | reverse complement strand
TGGCCTCTTGCAGAATGCGCGTGTGTTTTTCGGCGGTTTCGGCGGCGGGATATCGCATGGTGGGTCCTTGATTCGGGATAAATGATTACGCTTGACAAGCATACATGATAATCGTCATGCTTAAAACCATCAAGCATGATGAGCATCATGCTTGATGGCGACCCTCCCCCATCGGGCTTAAAGGGTTATTCCAATCATCAGGAGAAAAAAATGAATCAACAATCTAATAATAATATTGTTAATGGCGCGGGAACCGCGGTCATCACCGGCGCCTCCTCAGGGCTAGGCCGTGTCTATGCCGAGCGGTTGGCGCAAAGAGGCTATGATTTGCTGTTGGTGGCGCGTCGCGGCGACCGGCTGGACGCTATCGCCAAAGAACTGGGAACGCGTTACAGCATCAAGGCGCGCGCACTGGCGGCCGATCTGGCCGCCGCCGCTGATTTGGACGGCGTGGCCGATGCGATTGCCGCCGACGACTCCATTACTTTACTGGTAAACAACGCCGGCACTTCTCATCTGGCGCCGGCGGAACAGACGCCTTTGCCCGTGCTGGCGTCGCTCCTGAATTTAAATATTACCGCGCTGACCAGGCTAAGTTTGGCCGTGCTGCCGGGGTTCAGAACGCGCAATCACGGTACGTTAATCAATATCGGATCGGTACTTGGCTTCACGTCTATACCGGGCAGCAGTATTTATAGCGGGACCAAATCTTTTGTACTCGGTTTCACCATGGGGCTGCAAAATGAGTTTGCCGGGACCAATGTCAGGATTCAACTGGTGGCGCCGGCGTCGACCGCCACCGAGATTTGGGAAATTTCCGGCGTCCCTCTTGCCAGCCTTGACCCCGCAACGGTGATGGATGCCGCGCAATGCGTGGATGCCGCCCTGGCCGGGTTGGATCAGGGGGAACTGATTACGCTGCCTTCACTGGAAACCGCCGTGCTGCTGGACGATTACGAACAGGCGCGACAGGCGTTAGTCGGCGCCATCAACCGGGGACAGCCCGGGTCCCGCTATTTGCCGCGATAAGCTGGAGGTTATCGAGCGTAGCGGCCGCCGCGGGTGATAGATAATCGTGATATACCTTGAAAAGCCGGTGTATTGGTGACATTGTTAACCTCAATAATATGGATACGCAACCCTTTGGTATGTATGCATAATTTCCCAATCGCTATCGTCTGCGATAGCGATGTTAATGGTAAAAGGAGTCAGTCCCATGACCAGGATCACCATTGCGGGCGGGACGGGGACGCTAAGGGATGCCTTACCCGCGGCCCTTGCCGGCCGGGGAATCAGGGTACGTATGCTTATGACGGATTCCCTTCCCGCGCGGAGCGCCTGCGGCGGGGATAATATCGAGTTTATGTCCGTCGATCCGGAAGATAGCGGTGCTCTGCGCCGGGCGTTCCGGGATACCGATCGCGCTTGCCTGTGGACCGGCGCCGTCGGCGGCCAGGCCCGGTACGATCTGGCCTTGATTGATGCGGCGCTCCAGGCCGGGGTTCCGTATCTGGTTAATGTCGCGCAAAGCGCTACCGTGGATGGGTGCGGGTACCCGGGCTATGAACCGCAGGGGGAAACGGACGCCTATCTCGCCGCGCGGGGAGGGCTGACCACTTTGGTGCGGCCGTCGCTTTCCATGGATCGCGTGTTCGCCGCGGCGCGATCTTTCGTGCCGCTGGGGCAATGGGGCGGTTCGGCGGGCAGCGGGCGGGCCGGGTTGGTGGACGACCGCGATGTGGTCGCCGCCACGGCGCGAATTTTGTTGGAGGGCGAGCAGCGCCACGGCCATAAAACCTATCGGCTGACCGGACCCGCGGCGGTGACGATGGGGTATATCGCCGATTATCTCTCGGAGAGTCAGGGACGGCTGATAAAATACCACTACCGTACCGTTGAAGAACAACGACGGGTCTACCAGGATGCCGGCCTGACGTCCCAGGTCATCGATCGCCTGCTGGTGGTGGAAACCCAAATCAGACAGGGTATGTTTGCCGCCACCACCACCGATGTGCAGGACCTGACCGGGCTGCCCGCCAGATCGGTTATCGCTTGGATCCGCGAGCATCGGGCTGATTTTGCCCCGCGGCCCGCCGATTAAAGGCCGCCATTTTGACTCCTTTCCTTGCCGCATGACCATGCCGACGGCTTATTTCACAAGTCCGCCGGCATTTTCCCTGCGCGGACGGTGATTTTTTATGTATATTTGCCGTTGGCAATATAAAATAGCCGATTGAAATATATTATTAATCTTTTATTGTTTTGATTTATATTATTTGGGGTTAGTTCCGCCAATGTGAAAATATTTATAATATCGCAGCAATTTAAATTTTAAAACCGATTCTGGCAGCCATAAGATCGGCAGCAATGCGTCGCAAAAAGGCTTATAAAACCAGCGAATAAAAGCGCCCGCGGATATCAGTACGGCTGAAAAGGTCAATTTTTCATATCAAATTTCTTTTTTGAATTTAATCTTCGTTTAATTATTGGCGCCTATAGTCATTTTTAAAATCCATTTCGGATACGGTGTGAATTATGGATCGCCTATTACCTTTTTCCCGCCCGGCAATGGGTGAAAATGAAATTGCAGCTGTTGAACAGGTACTACGTTCCGGCTGGATAACCACTGGCCCACAGAACCAGCAGTTGGAAACCGATTTTAGCGCCGCCTTCGGCTGCAAGCACGCCATTGCGGTCAGTTCCGCCACCGCGGGCATGCATCTGGTGCTGGCCGCGTTGGGCATCGGTCCCGGCGACGAGGTTGTCACCCCTTCCCAGACGTGGGTCTCCACGCTGAATATGATCGAACTGCTTGGCGCCCGGCCGGTGATGATCGATGTCGATCGCCACACCCTCATGGTCAGCGCGGCGGCTGTAGAGGCGGCCATTACCCCCCGCACCAAAGCCATTGTCCCGGTACATTACGCCGGCGCGCCATTGGATTTGGACGCGCTGCGCGCCGTGAGCCGGCGCCACGCCCTGCCGCTGATAGAGGATGCCGCCCATGCGGTGGGCGCCCGCTATCGGGGCCATTGGGTCGGCGCCAGCGGTACGGCGGTTTTTTCTTTTCACGCCATCAAAAATATGACCTGTGCGGAAGGCGGCCTGGTGGCTACCGACGACGACGCCCTGGCCGAACGCGTGCGCAGGCTGAGATTCCACGGGCTGGGCGTCGACGCCTTCGATCGCCGGCAGCAGGGCCGCAAGCCGCAGGCCGAGGTGGTTGAACCCGGCTATAAATATAACCTCTCCGATATCCATGCGGCGATCGCCGTGGTGCAACTGGCCCGGTTGCCGGAGCTTAACGCGCGCCGCCGTGAGCTGGCCGAGCGCTATAGCGCGGCGCTGGCGGATTCCCCGTTCTTGCCGCTGGGCCTGCCGTCTTATGCCCACGATCACGCCTGGCACCTGTTTATGGTGCGGGTCGACCCCGAACGCTGCGGACTGACCCGCGATCGGCTGATGGAATATTTGCAGGCGCGCGGCATCGGCACCGGCCTTCATTTCCGGGCGGCGCATACGCAACAATTTTATCGCCGCCGTTATCCGGAGCTGTCGTTGCCGGAAACCGAATGGAACTCGGCCAGGCTGTGCACGCTGCCGCTGTTTCCCGATATGACCGCCAGCGATGTCGATCGCGTGGTTGAATCGATGCATTCTGCCCTGGAGCACTCCCTTGTCCTGCGTTGAACCTATCCAGAAAGTCTCAGTCATCATTCCGGTATTTAATGAGCAAGAGAGCCTGCCGGCGCTGATCGCCCGCACCGTGGCCGCCTGCCGGCAACTGAGCCGGCCCTATGAAATCATTCTGGTGGACGACGGCAGCGGCGACGGCTCGGTCGAGCTTATGACCCAGGCCGCGGAGCAGGCGGAAAATCACGTTATCGCCGTGCTGCTCAACCGTAATTATGGCCAGCATTCCGCCATCATGGCCGGATTTATCCAGGCTAGCGGCGATCTGATCATCACGCTGGATGCGGATTTGCAAAATCCCCCGGAAGAAATTCCGCGGCTGGTCGGCGTGGCTGAACAGGGCTACGACGTCGTGGGCTCGGTGCGGGCCAATCGCCAGGATGCCTGGTTTCGCAAATTCGCTTCGCGTTTGATTAATAGGGTGATCCAGCGCGCCACCGGCAAGGCGATGGGGGATTATGGCTGCATGCTGCGCGCCTACCGCCGGCAAGTCGTGGATGCCATGTTGCACTGCCACGAACGCAGCACGTTTATTCCCATACTGGCCAACTCTTTTGCCCGGCGCACCACTGAGATAGAGGTGCGCCACGCCGAGCGGGAATTTGGCGATTCCAAATACGGCCTGTTTAAACTTATCAATTTAATGTACGACCTGGTGACGTGCCTGACCACCACGCCGCTGCGCTTGTTGAGCGTGGTCGGCAGCGTTATCGCCGTTTCCGGTTTTACCCTTTCGGTCATCTTGATCGCCATGCGCCTGATTCTCGGACCGGCGTGGGCGGCGCAGGGAGTATTCACCCTGTTCGCGGTGCTGTTCACTTTTATTGGCGCCCAGTTTGTCGGTATGGGGCTGCTGGGTGAATACATCGGCCGTATTTACAACGATGTCCGCGCCCGCCCCCGTTATTTTGTCCAGCAAGTGATTGGCGGCCCGCAGCCCACGCACCCCCAGGAAAAACAAGAATGAAAGTTATCGTATTCGCTTACCATAATATTGGCTGCGTTGGCCTGAAAGCCCTGGTTGACGCCGGTTTTGAGGTGCAGGCGGTATTTACCCATATCGACGCCGCCGGTGAAAATACTTTTTTTTCCTCCGTCGCGCGTCTCGGGGCGGAGCTGGATCTACCGGTCCATGCCCCTGACGATGTCAACCACCCGCTTTGGGTCGACCACATCCGCGCCCTGCGGCCCGAGATGATTTTCTCATTTTATTATCGCCGGATATTGAGCGAAGAGATCCTGGCGCTGGCGCCGCGCGGGGGATTTAACCTGCACGGCTCCCTGCTGCCCCGCTATCGTGGCCGCGCACCGGTGAACTGGGCGCTGGCCAATGGTGAAACCCATACCGGCGTAACGCTGCACCGGATGGTGAAACGTCCCGACGCCGGGGATATCGCTGGCCAATATAAGGTCGCCATCACCGCGGATGACACGGCGCTGACGCTGCACGCCAAGCTCAGCGAGGCGGCCGGGCTGTTGTTAAACGATCTGCTGCCGGCGCTGAAAACCGGTACCGCGTCCCTGACGCCGCAAAATGAGAGCGAGGCCAGCTGCTTTGGCCGCCGCACCGCGGCCGACGGCGAAATTTTCTGGCACAAATCGGCGTCTGAGATCGCCAATCTGGTGCGCGCGGTGACCGAGCCTTATCCCGGCGCTTTCAGCTACCTCGGCCAGAGGCGGCTCATCATCTGGCGCGCCCGGGCCGTGGATATCAAGCACGATCGGCAACCGGGCGCCGTGCTGTGCGCCGAACCGCTGACCATCGCCTGCGGCGAAGGGGCGCTGGAAATCATCGCCGGCCAGGCCGACGCCGGCTTATATTTGCAGGGCGATCGCCTGGCCCGTGAAATGGGCATCGCGGCCGGCGTGCGCCTGGCGGCCAGACCCGGCATCGCGCGGCAACGCCGCACCCGCGTGCTGATTCTGGGCGTTAACGGGTTTATCGGCAATCACCTGACCGAGCGTCTGCTGCTGGAAGGCAATTACGATATTTACGGGCTGGATATCGGCTCCGACGCCATCAGCCGGTTTATGGCTAATCCGCGCTTCCATTTTGTGGAAGGGGATATCAGCATCCATTCCGAATGGGTGGAATACCATATCAAAAAATGCGACGTGGTCTTGCCGCTGGTGGCCATCGCCACCCCTATCGAATACACCCGTAATCCGCTGCGGGTATTCGAACTGGATTTCGAAGAGAACCTGAAAATTGTCCGCGACTGCGTCAAATACCATAAACGCATCATTTTTCCGTCCACTTCCGAAGTTTACGGCATGTGCGACGACCAGGAGTTTGACGAAGACCGCTCCCGCCTGATTGTCGGACCGATTAATAAACAGCGCTGGATCTACTCGGTATCCAAACAGCTGCTGGATCGGGTTATCTGGGCCTACGGCGCCAAGGAGGGGCTTAAATTCACCCTGTTCCGGCCGTTTAACTGGATGGGTCCGCGGCTGGATAACCTGGACGCGGCGCGCATCGGCAGTTCCCGCGCCATTACTCAGTTGATCCTGAATCTGGTGGAGGGTTCCCCCATCCAACTGGTTGACGGCGGGGCGCAAAAACGCTGTTTTACCGATATTAACGACGGTATCGAAGCGCTGTTTCGCATTATTGAAAACCGCGACGGCCAGTGTGATGGCCAAATCGTGAATATCGGTAATCCCGATAATGAGGCCAGTATCCGCGGGCTGGCGGAAATGCTGCTGGCCAGCTTTGAAAACCATCCGCTGCGCGATCGTTTTCCGCCGTTTGCGGGTTTCAAGGATATCGAAAGCAAAAGCTATTACGGCCAGGGTTACCAGGATGTGGAGCATCGTAAACCCAGCATTGAAAACGCCCGCCGCCTGCTGGGCTGGCAGCCATCCGTCGCCATGGCGGATACTGTGCGCGATACCCTGGACTTTTTCCTGCGCAGCGCCGTTGAGCAAAGCCAGTGCGTATGAAAACCGTCGGCCTGCGGGTGGACGTGGACACCTTCAGCGGCACCCGGGACGGGGTGCCGCGCCTGCTGGAACTGTTTGAACAATTCGGCGTCAAGGCCAGCTTTTTTTTCAGCGTGGGCCCCGACAATATGGGCCGCCATCTCTGGCGCCTGCTGCGTCCGCGCTTCTTGTGGAAAATGCTGCGCTCCCACGCCGCGTCTCTCTACGGATGGGACATCCTGCTGGCCGGTACCGCCTGGCCGGGCAGGAATATCGCCGCCACCCTGGGGCATTTAATGCAGCAGACCGCGGCACAGGGGCATGAGGTGGGGTTGCATGCCTGGGATCATCAGGCCTGGCAGGCCTGGGCCGGGCGCTGGCCCATCGCTGAGCTGGAGCGGCATATCAGGCTGGGCGTCGATACGCTTGCCAACAGCCTGGGGCAAGACGTGACGTGTTCAGCCGCGCCGGGTTGGCGCGCCGACGAGCGGGTGCTGAAGGTTAAGCAGCGTTTTGGGTTTCGCTATAACAGCGATTGCCGCGGCACCCATCCGTTTCGCCCGCGGCTCGGCGTAGATGGTATCGGCACGGTGCAGATCCCGGTTACCTTGCCCACCTTTGATGAAGTGATTGGCAAAGAGGCCCGGCTCGGCGAGTTCAACGACTATCTGCTGGAATTGATTCGCCGGGATAACGGCGTGCCGGTTTACACCATCCATAGCGAGGTGGAAGGGCGGTCGCAGGCGGTGATGTTTGAACAATTATTGCGGCGCGCCCAGGCGCAAAATATTCGCTTTTGCCCATTGGGCGCGCTGCTGCCGGCTGATATATCCACCCTACCCCTGGGAAGGGTGGCGCGCGCGCCGTTTCCCGGACGGGAGGGCTGGCTGGGATGCCAGGTCCCCCTTGGCGCAGAGCGCCCGGTATGAATCTATGGCGCCGGCTGACCGGATGCTGGCTCGCCGGCTTGGCGCTGTTTTATGCGATGCTGTATCTCTTGCCGCTGAACGGTCGGCTATTGTGGCAGCCTGATGAAATCCGCTACGCGCTGACCAGCCGCGAAATGCTGATCCGGGGCGACTGGATTGTGCCAAGCCTGCTGGGGGTGCGTTATTTTGAAAAACCGGTGGCGGGTTATTGGCTGAATAATCTCGGCCAGTGGCTGCTTGGCGACTCAAACTTTGCCGTACGCTTTGGCGTGGTGCTGAGTACCGGCATTTCCGCGCTGTTGGTTTACGTGCTGGCCATGATGATGTGGCGCAATCGCCGTACCGCCGCATCCGCCGCGCTGATATTCCTGTCGATGCTGCTGGTATTCGGCATCGGCACGTATAGCGTGCTTGATCCGATGGTGGCGCTGTGGCTGACCGCCGCCATGGTCAGCTATTACCTGGCGCTGGAGTCCCCCGGGGGGCTGGATAAGCTGGGGGCTTATCTCCTGCTGGGGCTGTTATGCGGCATAGGGTTCATGACCAAAGGGTTTCTGGCGCTGGCGGTGCCGGTGGTGGCCGCCCTGCCGGTCGCCATCCAGCGGCGCCGGGTCAGGGAGCTGTTGCTTTACGGGCCGGCGGCGGTGCTGGCGGCGGTACTGCTGAGCCTGCCCTGGGCGCTGGCCATCGCCCGGCGGGAGCCGGATTACTGGCATTATTTTTTTTGGGTGGAGCATGTGCAGCGTTTTGCCGATGATGATGCCCAGCATAAAGCGCCATTCTGGTACTATTTGCCGGTGCTCGCCGTCGGAGCCATGCCCTGGCTGGGGCTGCTGCCGGGAGCGCTGCGCGCGGGCTGGCGGGAACGGGGCGCGCGGCCGGAACTGTTTTTCCTGCTGAGCTGGGTGCTGATGCCGCTGCTGTTTTTCAGCATCGCCAAAGGGAAATTATTAACCTACATCTTGCCCGGCATGGCTCCCCTGGCCCTGCTGATGGCGGCCTACGCCCAAGGGTGCGTCGCCCGCTGCCGCTACCGGATCTTCAAGATTAATGCATTGATCAACGGCCTGTTCGGACTGCTGGTCGCGGCGTTTATCGCCGCGGTGGCCGCCGGAATGTGGCCCAGGATTATCGCGCTCGGCCAGGGCGAGTGGCCAAAAGCCGCGCTGGGCATGGCAGCCTTTACCGGCTGGGTGTTATTTGCCGTGCTTTCCGGCAGCAACGGCGGGCGGCGCTGGAAGTGGGCGGCGGCCTGCCCCGTATTGTTCAGCCTGCTGGCGGCCCAGATTATTCCCCAGCAGGTAATCAACGGCAAGCTGCCGCAGCCGTTTATTCACGCTAATGCGGACGTGCTGCGCCACAGCCGCTATGTGCTGAGCAACAGCGTGGGCGTGGCCACCGCGGTGGCCTGGGAATTGAAGCGCAATGACGTGAAGATGTACCGCGAGCGGGGCGAACTGGCCTACGGGCTGGCTTATCCCGATGCCCGCGACCGTTTTGTCAGCGAGACGGACTTTCCGCATTGGCTGGCGGATTCCCGCCGGCAAGGGGATGTGGCGCTGGTGCTGCGCCTGTCCGCCGGCGATAGTTTGCCCGCTTATCTGCCCAAGCCGGATACCGTGAAATTTACCGGCCCGCTGGCGCTGGCGCTATACCGCCAGCAAGCCAAGCCGCAGCCGTGAACGGGTATGGGTTGATCGTGCTGGTCAGTCTGCTGACCTGCGCCGGCCAATTGTGTCAGAAGCAGGCCGCGACGCGGTGGCAAACCAACCCGCCGCGTCCAGACCGGCGCGTGGCTGCCCTATGCTGGTTGCTGGCGGCCATGGGCCTGTTGGCGATTGCCCTGGCGCTATGGTTGCGCGTGTTGCAACTGTTGCCCCTGAGTTTGGCTTATCCCATGCTGAGCTTTAATTTTGTGCTGGTTACGCTGGCCTCCCATTGGTGTTTTGGCGAGCCCGTCGCTGCCCGCCACTGGTGGGGCGTGGCGTCAATTATGCTGGGAATAATGCTGTTGAGCATCACGCCATGAAACGTGCCGCCATAAAAGGCTATGCCTGGGCCGCGGGCAGCCTGCTGCTGGTAACGCTGGCGCAGTTGTTGATGAAATGGGGCATGCAGCAACTTCCTCATCCGGCGTTAACCGAACTTACGCCGATGCTGGCCACCCGCTGCGGCATACCGCTGCTGGCGGTGGCCTGCGGCATCGGTGGCTATGCCCTGTCCATGCTGTGCTGGTTTAACGCATTACTCTATTTGCCGCTTAGCCTGGCTTATCCTCTGCTCAGCATCAGCTATGTGCTGGTTTACCTTGGCGCCATTTTATTGCCCGGCTTTAACGAATCCGCCACCGCGCCGAAAACGCTGGGCGTGGTGTTTATTCTGCTTGGCGTTGGGTTGATTAATAAAAACCGGCCAAAGTAGTTTTGGTTTAATTATATATTCAGCCGTGGAAATGGGCGTCGCGGTGAATTAATTGATACGTAAACTGCCGGCCAGCGATGTCCACTATCCCAGCGTCAGCCCACTCCCCCATGGGCCGGGGTGGGAGTGGCAGGCTTATGAAAACAAATGCGTTACCTTCAGTGTCGATGAGACAGGACTGACTCCTACCAAAGATGCACCCGCCAAAAGATTAATAAAAGTTTAATAAGTGTTTAATAATTTTGCCAATTCTGGATTGATTTATTTTTGCTCTCACACGCATAATGCCAACAGGTAATACAAATATTTACATTTAGTTACATTATGATACAAATGACCCAGCTCATCGTGTAAGAAGTATTGTGCTGTGACATGTGAGAAAAGGACAGTGATGTCCGCCGATATTCATCGTGCAAGGAGCAATGGATGCGCCATGATTGCGCCGGTACTATGCCGCAACTGACCCGTTGGGGACTGCTTTGTCTGTTCATCATTCCCGCCCCGCTGTTTGCCGGCCCTTTTTCAGGGGGGGCCGTACCAAGCGCGTCGGCCATTGATGCCCAGGAACAATTCAGGCAACAGGAAAGGCAGCGTGCTCTGCAAAAGCAAAATGCCCCGGATTCCGATGTCCGGCTTACCCGTCCTGGCATAGCATTGCCTGATTATCCCGGCGATGAACACCCCTGTTTCGCTATCAATACTCTTCAATTGGAAGGCGATTCCGCCGGCAGTTTCCAGTGGGCATTGGAAGCCGCCAGCGACGCCAAAGGCCGCTGCCTGGGAAGCCAGGGGATTTTGCTGGTCATCAATAAAGTCCAGAATGCCATCCTGAAAAAAGGCTACGTCACCACCCGCGTGGTAGCACAGGAGCAGGATCTGGCCAAAGGCGTGCTAACGCTGACGCTTCAGCCTGGACGCATTGGCAGCATCCGCTTCGATGGGCCGGTTTCCTGGCGCGCCCGGCTGTGGAACGCCGTGCCGGCCTCACCAGGCGATATTCTTAACCTGCGCGATATCGAGCAAGCGCTGGAGAACTTAAAACGCGCCCCCAGCGCCGAGGTCGATATCAAGATTGTACCCGGTCGACAGGAGGCCACCAGCGACCTGCTGGTGAGCTGGAAAGAAGGCCGCCCGGTTCGTCTCGGCCTGGCGTTGGATGACAGCGGCGCCACAAGTACCGGCCGCTATCTGGGTTCGGCGACATTGGCGATTGATGCGCCCTTTGCCCATAATGACCTGTTTTATGTCAATGTAGGCAAAAATGTGTTTCAACACGGGCCGTTTGGTTCTCGTGCAAACACCCTGAATTACTTTATCCCTGTCGGGAACTGGGGGTTTTCCGCCAACTACAACGATCACACCTATTATCAGAATCTAGCCACGGCCAACCAGATACTGATCTACAGCGGCGAGAGCGACAACGTCCAGCTAACGGCGTCCAGGCTGCTGTTCCGCAATCAGTCGCATAAAACCACCCTCAACATGCGCGTCTATCGCCGCCATTCCACTAATGCCTCGTGCGGAGTTGATATCCCGACCCAGCACCGCCGTACCGCGGCTTGGGAGCTGGGGCTTAACCAGCGCAGCTATCTCGGCAAGTCCACTTTGGATGCCAACATCAACTGGCGGCGGGGGACCGGTGCGTTTGGCGCCCTGCCGGCGCAGGAAGAATCCCGAAAAAACGGCAGCGCCCGCACGGGTTTCGCCACGGGGGATATCAGTCTGAATTATCCATTTTCCTGGGATAGCCAGCCCTGGCGGTATTACACCAGCCTGCGCGGACAGTGGGGCCAGAATCCGCTAACGCCGCAAGATCGGATGGCCATTGCCGGGCGTCACACCGTGCGCGGTTTCGACGGCGAGCTAAGTTTGTCCGGTGAAAAGGGCCTGCTTTGGCGTAATCAGCTGGCCTGGAACGTGATATCGCGCGGTCATGAGCTTTACTGGGCGGTGGACTATGGCCGCGTTGACGGGCCGGGGACCCGCCAATTGGTCGGGCATCAACTGGCGGGCAGCGCCATAGGGCTGAGCGGCGCGTTCTGGGGACGGTTCAGCTACGACCTGTTTGCCGGGGTTCCCCTTTATAAACCTGAAGGTTTTCACACTTCCGGCGTCACCAGCGGCTTTAACCTCAATCTGAAAATCTGATAACCACTGATACTGATTATCGGTGTCATGTAAACGCTTTTACTGATTGGACGGTATTTTTCCAGGGACGTGAACCATGAACAAACATTGCTATCGCCATATTTTTAGCCGCACCCACGGTGAATTGCGGGTGGTGTCCGAGCTGGCGCGCAGTTGCGGCACCGCACCCGGTCAACGCCGCGGAACCGGCGCACGCCTGTGGGTGACGGTGCGCCGAACCGAATGGCTGCTGGGGCTGGCCCTGTTTGCCGGGCCGGCGATGGCGGGTGGCATTATCACCGATAACCAGGCGGCACAGCAATTGCGTCCGGAGGTGATAGCCACCCAGAACGGCCTGCCGCAGGTGAATATCAACGCGCCCAATCAGGCCGGAATATCCCATAATCAGTATCAGCAGTTCGATGTTGGCCCTCAGGGCGCCATCCTTAACAATTCGGCGGTGATGACCTCAACCCAACTGGCGGGTATTATCCAGGGCAATCCCAACCTCAATCCGAACGCCGCGCCGGCGCAGGTCATTCTCAATGAAGTGAACAGCAACAACCCCAGCCATCTGCGGGGTTATCTGGAAGTGGCCGGCGGCATGGCGCAGGTAATTGTGGCCAATCCGGCGGGGATTATCTGTAACGGCTGCGGCACCATCAATGCCGGGCGCATGACGCTCACCACCGGCAGGCCGCAGCTGAACGCCGACGGCAGTCTGGCGGGGTACCAGGTCGAGCGGGGCCTGGTGAGCATCGAGGGCGGCGGGCTTAATGGCGATGATCGCCATGATACCCGGTATGTCGAGATTCTGGCGCGCGCGGTGGAAGTGAACGCCGGCGTCTGGGCCAAAGATGAAATTTCGGTGGTGGCGGGCCGCAACCACATCAGTGCGGACGGCAAGACGGTGACCCCGCTGGCCTCGGACGGCAAGCCGCCTGACCTGGCGATAGACATGGGGCAACTGGGCGGCATGTATAGCGGCCATATCCGCATGATAGGCACCGAAGCGGGCGTAGGCGTGCGCAGCCAGGGCGTACATCTGCAGGCGGGCGCGACCCTTACCGTGAGCAGTGAAGGCCGGCTTAGCTGGCAGTCCGGCGCGGTGGAGGGCTTCACCCAGGCCGGAGGCGACATCACGCTCGCCGCCAGGGAAGGTATTGAGCATCACGGCAAGCTGCACAGCGGAGGGCAGCTTATCGCGCAAAGCCGCGAGGGGGATATCCGCCAGTCAGGCACCCTGGCGGCGGCGGGCGACGTTCGGCTGGACGCTGCCCGGGGCATTCAGAGCAGCGGACACCTGCTGGCGGGCAGCGATGGGCACAGTACGCTGATACGTGAGGCGGACTTGACGTTACGTAGTGACGAAGACATTCGGGCCAGCGGCAGCCTGCTGAGCAAGAAGAATGTCAACGTAACCGGCCGGCGGGTCGATATCGGCCGGGGTCGTCTGGCGGCCAGCCATGCCGTAATTGTGGCGCGGGCCGGCGGGGTAGGCCTGCAACAGGCGACGGTCGACAGCAGTCAGCTCACGGTCAGCACGCCAGGCAATATTGATGCACAGCAAGCGCAGGTGCGCGCCGATCGCTGGGATATTCATGCCGACGGTTTGTCTACCCAAGGGGGCGTCTGGTCGCAGGTGGGGCCTGGGGAGAGCCGATTTGCCCTCGCCGGTTCACTGGATAACACCGATGGCGACATTGCCACCCGGCAACTCAGCCTGGATACGGCCTGCGTTAATAACTTGCGGGGCCGCCTGACCTCTCTGGACGGGATTGCCCAGCACTGGCGGGTGAGAGATCAATTGAGCAACCGAGAGGGTATGGTGGGCAGTAATGGCAGCCTGGTGCTTGAGGTCGGTAGCCTGGATAACCAGGCGGGCACTTTGCAGAGTCAGTCGGCGTTGAGCGTCACGGCCCGGCAAGCGGTCCATAACCACCAGGGCAAGCTGCTGGCTGGTCAACAATTGGCACTGAATACCTTGGAAACAGTCGACAACCGGTCCGGGACGATGCGCGGCGAGCACCTGCAGCTTACAACACAAGGGTTGAACAATGCGCAGGGGCAACTGCTCAGCCAGGGACTCCTGCGCCTGAATGCGCGTCAGTCGGTGGACAACCAGCACGGGCTTATCGATGCCGGCAACCTGCTGGATATCCGTACCGACGGCGGCTGGGATAACCGCAACGGTAAAACACAGGGCGGCAGCCAGGTCAGCGCGGTGGCCGGACATATCAACAACGCGGCCGGCATGCTGCGATCGGGCGGCGGCATGACGCTTGACACCGCCGGCAACCTCATCAATCAGGCAGGAACCCTGTCGGCAAAGCAAGGGTTGAGCTGGCAGGGTGGTACGGACAGCCTGCTGGACAATGATGCGGGCACATTGTTCAGCGGTGCGCAGATGTCGCTGCAGGGCGGGCACCTTAACAACCGGCGGCAAGGGATAATACAAAGCGAGCAGGCGGTCGCCTTGAACCTGGACGGCGGCTGGGATAACCAGGACGGAAAACTGTTCAGCGCAGGAAGCTTGGCCCTGAATGCGCGTCGGTCGGTGGATAACCAGCATGGGCTTATTGATGCCGGTAACCTGCTGGATATCCGCACCGGCGGCGGCTGGGATAACCGCGACGGTAGCGCGCAGGGCGGCGGTCACGTCAGGGCGGTGGCCGAACATCTCAACAACGCGGCCGGCAGGCTGCGGTCGGGGGGCGGCATAACGCTCGACACCGCCGGCAACCTCATTAATCAGTCAGGAACCCTGTCGGCAAAACAGGAATTGAGTTGGCAGGGCGGTGCGGGCAGCCTGCTGGACAATGATGCGGGCACGTTGCTCAGCGGCGGTGAGATGTCGCTGCGGGGCTGGCACCTGAACAACCGGCAGCAAGGGGCAATACAAAGCCAGCAGGCAGTGACGCTGGATCTGGACGGCAACTGTAATAACCGGGGCGGAAAACTGGTCAGCGAGGAGAGCCTGCACCTGAATGCGCGCCGGTCGGTGGATAACCAGCACGGGCTTATTGAAGCGGCCAATGCGCTGGAGAGCCATACCGACGGCGGCTGGGATAACCAGGGCGGCAAACTGGTGAGCAAGGGACGGTTGCACTTGAGTGCGCGTCGGTCGGTGGATAACCGGCACGGGCTTATTGAAGCGGCCGACGCGCTGGAGATCCGCACCGACGGTGACTGGTATAATCGCGACGGTAGCGCGCAGGGCGGCAGCCGGGTCAGCGTGGCGGCTGACAATATCAATAACGCGGCCGGCGGGCTGCGATCGGGTGGCGGAATGATCCTCAATACCGCCGGTAACCTCGCCAATCAGGCGGGTACCCTGTCGGCCAAACAGGAGTGGAGCTGGCAGGGTGGTACGGATAGCCTGCTGGACAATGATGGTGGCACGTTGTTCAGCGGAGCGGAAATGTCGCTGCAAGGCGGGAGCCTGAACAACCGACAGCAAGGGATGATTCAAAGCGAGCAGGCGGTGACGCTGAACCTGGATGGCGCCTGGGATAACCAGGGCGGCAAGCTGTTGAGCAAAAAAAGCCTGCACCTGAATGCGCGTCGGTCGGTGGATAACCAGCAAGGGCGTATCGAAGCGGCCGACGCGCTGAATATCCGTACCGACGGCGGCTGGGATAATCGCGACGGTAGCGCGCAGGGCGGCAGCCGGGTCAGCGTGGCGGCTGACAATATCAATAACGCGGCCGGCGGGCTGCGATCGGGTGGCGG
>JAATFX010000133.1 GCA_015654925.1 Enterobacterales bacterium | reverse complement strand
TGAACAATGTTTACACGCGCCGGCGCTGCGGCCGCTGGACGGCGGACGGCAACAGGCCGCCTGCTGGCATCCGCAGCGGACCGGGCAGGAACGGGGGGCATGATGGAAGAATCCTTGCTGGAACTACAGGATGTGCGGGTACATTTTCCGGCCGGTTATAACTGGCGCGGCAAACCCAATGCGTTCGTGCATGCGCTCAATGGCCTGGATCTGCGGATTATGCGCGGCGAAACGCTGGGCATTGTCGGTGAATCCGGCTGCGGCAAAAGCACGCTGGCGCAATTATTGATGGGGCTGCAAACGCCAAGCAGCGGCCGGTTGCTGCGCATCCGGCAGGACGGCTCCTGGTTTGGCTCCGGCATGCAGATGGTGTTCCAGGACCCGCAGTCATCCCTCGACCCGCGGTTGCCCGTCTGGCGCATTATTACCGAGCCGGTCTATGTGCAAAAACACAACTCCGCGGCCGAGCGCCGGGCCTTGGCGGCCGAACTGGCCGCGCAGGTGGGGATTCGCGCCGGGTATCTGGACCGGTTGCCCCATGAATTTTCCGGCGGCCAGCGCCAGCGCATATCCATTGCGCGCGCGCTGTCGTCCGAGCCGGATATTATCGTGCTCGATGAACCCACCTCGGCGCTGGATATTTCGGTCCAGGCGCAGATCCTGAATTTGCTGGTGGCTTTACAGCGCCAGCGCAATCTGACCTTTGTGCTGATTTCCCACAACGTCTCGGTCATCCGCCATATGAGCGATCGCGTGGCGGTGATGTACCTGGGGCAAATCGTCGAGCTGGGGCCGGCGCAGCGGGTGCTCGGCCAGCCGCAGCATCCCTACACCCGGTTGCTGCTCGACTCGGTGCCCCGGGTCGGACGCTCCCTGGCCGAAGGGCAGGCGGATCGCAAAAGCGAATTGCCCAGCAACCGCCATCTGCCGCAGGGCTGTTTTTTCCGTGAACGCTGCCCGTATGCCGGCGCCGGCTGCCAATTGCCCCAGGAACTGCGGCTCAATGCGTCCGGGACCTCGGTGCGTTGCCATCGGGTATGAGCCGGTTATGTCGGGCGTCCGGATTAAAAACCGTTAATGGCGGGCGTTTTGGTATTTCTATCGCGCGAACAATAGCTTATTATGCCGCAAATTTCTGCCACGGCCGTTATTTCGGCGGATGGCGCTCCAGCTTAGTATCATGCGTGTTTGGCGGTAATGATAAAAAAAATCAGGCAGGCGGCATTAGCGTGCGCGGGGACTTTAATGCTGTGCGCCTGCGGGACTTTATCGCAAACGCCCGTTGATACCTCAAGCGCCGCCAGCCGGGAATTTGCCGCCAGCGGCGACCTGCGCGCGCAGGTGGACAGCCTGGCCCTGCCGCTGCTGGCCGCGAAGCAAACGCCGGGGCTGGTGGTCGGCGTGCTGCAAGGGGATGGGCAAAAAACCACCTTTGGTTACGGTGTCACCGATAATCCGCGCGGCGATCGCATCAGCGGCGATACGCTGTTCGCCGTTGGTTCGGTGAGCAAAGGATTTATCGCCGAAGTGACGGTGGTCCTGGTGCATAAAGGGGTGTTCCGCTGGGATGAAACGCTGGCGACATTGCTGCCTTCAACCGTGCCGCTGAGCGCCGATGCGCGCAACATTACGCTGCTGCAATTGGTGACCCATACCTCGGGCTTGCCGAGGCAAATGCAGTCAGTGGAAATATTGACCGCATTTATCCATTATTTGTTTACCGGCGAGAATTTCTATCACTCATTGGATAATGAAACGATGCTGGATTATCTGGCTGATTTTCATAAGCCGGCGAAAGTCGAACCGCGCTACTCCAATTTAGGTTATGCGCTGCTGGATTATATCTTGCGCCAGCGTACCGGTAAGAACGTTAATCAGCTGCTGGTGGAAAATATTACCCAGCCGCTGGGCTTGACCCATACCGGCTATAATCAGCAACTGTTGCCCGGCTATGCCCAGCGCGCCATCGGCCATGCCGGCGACCAGCCAAAATTTATCCGCCGCGGGCAGCCGGTGCCCGACTGGCATTTCTCCTCCTGCATGGTGGGCGCCGCCGGCCTGTATACCAACGCGAACGATCTGCTGACCTATGCCCAGGCCCATATGCGGTCCACCGGATATCCGGCGCTGGATTGCGCATTACAGGACTCGCTGACCGTGCGTTTCGACCGCACCAAACAAGCGGCGGCCATCGCCTGGATCGTCGACGACGTCGGTAATCAGCGCATCACCTACCAGGTGGGGTTTATCGGCGGCTATTCCAGTTACATCGGGCTGGATCTGCGGCACAAAACCGCCGTCGTGGTGCTGCAAAACAGCTTTAACTGGACCAATAATATCGGCCACCGCTTGTTGCAGCGCTTGGGCGAAGCCGCGGATGAAAAGGCGGCGGCTTCCCGGTAGCCGCCGGTATAACCGGGCGTGCGGGGGGCGGTTTTATCCATGCGGATCTCGGCCGGTTAATACCAAATATCGAGCAGCAATTTTTTAATCATCTGGCCTTTGCCCCGCTGGCGGCGCCGAAAATAAAACCCGGCGGCAGGGCGAAAAATCGATTGGTCATGCTTTTTTACAAAAATTCCCTTCGTCCGGCGGCATATTTCTTTATCTTCTATACCGGAGCTTTGATGTGACTGAACGGACGTGACCGGCCGGCCGATGGATCGCGAAATCATCACGCTAGATCATCACGAAAGTGCGGCTCGGAAACACAAAATTTTTTTTATAACATTCTATTATATGGCCATTACAATGATTTTTTGCCGGGAAAGATTGCTTACCGGGAAAGATAGCTACCATCTGGAGACACTATGGGCAAGCCGCAGGTCGCATTATTTTCAGCCGTTTTATTCATTGGGGCGTTGCCCTGGGTCGCTTCATCCTCTGCCGAAACCGGCCAGGAAACCGCAGCCTTGCCTCAGTCGGCTACGCCTTCACCGAATGCACCTTCACCAAATACGCCTTCGCCGAATACCCCTGCACCGGATTCGCCGCCCACTAATCCCCCGGCCGTAAAGTCTTATGAGATTCAGTCTTTTTATGTCGATTCCCGGCAGTTCAAGATCGGCGACGTGGTGCCCGACGTCTATCGCACCAAGCCCTATGAGATCGTCGAATGGAATAAACGGAACCTGCCGGCGCCGCAAGAAAACAGCCATTGGACCTATATGGGCGGCAATTATGTTCTTATCACCAACGACGAAGGCAAGATTTTGCAGGCCGAATCCGGTGACATTTTCTTCCAGATGTAGCCGCTAATCGCGGCGTCCCGGACCGATCCGGGGCGCTTTTTATTTAATCAGCATTATTAATAGTTAATTTTGCACATTTATTAGCGCGATATCACGACACGCAATAAATATTACTCCGCGGCTGGCAATAATACGGATACAACATCTTTACGGCTGGCGTTTAAAGCAGCTATCGGCCACGGCCGCGCGGCTGTGGAAGGTAATGTGAAAATTTTCATGATAAGCTATTAGCCGTATGTTCATTTAATTTTCCGAGGTGGGCCTCATGTTAGGACTTTCCCAATTGTTGCAAGCGGTAACCTTGGGTCTGGTTTTGCTTTTGCCGTTGGTTAATCCGTTAACATCGGTTGCGCTGCTATTAAGCCTTTCCGGCAACATGACCTATCAAGAGGTAAAACGTCAGGCCTTAATGGCCTCGATTTATGTCTTTTTCATCATGGTGGTCGCCTTTTATGCCGGCCAGCTGGTCATGAACACCTTTGGTATTTCTATTCCCGGCCTGCGTATCGCAGGGGGGCTTATCGTCGCATTTATCGGTTTTCGCATGCTTTTTCCCCACGCCAAGCATGAAAAATCCAGCATCGTCGATGCCAAGCATCATGAGATGATGAACGAAGGTTCGGAAAGTATTGCTTTTGTGCCCTTGGCCATGCCCGGCAGCGCCGGCCCCGGCACCATCGCCATGATTATCAGTTCGGTTTCGACCCTGAAAGATAATTCGCTGGGTTTCGAAAGTTGGGTGTTGCTTATCAGTCCGGTTATTACCTTTGCCACCATTTCATTAATTCTTTGGATTTGCCTGAACGGTTCTGGTTTTATTATGCGATTAATCGGCAAAAGCGGCATCGACGCCATCTCAAGATTAATGGGCTTTTTGCTGGTATGCGTGGGAGTGCAGTTTATTATCAATGGGGTATTGGAAATAGTCGCCGAACATTAACGCATTCGTGACTATTTTTTAATTATACGATTTATCCGATGTTATCCCGCCATGACGTAAATATTATTTATCGACGCCGTCCGTTTTTCGATTTCACCCCCTCCCTAATTTTCTCCTGGCGGAGAACGCCGGGGAGGGGGGAAAAATCAGTACGCCGCCACTTTATCCAGTACGCGTACCAATTGGGTGACGAAGCCATACTCGTTATCATACCAGGCGACGGTTTTCACCAGTTGCAGATCGCCCGCTTCGCTGACTTCCGTCTGGGTTGCGTCAAATACCGAGCCGAAGTGCGTGCCGACGATATCGGAAGAAACAATTTCTTCTGCGGTATAACCGAAAGAGTCGTTGCCTTCGGCCGCTTTTTTCATGGCCGCATTCACGTCCTCGACGGTGACTTTTTTATCCAGCACCGAAACCAGCTCGGTCACCGAGCCGGTGAGGGTCGGCACGCGCTGGGCGTGGCCTTTCAGTTTGCCCTTGAGTTCCGGAATAACCAGGCCAATCGCCTTCGCCGCCCCGGTGGTATGCGGGATAATGTTTTGCGCCGCCGCGCGGGACGCGCGCAGATCTTTACCCCGCGGGCCGTCAACCAGCGACTGCGTGCCGGTATAGGCGTGAATCGTGGTCATGGTGCCCACTTTGACGCCGAAACTGTCGTTAAGCACTTTAGCCATCGGCGCCAGGCAGTTGGTGGTGCAAGAGGCCACGGAAAGGATGGTGTCTTCAGCCGTGATGGCGTCGCTGTTCACATTAAACACAATCGTTTTGATATCCCCGGCAGGAGCGGAAATCAGCACTTTTTTGGCGCCGGCGTCCAGATGGGCCTGCGATTTTTCGCCGGAAGCATAAAAACCGGTGGATTCAACGACAATCTCCACGCCCAGGGTGCCCCAGGGGATGTTTTTGGCCTCTTTCTCGGCATAGACGGCGATTTTTTTGTCGTTAACGATAATGGCATCGTCGGTGTAATCCACCGTACCCTCGAAGTGGCGATAGCTTGAATCATACTTTAACAAATAGGCCAGCACCTTCGGCGAGGTCAGGTCGTTAATCGCGACGATCTCCACCTCGCTGTTGGTTTCCAGAATCCGGCGCAACACCAAACGTCCAATGCGGCCAAAGCCATTAATCCCGATCTTTTTCATAAGCTAATCCTCATAAATAAAGTACGTTAATAATATCCATCTGCATTTTGTGCGCGCGCCGCGCGCGGTTAATCAAGACATGTTCAATCTGGCGATGACTTAACCAGGGGAGGGTACCCTTGGAGAGTACCAATGGGGAGTAAGTCAAGGGATGCTTGTCAAAGCGATGCGTCCTGACGGCCAATTCGCTAATCTTACAGATTAGCCCAGATTTTGCCGATCCGAAAATGCCTTTCGTAACGCGACGCACGGAGACCAACCGGCGTAGCGCCGGGTCTTTACTTGCCGGGCGCCGGGGGGAAAGGAACGCCGAGCTTGGCGGCCACGCGCCGGGCGGTCGCTTCCCGCTGCCCGGTAATGTCCGCCAGCGACGCCCGCGCTTGCGCGAGGATGGCGGCAGGCGCGGTCTCAGGCGTACCGCTGTCGAAAGGCGGTTGCGGGGCGTAGACCATATGCAGCTGTATGGCTTTGGCTTCATCGTCGCCGCGCAGCTCGGCCGCGAGCCGCAAGGCGCCATCGATTCCGGCGGTGACGCCGGCGGCAAAGATCCAGTTGCCGTCCACCACCACCCGTTCGTTGACCGGGATTGCGCCGAAATACGGCAGCAGGTGAAAAGACGCCCAATGCGTCGTGGCCCGTTTGCCCCGCAGCAGGCCGGCGCCGCCGCACAGCAACGCGCCCGTGCAGACCGAGAACACCGCCCGCGCGCCCGCCGCCTGCTGCCTGATCCAGCCGAGCACCGCTTCGTCCTCCATCAGGGCTTCCTGGCCGCGTCCGCCGGGGATATGCAGCACATCCAGCGGCGGGGCGTCAGCCAGCGCCGCATCCGGCGCGATCCGCAGTCCCTTGATATCGCGGATGGTAGCGGCCGTTTGGCCGTAGAGGCGGTAGGTCGAGTTCGGAATGCGCGACAACACTTCGAAGGGACCGGTCAAATCGATTTGGTCGATTCCCTCGAACAGGAGGGAACCTATTTGCAGGTGGGTGTCGTGTGGGACCATGTTATCTCCTGAGCAATGTGGTTGAAAGGGCGGCTACGCCAGGCGCCGGCGCAACCGATACATCCGTCCGAGGCGATTATGCGTAGCGCAGCGTCTGTCCAATGCCCAGGCCGCGGGCTTTTTCCAGCATCGCATGACCCAGGGCGATATCGCTGAGGGATAATCCCCGATGCCAGAACAAAATGGTTTCATCATCGCGTTCGCGACCGGTTTTGTGGCCGGCGACAATCTGCCCCAGTTCGGCATGCAGCGTCTGTTCGCTGAGCTTGCCCGCTTCCACATGGGCCCGCAGCGATCCGAACAGCCCGCCTTTGCATTGCCCCCAGTCGTCCACCACCATTTTATCCATAATATCGGTGAGCGACAGTTCGACCGCGCTCATGGTGCCGTAAGGCACCACCAGGGCGCCGGGTTTGATCCAGGCGGTTCTGAGCAAGGGCTCCGGCTGCTGCAACCGGGAGGCCTCCACCACGATATCCGCGCCTTCGACGCAGCTGCGCCAATCGGTGGTCACCGTGATTTTTTTACCCAGATCCTGCTCCAGGCGGCGGCCAAAAGCCTCCTGGCTTTCGGGCCGGCGCGAATGAATGCGGATTTCATCAAAATCGAACAGGCTGTCAAGCAGGCGGACATTCCAATAAGCGGTGCCCCGCGCGCCGATATGGCCGAGGATTTTGCTGTTCTTGCGGGCCAGATGCCGGGCGCCCAGCGCGGTGATGGCCCCGGTGCGCATATCGGTTATGGCCGAGGCATCCATAATGGCCACCGGCATGCCGGTGCGCGGATTGAACAGATTAAGCATCGCCATCTCCGAGGGCAGGCCCAGGGTATAGTTATCCACGTAATCCCCTACCACTTTGACGCCGGCGAGGTTGAGGGGAGCGATATAGCCGCGCAAAACATTAAAATGGCCGTTAAACGCCGGGTCCGGAATCAGATGCACGCGGGGTTCGATGACCGTTTGCCGATTGCCCTGCGCCAGCAGACCGGCTTCCACCGCCGCCAGGATTTCGGCATCGGTCATCGCCAGCTGCGCGATATCCGGCCCGTTGAGGTAGCTTATATTGACGTGTTCGGTCATGACATTCCCTTAGCGGCGGCGCTCAGGCCGCGCATAACGTTTGTTGATAGGTAAAAAGTTGTTGGCGGCCCAGTTCGCCCAGCAGGTTATGTTGGCCGTCCTCCACCCGCACGCCGTGGGCGTCATGGGCCAGCATCAGCGCCAGGGCGTCCTTGAGGGTCGCACCGGCCGGTATCGCCAGGGGATAAGCGCTGTGCGCCGCCGGGGACATGGCGTGGGCGACCGGGGTCAGCGCCAGCAGTTTTAATGCGGCGTCGCTGCCGATAAACGCCGCGACGAAGTCATCCGCCGGCTGGCTGAGAATCGCGGCCGGGGTAGCATATTGGCAGAGCCGGCCGTCGCGCATGATGGCGATGCGATCGCCCATGCGGATGGCTTCGTCCAAATCATGGGTGACGATGACCACCGTCTTTTTGACCCGCTGCAGAATTTGTTTAAATTCCTGCTGCAGGCGGCCGCGCACCAGCGGATCGATGGCGCCGAACGGTTCGTCCATCAGCATAACCGGCGGGTCGGCGGCCAGCGCGCGCGCGACGCCGACGCGCTGACGCTGGCCGCCGGACAGTTCGGCCGGATAGCGCCGGCGATCGCCGTCCGGGTCCAGCCCCACCAGTTGCAGCAACTCATCCACCCGCCGCGTGATGCGATCCGCCCGCCAGCCGAGCAGGCGGGGTACGGTGGCGATATTATCCGCCACGGTCATATGCGGAAATAAACCGACGTTCTGGATAACATAGCCGATATGGCGGCGCAGTTGCACCGGGTCCACGGCGGTGACGTCCTCGCCATTGACCCAAACCCGCCCGCTGCTGGCTTCTTCCAGGCGGTTAATCAGCCGCATGGTGGTGGTTTTACCGCAGCCGGACGGCCCGATCAGCGCGGTGGTCGAGCCTTCGGGAATCTCCAGCGTCAGGCTATCCAGCGCTTTGTGCGCTGAGCCAGGGTAAATTTTGGTAATATTTTCAAGCCTAATCATACGTTTTACCCTTTGGGAACGTGCCGGAACCAGATCTTTTCAACGGCGGAAAACAGTAATTCGGCGCCAATGGCCAGCAAAATAATCGGGATGGCCCCGACCATCAGCCGCGACATATCCATAATGGCGATACCGGTGGTCACAAAGTCCCCGAGGCCGCCGCCGCCGATAAACGAGGCCAGCGCCGCGCCGCCGATCACCTGGACCGCCGCGGTGCGGATGCCGGCCAGAATTCCGGGGGCCGCCAGCGGCAGGATCACCTGGCGCATCACTTGGGCGCCGGTTAGCCCCATCCCCCTGGCCGATCGCAGAATATCCTGGTCGATGGACTGAATACTGGTACAGGTATTGAGCAGGATCGGCGGTACCGCCAGCACGATCAGCGCCACGACCGAGGGCACCAGGCCTATGCCGAGAAACGGCAGGGCGGCGGCCAGGATCGCCAGGCTGGGAATGGTTCTTAAGGTATTGGCGATGCTGGTGGCGATAAACGTGGCCCTGGGCGATGCGGCGACCGCGATACCTATCGGTATCGCCAGCAGCAGCGAGCACAACAGGGCCAGCGCGCACATCAGCAAATGCTGTTGCAGCGCCTCGATAAACTGTCCCAGGTTATTGCCAATCCAGCGCCATGCCTCAATGAATATCATGCCGCCGCCTCCCGCTGCGAAGAGGCCGGGGGCGTGCGCCGCGCCAGGCGGCGCTGCACCAGCAAGAACAGCGCATCCACGCCCACCGCCAGCAGGGAGGTCAGCCCGCCGCCGATCAGGATTTTTTCCGGATAACGCTGGTCCAGCCCGGCGAAGATAATGGTCCCCAAGCCGCCGGCGTTGATATAAGCCGCTACCGTGGCGATACCGATCAAGGTGGTGGTGGCGATGCGCAGGCCCGTGATGATAAACGGCAGGGCCAGCGGCAGCTCGATTTCCCACAGCATGCGCCAGTAGCCGTAGCCCATGCCGTGGGCGGCATCCAGCACCTCCGGGGCGATGGCATGAAAGCCGGTGGCGATATTGCGCACCAGGATCATCAGCGCATAGGCCGTCAGGCCGACGATGGCCGGCAGTACGCCGATGCCGAGCCACGGGATGAACAGCGCGAACAACGCCAGGCTGGGGATGGCGAACAGCATGCCGGTGAAGGTCAGCACCAGCGCGTAGGTTTTGGGGCGTCTGGCGCTCCAGATGCCGAGGATCATGGCGATGATAAAAGCGCAGCTCATCGACACGCCCACCAGGAAAAGATGTTGCAGCAGCGCCATGCCGATATCGTCCAGGTGCTTAGGGGCCCAACGCATTAGTTTATCTCCAGTAAATGTTCGCCCGGCGCCAGCCAGCCGGCGGCGCAAAGGGCGCTGGCCAGGGTTTCGATATCCCCGGCCGTGGAACGATCCTGGTCGAGGGGGGCGACCAGCGCGCGCACCCGCTGGTAAATCGCCGCGCTGCCCCGACCGGGCCGGCTTATCTGCGCGCCGCGCAAATCGAAGGCCTGGGCCGCGACCATCAGTTCAATCGCCACCAGGTAACGCAAACTGTCCGCCAGCCGCGTCAGATTGGTGACCGCCGCCATCGACTGGGACGCATAGTCCTCCACCCGATCGGCAACGGCGACGGTAATGGCCGCCATCGGATTGGCATGATGGACGATATCGCTGGCCAGGGCCGACACCGTTTTTTGCAGGGCCGCGAAGCCGGCCTGTCCGGCATGGGGCGTCAGGAAGCGCGGCAAACCGCTGGCGCCGGCGGACATGAGCTTCATGATGCGTTCAGCGGCGCAGCTGGCCTGGCGCGCCAATGCCAGCCCCAGCGTTTCGCAGGCCAACGCCAAATGGGTGGCATCGAAATTGGCGTTGGCCAGCGCCGCGCCCGCCGCCGGTATCAAGGCCGGATTATCGTCGGAGCTGTTAAGTTCCAGTTCGGTGGCCTGCCTGGCGTGGATAAAGGCCTGGCGCACGCTGGCCATCACCGAGGCCGCGCAGCGGAAACTCAGCGGGTCTTGCAACAGCCGGGCGCCGCCGGGCAGGCATAATGACCCGCCGGCCAGCAGCGACAGTAAATGGGCGCAGGTTTCCCGATGGCCCGGCAGGTCGCGGATCTGATTAACCCAGGGGGACAAGGGGGAAATATTGGCCCTGAAGGCTTCAAAGGACAGGGCGATCGCCCCCGCCTGCGCATTGACCACCTGCGCGATATCGGCCAGCGCCAGGGCCGCCATGCCCACGCTGGCGGCGTTGGAAGAAACCAATGCCAGGCCATCCTTGCCGGTCAGCGACGGCAAAACCAGGCCGGCGGTCCGCGCCAGCGTTTGGATTTCGTGCATCTCGTCATGGTATTCCGCCAGCCCGTCGCCGGCCAGCGTCCTGCCGATATGGGCCAGCGGGGCCAAATCGGCCTCGCCGATCGAGCCTATCAGCGGCACCCGGGGATGGATGCCGATATTGAGCATGGCCATCAGCCCCTGCGCCACGGGCAACGATACCCCCGAATAGCCTTCCGCCAGGCCGGCAAGTCTGGCCAGCATCATGGCCCTGACCTGATCCCGCGCGGCGGGCTGCCCCACGCCGACCGCCCGGGCCAGCGGGATACGCTGCTGGATGCGGTGCAGCAAATCGATATCCCGCCCGCCGTCCGGAACGGCCAGCACCGCGGTATCGACCGCGGCGCCCAGGCCGGTGGTTACGCCGTATATCGTGTCCCCGGCCTCGATGCGCTGATAAAGCAAGTCAAAACCCTGCTCGATACGCCGCCGCGCCCGGGAACTCAATGACAGCGGGAGATGTTCCCTGGCGACCTTGACCACCGTCGCCAGGGTAACCGGCCGGTCGCCGCCGAGAACAAACGTCATGCCAAGGCCCGTGGGGTGTTAATCATGACTTCACCACGCCCTTTTCACGCAGGAAGGCCGCGGCCACGTCGGCCGGCTCTTCTTTATCTTTCTCAACGGCGGCGTTCAATTTCTGCATGGTGTCGTTATCCAGCAGTTGGCTGACGTTATTTAATACCGCCTCGGCGTTGGGATAAGCCTGCAGGGTTTGTTCGCGCACCACGGGGGCGACGAAATAGGGAGGGAATAAGTGCTTATCATCGGTCAGGGAAACATATTGCCGGTCGGCGATTTGCCAGTCGGTGGCAAAGCCGTTCGCCACGTCGATTTGTCCCGCGGCCAGGGCATCATAGCGCAGGCCTACCTTGGCGAACTGACGGAACGATTTGAATTTAATGCCGTAGACCTGCTCCAGGCCTTTCAGGCCATCCTGCCGATCGCCGAATTCCGCGCCGGCGCCGATGGTCAGTTCCGGCGCCGCTTTCGCCAGATCGGACAGGGTGCGGAGGTGATATTTTTCGGCGGTTTTTTTGCTGACTAACAGCGCATAGCCATTGTTAAGCTTGGCGGGGGCCAGCCAGGTCAGGTGATATTTTTCAGCATAAACGTTTTTCACGGTTTGATAGACTTTATCGGGGTCGGAAGACATCTCGCCCTTGACCACCGCGCTCAGCGCGGTGCCGGTATATTCCGGGTACATATCGATATCGCCTTTGACCAGGGCGCCCTGGGCAATCAGCGTGCCCCCCAGGTTGATTTTTCTCTCTACCGGAATGCCGGCCTGCTCCAGGGCCGAGGCGTAAATCTCCGCCAGGATGTATTGCTCGGTAAAGCTTTTGCTGCCGACGATAAAATCCGCCGCCTGGGCAGAGCTCGCGACCGTGGTGCTTAATCCCGCCAGTAACGCCAAGACCTGTTTTATGGTGGTTCGCATGGTAATCCCCGAAGTAGATCGATGGTTGTGAATAGACATGTATATACAATAACTGTGCCAAGGAAATTATTAACTTAATAATCAAAGGGTTGTTTTTTACGATCCGTGAATGAACGAAAATCGGCCGTTTGAAGCACTAAGAAGATGCAGCCCAACCTACGAAAATAGGGCACAAGGGTAGCGAAAGTGAAATTCGTTTTAGGAATAATTCATAACTAATTGGATCTTGCGCTGTTTTTTTACCCGCTGGTTTAGCGGGCGTTCGCCGGGGCAGAGGCGCAGGCGGGGGAAATGAGGGCCATATCCTGCGTAATCCAAAATTTCAATTGCCGCACATCTTCCCGCAGGGCCTTGTCCTTGGTGGTGACGAAGTAATACCTGCCGCCCGGCAGGGCAAACTCGAACGGCACGGCGAGGATATTTTTATCGATAAAATCCTTGGCCAGCAAGCTGCTGACGATGGCCACGCCTTGCCCCGCGATGGCGGCCTGGATGGCGTGGGTTTCATCGGTGAAATGCAGGCCGGCATCGATATTCAGCCCCGGCGGACCATAAAGATCGCGCCAGTGCCGCCAATCGGGCGACGGCTGCGGGATATGGCGGTTATCCACGTGAAACAGCGGATTGGCGGTTAACTCCGCCAGTCGGGTCAGGCCAAGCGCCGGGCTGGCCACCAGTACGAAAGCGTCCTCGTACAACAACGTCGCATCCAGGCCGTCATCGGCGGCCATGCTGTAACGGATGGCCACATCCACCGTATTTTGGGCCAGATCGACCAGCTCGGTGCCGGTATGCAAACGCAAATCCAAAGACGGACAGCTGGTTTTAAGCCGGGCCAGGCGAGGCACCAGCCAATGAGTGAGAAAATTTGAGGTGGTGGTCAGCGTCAGGGCCGGCTGCTGCTGGGCATCATAAATGTCGTTGACCGCCGCCTGCAAGTCGGCGAAGGCCCGCTGCGTTGCCTGCCGTAAGCGCCCGCCGGCGGCGGTTAGCGTCACTTCCCGCGCGCTGCGCGCGAACACCGGCGTATTCAGCGATTCCTCCAGCACGCGTATCTGGTGGCTGACCGCGGTGGGCGTGACGCCAATCTCATCCGCGGCTAGTTTGAAGCTGCCGTGGCGGGCGACCGCATCAAAGGCTTTCAGCGACCCCAGCGGCGGCAGGCGTTTATTTTTCATGCTGAGATATTTTCATCCTTGGCTGAAATCTATGACGTTGATAAGGCCAAAATAAGCCGTGTAAGCTGCATTTGCAATAGCGGGATAGATGAACTCAATTTATCTGCGCGCCGCCCGATGTCCAGTGCAGGAACCACCACCATGATGCTAATGCTGAACGAAAGTAACGGTCACCGCCGCCCGGTTTTATTGCCGGGAGCGATCTACCCGCTGGCGCTGATGGCGCTGGCGGGAATGCTGTACGCGCCCGCATTCTGGCCGGCGATTTATGGGGGCGGCGGCGCGGCGGGACTGGCGCTGCTTTGGCTAACCGCGCCCGCGCGGACCGGGTCGGCCCGATATTCTTCCCTGCTCGCCGCGCTGGCGGCGCTGGGCCTGCTGTTTGCCTTGGGCTGCTGGGCGCAGCGGGGGTTGAACCATCCGCTGACCCACGCGGGCAACGGTATTGCGGCGCTGTCGCTGCTGCTGGCGGGGCTGAATGAAAAATACGGCCCGCGGCCCTGGGTGGCGCGGACGCTGCGCGCCCAGCGGCAAGCCTTGTCCTGGTGCTGGGCCGGCGCGTTTTACACGGCCGGCGCGGGCGCGGCGCTGTTTCTGTTGCCGGTGTTAATGCGCGAGCCGGGGTTAGCCAGGGAAATAGCGCCGGGACCCGCGGGCGGAACCCCGGGGCTATTGTCGCTATCGCCGCTGGCGCTGGCGGCCGCGGCCGGGTATTGGTTAAGCGCGCCATGGCTGCGCCGGAATGCGGCGGCGAACTTGCTCAATCGCGGGCTGCTGAGCGGCGCCCTGGGCGTCGGCATCCTCTGGCTGAATATGGATTATCCGCAGGGGTGGTTTAGCCTGCTGCCGGCGCAGTTGCTGCTCGGGCTGGGGCACGGCATAACGTTACGTACGCTGCCGCTGGCGGTTGCCGGGCGCAGCGCCCCCGAACTGCGCGCGGCGGCCGTCCGCCTGCTGGCCGCGATGCAGTATGCCGGCGGCGCGGCGGCGGCGGGCATTATCGTGATTGTGCTGACCCTTTATCCCGGCGCCCGGGGATATGCCTGCGCCTTCGGCCTGCTGGCGGCGCTTTGCCTGTGCGCCGCGGTGGC
>JAATFX010000063.1 GCA_015654925.1 Enterobacterales bacterium | reverse complement strand
ATTTTTTCAGCGATCGTCAGCCAGGACCAGCCGGTGAACAAGGTCAACCCCGCGGCCCAGACGCATAGCAGCGTCAGCGTGGCGCCGATACCGTTGAACCAGGGTGACATGGCGTTGTCCAGCAGGCTGCCAATCACCCCGCCAGAAGCGAAATAATAGAGATCGTCCACATTGAGCGCGGCCAGGCCGCAGGAGGTCAGTATCAGCGCCAGGGTGCCGATAAGGCGCAGCGCCAAGGCAAAATAATCCACATAGTCCTGCACCTCCCGCTGACGGAAAGAGTTCCAGCAGAAGATCAGCATAATCGGCGGCAGCGCGTACGCCAGCACGCCGAAGGTGAAAAACAGCGTATCGGCAAACCACGCCCCAACGCCGCCCCCCAGATTATGGATAGGCCCATGCCAGGCCGTTTGCGACCAACTGGGATCGGACGGATCGAAGCTGACCAGGGAAATCATCAAATAGAGGGCAAAAATAGCCATGACTATGAGGACGGCCTCGAGTAACCTGCGGCCGCTGCTCATTTTTTTTAACGTAACGTCTTTATCTTCTGTATATTCCTGGCTCAAGAAAGGCTCTCCAGGTTTCTCAACCGGTATAACAACAGCGCCGACGTGCTGGCCGGCGCCGAGACTGTATGAATCCACAGGAGTGTAACCTTAAAAGCAGTCTTTTGCACCTGTGGTGTTTCTTAACGCGTTTTGATGACCAATCTGTTGCTTTGTTTCACTTCTTCCATCACCACATAGGTCCGGGTATCGTTAACCCCCGGCAACCGCAGCAATGTTTCACCCAGCAGCTTGCGATACGCCGACATATCCGGCACCCGCGTTTTCAGCAGGTAGTCAAAATCCCCCGACACCAGATGGCATTCTTGAATCTCTTCCAGCTTCTGCACGGCGGTATTGAATTGCTCAAACACATCGGGTGCGCCCCGATTCAGGGTAATCTCAACGAATACCAGTAAAGACGCATCCAGATAATGTGGATTAAGTAAAGCGGTGTACCCCTGAATGAAACCCTGGCGCTCAAGGCGACGTACGCGTTCCAGACAAGGAGTCGGGGATAAACCAACCCGTTTTGAAAGTTCGACGTTGGATATCCGTCCATCCTTTTGCAGCTCGTTAAGGATGTTACGGTCAATGCGGTCGAGATCCTTTCCCGGGCGTTTTTTATTGTCTACCATTATTATTTGTCTCTCATGATTCCTTCCCTGTACTTGCCACACCCCTGCCGACTTCAATGTATCAGGGTTTGCTTAAAGACCCGTTGTCTGTTTTATTTTAGGGCCGTCTCTGTCAACTGCCTTGCATACTGCCTGTCCAAACCCATCGAATAATTTCTTCTTACCCTGATGTTTTCGCAAAAGCGCAGCGGATTGTCAAAGTAAAACGACAAAAATCAGAACAACATGCCGATTAAATCCGGTGACGGCATGTTGTCAGGGGCTTAAGCGCTTTTTTTACCCTGATTATGTCCTATTTAATGGTAAAATCACCCGATCGATAGACCGTAACGATGATAAAAATCGTTAACAACTTTTTGCATCCTGCCCATAGTCTGGTAATTTTCTTACAATCGATCAGCGTTAGTTTCCGTGCGGTAAAAAACTGCGGTAAAAACGAGGAAAACATGTCTACGGTGAAACACAGTAAATTACTTATCCTGGGGTCTGGGCCGGCGGGCTACACCGCCGCGGTTTACGCGGCCCGGGCCAATCTGCATCCCGTGCTGATAACCGGCATGGAACAAGGCGGCCAGCTGACCACCACCACCGAGGTAGAAAACTGGCCTGGCGACCCCGAAGGGCTGACCGGTCCCTTGCTCATGGAGCGCATGTACGCCCACGCCGCCAAGTTCAATACCGAAATCATTTTCGATCATATCAATAGGGTGGATTTGCAGAGTCGTCCGTTTCGCCTGTTCGGCGACACCGGGGAGTTCACCTGCGATGCGCTGATTATCGCCACCGGCGCATCGGCGCGCTATCTCGGCCTGCCGTCGGAAGAAGCGTTTAAAGGCAAAGGCGTTTCCGCCTGCGCCACCTGCGACGGGTTCTTTTACCGCAATCAAAAGGTCGCGGTCGTGGGCGGCGGCAATACCGCGGTGGAAGAAGCGCTCTATCTGTCCAATATCGCGGCCGAGGTGCATTTGATTCACCGCCGCGAAATTTTCCGTTCGGAAAAGATCCTCATCGACCGGCTGATGGACAAGGTAAACACCGGTAATATCGTGCTGCATACCGGACGTACGCTGGAAGACGTCGTGGGCGACGAGATGGGCGTAACCGGCGTACGGCTGAAAAGCGTCGTGAATGGTGAAATAGAGCCGCTGGCGGTGGCCGGCGTATTTATCGCCATCGGCCATAGCCCCAATACCGCCATCTTTGGCGGCCAGCTGGAATTGGAAAACGGCTATATCCGCGTACAGTCGGGCATTCACGGCAACGCCACCCAGACCAGCATCCCCGGCGTATTCGCCGCGGGGGACGTGATGGACCACATCTATCGGCAGGCCATCACCTCGGCCGGTACCGGCTGTATGGCGGCGCTGGATGCGGAACGTTACCTGGACGGTTTGGCGCCGGTGAACGATCGGTAGAATATTGTCCCGGGGCGTAGGAATACGCCCTGCGTTTGCGCCGCGGCACCGACTGCGCGGCATATCATCCCAAGCCATCGCGGCGCAGCCGGCCGCCGTTTTCATCTCCCGTTACGCCTTAATTGCCCGCTGATTATTTTCACCTCCGCCGCAACAGGGTAATATGTCGCCACGCCGGGCTAGCCACGTGTTATTCCGGCCTTTCGCGTCCCGGAGTGGGATTTTATCCTTACGCATACCACACACTGGCTGAAACCGTCCGCAATGAATAAAAACCGACAACAGGTGCTCGTCCGCTGGCTCAAATCCCAAAGCGCGCTGGTTAAGCGCTGGCTGCGCCTCTCTTTACTTCTGGGCCTGGCGAGCGGCCTGGTGATTGTCGCCCAGGCCTGGGTGCTGGCGCACCTGCTGCAGGCGCTGATTGTCGACCACCGGCCGCGCGCCGAGCTGACGGACTGTTTTATCGCCATGGCGGCGCTGTTTACCGCCCGGGCGCTGGTGGGATGGCTGCGCGAGCGCGCGGGGTTTATCGCCGGGCAAATGCTGCGCCGGGAGATACGCCGCCAGGTAGTGGATCGGCTGGAGCGGCTTGGCCCGGCCTGGGTCCAGGGCAAACCCGCCGGCAGTTGGAGCAGCCTGCTGCTTGAACAGATCGAGGATATGCAGGATTACTACGCGCGCTATCTGCCGCAAATGTATCTGGCCGGGCTGGTGCCGCTGCTGATTTTGATCGTGGTTTTCCCGGTGAACTGGATGGCGGGGCTGATTTTATTATGCACCGCGCCGCTGATCCCGCTATTCATGGCGCTGGTGGGCATGGGCGCCGCCGACGCCAACCGGCGCAATTTCCTGGCGCTGGCGCGTCTGTCGGGCTATTTCCTCGATCGGCTGCGCGGTCTCGATACCCTGCGGCTGTTTAACCGGGCGCAGGCGGAAACCGAGCACATCCGCCGCTCAACCAACGATTTCCGGCTGCGTACCATGGAAGTGCTGCGCCTGGCGTTTCTTTCTTCCGGCGTGTTGGAATTTTTTGCCTCCATCTCCATCGCGGTGGTGGCGGTCTATTTTGGGTTCTCTTACCTGGGAGAGCTGAATTTCGGCAGCTACGGCACCGGCGTGACGCTGTTCGCCGGCTTCCTGGTCTTGATATTGGCGCCGGAGTTTTTCCAGCCGCTGCGCGATCTGGGCGCCTTCTATCATGCCAAGGCGCAGGCGGTAGGCGCGGCTGAATCGCTGGTCGGCTTCCTGGAAAATGATTCCGGGTCGCAGGGCGGCGGACAAATGACCCCCGCCTTCGGCCCCATTACCCTCAGCGCCGAGCAGTTGATTATTCTGGCGCCCGACGGCGCCCAGCTTGCCGGACCGCTGGATTTTACCCTGGACGCCGGTCTGCGGGTGGCCATCGTGGGCCAAAGCGGCGCGGGTAAAAGCTCGTTGCTCAACGTATTGCTCGGTTTTTTACCTTATGCGGGCTCGCTGAAAATCAACGGCCACGAATTACGCGAATTGGCGCCGCAGCATTGGCGCCAGCAACTTGGCTGGGTGGGCCAAAACCCTTTTTTGCCGGCGCCGAGCCTGCGCGATAATATTTTGCTGGGACGACCGGACGCCGGCGACGAGGCGCTGCAACTGGCCGTACGGCGCGCCTATGTCGACGAATTTCTACCGCTGCTGCCCCAGGGGCTGGAAACCCCGCTCGGCGATAATGCCGCCCAGCTGTCGGTGGGCCAGGCGCAGCGGGTCGCCCTGGCGCGCGCGCTGCTACATTCCCCGGCGCTGATGCTCCTCGATGAGCCGACCGCCAGCCTGGATGCCCGCAGCGAACGTTTGGTCATGAGGGCGCTGGACGACGCATCGCGCCTGCAGACCACGGTATTGGTCACTCATCAACTGGCGGACATCCGCGATTTCGACGTTATCTGGGTGATGGGAAATGGCCAAATCCTGCAACGGGGGCGCTATGAGCAATTAGCCGCCCTCCCCGGCCCCTTTGCCGACCTGATAGCCAACCGTCGCGGAGAGCTCTGACCATGCGCGTATTATTACCCTTCCTGGCCCTCTACCGCCGCCATATCGGCCAGATCCTCCTGGGCATGCTCCTGGCCATCGTCACGCTGTTGGCCAGCATCGGCCTGCTGAGTCTTTCCGGCTGGTTCCTGGCCGGTTCCGCCCTGGCGGGCGCCGCGGGATTATATAGCTTTAACTATCTGCTGCCCGCCGCCGGCGTACGCGGCGCGGCCATTACCCGCACCGCCGGCCGCTGGGCGGAGCGGGTGGTCAGCCATGACGCCACTTTCCGCGTATTGCAGCATCTGCGCATCTACGCTTTTGAAAAGATCCTGCCCCTCTCGCCCGGGGTGATCGCCCGTTTTCGCCAGGCCGAGCTGCTCAACCGCCTGGTGGCGGATGTGGATACCCTCGATCATCTCTATTTAAGGGTGCTGTCGCCGCTGCTGAGCGCCTTGGTCGTGATCCTGGTGGTTACCTTAGGGTTATCCTGGGTTGACGTTTCCCTGGCCCTGACGCTCGGGGGAATTATGCTGGCGGTATTGCTGCTCCTGCCCCCGCTGTTCTATCGCGCCGGTAAGCCGCTGGGACAAGACCTGACCCGCCTGCGCGCGAGCTACCGCCTGCACCTGGCCACCTGGCTGCAGGGCAATGCGGAATTATCGGTCTACGGCGCCGCCGGACGCTATCGCCGGCAGTTGGATGACACCGAACGGCGCTGGCAGCGGCGCCAGCAGCAGCAAGCCAACCTGGCCGCCGAGGCGCAAGGATTGCTGATATTGATTACCGGGCTGTCGGTCACGCTGATTTTATGGCTGGCAGCCGGCGGCATCGGCGGGGACAGCCGGCCCGGCGCCTTGATCGCGCTGTTCGTGTTTACCGCCCTGGCGGCCTTTGAAGCGCTGGGGCCGGTGGCCGGAGCCTTCCAGCACCTGGGCCAGGTTATCGCCTCCGCCGGGCGGATAGCCGATATAATCAACCGGGAACCGGCGGTGACATTTCCACCGGACGGCCCGCAGCCCGCCGGCCGAGCCGTGCTTGAGGCAGACCATATACGCTTCACCTATCCCGGCCAGCCGCAGCCGGCGATCGGCGGCCTGTCGTTCCATATCGGCGCGGGAGAACATGTGGCCATACTGGGCCATACCGGCAGCGGTAAATCCACCCTGCTGCAATTGCTGACCCGCGCCTGGGATATCGACCACGGGGAGATTCGCCTGAACGGCTACCCGCTGCCCCGGTGGAGCGAACCCGCGCTGCGATCGATGATAAGCGTGGTGCCCCAGCGGGTGCATATATTCAGCGCCACGCTGCGCGATAATCTGCTGCTGGGCGCCCCGGGGGCGGACGATGCGCGACTGGAGACCATGCTGGTACAATTGGAGTTGGAAAAACTGCTGCAAAAAGACGGCCTGGACGGCTGGCTGGGCGAAGGCGGACGCCAGCTCTCCGGCGGCGAGCAGCGGCGGATCGGCATCGCCCGCGCCCTGCTCCACGACGCGCCGCTGCTGCTGCTGGATGAACCCACGGAAGGCCTCGACGCCGCCACGGAGCGGCAGATGCTGGATCTACTGTTTCGATTGGGCGAAGATAAAACCGTCATTCTCGTCACCCACCGGCTCCAGGGCCTGGAGCGGATGGATCGCATATTGGTTATGGAACAAGGCGGAATCGACGAGCAGGGTAGCCATCATATGCTGATGGCGGCGCGGGGACGCTACTTCCGCTATCATTGCCCGGTGGGCGTATAATGATCCCATTAGCTAACGAGCCAAGGTGATATGACGAAAAGCTCCATGAGACTCTACCGGCTGTCGCCGGATTCGCTGCGCTTTCCCGCGCCGACGTCCGCGCTCCATGAGCCTAACGGACTGTTGGCTTTCGGCGGCGATTTGTCTCCCGAGCGGCTGCTGATGGCCTATCAATTGGGCATTTTCCCCTGGTACTCGCCGGGCGACGCCATTCTGTGGTGGTCGCCGGACCCACGGGCGGTACTTTATCCGCACGAGTTTCATCTCAGTCGCAGCCTGAAGCGGTTTGTTAAACATTGCCCCTACCGTATCTCGCTCAACCAGGCGTTCGGAGCGGTGGTGGCCGCCTGCGCCGAACGGGGCCAGGAAGGCACCTGGATCGGCCCGGACGTGGCGCAGGCATACACCCGGCTGCACCGGCTGGGCCAGGCGCATTCAGTAGAAGTTTGGGACGGCGACGACCTGGTGGGCGGCATGTACGGAGTAGCGCAGGGCGCCCTGTTTTGCGGGGAATCCATGTTCAGCCGGAGGGATAATGCCTCCAAGGTCGCGCTGCTGACATTTTGCCGTTTCTTTAGGCAACAGGGCGGAAAACTGGTAGACTGTCAGGTATTGAACTCACACACGGCCTCGTTAGGCGCAAGGGAAATACCACGACGCGACTATCTGGCGCTGCTGAGTCAGTTACAATCCTTAACGCTGGCACCTGATTGCTGGCAACCGCAAACCCTCTCTGCCGTCACCTTAAACAGCGACATTACTCCCTGTGACTGAAGCGGCGTTTTTCATCACTTCTTTACATAATGAGGGTTTTTCGGCATTATCTTGCCGGTAAAAAACTATGGTATTTAAACCTAGAGGATTCGATGGCCAAAGAAGACAATATTGAAATGCAAGGCACGGTACTGGATACATTGCCTAACACCATGTTCCGTGTGGAATTGGAAAACGGGCATGTGGTAACCGCTCATATCTCCGGTAAAATGCGTAAAAACTATATCCGCATCCTGACGGGCGACAAAGTCACTGTTGAGCTGACCCCGTACGACCTGAGCAAAGGCCGCATTGTCTTCCGTAGCCGCTGATAGGCTTCCTTCGCTGATATCCGCCCGCGGGCGTTGATATCGCCAACCCGCTGTCTGAAAGATCGGATGCCGGCGCCGGAATACGGCCCGGCATAATGCATTCCCGCTTTTGCGGTGCGCCGCGATGGCGTACCGCGATTAATGTACCTGATTAATAGCTGAATACATTATTACCGATAATAAAAAAGGCGATGCCAAGCATCGCCTTTTTACTATACCCGCTATTTCACCTGTATTTCATCACCCAGGCCGGTGTTAGTGAACCACGCCTTCCGCTTTGCGTTTTTGCGCGCTGAGGAAATGGTAGCTAAGCTCTTTTTTATCTTTATTGAGCTCGACCGACACCGACCCGCCGTCGACCAAAGAGCCGAACAGCAGTTCGTTGGCCAGCGGTTTTTTCAGGTTTTCCTGCATCACCCTAGCCATTGGCCGTGCGCCCATGGCTTTGTCGTAGCCCTTGGCGGACAGCCAGTCGCGCGCTTCGTCGCTGACTTCCAGCGAGACGCCCTTCGCATCCAGCTGCGCTTGCAGCTCAACAATAAACTTATCTACCACCAGTTGAATGATTTCCGGCGATAAGTGATTAAACCAAATCACATTATCCAGGCGGTTGCGGAACTCAGGGGTGAAGATCTTCTTGATCTCGCCCATGGCGTCCGTACTGTTATCCTGCTGAATCATACCGATGGACTGGCGCTGCGTTTCCTGCACCCCGGCGTTGGTGGTCATCACCACGATCACGTTGCGGAAGTCCGCCTTGCGGCCGTTGTTATCGGTCAGCGTGCCGTTGTCCATCACCTGCAACAGCAGGTTAAAAACATCCGGATGCGCCTTTTCGATTTCATCGAGCAGCAATACCGCGTGAGGGTGCTTGAGCACCGCGTCGGTCAACAGGCCGCCCTGGTCGTAGCCCACATATCCCGGAGGCGCGCCGATCAAGCGGCTGACGGTGTGGCGTTCCATATATTCCGACATATCAAAGCGCAATAATTCAATATCCAGCGCCTTGGCCAGCTGTACGGTCACCTCGGTTTTACCCACCCCCGTCGGACCCGCGAACAGGAAAGACCCCACCGGCTTATGATCCTGGCCCAGCCCGGCCCGGCTCATTTTGATCGCTTCGGTCAGCGCCTCGATGGCTTTATCCTGGCCGAACACCAGCATCTTAAGGCGTTCGCTCAGGTTCTTCAGCACATCGCGGTCGCTGGCGGAGACGGTTTTTTCCGGAATGCGGGCGATACGCGCCACCACCGATTCGATATCGGCCACATTAACGGTTTTCTTGCGTTTGCTCACCGGCATTAACCGGCTGCGGGCGCCCGCTTCATCGATAACGTCGATGGCCTTGTCCGGCAAATGGCGATCGTTGATGTATTTAACCGCCAGTTCCACCGCGGCGCGCACCGCCTTGGCGGTATAACGCACATCATGATGGGCTTCGTATTTGGGTTTCAGGCCGGTCAGTATCTGCACCGTTTCTTCCACCGTGGGTTCGGTAATATCGATTTTCTGGAAACGGCGCGCCAAGGCGCGATCTTTTTCGAAAATATTACTGAATTCCTGATACGTCGTGGAACCCATGACCCGGATCTTGCCGCTGGAGAGCAGCGGCTTGATCAGATTCGCCGCATCGACCTGTCCGCCGGAGGCGGCGCCCGCACCGATAATGGTGTGGATCTCGTCGATAAACAGAATGCTGTTCTTATCCGATTCCAATTGCTTCAGCAACGCTTTGAAACGCTTCTCGAAGTCGCCGCGGTATTTGGTGCCAGCCAGCAACGACCCGATATCCAAAGAGTAGATGGTGCATTCGGCAATGACTTCAGGCACATCGCCCTGCACGATACGCCAGGCCAGGCCTTCGGCGATCGCCGTCTTGCCCACGCCGGATTCGCCCACCAGCAGCGGATTGTTTTTACGCCGGCGGCACAGTACCTGGATGGCGCGTTCGAGCTCGCGCTCGCGGCCGATCAGGGGATCTATGCCACCCACCCGGGCGAGTTGGTTGAGATTTGTAGTGAAGTTTTCCATACGCTCCTCCCCGCCTGCCTGCTCTTCATTGACCGGGTTTTCCGGTCCCGGTGCCTGCGTTTCATCTTTACGAGTGCCGTGGGAGATGAAATTCACTATATCCAGTCGGCTAACGTCATGCTTACGCAGCAGGTAGGCCGCCTGCGATTCCTGTTCGCTGAAAATAGCGACCAGGACATTGGCGCCCGACACTTCGCTGCGGCCGGAGGATTGCACATGGAACACCGCGCGCTGTAATACGCGCTGGAAACTAAGCGTAGGCTGCGTGTCCCGCTCTTCGTCACTGGTCGGTAAGGTTGGTGTGGTTTGTTCGATAAATGCTTCGAGTTCCTGGCGCAACGCCACCAGATCGACCGTGCACGCTTCCAGCGCTTCCCGCGCGGAAGGGTTGCTGAGCAATGCCAGCAGCAGATGTTCAACGGTCATAAACTCATGCCGGTGCTCACGCGCTCTGGCGAAAGCCATATTTAAACTGAGTTCCAGTTCTTGATTGAGCATTGGCACCTCCCCAAATTGATTGCCTTTTCAGGCCTTTTCCAGCGTACAAAGCAACGGATGCTCATTTTCCCGGGCATAGCGATTAACATGAGCGGCTTTGGTTTCTGCGACTTCGGCGGTGTAAACACCGCAGATAGCCTTGCCATGATAATGCACCGTAAGCATCAGTTGCGTTGCACGTTCAACATCATAAGAAAAGAACTTTTGCAGTACGTCAATAACAAATTCCATCGGCGTGTAATCGTCATTGATAAGTATCACTTTATACATTGATGGGGGTTTTACCGCATCTTTCAACAGGTCCTCGGCAAAATTTTGCTCGCCCGGCCTTTCACTTGTGTTACCCATCGTCTTTCCGTCGATATGTTTCTCTTACTTGATATAACGTTGCGTCCACCGAACCATTATCGCGACGCAACCCCATCATGGTTATCAGTCTAACATCAGATATTCAAAACCGCCGTTTGCTATAACCTATGACAACAATAGGATTTTGAACGCGGCTGTTGTATTGAGATTTTGCCAAAAAAGCGTCAATAGCGTTACCTGCTTCAAAGTTTAGTAATGTCATCAGCCAACTCCCCCAGCATCCTCTTGACCTATCGTTCCTATCCTCTAGAGTGTACTTGCGTAAGCCGCGGCGGTTTTGACCAATCAGGCTTACAACGTTCAACAATCCTCATCACGTATAAGATTCGGTTGCGAGGGATGTAGAAACATGGAGACGGGTAAAGTTAAATGGTTCAATAACGCCAAAGGTTTTGGGTTTATCTGTCCTGAAAGCGGCGGCGAGGATATATTTGCGCATTACTCAACAATCCAGATGGACGGTTATCGAACGCTCAAAGCCGGGCAAGTGGTCAGATTCGATGTTCATCAAGGTCCCAAGGGGAACCACGCGAGTCTGATTGTGCCTGTTGAAACCGAGACTGTTGCCTGATAACGCGCCTCGCGATTAATGCCTAAGATGCCTAATGAAATGCCAGTGAATCGCTGGCATTTTTTTCTGCCGCTCGTCCCTGCATACTCAAGGTATAACATTTTTCTTTTAAGACGCAAGTATAATTATGATGGTTGCAATTACTATCTGGTTCACCATTTCCCTCCTCCCGGCAAAATATAAACAAACATTAAACACCATGTAATCCCATCCCCCACCGGCAACCACATTGATGCCCGGTTTAGACATGTTTTGGTGAAATAGCTATTTCCATGAAAACCAGGGCATATCCCCATGTCACAGCTTGTATCCAGTCTGGAAAAACCACGTTTATTAACCGGTTGGCAATTGGCCCTGGCTTTGTTCCGCGGCAAGCTGGTGCCCGGTATGGCCTGGCGCCACCGTTTCTATCGCGGCAAGTTTATGTTCCGCCATTTATGGACCGCCGCATATTCGGTACCCTGGCTGAAGTACCTGGCCCGCTGTCCCATATTGCCGGAAATACTGCAATCGCAGCCGGGATTGCCCTGTAAGCTGCATCGCCCCTATCTCGCGTCGAACATGAACCACAAGCAGCAGTTGGCCGCACTGGTTTACCACTACGACCATATCCAGCAGCATTTGCCCCGCCCATTGCTCAACGGGCACCTGACCCGCAGCGGCATCGTCCTTGCCACGCTGGAGGGCAAAAACGGCCAGCAGTTCTACCTGCGCCTCGGCTCCCTTGACAATCTCAATCGTGAAGGCGAAGCCACCGTTCTTATTACCGACGAACGGGACGTGATGCTGGCGGAAATGACCTTTGTCATCACGCCGGAACAAGGCACGACCCTGTTTATCGGCGGCCTGCAGGGCGCACAGCGGCAGGTGCCCCACGAGGCCATCCACCTCGCCACCAAATCCTGCCACGGCCTGTTTCCCAAGCGGCTGGTGCTCGAAGCCGTAACCCTGCTGGCGACAAACCTGGGCGCACGGCAAATTTTAGCGGTGGGGAACCGTACCCATATGTACCAGGAGTGGCGGTATTTTTATAAAAAGAAAAGCTTCCTGCATGCGGATTATGACAATTTCTGGTTGTCTATGCAGGCCCAGCCCCACGGGGAGGGATATTTCCGTTTACCCCTGACCATTACGCGCAAAGGGCTGGAAACGCTGCCCAGCAAGAAACGCGCCGAATACCGGCGCCGTCATGAACTGCTGGATCGGCTCGCCGCGCAAATCAACGCTTTTTTCCCCCAAACCACCGGTGCGGGCGGGACATCACGGGCATAAGCCAAGCGCCCCGCTGGAAAAAAGAGATTAATATGCCTGCTTTACAGCGATCCCGGTTTTCGTTAGCTTAAGGCTGCTTTTTTCTTCCCGCCGCGCAAAAGGATGTGACCCGCGTTATGTATTCCAGCCTCTTACTTATTCTTATTCCGCTGATCGCAGGTTACATGTTGCCCCGCCTGGGCAAGCCTCTCCTGCGCGTCTTGAATCGCTTGCTGAGCGCGATGGTCTACATCATCCTGTTT
>JAATFX010000129.1 GCA_015654925.1 Enterobacterales bacterium | reverse complement strand
TATTGTTAGCGATTTACATTGGCATTTTCCTGAACGCCTCGGTGTTTCAGCGCCGTTTCGCCGCATTAATCCATCAGTTCACATCAACCGAGCTGATTCAGGCGGTCACGGAAGTGTGCGCTATCGTCCTGTTTACCTTCTTTGTGCTGCGTTTGCTGTCGCTGGGTGGGAAAATGTTTTTCCGCGTGGTGGCAAGTTTGCTGGTGCTGATCTCCGTCGCCGCCAGTTATTACATGATGATGTTCAATGTGGTGATCGGTTACGGCATCGTGGTGTCCGTGATGACGACGGATATCGATCTCAGTAAGGAGATCATCGGGTTACCGCTGTTTATCTGGATGGCGCTGGTCAGTGCCTTACCGCTGGTCTTGATTTGGAAAAACAGCCTGCGCCTCACGCTCATTGAGCAGATGAAAACGCCGGGTCAGCGGATACTTCCGCTCAGTGTGTTGCTGTTGACAGTCCTGCTGGTCTGGCTGCCGCTGCGTTCGCTTGACCACGCGCAAAGCGTCAACGAGAAAAAAACCAACATTGATTTGCCAAGTTACGGCGGCGTTGTGGCGCACTCGTATTTGCCGTCTAACTGGCTGGCTGCGCTCGGTTTATATGCTTACACGCAGGTCGATGAAAGCCAGGACGCCGGTAATTATCTGGATCCGGCCAAAGAGTTTACCTACGTGCCGCCGGCGGATATCGACGATACCTATGTGGTGTTTATTATCTGCGAAACGACCCGCTGGGATCATATGGGAATTCTTGGGTACGAGCGCGACACCACGCCGCGCCTGTCAAAAGAAAAGAATCTGGTGGCATTTCGGGGGACATCCTGTGACACCGCGACCAAGCTTTCGCTGCGATGCATGTTTGTCCGTGAAGGCGGAACAGAAGACAACCCGCAGCGAACCCTGAAAGAACAAAATATCTTTGCCGTGATGAAATCGCTGGGTTTCACCTCGGAGTTGTTCGCGATGCAAAGCGAGCTGTGGTTCTACAATAATGCGGATACCAATAACTTCTCTTTCCGCGAAATTATTGCATCAGAGAAGCGCAACGACGGTAAACCGGTCGATGACATGCTGCTGGTAAATGAATTACAGGAATCGCTGAAGAACCATCCGAAAGGCAAGCATCTGGTGATTCTGCATACCAAAGGCTCGCATTACATGTATTCCCAGCGTTATCCGCGCAGTTATGCCCGTTTTACGCCGGAATGTATGGGCAACACCTGTAGCAAAGCGGAGCTGATTAACGCCTTTGATAACAGTGTGTTGTATACCGATACCTTTATCGACAGCGTGATTGATCAGCTGCGCGATAAAAAGGCGCTGGTGTTTTATGCCGCTGACCACGGTGAATCTATCGATGAAAACTCGCACCTGCACGGCACGCCACGTGAAATGGCGCCGCCGGAGCAGTTCCGCGTGCCGATGATCGTCTGGGCTTCGGATACTTTCCTTGAACAGGCCGATCACAAGCAGGCGTTTGAGCAGCTACAGGCGCAGCAGCGTGTGGGGGCGAAGAAACGCCATGTCGAGTTATTCGATTCGATTTTGGGCTGTCTGGGCTACACGTCGCCAGACGGGGGTATTAACCCGGCGAATAACTGGTGTGCAAAACCTCAGGCGGAACAGAAGCTTTAGGCTATTTTGACGGCGTATCGGATGATTTGTGGTCAGTCAGCATTTAAGTTTTAAAAAGCCGTTGACGCTCTGAAACCGCCGCAGTAAGATGCGCCCCACTCGCGGCGAGTAGCGCAGCTTGGTAGCGCAACTGGTTTGGGACCAGTGGGTCGGAGGTTCGAATCCTCTCTCGCCGACCATATTCCCGAGGGTTTGGTTTGCCCGAAGTGCAGGCCAGGCCATAAGAAAACGGTACGTCATCATGACGTACCGTTTTTTTTTATCTGTCATATTCTCCCTTAGCGCGGTTGAATTCCCGTTAAGCTAAAATCCGCAACAACTTCAACGTACGCCCGCCACAACGCAAGCAGCGCCACAGCAGATAATATTGCGCGTACCGTAACCAACAGGCTACATCGCCGAAGATAAAAATACCTGTGGTCACCCGATCTTTTTGCTTAATGTGATAAAAATGTTACTCAGATCACTGCTTACTTACTAGTAAGTAAGTATAACTGATTGCACAAGATGCGAACGACGGCCCAACAGCGGGAAACAAGCATGACTAAACACATAACGTTATACCGGCACGGCGCGATTGCCGAAGTGGTAATCGATCGCGCGGAGAAAATGAATGCCATTACGCCCGCCATGAGCGAGACGCTGGCCGAGGTTTTCAACGAGCTCGATAAAGACAATGGTGTGCGGGTGGTGCTGCTGCGCGGGGAGGGAGAGCGGGCTTTTTGCGCCGGCAGCGATCTGCGTTCGCTGGAAAGCTATCAAACCCCGTCGGACTTTCGCAATCGTACTGAATATGGCGCGACGGTGCGCGGCTTGCAAAAACCCATTGTTGCCGCGCTAACAGGATGGGTGCTGGGGGGCGGCCTGGAAATTATGTTAGGCGCCGATATACGCGTTGCCGGCCATAGCGCCAAATTCGGCGCGCCTGAAGTGATTCGCGGTTGGGTTGGCGGAGGCGGCGCTTCGCAGATGCTACCGCGCCTGGTGGGATATGGGCAAGCTATGCGATTGTTGCTAACCGGCGATAACATTAATGCCGAAGAGGCGTTTAATCTCGGGCTGGTGGAATATTTGGTGGAGGATCGCGCGGTGATGGAAACCGCCATGGCGCTTTGCCGGAAAATTGCCGCTTACGATCCGTTAGCCGTGCAGTCGGTGAAAAGTGCCGTACGCGCCGCGCTGTCGATGCCGGTAGAGGCGGGAACGAAATATGAGAATGAATTAACTACGCTGTGTTTTGCCGCGGGCAATTATAAAAAAGGGGCTGAATCGTTTGATAGGCAAAAAGAGAAAGACGACACAGTATAAATGAGATCTCAAAAATCGCCTGGAGAAATAATTTAAACATAACCCGTATAAAACGGCCGATCTTTCAAGGAAACTTCTAGAATGTGCATATAATAATGCATATGCCCCATTAGCTTTGCGCAACGCTGCGAATAAAGCTTATTTATAATATACCTACTGGGTGTCTAAAAGCGGTATCCACCAACATGCTCTTCTTATGAAGCTGTTAGGAAGAATAAATAGCCAAGATGCAGGAGAGAGTGATATGCAAAGTGCACAATCAGGCCAGATCAAGGTCATGAGTAATAAAAATATCAGGCGGGCGGTTTTTGCCTCGACGCTTGGGACGATTATTGAATGGTATGATTATGGATTATATGCCGCTGCGTCCGGTCTGATTATTAATAAATTATTCTTTCCCCAGCTTACGCAACTTGGAGGAATGCTGGCTGCGTTCGCCACCTTTGCCATCGGCTTTATCATTCGCCCGATCGGCGGCATCGTCATCTCTCATATCGGCGACAAATTCGGCCGCAAACCGGCGCTGATTTTATGCATTTCCATAATGGGGGTCGCAACGGTCGGGGTCGGATTATTGCCCACCTGGCATCAGGTGGGGATACTCGCGCCAATCTTATTGATCGTCATGAGAATTTTACAGGGCTTTGGCGCGGGAGCGGAGCTGGCCGGTGCGATTACGTTGGTGGCCGAGTATACGCCGGTTAACAAACGGGCTTTTTTCACCTCGATACCCAATACCGCCACTAACTTCGGCGTTTTGATTGCGACACTGACGTTCCTGCTTTTTTCCTGGATTCCTGAGGAGGTTTTACTGGGCTGGGTATGGCGGGTTCCTTTCCTGCTCTCTGTCTTGCTGTTTGGCGTGGCGGTCTATATCCGCATGAAACTCGATGAAACGCCGGAGTATGTGCAGGCCATGGAAAAAGCGCAGAAGCAGCATAAACAGCAGAAAGCGCCGCTAAAAGAGCTGTTTAGGAATAGCCCGCGCGAGTTGCTTTGCGGTTTCTTCGCCATGGGCGGGCATCAGGCGCTGACCTATGTGCTGAATACCTTTGCCTTAAGCTATATGATCAATACCTTAGGCATGTCAAAAACCGATGGGCTGATAGTACTGATTATCGCGTTAAGCTTCACGTTGATTTGCGGGCCCGTCGGCGGCTGGTTGGCCGATCGTTATGGGAGCGCCAAGGTCTTTATGAGTGGTGCCCTGTTTGCTTTGGTATTTGTTTACCCGTTATTTTATTTGGTGGACACCAAAAATATTACTCTCGCCGCCTTCGGCATGAGCGCCATATACGGTATCAGCTGGGGTTGTACCGGTGGTGCGCAGGGCGCATTTTTATCGAACCTCTTTCCGACGCAGTATCGCTTTTCCGGCATTGCCATGTGTCGAGAATTTTCCGGTGCGTTAATCGGCGGCCCCACCCCCTTTATTGCGACGGCGCTGGTTGCGCTGGCGGGTGGGAAGCCAACTTGGGTTATGGTCTATTTGGGATGCTTTTGCTTACTGACTGTAATCGCCGTATGGGTGGGGAGACATCTTTCCCGGCATGACGACGATAATAGAGTGGCAATTGGCAATAACGGAAGTATTACTTCAATATAAACATAGCCATTACATATAATAAAAGTATCAGGCGTACATGTCGGCAGGGAATTGTTGGGGAGTAACTTCATAAGCCTTTGCTGTATTGATTTATTAATTTTTAAATTTTAATAAATAAACTGTGCGTTTTATTAAGAAATGCCGGCTGCCTGATATTTATTTGCCAGGGTAATACATTCGTTTTCCCTAATTTTTGTATAATTATTGATAGTGGAGATAAATAATGCGGATCGTAACGGCGGATGTTGTTGCGGAGTTGCTTCGCTCCGGTGATACGTTAATGATCGGCGGTTCCGGCGCTGGCCATGCGGTTCCTGAAACGCTGATCGAGGCGGTTGAACGGCGTTTCCTGGCTGAGGCGGAACCGCGGCAGTTGACAGCCATTCACCCAGTGGGCCTCGGGGACCGCGGCGAGCGGGGCGCTTCCAGGCTGGCGCACAAAGGACTATTGAAACGGGTAGTGTGCGGTACGCTGGTTGATTCTCCTCCACTGGCGCAGTTGGCGCTGGATAATGAAATTGAAGCCTGGACCCTGCCGCAGGGCGTGCTGTCGCAACTGACCCGGGAAATAGCCGCCGGAAGACCCGGCTTGATCAGCCATGTCGGTTTGCATACCTTTGTCGATCCCCGGCAAAGCGGCGGCCGGCAAAGCGCCTGTAGCACGGAAGAACTAGTGAGCCTGATTGAAATTGCCGGGCGGGAATGGCTGTTTTACCAACCTTTCCATATTGATGTCGCCTTTTTGCGCGGTACGACGGCGGATGAAGACGGCAACATTTCCATGGAGCAAGAGGCCATTTTTGGCGACATGCTTTCCATGGCGCAGGCGGCGAGACGGTGCGGCGGTCTGGTCGTTGTACAAGTTAAACGTATTGCCCAGCGTGGAACGCTGCCGGCCAAAACGGTCAAGATACCGGCGATGCTGGTCGATTTGGTGGTGGTGGACCCCGACCAGCCGGTAACCTATCAATCCCGCAACGAGCCGGCCTACAGCGGCGAATTGCGCATTCCTATCGGGGATTTCCCCGCCCTGGCGCTGGATGAACGTAAAATTGTCGCCCGGCGCTGTGCTATGGAGCTGCGGGTCGGGGCCGTCTGCAATGTCGGCTCAGGCATCTGCACGGGGATTGGCCTGGTGGCCGCTGAAGAAGATCTGCTGGATAAAATCGTGCTGACCAATGAACAGGGCCTGATCGGCGGCGCGCCGGCGTCCGGGCTGGATGCCGGCGCCGCGCGTAATTACAGCGCCATCGTTGACCAGCCTTATCAATTTGATTTCTATGACGGCGGCGGCATTGATATCGCGTTCCTTTCGGCTGCGGAGATCGACGGGCAGGGAAGCGTTAACATCAGCCGTTTCGCCAATAAGCTAATTGGCGTCGGCGGTTTTATCAATATCAGCCAGAACGCCAAAAAAATGGTCTTCGGCGGCACGTTTACCGCCGGCGGGCTGAGCGTGGCCTGTGAAGATGGCAAATTGCATATCCTGCGGGAAGGCAGTCACCAGAAGTTCGTTTCCTGCTTGCAGCAAATTTCCTACAACGGTCCGTATGCCGGCGAGCGTGGCCAAATCACGCTTTTTGTCACCGAGCGGGCGGTATTCCGTGTGTTTAGGGGGGCGCTGGAATTAATTGAAATCGCCCCCGGTATCGATTTGGAAACGGACATATTGCAACAAATGGCCTTCCGACCCGCCATTTCCGCCGAACTTAAACTTATGGATGCAAGGCTTTTTATGCCGGAGCCGATGGACCTGAAAACGTCAATGTCCGCTCACGTATGGCCTGAACATCCCCGCCTTGCGGCTATGCCACCAAAGAGGAAATGATGGACGAGATCTTGATTGATGGTCGTACCCGTCTATTTGGCATCGTCGGCGATCCGGTCACGCAGGTCCAAACACCGCAGCTGATGAATGCCTTGTTTCAGCGCCAAAGGATCAATGCGGTATTGCTGCCTTTTCACGTTTGCGCCACGACATTTGATCGGACGCTCAACGGGTTGATGCAGATGGAAAACCTGGACGGACTGGTTATCACCGTCCCGCATAAGGTGCGCGCCCGCTCTTTGGTCGCGGGGCTTTCCGCCACTGCCCAGCGCGTTGGCGCGATAAATGTAATGCGTCGCCAGGGCGACGGCCGCTGGTATGGCGATATGTTTGATGGCGCGGGGTTGATCGCGGGTTTGAAAAAACAGGGATTCATCATCGCGGATCGGCATGTTAAGCAACTGGGCGCCGGCGGGAGCGGGGCGGCGGTGGCCTTTGCGCTGCTGGAAGAAGGCGCGGCTACGCTGGCGATTAGCGATCCCTGCCATGCCTCCGCGCAAGCCCTGGTGGCGCGTATTAACCATTATTACCCGCATCGGCCCGCCAGGCTCTGTTCTGACAGCGCCGCTATCGCCGGCATTGATTTGCTTATCAATTGCTCGCCGGTCGGCATGAAGCCGGATGATGGATTGCCCGCGCCCTTTACCGACTTTGCTCCGGCGCTACAGGTGGTCGATATCATTATGCACCCGGACGAGACCCCGTTGTTACGACTCGCCCGCGGTTTTGGGTGCCGGACGACCAATGGCAAGCCGATGATCGAAGGGCAGTTACAGGCTTTCGCCGCGTTTTTTGGCATAGATATCGGGGAGACCGCATGAAACCTCTGCTTTTGGAATCCCGCCATCTGTCTTTGAATACCGCCACGCTGGGACCGCGGCACTCGTTGCAGCAGGCTGTTGAAGGTTGCGTTAAATACGGTTTTGGCGGCATTGCCCCGTGGCGCGACAAACTCACGGAAACAGGCCTGAAACAGGCTTGCCGGCTTATTAACGATGCCGGTCTGCGGGTAAGCGGCCTTTGTCGCGGCGGTATGTTTCCCGCCGGGACAAAGCGTGAGCGCGCAGACATCCGGGCTGATAACTACCGGGCAATCGATGAGGCCGCCGCCTTGGGCGCGGAATGTCTGGTGCTGGTGGTGGGCGGGTTGCCGCCGGGCCAGAAAGATCTCGCCTCGGCTCGCCGGCAAGTGGAAGACGGTATTGCCGGTATTCTCGATTATGCCCGCGCGGCGCGGGTTCGCCTGGCGATTGAACCTTTACACCCCATGTATGCCGGCGATCGTGCCTGTATCAATACGCTGGCGCAGGCGCTGGCATTGTGCGAGGGCTTCGGGGAGGGCGTGGGGGTGGCGGCGGATGCTTATCATGTCTGGTGGGACCCGGATTTGCCGGCACAGCTTCACCGAGCCGGCCGCGGGCAGCGTTTATATGCCTGCCATATTTGCGACTGGCTGGTGCCGACCCGCCATCTATTGACGGACCGCGGCATGATGGGGGACGGGGTGATTGACCTGAATGAATTTTGCCGGACGGTCGACGGCGCAGGCTATAGCGGCCTGTATGAAGTGGAAATTTTTTCGGATGGGGGATGGTGGCAAAAATCCGTCGACGAGACGTTGGGCACCATCTCGGCCCGCATCAAAGCGTTGAATGCAGCTGAGGACAATAATGAACATTGATCAAACTATTACTCCCCACCGTTTGTTACCGGCTATTGAACGGATGTGGGCGCTGTCTGCGGCCAAGATCGTTTCCATCGACGCCGCGCTGGATCGTACAGGGGGCGCGCCGGTTCATACGGTGGCGGGTCGTTATCAGCCAAAGGGATGGACCGACTGGACGCAGGGATTTGAGTTCGGCAGCGCCGTACTGCAATTTGATGCCACGGGGGAACGGTTATTCCTGGATATGGCGCTGGCGCGTATCCGGACCGAAATGCCCGCGCATATTACTCACTTCGGCGTGCACGATCATGGCTTTAATCAAGTCAGCACCTATGGCAACTTGCTGCGTCTAATGGCGGAAGGCAGGCTACCCACCGATACCGGCACGCTGGATTACTACCAACTGGCCATCCGCTGCTCCGGGTCGGTGCAGGCCTATCGCTGGACCGACCTTGGCAACGAGGAGGGTTTTATCCACTCCTTTAACGGCCCCCATTCGTTATTTATCGATACGTTGCGGACGCTGCGCGTTTTGCTGCTGGCGCATAGCCTGGGCCATACGATGAAAGTCGAAGGCGATCGGGTTATCTCCTTGCTTGAGCGCGCCGTGGCGCACGCCCTCGCCAGCGCGCGCTACAACATTTTTTATGGCGAAGGGCGCGATATCTATGATATTCGCGGGCGTACCGCCCATGAGGCCATTTTTAACGTCCGCAACGGCGCGTTCCGCTGTGTGGGCACTCAGCAGGGTTATTCCGGCTTTTCAACGTGGACGCGCGGATTGAGCTGGGCTATATGCGGTTTTGCCGAATTGCTGGAATATCTGGAGCATATTCCGGCCGGCGCATGGAGCGCCAGCCAGGACCGGACCGCCGCCATCGCCATGCTGGAGAAAGCCGCCGCAGCCGTTTGCGATTTTTATCTCGAATATACCACGCTTGACGGCATTCCCTTCTGGGATACCGGGGCGCCGGGCCTGGCGAAACAATCCGCGCCCTATAACCGCTGGTCGGACCCGGCCAACGAGGCGGAGCCGGTGGACAGCTCGGCGGCAGCCATTGCCGCGCAAGGATTACTGCGATTCGGCGCCTGGTTATCTGCAACCGGTCGCGCCGGCGGCGAGCGCTATCGCCGGGCGGGCTTAACCGTGCTGGACACGCTGCTAAGCGATGTTTATCTGAGCCTTTCTCCTGAGCACCAGGGTCTGTTGTTGCACAGCCAATATCACCGTCCCAACGGCTGGGATTATGTACCGCCCGGTTATAGCGAGCCATTTGGCGAAGCCACCATGTGGGGCGATTATCATTTGCGCGAACTGGCGCTCTATGTGCAGCGGCTGGCCGGGCCGGGACCTTATCTGACGTTTTTCAGCGCCGTGGGAGATAACTCATGACTCCCGTTAATGAACGTCCTGTGGCTCTGGTCACCGGCGGACGCAGGGGGATCGGACTGGCGATAGCCAAAGGGTTGGCCGGCGCCGGTTTTGCTATCGCCATTACCGGCAGCGGCGAAGCTGACGCCGCTACTCACGAGGCGGTCGCCGACCTACGGGCATTGAACACGCGAGTTTGCTATATCGCCGGCAATATAGCCGATATCAATGATCATCAACGGCTTATCCAGCGGGTGGAAACCGAGCTTGGGCCGGTTGCGGTATTGGTTTCAAATGCCGGCATAGCGCCGCCGCGCCGCCTCGATATCCTGGCGACCACCGGCGAAAATTTTGATGCGGTGATAGGCACCAATCTGCGCGGCGCTTTTTTCCTTGCACAGGCGGTGGCGAAACGCATGCTGGCCCGCCCGCGGGCCGAAGGAGAACAAAGCATTATTTTTATTTCCTCCTGTTCGGCGCAAATGATTTCGACCAACCGCCTGGAATACTGCGTATCAAAGGCGGGCCTGTCGATGGTGGCCCGGGGGTTCGCCGCGCGTTTAGCGCCAGAGGGCATCGGCGTGTTTGAAGTTCGTCCCGGCATAGTGCGAACCGATATGACCGCCGGCGTCAATGATAAATACGACCGGCTGATTGCCGGCGGACTGGTGCCGGGGCGACGTTGGGGAACCGGCGAAGACATCGCGGCGGCGGTTTGCATGCTGGTTAAACGGGAGGCGTTCTTCGCGACGGGTTCTGTCATCAACGCCGACGGCGGATTAACCCTGCAGCGCTTGTAATCGCGGACAGCAATGGTAAAGGGAAAGGTGAAACATGAATCAGGTTCTTAACCATCAATCTTCGCCCGGCAGGCAATTGACCGCGGGCGAATATGGCTATTCCGGCCTGGAAATAGCCGATCATTATCAGACGCAGGCCATTACGGTGACGGAAGCGCATATTATCGCTTTCGCCGGATTGTCCGGCGATTTTTTCGATCTGCATATGGATGATGAGTTCGCTCGTGAGCGGGGGTTTCCGGGACGCATCGCCCACGGCTTGCTTGGACTGGCGCTTATCGACGGTTTGAAAACCCGTTCGCCGATACGCTTGCTGGGGATAGCGACATTGAGCTGGAACTGGTCGTTTTGCGCACCGATAATGATTGGCGATCGTATTTTCGCGCATATTGCCGTGGCGGCGAAGCGGAAGACGAAACGCGCCGACCGGGGCATTGCGACCTTTGCACTGCGGGTCGTCAATCAACAAGACACAGTAATACAACAAGGCGAAACGCTGCTACTAATGGAAAACTGATAGCATAACCCCCACGATAACCGACGAAACATATCCCTCCTTGCCTGAGGAGGGATCGTCGGCCTGAATGCATTGCCCCGCCTTTTATCTTTGCGCGCCGCCCCGGCGTGGCTACGTCATACTTTTGCTACCTGCTTGAAGAAAATGATAAATTTTGACACCGGATTCGCTACAATGCCTGTTGGTACCACCATATCACGCAAGCCGCCCGTCGTAGCGTCGGTAGCAGGGTTTCGAGGCCAGAGGGGATTATGTCAAAGCAAAAAAGCAGCGTAGCGACTCAAACCAGCCCCATGCAGGACAGCATTAAGCTCATTACCAAAAATTTGCTCATCGCTCACGGTTACCATAAAACGACCTTTGGCGTGATTGCCAAGTCCCTGAATATTACCACCACTAATATCCACTACCATTTTGGCAATAAAAATCATCTGGTAGAGGTGGTGGTGAGTGAATATGTTGCCGAAGCCACGAAAAAACATAGCGCCATCTGGCTGGACCAAACCACCTCATTGCAACAAAAGGTGGCGGATGTCGTTGCTTATAACTATCAGCTGTATAAAAAATACAATCAGGAAGGGAAAACCAAGCATCCGTGGAGCCTGATTGGCCGTTTACGGATGGAAAGCGACGTACTGAGCGATGCCACCCGCGAATCCCTGGCTTCGTTTACCCGCGCGATGCATGAGACGATAGGGCAGGCGGTTGAATACGCGTGGCGGCAGGGCCAGCTCAAGCCCGATACGCCGCGCGAAGATTTAATATTTTTGCTGACCAATCTAGTGGACAGCTCTTCTGTCTTTGCCCAAGATGCCGGCAGTTTTACGCGATTAGAGCAATTCTTTAATGCGTTTTCACGCGTGGTGCTTTCTGTTTATACCACCACAACCGAGCGGTGACCGATCGGAATTGCCGATAACGGATTCACAGCGGTCCGCTTTTCATTGACCAGGGTTAAATATCGACCGCCCTTTTCAGCCGTACTGCCTGGCCGCCGTCACCAGCAGCGCTTTAATCTCCTCAGCCACGGTTTTATCCGCAACCGATGCCCGCATGATCCAGATGGCCGGGTCCGGGGGATTGACAAGCAATGCCCATCATCTGAAGATGAAACCTTAGCTCACCATAAGGCCCGTTCAGATGAAAAGCGCTCCTGCCGTCACCATTCACTATTGTTCTCAATGTAACTGGCTGCTGCGCGCCGCCTGGATGGCGCAAGAATTATTACAGACCTTCAGCACCGATCTGGCGTCGGTCACCCTGATCCCCGGCACCGGCGGTATTTATGAAATCGCCGTGGATGGCGAGATTTTATGGGAGCGTAAACAAGACGGCGGTTTTCCAGACGCGGCGCAATTAAAACAGCGCTTACGCGATCGCTGTTTTCCCGATCGTGCGCTGGGGCACGTCGATAAATCGCGTGGTCAAAACGATACCCGCCCATAGCGGGTTATTTCCTATGGCGCTTTAATTACTTGCGTATATCTTATTCAAGCGTAGCCAGCTAGCGGTAGCACAAATCAAGAGTGCCGATCTGCACGTTCAAAAAAATAGCCAAAAAAGCTATTAAAGCAGCCGCGCCACCGTATATTACAGCAGAGGCTGGATCGCTCTTTACTCTTTATTCACATAGCGAGTGGCTATTTTAGCATTCTATTGCACGATTATTATAACCGCCGACGATCGCTAATCAGCATCAATACTATCGCCTGCCCCATCAAACCCGTGGTTGAGCATAAAATCAGGTAAATACCGTAGAGGATTTCCGAGTTTGTTTGGTAGCTTTGTCGCCAATGATTATGGCCTGGCATAGGCGCCAAAAGGGAACGGGAAATGTTTGCTAACTGTCAATTGTTCGGTATGGATCTGGCCTTTCCCGACGTCTGTTTGACACCTATGCCATTGCCGGTACCGGTGCCTTATCCCAATATGGCCTTGGGCTGCATGGCGACCCCGCATACTTATAAAGTCCTGTTTGCCGGTTTGCCCGCGCATAATATGGCGACGTTGACCTATACCAGTTTTGGGGATAATCCAGGCGTGAATCTGGGGGTGATGTCCGGAACGGTAATGGGAACCTCGCGCCATTTGATCGGTGCTTTCACCACCCTGATCAAAGGCTCCCCCGCCACGCGCATGACCAGCCTGAGCTTGCAAAACGGTACCAATATGGTTGGCCTGCGGCTTATCCCCAGCCAGTTTAAAGTCATGATGCTTGGCTTTTAATTGCCGTCGCAATAATTACAGGACCTGTTAATGCGCCAGACGACGTTGCTGCGCCGTTATTTTAGCCGTATCAGAGCATATTATTTTCTTATCCTGTCGGCGGTTATTTTAATCGCCGGCTGTGCGGCGGATGAAAATAAACCGGTAAATAATACTCTCCTGACTTTTGCCAGCTCCGGCCTGGTTAATAACGGGGCGCCGCTAAAAATCACGATATTACAGTTAACTCATCAATGTCGTTTTTTGACCGGGGATTATCACGATCTGCAAGGGAACGCAAATAAGGTGGTGGCGGAACATCTGCTTGGCAAAAATGAGCTTTTCCTTATGCCCGATGACGCCGACAAATTGGAAACAACTATCGCGATCGAATTAGCCCCCGGCATCCGTTATCTGGGTGTTTTCGCCGAATATAAAGGCATGGCGAATAAAACCTGGCGGTTGGCCGTTGCCCTGCCGGCGGTAGCGAAACCGCCTTTTTTAGCCAGGCTTTGGACCGGTTCGCGGCCGGGTGAGGTCCTGATAATCGAGGTGTCCCCGGCCGGTTTGCGTTATACCGCCGCGGCGCCAGGCGACCGGTAGGCGTAAACAGAACGAGTGGCAGGAACATTAAACATGAAAAACGTGCATAAGGTGCTTTGGACCGAGGGAATGTTTTTACGTCCCCATCATTTCCAGCAGGCGGAAGAGTATCTGGAAAGCCATCAATGGGGCATTCAGCAGAAAAGTTATCCCTGGGGATACTCATACCTGAAAGTGGACGAAAGCCTGCTGGCACTGGGCAAGGTGGCGCTAGCGGGGGCGCGGGGCGTTATGCCGGACGGCACGGCGTTTGATTTTTCGGATGCGTTCGACGCGCCGGCGCCGTTGGATATTCGGGCCGATCGCGGCGCGATCACGGTGGTGCTGGCATTGCCGGTCAGGCGCGCCGGCCGTGAGTCGGTGATTTTTAGCGAGGCCGCGGACTCGCTGGCGCGTCACCTGGCGTTTGAAAAAGAGGTCGACGATGTTAACGCCCTGTCCCTGGGCCGGGCGCAAGTGCAGTGCGGCAAGCTACGTCTGCGGCTGATGCCTGAACATGAGCTGAACGGCGAATGGGTTTCCATGGGCGCGGTGCGCGTGCTGGAAAAAGACCGGGAAGGAAGCGTGGCGCTCGATAAGGGATATATTCCCCCGCTGCTGGTCAGCCGCGCCAGTCAACCGCTGCAAGGTTATCTGCAGGAACTGATGGGCTTGTTGCACCAGCGCCGCCAACAGCTCAGCCGCCATCTGCAACGGTGGGAGGAGGGACGGGGCACGGTGGCGACGGACTTGCTGTTGCTGGCGCTTGTTCACCGGTTCAGCGCCCGGGTGAGCCATTTGCTGGATTTACCGTGCGTCCACCCCGAACGTCTGTTCGCCGAATGGTTGCCCTTTGCCCTGGAACTGGCGGTATACCGCCCGCCCCATACCTTCGGGGGTGATTTGCCCCATTATGACCATGGCGACATCGGCCGCTGTTTCGGTGAACTGATGGCCATGCTGCGCCAGGGGCTGTTTATCATGCTGGAAGAAAGCGCCATTGCGTTGCCATTGACCAAACGGATGCCGGGCCTGCAGGTGACGACGTTGCCGGACCGGGATATGTTCAACCAATTCGACTTTATCCTGGTAGTGGACGCGGAGCTGAAGTCCGACGCGCTGTCGACCGGTTTCCTGGCGCAGATAAAAATTGCGCCGGCCTGCCGTATCAGCGACCTGGTACAGCTGCAATTACCCGGCATCCCCCTGCATCGCCTGCCGCTGGCGCCCCGCCAGCTACCTTGCCGGGAGGGATGTTGCTACTTTCAGCTGGCGAGAGAAGACGCTTTATGGCCGCAACTGGTGGAAACCGGGGCGTTCGCCATTTATCTCACCGGCGAATTCGCCGCGCTGAATTTATCGTTCTGGGCCGTAAGGCGTCCGCCTGCCCAAGGTAACGCCGGCGCATGAACGATCGCGAACTGACCACGACTCAGCGAACCGGCCACGTTAATCCATTGCTGGAGGCGGCTTTTCCGCTGCTAAACGCCATTTCGCATTTTCGCTACGCGCCCGCGCCGGACGATCCGGCGGCGCTGCGCCAGAAAATGATCGCTGAAGTACGGCGTTTTGAGAAGACATGCCGGGCACTGGGCCTGGACTATAACGTTATCGTCGGCGCCCGCTATGGTTTGTGCACGTCGCTCGATGAAGCGGCGGCATTGACCCCGTGGGGTAAAAGCAGTATCTGGGCGGGAAACGGCCTGCTGGTAGCGTTTCATAATGAATCCGGGGGCGGGGAGAAATTCTTCCAACTGATGGCGGCGCTGCTACAGCAGCCGGAGAAGTATATCGACCTGCTGGAACTGCTTTATTTCTGTCTGCTGTTGGGTTTTGGCGGCCGGTATCGGGTAATGGAGAATGGCCTTTACCGGCTGGAGATCGTGACCCAGCGCCTGGCGCAGCAAATCCGGCGCATCCGGGGTGATTATGCGCCATCCCTCAGCGATCCGCGGGTCATTTCCCCGCCGCCGCGGCGATATTCCCGCGGCAGGAATATACGGTTGGTCAGCGCGCTGCTGTGCGTCGTCGCCTTGTGTTCCCTCTATATCGGGCTGGACGCCAGGCTGGACTCCGTCGCCGACCGGGTGGAAAAAAGGATTTATAGCCTGCCGCTGCCCAAACCCCTGCCGCTGGCGAGCGGGTTTTCATTACCCCAATTGCTGCGGGCGCTGGAACCCGAGATAGCGACCGAAAAAGTTGCGGTAAGCGTCGTGGACCAACGGGTGACAATTACCCTGGGCGGCGGCGATCTGTTTCCCTCGGCCTCGTCGCTGCCAGACCCGTCTTATCATCCGGTTATCAGGCTGATCGCCAGGCATTTATCCTTGGCGCCCGGCGTCATTACCGTGCGCGGACACAGCGATAATCAACGGATCGCGACCGCCGAATTTACGTCCAATCACGCGCTGGCCGCGGGCCGGGCCGCCAGCGTGGCGCAGCTGTTGCGCCGGGAATTGTCCCATCCTGAACGGATCAATACCGCAAGCGTCGCGGGGGCGGCCCCCCTGGTGCCCAACACTACGCCGAAAAACCGCGCGATCAATCGGCGCATTGACATTGTCTTTAGCATCGCGACCGGCGCCAACGGCATATCATGAAGCAGGAACCCATAGCATGTTAAGGACTTTAACGGCGCTAGCCGGCAACGGTTTATTTTGGCGCGCCGTCGCCGTCGTTGGGCTTTGCCTGGGGATATGGACCCTGGGGCCGTTAATCGGCGTCGGGGCGCGCCAACCCCTGGCCTCGGCGGCGGCGCGGCAGGCGGCCATCGGCGCCACGATTGCCATCTGGTTATTGCTGCGGCTGGTTCCCGGCATCCGCCAGGCCCGTTTCCAGCGCAATCTGCGCCGGCAATTGCAGCCGCTTGATAGCGCAGACGCGGGAGACACGGCGGCTGACGTCACATTGGCGCAAAGCGTTAAGGGGGCGATGCGTACCCTTAAGCGGCATTATTTCGCCGGCAGCGGCTTAAAACGGCCGTGGCTGGCGGGGTTCAGCCGGCAATATTTATATGCCGCTCCCTGGTATCTGGTACTCGGCGCCAGCGGCAGCGGCAAATATAAAGCGTTACAGAGCGCGGGGCTGGATTTCTCCGATCCGGCTCATCATCCGGACGGCGCGGCGCGGGGCAGCCGGCCGCCAAATCATTGCGCCTGGTATTTCACCCCGCAGGGCGTGCTGCTTTGTCCTTCGGGCTGCTTTTTGCGGGAGGGGAATACCGCCTGGAGCACGCTGCTGGGGCTGCTCAGGCGCCACCGCTCCCGCCAGCCGATCAATGGCGTGGTATTGGCGGTCAGCGCCTGCGATTTGCTGCATGCATCCCGCGACGAACAGTATCGCCAGGCCCTATCCCAGCGCAAGCGGCTGCATGAGCTGCGCCGGCGGTTAGGCATTAATTTCCCGATATATGTCATGATCACCAAAGCCGATCGCCTGGCGGGATTCAGCCAATTTTTCAGCCGGTTCGACGGGCCTGAGCTGGAGCAGGCCTGGGGCATGGCGTTTGTTTCGCCCAGCCAGCCCCCGCACGGCTTCGTTCCGGCCTATGACCGCTTGCAATGGCGATTAAATGCCGCGTTGGCGGATACCCTGCTGGCGGAGCAAGATCCGCACCTGCGGGCCAGGAGCTTTGTCTTCCCGCAGGCCTTTGCCGCACTGCGGCCGACGCTGCTGCGTTATCTCGATATTCTTTTCGCCCCGTCCCAAGGCGATCCGAACCTGTGGCCGCGCGGGGTCTACTTTACCAGCGCCAACCAAAAAAACGTCCGGGCGCCAGCCGCGCCGCTGGCGTGCCAAGACAGCATCTTCGATTACCGCTTCACCCCGGAGGAGATGCCCGCGGCCAACGAGGATAATCCCCCGGCGCCGCAGAGCTATTTTTTGCAATCGCTGTTCAGGGATATTATTTTCGCCGAGAGCGGCCTGGCGGGAACGCATTATTGGCGCCTGTATCGCCGGCGGCTGCTGGTTATCGCCGGCTGCGGCGCGCTCTCCGCCATGCTCTGCCTGGCGGGGGGCTACTGCATAGCCAGCTACCATAACAACCGGTTTCACCTGGCCCAGGTGCAAACGCGCCTCCAGGCGCTGGAACAACAAAGCTCGGCCATACTGCGCGCGCCGGACGTCGGCCTGCCGAATTTATTGCCCTTTTTTGACGATCTGCGGTTATTAGCCGGCCACGATAAATTCGATGTGCGCCATCCGCCGCTGGACTATCGCATGGGGTTGTACCGCGGCGCCATGCTAACGGGATCGGCCGATGCCGTTTACCAGCATGCGCTGAAACGCATCTTGCTGCCGCTGGTGGCCCGGCAGGCGGCCACGGTGTTGAGCCTGGCGGATTTCAGCGAGGCGGATAATACCTTCCAGGCGCTCAAGGCTTATCAAATGCTCCATGAGCCGCGCTATTACGATGGTGAATTCTTGCTGGCCCGGATCGTCATGACCCTGGAGCATATGCCCGGCGCGGCGGGGCTGGACGCCGCCGGACGCGCACAGTTGCGCCGGCATCTTTCCCGGTTGATCGCCGGCGGGCCGCTGCGCTCCCCTTATCCAATAGACCGCCGCCTGGTCAAGGCCGCGCAGCGCGCCGTCCAGCAACAAACCCTGTCCCAGCGCGTATATCATCGCTTGAAGCAGTCATTGCTCAAGGACTGCGGGTTCAAATCGGTCAGCCTGGTCGATCTGGCGGGCGGCGCGGCGGAACAAGAGTTGGTGCGCATCAGCGGCATGCCGTTAACCGAGGCGGTGCCGGGGCTGTTTACGCCGCAAGGATACTGGCTTGGTTTTCAGCCGCGGCTGGCCGGGGCGATCGCCGTAATGCAAGCGGAGGACCGCTGGGTGTTGAATCGGGATCATTCGCTGGCAGCGGACGATGTGGCGGAAAATGTGCGCCAGTGGTATATGAACGATTTTATCCTGCGCTGGGACAGCTTTCTCAGCGATATCGGCCTGAGGCCCACGCTTGATCTGCAGCAGCGCATTAACAGCGTGCGGATGCTCTCCGGCGAGCGTTCTCCGCTGCGTTGCCTGGTGATAGGTATCAGCCAGGTTCTCTCGCTGCCGCCGCCGGATATGGCCCGGGGCAAGTTGGCGCTCGCCAGCCGCCGTCTGGGCGAAAAAACCGCAGGGGTGCTCAATAGCCTGTTTTTCCCCAACGGAGCAAATGACGGCGGTGTTTCTCCCGAACAAACGGTAAGAAACCACTACCGGGATATTATCGATCTGGCCCGCCCGCAGGGCGATGGCATCGCTTTCGACTCTATCCTCCAGCAGCTCGGCGCCTTGTACCGCTCTTTAATTGCGCTGCAAAATAGCGACGATGCCGCTGTCGCCTCCGGCGATATCGTGGCCGGACTGCGGGCCGATGCCCAGCGTTTACCGCCGCCGCTGCGCGGCCTGGTGCTCGGGCTGGCCAATGGGGCCAGCCAGGATACCCAGCGCCATGGGTGGCTCCGGCTGCGCCGGCTATTCGACACCCAGTTGGGCGATTACTGCCGCCTGGTCATTGCAGGGCGTTATCCCTTATCGCCGAACGGCGCCTCCGACCTGAGCCCTGACGATCTGGCGCGCATGTTTGCGCCCGGACAAGGACTGTCCGACCGGTTTTACCAGCAGCATCTGGCGGACAAGGTGAGTACCGGTGCCGGCCGGTGGCATTTTTTCCCCTGGGTGCAGGCCGGCGGCAAACCGGGGGGCGACGCGATGCTGCAATTTTTCCGCGGGGCCCGTTATATTGGCGATGCGTTTTTCCCGCCGGGGGCGCTGCGGCCCTCATTTTCCTTTACCCTGCGCCCGAGGGCCATGGATCACGGCATTCTGAGCCTGACGCTGGATATTGACGGCCAAACCCTAAGCTATAACCACGGCGCGCCCGCGGACTACCGCCTGAGCTGGCCGGGACCACGCCAAAGCGGCAAGGCGCGCCTGACCATGATGTTGGCCGGCGGCGCGACCAGGATTATTGAAAAACAGGGGGCCTGGGCTTTTAACCGCCTGCTGGACTGCGGGAAACATCAGCGGGTCGGCGATTCCATGACCCGGCGTATTACCTTCACGCTCGACGGCCACGCCGCCACGCTGGAGCTCATCCCCGACAGCGTGCGCAACCCTTTTACCATGCCCCACTTCAGCTGTGCCGTGCCGGCGGAGCCACTATGAATATCGATCTCTTGCTTACCCCGGTGAGCCACGACGCCCCCTGCGGCGAAAATCTCGAATATGACCCGGCTTTTATGCAGGTGTGCCTGCTGGCGCGCGGCAAGCCGGAACAGCAGTTTGGCGACACCATTATCCCAGCGGTCGAACCGGACTGGCGCGAGGTGGAAAACCGCGCTTTATCCCTGCTGCGGCGCAGTAAAGATCTGCGGCTGATGCTGTTGCTGGCCCAAAGCTGGACCGCCCTGCGCGCCTTGCCGGGCTACGCCGACGGCATGGCGTTGCTCAGCGAAGCGCTGGTCCGCTATTGGCCGTCCCTGCTGCCGCCGCTGGCGCTGGACGGCGAGGCCGACCCCTTTGTGCGGATTAACCTGCTGCGCGAACTGGGCGATGATTTCACCCTGGCGAAACTGCTGCGCCATAGCCGGTTCATGGCCGCCGGCGCGGGCCAGCTGACCTTGGCCGAGGCCGTGGCCAGTATTGACGGGAGCATGCCGCCGGGGGACTACCCGGGCGGTCCGACGCGGTTGGCGGCTGATATCCAGCGCGGCATCGATGCCCTGGCGGGTCCCATCGCGCAGATCAACACCGCCACCGGACGCATTTTTAGCCTGCTGCGCCATCATCTTGGCGACGGCGCGCTACCGGAAATGACCTATCAGTTAAGTGCCATGGGCGCGCTGGCCAGCGCAATCAGCCCCGCGCCGCTTGCGCCGGACAGCGCCGAACGGCCGATCCCCGCGGCGGTGTTATCACCGGCTGCGGGGGCGCCGGCGGCATGCCATGGGGCAATCCGCACCCGGGATGAAGCCTATCAGGCGCTGGAACGCGTCAAAACGTATTTTAACCGATATGAGTCAAGCCATCCTGCGCCGCTGATGATTGAGCGGGTGCAGTTACTGATGAGCCGGGATTTTATGGCGATAGTGCGTAATTTGGCGCCGGACGCGGTGGGGCAACTGGAGCATTTTTTTGGCTGCGACAATCAGGGTAGCGGCAATGTGGAGTAATAAGGGCTTTCAAGGAGAACCATAAATGAAATCAACAAATAACGGACAAAAATTTATTTCCCGCAATCGCGCGCCTCGCGTCCAGATTGAATATGAAGTGGAGCTGTACGGCGCGGAACGCACGGTCCAACTGCCATTCGTGATGGGCGTTCTGGCGGATTTGGACGGCGGACATCAATCATCGACGCGTATCGACGAGCGCAAATTTCTCGATATTGATACGGATAATTTTAATGAGCGCATGAAGTCATTCCAGCCGCAGGTCGCTTTTCAAGTGGCGGATACCTTAAGCGGCCAGGGCGATTTATCGGTGGCGCTCACCTTCAATCATATGGACGATTTTTTGCCGGATGCCATCGCGCGCCAGGTGGCGCCGCTGAACCTGCTGCTGGAAGCCCATGTCCAGCTGTCTAATCTGCTCTCTTATATGGACGGCAAACACGGCGCCGAAGAACTGCTTGCCTCGATTTTACAGGACAACTTGCTGCTGGACGGCCTGGCCGACGCGCCGCCGGACCTGGAATCCGGGGAACCCGCCGGCTCATGCGCCGCCCCGCGGCCCGCATTGACGCGCCATGACGGCGTGACCAAAACCAGGGCATTGCTTGAAGAGAAGTTTCGCCCGAAAACCGAACAGGCCCGCGATGCGGTAGAGCAGGCGGTACAAACGTTGGCGCGGCAGGTGCTGCAAAACCCTATCGCGATATCACGCGATGCTTTTAGCGCCATCCAGGGGCTGGTCTGCGTGATTGACCAAAAAATGTCCTGCCAGATCAACGCCATTCTGCATCATCCGGATTTCCAGCGGCTGGAGGGCACCTGGCGGGGCCTGCATTACCTGGTCAACAATACCGAAACCTGCGAGATGCTGAAAATCCGCGTCATGAACCTGGGTAAAAAGGAGCTGGCCCGCACGCTGAAACGCTATAAAGGCGCCAGTTGGGATCAAAGCCCGCTATTTAAACGTATCTATGAAGAAGAATACGGCCAGTTCGGCGGGGAACCGCTGGGATGCCTGGTGGGGGATTTTTACTTCGATCATAGCCCGCAGGACGTGGAGTTGCTCGGCGAACTGTCGTTAATCGCCGCCGCCGCCCATTGCCCATTTATCAGCGGCGCGTCGCCGGGCGTCATGCAAATGGAAACCTGGCAGGAGCTGTCCAATCCCCGCGATCTGAGCAAAATATTCCAAAACACCGAATATGCCGCCTGGCGCATGCTGCGCGAGTCCGAAGATGCGCGTTATATCGGGCTGGTCATGCCGCGCTTGTTGGGGCGCTTGCCCTATGGCGCGCCGGAAAATCCGGTGAATTCATTTAATTTTACCGAGCACACCGCCGGGGCCACGCACGCTAATTTTGTCTGGATCAACGCGGCATACGCCATGGCGGTCAATATTAACCGATCGTTTAACGAGTATGGCTGGTGCACGTCCATTCGCGGAGTGGAGTCGGGGGGGGCGGTGGATAATTTATTGTGCCATAACTTCCCCACCGACGACGGCGGCGTGGATATGAAATGTCCGACGGAAATCGCCATCAGCGATCGCCGGGAAGCCGAACTGGCCAAAAATGGCTTCATGCCGCTGGTGTATCGTAAAAATTCTGATTTTGCCGCCTTTATCGGCGCCCAATCATTGCAAAAACCCGCGGAATACGGCGATCCGGATGCCAGCGCCAACGCCAATCTTGCCGCGCGCCTGCCTTATCTGTTCGCTTGCTGTCGCTTTGCCCATTACCTGAAATGCATTGTGCGCGACAAAGTGGGCACTTTCCAAACCCGCGATGAAATGGCGCGCTGGCTGAATAACTGGATTATCAATTATGTGGACGGCGATCCGCTGAATTCCTCGCAGCAAACCAAAGCGCGCCGGCCCCTGGCGGCGGCCGAGGTACAGGTGAACGAGATGGCCGACAATCCGGGTTATTACCAGGCCAAGTTCTTCCTGCGTCCCCATTATCAATTGGAAGGCTTGACGGTATCCCTGCGGCTGGTGTCCAAATTACCTTCCCTCAAACAGGGCGGCAACTAATATGCCGCGCTTAGCTAAACCATTCCCCAATAGGAGCGCCCCCCATGCATAACAGTATTTACCTGCGGGTAGAAGACGTGACCGGCGAGGCCAAAGATGGCGGCCATAAAGAGTGGATTGATGTGCAGCATTTTCAATGGCAGCTCCGGCAGCCCACCGAGAACGGCGTGGGCGGCGGCGGCGGCAGCGGCCGGCTGATGGTGCGGGATCTTGAGGTCTTTGCCCGGCTTGATAAGGCCATGCCGACCATGATGACGCTGGGGGCCCGCGGTTCCCGGCTCAAAACCGTAACCGTCGCCCTGAGCAAAGCCGGCAGCGGCCAAAAGGATTACCTGAATATTACGCTGAAAAACGTCATATTGAGCGGCGTGGAAATGATGAAGTACACCGGGGGGGGCGGCATGGAGGGCAATGCGGTCGCCGCCGGCGCCATGGGCGTCGTTTATCGTTTTTCACCGTCGCTGGTGGAAGTCAATTATTACGAGCAAAACGAAGACGGCGAGCCGGGCGCGCCGGTGACCTTTAACTGGGACGTCAAAGGCAACGTGCAGTGATGGCGGAACCGGATATCGATCGGGTATTAACCGCGCTGCTTGACGGCGCGCCGCCGTCCGGCCGCACGACGATTGACGAGTCGGCGCTGGCCGGCGGCCCGCAGCTGTTCGAGGGCGGCGAAACCGACCCCACGCGCTTGTTCTTTCATCCCGCCGCCGGCGGCGGACCGGATTTCAGGTATGCCCCGGCTGCGGGGCCGCGCACGCAAGAACCCGCGGGGCTTGCCCCGGCGCAGCGCCAGGCGATGCAACGGGCGCTTACCGCCTGTTTTGCCGAGATTCTGCCCCGCCTCGCTCCCGAGCATTGCCCGCATATGCCGGGGGCCGGCCGCATCCCCTGGCGGCTGGCCGGGGCGCATAAGCGGCGGGGATGGCGCTGGGCGGAATACAGCGCGAGTTATCGCCATGCCAGCGCAATCTTGCTAAGCGATCTCGCCTCCGTGTTTAACGCGACCTTCCTGACGGTATATCAGCGGGAAATGAAGCGCGGCGGCGATGATTATCCCGGCAAACCGGCTCCGGATCGCCAGTAAACGCGTATTAAACCGCGCCCGACGGCCATCAGGGAGGATGGCCACGGCACGCCGCCATTAATTTCCCGCCGTCCCGGCGATATCGTCGCCAGCATAGACCCAATCCCCCCGATGGCGTTGCCGGACATTATGTCCCAGCCAGCAATTCCGGCCCAGCGGCTGGCCGTCGCCTAAGGCGCAGCCCTGATAATGGTCCCGATGGAGGATCAGCCTGACTTCCCAGGCGTATTCCATGCCAACGTAGTGAATCACCCATTCGCGCAGCTGCGCCAGTTTTCCCGGCCGATGGCGCCTGACGGATAAAAATTGCGCATATTGCCGCCGGGACAGCGGACCGATCTCAATGGCGAAACGATATTGCCTGTCGGGAGCGGCGGCGCCGAGGCAACTGGCGATCCCCAGACGGGTTGCCGCCCCCGCGGCGCGCAGGTACAGGCGGCCGCCGCGGGGAAGCCGCAGCCACTGGAACACATTTTCCCGCACCCTGGCCGGCACGGAGAAAAAGTGGCGGATGATCGCGCCCAGGCCCTCGCTGTTGCGGGGATGGCGGGTTAAATGCCCCGCCATATAATAACGCGCCAGGCCGCTCAGGCCGCCCTGGCGCTGTGCGGGCCGGCCGATGCCGATCAGGCAGGCGGCATAATCGTCGAAGCGCCGGTTATCCGGCCGATCGAACGACACGCACTGCTGGGCGTCCGCCCAGGCGCGATAAAACAGCATGATCAGGCGGTGGTGGAAGATATTGGCGAAAGCCGTCAGGCTAGGGTCATTATCCTGCTGCGCGCGCTGAAAGGCATACTCCGTCATATGCAGGGGCAGCGGACCGTTGGGGCCGAACAGACCGAAGCCCACGATTTCCACCTGCCGCAGCCCGGTGTCGGCGTAAGGGGTAATGGCGGCGATATTGGCGGCGGTAAACGCCAGCTCAGGGGTCTGGCCCAGGCGCAGCGGTTCATAACGCGGCAGCGGGGCGCGGCCTAATGAATAGCGTCCCCCGGCTTGGGCATCGATACGCCGCAGCAACTGGAACAGATCGTATCGCCAGGGCGCGGACGCGCGGGCCGACCAAAACCGATCGTCCAGGTTTTGCGCGCCGTCAAGGTAAACTCCGCCGCGCGCGCGAGGCGGGCGCAGCCGCGGTATGGCGCCGCGGCAGGGCCGGAGAGCGTGGATTTTCATAATGGCGTTTTCTCGCCGGCGTTCGCCGGCCAATGGCCGATCCGGCCCCGCTGGCGGGAATGGAGCGTGGTTTCGGTAAAGCTGTTGATGGCGGCCAGGCGCGCAAACAGGCGCGCCAGCACGCTGCCCAATAGCCAGGGGCTAAGCCCGGAAAAGGCCTGTTCATCAACGCTTATTTCGATGCTGACGCCGCGCGCCACCAGTGCGGGCGGCGCCAGCAGCCGGGTGCAGGGCGACAGGCGGCACTGGAAAATACCGGCGATTTGCTGCGCGACGGCGCTGTCGGCCTGTCGGGCATGCACCTGGAGCAATTGGCGCAGGGCAGCTCCTCCCTGGCCGCTGGCGCAATCCATCAGGCTGAAATAGTTCAGCTGTAGAAGGTTAATCAACTGCCAGCACGCCTGGCCTTCCGCCAGCGCCGGACGCGGGGCGCTGGGACCTTTGCGTATACGCACGCCGCGCACCGGCATGGAATCCCGTATTACCAGCCGCCCCTGCTCCTGTTGCATCAGCCGCAGCGGCAGATCCCGGTTGGAGCACAGCACCTCGGCGTTGAGGAAGGTTAAGTCCCCATGCCAGGGCGGATGCCGTTCGTCGGCCAGTGAGATAAAAACCTCCGACCCCGGATAACCGGTATCCGTACCGCGCGGGGCGTCGGCTGGGGACCAGGGGCGCGGTTCGCGGCGCAAAGAAAACCAGCCCGTATCCCCCTCGCCGTCGTCGCTCAACTGGTCGTAAAACGGTTTAAATACGCGCCGGAAGCCGTTTTCGCCTTTACTGCCGCAGCCGTGTAGCCGGCGGATAGAATGAATTTCGTAATCCAGGGGATGCAGGGTATCCACCACCACCTGATATTCGCTCCGGCGTTCATGCAGCAGGATACGTTCGGCGGCGGCGGGGAATAAATTAATCACCGGCGTGCAGTGCAGCGCGAGATGATCCCGATCCACCCGCCGTTCCAGGTCGGGGACGGATTTATCCAGCAACAGCACCAGCTCCAGAGTTTGCCGCTTGCCGCCGCCGGCCAGCAGCGGTTGCAGCCCCTGGATGCTGAAAAATTGCAGGCGGGCGGGAAAGCAAAAATATTCCTGCATCAGGCGAAAAGCATCCAGGTTGCGCAAATCCCGCGCCAGCATCGCCTGGTCGGCCCGGAACCCTTCGTGGCGCAGCGCCTGCCGGCCCAGCACCAGGCGCTGCGCGGGCTCGCCGCCGATGCGGCACACCACGCTTTGCGTATGCTGCATAATAAGCTCAAGCAATCGTTGCGCCGGTATATCCCCGGCGCAAAGATAAAACATCAAGCGATCGCAGCGCATTTCCCCAAGCGACACATGGTCAAAACAGCTGAGCCGGATACGCAGCGCGCTGGCGGTATCCCTCAGGCCCAGCGCGGCGGGGGCGATATCCGCGGGCACGCCGCCCAGTTCCACATGGTCGATGCGCAATGGCTGCAAATCGACTTCGTGGGCGGTGCGATAGCGGCAGGTTATCCCTTTGGCCTTCAGCGCCAGATTGTCCATTACCGTGCCGCGCGGTACGCGAAACCCCTGGCTTATATCGCCCTTGTCCGCATCCGGTAGCAGTTCCACCACCGCCATCGACGGGGTGGCCGCCAGGTAATTCGGGTGCAGCATTTCCAGCAACTGGCGGGTAAAGCGCGGAAATTCGGCATCCATCTTGAGCTGGATACGCGACGTCAGGAAAGCGAATCCCTCCAGCAATCGTTCTACATAAGGATCGGCGCGATCGGCGTCCGCCATGCCCAGGCGCCCGGCCACTTTGGGATAGTGCCCGGCGAATTCCGCGCCGCGCTCGCGCAGCCACGCCAGTTCGCGATTGTAATAATCCAGTAGCCGGCTATCCATGGTTAATCCTTATCGGTAAGTTCAAAATGGCCGCTTTCCAAATCCACGCGGCTGATAAATACGAAATCCAGCGGTTCGGGCGACCACCACAAGCGCCCCTGGATATCAAATGACAGCTTGTTGCGCGCAGCCAGCTTGAGGTCCTCATCGGCGCAGCCGATGGTAAGCTCCGAGGCGATAATGCGCGGTTCGAACCGAGCGATGGCCCGGGCAATGGCGCGTTCAATCTCATGCCAGGTAATGTCGGACAGCACTTTACCGGCCAGGGGCGGCATCCCGTAGTTAAGGGTGCTGTCGCTGACGTGGGGCCAGGGGGCGAGATCGCGGGCGCAAGCGAAATGGGCGCAGTTCAACAGCGCCTGTAAATTCGCCAGCACCGATTGCTTCAGGGCCCGCCGGGAATCCGGCCTGTCCGTCTCCGTTTCCCAGGCTTTATGCGGCGCCTCGTCGGTCAGCCGTTCCAGAAGCAGGGGCAACACCGGCTGGCGGGGACGGGGAGCCGGTCTGTCGCCGGTCAAACCCGGCGGGCCCGGCACCATAGTCGCGCGGTTTTTTAACATACTGATGGTTTTCCTGGTGAATAGGGCCGGGATTGCGTTAGCCCATATGAATTTGTTCGGAATCGAGTTTGGTGATGGCGTCGGAAGTAATAATGACGTTTTGCCCATGGATGCGGGCATAATCCGTGGCCTGGTAATCCAGCTGGCCCACCCGCGCGTGCTCGGTGTGCGTGACCTTGCGCAGCAACCGGTGGCTGATTTGCACCAGGGTTTGCCATACCGATTCGAGACGCTTGCCCACGATGCATACGGTGTCGACCCAGGCCGACAGATCCTGGCCGTGGTATTGCATTCGTCCGATATGGCACTCGCTGCGATCGGCATTGATGTTTACCGCCGGTCCGTTCAACTGCAGGCGGCTTTCGCCCGTCAGGGTTAATTCCCCGCAGGGGGCGATGCGCAAATCGCCGGGCACGCTCAGGGCGAAGGGGCGGCCGTTATCGGCACGGGTAAGCACGGCCAGCAACCACAGCTGGGCTTCGTCGCCGGCGATCAACACCACGTCCCCCGGTTCCGGGGTCAATAAACAGCTGGCGGCCAGACGGCATTGCCAGCCGCGCTGCTGGTGGCGCACGATAAAAAAGCCCTCGGGCAGGATATTCACCACCTGCCCTACGGCCTGGCGGGGCGGCGCTGTGCCATGGTTAACGGTTGCATGTCGGTTAATCATAATCGGTCTCGCTGGGATGTGGATAAGTAGGCGGGCCGGGTTGCCGCAGGCGGGTCCATTCTTCGGCGGCGAACAGCGCCTCGTCCCGCGCCAGGATGCCCAGATCCGTGGAAAACAGCGTGTCCCGCCGCCGGGCGCGGTGCATGCGGGTGCGCAGGAAACGCGCTTGCCGCAGATCGGCGGCGCTGATATCGGACCAGCTGAAATCGGCATAAGCCAGATCGCAGGCCGCCAGCCGGCAGCCGCCGGCCCGCGCATAGTGGAGCATGGCTTGTACCAGGGATGAATGGGAGAAGTCCGCCTGGCGCAGGTCGGCGCCGATAAACTGGCTTTGGTCAAAACAACCGCGCCGGGCGCGGGCGCGCCGCAAATCGCTGTCGATAAATAGCGCCTGGGCGCTGCGGACGCCGTCAAGCCGGGCGTCGCGCAGGGAGGCACCTTTAAAACAGCTGCCGGTCAGGTTGCTCTGACCGAAGTTGACGTTATCCATGGCGTTATCGGTAAACTGGCAGCCGGTAAAACGTTGGCCGCGGTAGTCATTGTTGCGGTGATCGCAGCCGGCGAAAATGGTGCGATCAACATTATTACCAGTCAGCAAGGTGGCCTGGAGGTCGGCATCAAACAGCGTGGTCTGCGATATCCGGCAATCTTGCAGGCGGGCGTTGGCCAGGGTGGTCTTGAAGAGCGTTACTTTCTCCATAACGCCATGTTCAAATAGCGCGCCGTCCAGCGGGCATTGCAAAAATTGGGTTTCAGTCAGCGCGGCCCCGCCAAATCCTCCCAGGGTCAGATCGCAATGGTTGAATACGCTGCTTTTCAAGGTACAACCGGCAAAATTCGCCCGGCCCAGAGAGCAGCGGTTGAACCGGCAACCGTCGATGACGCCGCCGGCAAAACTCGCATCCTCCAGCCGGCATCCATCGAACAACACATCTTCAAGCTGCCGGAGGCTGAAATCTGGGCGGGTAAATACCACATCGTTGAATATCGCCCCCCGCAGCGTCACGCCGGTGAGTTGGGCCGGGTCGATTACCAGGCCGGCGATAATTTCGCCCTGGCTGATTTTTTGTTGTAGCTGCAAAGCCGATAGCGGGGTCATGACACCGGCTCCCCTGCGCGCGGCAGCGTTTTGCATTGCACGATATAAGCGTCCCCCAGGCGGGTTTGCGCATCAATGGATGATTGCGACAGGTCGGCGCGAAACAGATTGGCGTGGCTCAGATCGGCGCCCGCCAGCCGGCATTTTTGCAGCAGGGCGCCCATCAAGTTGGCGTTGGGCAGAGATGCGCGGGTGAGATCCGTGCGGATAAACAGGCAGCCGCCGGCGTTGATATCTCCCATGACGGCGTCGCACAGGACGGCGGCGCTGAAATCGCTGTTGCGGGCCAGGGCGCGGGAAAAATCCGCGCCGTTGAGCGGTGTCTGGCGAAAGTTACAACCGCTAAGGCGCGCGCCGCGAAATATTGATCTCAACGCATGGGTGCCGCTGGTAAAAACGCAATCGTCCAGCCGGCTCTCTGCGAAGCGGATCCCATCAAGGGCCATGGTGACAAATGAGCAGTTCGCCAGCCGGGCGTGGTTAAAGCGGGCCCCGCATAATTTACCCTGCAGAAAGGTCGTTTTCTCCAGCCTGCAGCGGTCGAAATCCAAATCAGCCATATCGGGTTCGAGGAAAACGCAGTTTTCCAGGGTGGCATGGCTGAACCGGCAGCGATTAACCGCGGTGTGGTAAAACAGCAATCCGCTGAGCTGCGCCTGGTCAAACCGGCAGTTATCCAGCGTGGCTTGTTGTACCAGGACGCCGGTTAAACGCGCGGCGGTGAACCGGCTGTTGCGGCAGCGGGCGCCGGTCAGGCAGGTATCAATCAACTGCGCGCCGTGCAGCGAGGCGTCGGCCAGCGAGGCGTGGGCCAGCATGGCCTCGTTGAGATTGGCTCCGTCCAGCAGGCAGTTATCCAGCCTGGCGCTTTCCAGCAAGGCCTGGTGGAAATTAGCCTGACGCAGATCCATTCCGCTGAGGTCGGCGCCAGTCAGATCCAGGCCGCTGAAATCGCGCGAATGCGCCATGCCGTCAAGTACATGCCGGCGGATCGCCGCCGTTTGCTCCGCGCCCAGGGGCGAGGCCGCGGGCCGGGTATCGGCGGACAGGCGGTAGATTTCATGCAGCCCGCGCTGCGCGTCTTTGCTGCCCATATCCGGGGCCGGACGGGAGGAAGGCGTTCCCGGCTGGCGCAGCGCGTCCATCATCCGATAATAGCTGGCCGGCCCCGCGGCGGCGGCCGTCATGGCGGGAGCCTTGTCCTGCGCCTGTCGCTGCAAGTCAGCGGCCTGCCGATCGAGGCGGGCCATAAAATCCGGTAAATCATCCAGCGCCGGGCTTGCGGTTAGCGGTGTGCCGGCCGTACTGCCGTCACCAGCGCGGCCGGCAGGCGAGAGCGTTTCCCGATGCCGGGCGCGCAGCCGTTTTTCCCGCGCGGCCAGATGGGCGGCAAGGGGACTTTCGGCTGGCCGGGGCGCGGTATCCAGCCACGGCCCGATCAGGCTTTCCGCCACCAGGTCCCGCTCGCGCAGCGCGTAAGCGGCGCCGGTGGCCTTTTGCCCGCGCAGGTGCAGCACCTGCTGATAAAACGCCGTGGAGCGGCGCTGCGCGGGCAGTTCAATGGCGGCCAGCAATTGCTCGACATCCAGCGCATCGTCCTGCGCTATCGTGCAACTGCCCTGCCAGATCAGCACCATTTGCTCCAGGTGGGGGAAAAACCACAGGGTGGTCGCCCGCAGCGCAACCTCCTCCAGCGCCGTTTTCCCGGCGCGCTGAATAAAACACCGGGCCTGCCAGGCGGGCAAGGTTCCTTGCTGTAGCGGCTGGTGGGGATGCATATTCCAGATTTGCCAAGGCGCGCCGGCAGGCAGCGCCGCGGCCTGCGGCCACCACTGGTCGCTGGCGGCCCGGTTAAACACATGCCAGTCGATATCCCGCGCAAAGCCGGGGTAATCCCGCTCCAGCCATTGCTGGTCGTGGCGTTGGCCGAGGCGCTTGAAATTAGCGGGCGCAGCGAAGTCCAGCGGACCGAAACCGGCGGGAGTTATCGTTCGCCGCGCCGGGGTATAACCTTGGCCGGGCAGCTCGATGTTGGCCAAGGGGTGGCACGGCGCGCCGTCGCGTATTACCGGCGCCGCGCCCATGCCCCTGGGGTTCAGCGCGTCGTTTTCGCCGCCGAAAGCGTGTTCCCAATCCAGCCGCAGACGTTCAAAGGGCAGCGCGGGGGAGGGTTGACCATTGACCCAGTAGCGATCGCCAAACGCCACCAGGCTTTTTTCCCGTTTCCCTACCCGGATTTTAACCAAGCAGGCGTTTTTTTGCGGCTGGTGCCGGGTATAGGCGTAGCCGGTGGCCAGGAACTCGGCGCAGGCTTTGGGGATTGCCAAATCCAGCAGACCGCCGCTGCCGGTTAGTTCCTGGGCCGCCAGTTGCCAAAGTTCGGGTTCGGGGCGCAGGCGGGGGGCGGGGCCCATATCCGCCAGGGCCAACAGGGAAACCCCCAGTCGGTTTTTGCCCTGCCAGCGCCAGGGGCGATGCAGTATCCCCAATCGCAGGGGTTTGATGATTTTCATGGTTTAGTCATGGCATGGTGCCCGATAAATGGCGTGTCGCATTCAGAGAAAAAGGGTGATGGCGCTGGTATTAAGGCTGAGCAGCGTGGTGCGGATATCCAACTGCCCCTGGCCGATATTGACCCCCACCGTTTCCATCCGGATATCGGTTTTGGCCAAATTCACCTTGGTGGTCGAAGTTAATATCTCATTGGTTTTCACCGCCATTTTCGACATTGAAAAGCTCATAGAATCAATGGATTGAGAAAAGCCGGTTACGTTCAGCGCATGGGCGGAATGGGTTTCGATATGCCCTTCGATGTTATGCACCATCTCTTTGGTCTCTATTAATACTTTGCCGCCGGCGTTCAGAGTGGCGTCCCCGCCGGCCCGGATCGACAGATCCTGGCGCACATGTTCCCGCCACCGGCCGCTGATATCGCGGGTGACGTCCCCTTGCGCCTCGATATCCTGATTGCCGGCGATGCGCTGTTGATCCACCCCGTTTATGTCTTGGTTAACGCCTTTGGTATATACCACGCGGGTCGGTTCGCGCCGGCTTTGCTGTCGCCTGGACCGCTGGCGATCGGCTATTTCCCGCGCGGTGGGTCCGTGCGCCGCCGCCAGGCCGGTTTGCGCCGGATTCTCTTCGGTATCATGCCCGGCGGCCAGGTAGAGACTGGCGCCAAAAATGATTTTATTGCCGGCGTCGAACATAATGGAATCCAGGGCGTGGTGGCTGATGGTCCCGCCGGCGTGGCGGCAGAGATCCTCGCTGACGCGCTGGCGGGAAGGGCCGGTCACCTGCTTATACTCGCCGCCGATGATGGCGTCGGCCCTGCCGCCGGCGGTAATCAGGGCGGATTTACCCCGGTGAAAGGTTTGCATATCGGGCTGGAGTTTGCGGGTGGTGCAGGAACCCAGATGGATAAATTGCGTCCGGCCTTTTATTTGCCGGGCCAGGTTGCCGTCGACGCTGACATGTTTATCCCGCTCGACCGTGATATTCATATCGCGCTCGGCATGCAGGGAAAATGACTCTTGCCCCGGCGCGTCTTCCATAAACCAAAAGCTGGCATTGCCGACGCCACCTTCCTTGCTGCGGCTCATAAACCCCATTCTGGCGGCGGCCGCGGGCAGTTCCCAGGGCGGCAGGGATTCTTGATTGTAAACCCGGCCGGTGATAATGGGCCGATCGGGATCGCCGTTGATAAAATCCACAATCACCTCTTCGCCGACCCTGGGCACCTGCAGGCTGCCGTATTTCCAGCCGGCCCACTGGCTGGAAACGCGTACCCAGCACGAACCGGTGTCGTCGCCCGCGCCGCGCCGGTCCCAGCGGAACTTCAGCTTTACGCGGCCATATTTGTCGGTCCAGATGGTTTTATCCACGGGACCGGCGACCTCGGCGGTCTGGGGGCCGTGCGTCTTCGGCCAGGGGGTAAGGCGGGCCGGGCGCCAGGGGACGGTGGCGGGGACGACGGTGAACTCGACGCTAAAACAGTCCTGGCCACCGCCGCGCCGGTCATTTTCATGGCGATAGCGGCTATCGCACAGGCTATATTCCACCGCGGCCACCAGATAGTTTTGTTCGTCCAGCGGCCGCGGGCAGTTGTGGATGCGAAAGGTATGCCCCGGGGACAAACCGCGCGCGGTGGCCTGGCCGCAAACCTGCTGTTGCCCGGCCGCGCAGGCCTGCTGGCGGATCTGCGCCAGGAATTGGCCCTGCTGGTTATCCTCATAGCGGCCGGGCCAATCGAACAATTCCGTTTTACCGGCGGCGAACGACGCCCCGTTCAGGCAGGACTGCGCCAGATGGGCCCGGGGTTTGCGAAAGTCGTAGTCATCTATGCTGCACAGTTCGGGAGTAACGCGCTGGGACATATTCCAACGCGTAATACCTTCGCGATGGTCGGTCAGGCCATATCCCGGCTGCTGGTAAGCAATGTCTTGATAGCCGGGAAATGGCCGGTGCGCCAGCGGCGAGTCCGACAGTACCAGCGTATGCCCGCGGGCATCGTGTTTGAAGTAATAATAAATACCCTCATGCTCCATCAACCGGCTCAGAAAAGCAAAGGTGCTCTCCTGGTACTGTACGCAATAGGGGTGCGGGGTATAGGCGCTGGACAGCAGATTTTCAAACGCAATGTTAAACTCGGCCAGGACGGCGCCGATAATGTCGGGTATGGTCTTTTCCTGCCAGATGCGGCAATCGCGATTTTGCGTGAGGTACCATAAAGCCGGATGCAGGGTAACGGTATACAGCTTGTATTTTTCTTGTTGTAAATCGTAGCCGCTGAAATCGACACGGGTGATGTGGCCATGTAAATACCGGCTGCCTCCGCCGGCTAGTTTTATTTCCAGGGCCATATCTTTTCCTAATAATGAATTTATGTCCAAATCATTATGTCGGCTAAGAAATTCCGCACTGAATTGATATATCGTCGACAGGGATTCGCGGCCGGTCAAGCGTTTAAAAATAAAGTCATCGGCGGCGCTGCCGTTCAATGGCGTATGCGCAATAATTTGGTCCGGCATGCGGTTCCTTATGCTTGGTGAAATGGCCGCGGCATACATGAGATATTATATAAACGCCGCGCCGGCGGTATATCAGGTAATCACCGGATATGACGGCTAATAATATTCCACCAGCCCCAGTCGGTGGGACCAATGCACCAGCTCAACGGCTTTATGGACATCCAGCTTGCGCATGATATTCAGGCGGTGGGTTTCGACCGTTTTCGGGCTGATGGAGAGATTGGCGGCAATGGTTTGATTGCCCGCTCCTTCGGCGATCTGCTTGAGTACCTGCCGCTCCCGCAGGGTGAGTGAAAGGGGATGTGTGCCGGCTTCCTCCAGCAATTGGAATACGCGGAAATGATCCAGGGAAGGATCGATATAGCGCCTGCGGGCCAACACCCCCGGCAGGGCTTCCAGTAAAATATGCTGCGGACTTCCCTTGAGCACAAAACCCAGGGCGCCCAGGCGCAGCACGCTGGCGGCATGATGTTCCCCCTGGCGTGACGTGAGGACGATGATGCGCATGGCGGGCCAGCGGCGCAGGAGCTGGGCGATGACATCCTGCCCGTCCATGCCGGGCAACCCTAAATCCAGAATGACGATATCCGGATTATTGTCACGGCACAGGCGGTACACGTCCAGCCCGTTATCGGTCTGGCCTAAAATGTGATAACGCGGATGGGGAGCAAGCATTAATTTAATGCCATTAAGAATTAATTCATGGTCGTCAACCAATACCAGTTTTATTTTCATTAAAAATATCACACCAATGAAAATATGGGGGCCAGCATAAAAATACCTGGATAATGCGCCGGATGAATAAACGCCACGAGCATAATGCAACGCCGAAATAAATCAAGGCATCGTCCAATGAAACCGACAATATAAGCCGGATGTTTCAATCCGGTTTAGCCGGCCCCGCTGCCGGGGGACTTACGAAGGCGCATTAAGTGATCTCCTTCATATATTTAGTCTATGACCGGTGGTTGTGGTGGCCGGGGTATGCCGCGGGGCATAGTATTTCCATCGGTTATCTTACGTAAAGAACCCAGGAGAAAAGATGAAGTTATTGCGCTATGGTCAGCCGGGCGCGGAACGCCCCGGAATCTTGGATAATGACGGTCGGATTCGCGCCCTGTCCGGACATATCAGCGATGTAGGCGGGTCGGCGCTGTTGCCCGCCTCGCTCGATCTACTGCGCGCCGTGGATATTTCCCAATTGCCGCTGGTGGGGGGCGAGCCGCGGTTGGGGCCTTGCGTCGGCCAGGTGGGCAAGTTTGTCTGTATCGGCCTGAATTATGCCGATCATGCCGCTGAGACCGGCGCCGCCATCCCGCAGGAACCCATTGTCTTCAATAAATGGGTCAGCGCCATCACGGGTCCCAATGATGACGTGCAAATCCCCCGCCAATCCGCCAAGACCGACTGGGAAGTAGAGCTTGGGGTGGTCATCGGCCAGGGCGGGCGTTATATCAGCGAACAAGAGGCAATGAACCACGTGGCCGGGTATTGCGTGGTTAACGATCTTTCCGAACGGGAATGGCAAATCGAGCGGGGCGGCACGTGGGACAAAGGCAAGGGCTGCGATACCTTTGGTCCCATCGGTCCCTGGCTGGTGACCGCTGATGAAATTGCCGATCCCCAGGACCTTGACCTGTGGCTGGAGGTGGACGGAAAACGCTATCAGAACGGCAATACCGGCACCATGATCTTCGGCGTCAGGCAGATTGTCAGTTATCTGAGCCGCTTTATGAGCCTGCAGCCGGGCGACATTATCGCCACCGGCACGCCGCCAGGGGTGGGATTAGGCCAAAAACCACAGCCGGTTTTCCTGCGGGCGGGCCAGCGGCTGCGTTTGGGCGTTGCAGGCTTGGGCGAGCAGCGGCAATTGACGGTATCGGCTTGAGATTGCAATACCTCGCGTGATCTTTGGTATTTTTCTTAAATTATCCCGGCAAAAAACCGGCCTGCCGGGATAATTAACGACAGAAGATCCATGAACGCTGACCGTAAATGAATTAAACTCGTTGCCGACTGTCTTAATAGTCTGCGTCAAGAAGAAATTATACTACCGCTCGGTACTACTCAGATTAAAGCCATCGCGTCTGATTAAAAAAACCGGGGTCGTGATGGGTTGCCTTTTTTCTGTAAAATAAAACGGGTACTCTTATCAGGATATTTTTATATCCTTGTAACGTTATGGAAACGGACCGGAAGGTCGGCTTTTTATTTTAAATACCAGTGAATGCACTGTTGGGACAATGCAAATAAAGCAAGAGTAGCCAGGTTGCAACGCCGCGCCAGAGGTGAAAACCTGAGTTATCCAAGCTGCCGGTTTGTTCGTGCCCGCCTTATGCATCTGAGATAATCATATGTTCCAACGCTGGATATTGCCGTTAAGCTATATACACCCCAGATACTGGACGCTGTGGCTGGGCCTCGGCGTACTTTTTTTGCTGGTGCAACTGCCTTACCCGATTTTGATCAAGCTTGGCGGCAGAATGGGTTTGTTATCCATGCGCTTTTTAAAAAGACGCGTCTCCATCGCCAAACGCAACCTCGAACTCAGTTTTCCCACCGTTGAACCCGAACAAATACAACTAAAACTCGCCGATAATTTCGCGTCCCTGGGCATGGGACTGATGGAAACCGGAATGGCGTGGTTCTGGTCCGATCGGCGGATAAAAAAATGGTTTGATATAATTGGCCTGGACCATCTTGACGCGGCCGCGGAAAAAAAGAATGGCGTGATTGTTATCGGAGTGCATTTCATGACCCTGGAACTGCATTTCCGTATTTTAGGCCATTGCAGACCCATGACCGTAATGTACCGGCCCCATAACAGCAAAATTATGGAACTGGTACAGAAATGGGGGCGTTCGCGGTCGGGTAATAATCTGGTCAGCCGTAAAAAGCTGGTTTGCATGGTGCACACCCTTAAACGCGGCGGAGTGGTGTGGTTTGCCCCCGATCAGGATAATGGCCCCAAAGGCAGCGTATTCGTGCCGTTTTTTGGGGTGCACCAGACCGCCACCACCAACGGTACTTTTACTATCGCCAAATTGGCCAGGCCAAAGTTAGTGAGCGCGGTGGTGATCCGCAAACCCGATGGGCAAGGGTATCAACTGGTGATTTCGCCGGAACTGGAAAATTACCCTTATGACGATAATTTAGCGGCGGCCAATTACGTCAATCGGGTCATTGAATGTGAAATCATGAAAGCCCCCGGCCAGTATTTATGGCTGCATCGCCGGTTTAAAACCCGGCCGATAGGCGAGCGCTCGCTATATATTTAATTTGGGCAATGGCAACGAAAATTTTTACCGCTTTGTCTCGGAAAAGAGACACTTAACTGTTTGAATAGATTAATAAAAATATAATATGCAAAATTCCGTCGTCTATAGGTGACATAGGTGGCCGGCGGATCGTTCCTACTGGGCAATTTTCCGGACGCAATCCGATGCCTCGTCGTGCCTCCGCGGAAAAAAACATCGCCGGCCCTTTGGGCGCGCATGGTTGGTTCGGCGGCCGGCGGCCATATGAAAAATTATTTTATTTCAATGGGTTGATGAGGTTCTCTGTCTGGCTATTGTTCGCGGCGAGGCGGGGCGTAAGCGAGTTACAGTGACGAGTTGCAGGGAGACGTCATCCCTTATGCCGGCCTCCTGGCATGGAAACTGCATTATCCCCGCTGTAGATGCCCATTCCATCTCTTATGCTCGCGTTTACGCTTCATAAATCCAGGAATGTCGCAGAGCCAAATTTGCGGTGCCTATTGTCCAGCCCTTCGATGAGACCTTCATCAGATACCCCGGACAAAACGTTGAGTGAGGCACCAACCTGTTGTCTTAATGACCTGACCTTGTTCACACTTGCCATCATGGCAAGTGTTTTTTTTGGTGCCAATCATTCAGAGCGTGAGTTTCAGGCTTTCACGGCGCATCTGCGCCGACTCTTCGGGCAGATGCAGGCGGTCCAGCACATCGGCCAGCCATGCGTAATCATGGGCGTCGGGACGCTGTTTCAACGCCGCCCGAAAGGCATCCGCGGCACCCTGCCACTCGCCGCGCTTCATCAATAACTGTCCCATGGTGCTATCGAGCAGCGGCGTGTCCCCCTGCTGTTTAATCTGCTGGCGGACCGCTTTTTCCAACTGTTCCGGATCGCCGCTTTTTAAGCGTGGCAGCAGCAGCAGCAGCTGTTCGTTACGCTGGTTCTTCAGGCCCTTGACGATAATCGCCTGGGCGGTTTCATGGTCGTTACACACGATCAAATGCTCGGCCAGCGCCACTTGCAGCGAGGTGTCGTTGCGGGTCCTGCGGTTTTGATGGCGCCACCAGGCATTGAGCCCCGCGCTACCCTCGTTTTCCATGATCTGATCCATCAACCCGTTATAAGCCTGGTGTTCCAGCGCCTGGATCTTATCCTCGTCATAGACGTGCACTTTGCGCATGGCCGGCAGGATATCCAACAAAGCCTGCCAGGCATGGGTGCGGATAAACGCCTGTTCGGCCAGGCGCAACACTTCCGGATGGCGGGGCGCCACTTCCAGCAGATGGTCGGCGCCATGACGGGCGGCATGATTCTCGTTACGCGCCAGTTGGATACGCACCCGGGTAATGTCTACCGGCAGTTGATCGTTATCGGCGGCTTCCATCGCCCGTTCCAGATGCTGGTTGGCCCGGATATCATCGCCGCGCTGCTGGGCGGCTTCTGCGGCCAGCAGATAATTGACTACCGGCTGGTCGGCATGGTCGGCATTGCGGGTGAGCAATTTTTCAACCTGGAGATAATCTCCTTCGGCCAGCTTCATCAGCGCGGCCTCGGTGTGTTTGCGGGCGCGGTGATTTTTACGGCCGTTGAACCAGCGCCGGGTACGGGCGCCGGTATGGAAAATGCGACGCAGTATCCATTCCAGGATAAATAACACCACCAGCGCCACGATCAGCACGATCGCCAAACCGGTCACGCTGGTTTCGATGTTGTAGTTATCGGTCTGGATCAGCACATAGCCCTGGTGGCCGGCGACAATCGGCCCGATAACAATTCCGGCAATCAGCAGGATGAATAATAACAATACTCGTAGCATCGTTTATTCTCCCTGAGCGGCGGCAGCCGGTTGCTGCGCCAGCAAGTTGCGTACGCGGGTCTGCATCAGTTTTTCCAGCAGCGGCTGGCTGCTTAACTGCGCCGGCACATCCATGGTAATGGTTTGTTGGCTCAGGTTGTCCAGCTCGCTGAGAAAGGCGCGGGTATTGGCGTCATCGGTGTCGAAATAGGCGCGCACCCAGGTGGAAACCGTCTCCAGGGATTGCTGGTAAACCTCATTTTGATGGCGCGGCACCGCTTGCGCCGCGATCAGCAGGCGCGAGCGGATATTCTCGCGCAGATAAATATCCTGGTTCGGCGCCAGCAGGGGTTCGGCGCTGGTATCGCGGCGGCGGATGGTAATGAAATCGTTCATGAAGTTATGCCAGCTTTTGCTGAGGTTTTGCCGCCATTCCCGTACGGAGCTCGACAATTCGCGGCCGCCGTCGCTGTCCATGGGCGACTCATCGCTGTCGTTATCCGCCAGGCGCAGATTATCCACCTGGTTTGATAGCTGATTGACTTTCAGGATAATGCCGTCGAAATCCACTTGGCTAACGCCTGAGAGCGCGGCGATATCTTCGGTGATCGCCCGGCGCACATTCATCAGGCTGGGGTCGTTCATATCCGCCAGGCTGGCGTCCGCGCTTTTGAGCAACGCGCCGGCGGTAACGATATCCTGATCGCTCCATAATTTACGTCCGGCCTGTTTCACCAGGAAGTCCGCCTGCGCCAGCAACCAGGTATTGGCATCGGAGCCGGAGATGGTGGCGACCTTATCTTGCAACTCGCTTAATTGTTTTGCCTGGGCCGCCGCCTGATGCTGCGCGGTCGACAGCGCCTGGCCCTGCTGCTGCAATGCCGTCTGGTATTGCTGCTGCTGCTGTTGCTGGGATTGCTGCAGCGCCTCGACGCGGGACTGCAATTGCTGGTTAAGCGCGCTTTGCAGCTTCGCTTGACGCACGCCGTAGCCATACAGGGCCGCCGCCAGCAGCAGCGCAAGGATAATGGCTATCGCCGCCAGGATCACGCCCAGGGGTTTTGTGCCTTTCGATTTGCCTGCGGGCGGTAGCGGACCGCCGGACACGGGTTTGGCTTTGGCGGAATCAGCCATCGTTTCGCCGGGGGCGGATGACGTCGCCTGTGGGGTTTCTGCCGCCCTGGCCGCCTCTTCCTGCGGAGTCGTTGGAGTAGTGTGTTCCGTCATGTTGGCCTATCCCATGATTAAATTTAGAGCAGCACGCGCATAAGCGCATCATTGTCTGCCGCGTTTGCTACGACGATGTCCGTCCAGCCCAATTGGCGGGCTAATGCCCCTAATCGTTCGCTCACTACTATCAACCTGCATTGCAATAGCCAGGTGGTGCGATAGTACTCAGGAATTAAAGTATAGAATTGTTGTAACATTTCGCCGCTGGTTATGATCAAAGTATTGATCTCTAATTGCAAACAACGCCGGCTTTGCGCTTCGCCGTCATAATGGACCGGGCTGCGCTGGTAACATTCACTGTAGCAGACCTGGACGCCACGTTGGCGCAACGTCTTTTCCAAAACTTCCCGGCCGCCGTTGCCGCGCAGGATCAACGCCCGCAGTCCGGTTATGCGCTGCAATGACGACAGCGCCAGCAGATGCTCGCTGCTGTCGCCCGCGCGGGAAAACTCCACCGGCAGGCCGGAGACGGTATGCAGGTTCAGGCCACTGGCGCGGCCCACCGCATAATATTTCACGTGGGCAGGCCAGGACACGCCTTGCCTGGCCAGGAAGGGGTGGGCGTAATTTACCGCGTGTTTTGACACGACAAACACTAAATCCCCCGGCGCCAGCGCCGCCAGGCGCGCGGGCAACTGCGCCAGCTCCCGTCCCGGGGAAAAGTCGATTAACGGCAAGTGCCACGCGGACCGGCCCCGCGCCCGCAGGCGATTGACCAGCTCTTCGCCGGCGGGGGAAGGGCGGGTCACCAGAATGCTCATCTGGGCGGGGTTCCTTGATTTGCCTGGGCATAAACCCGATCCAATATCCCACGGGCGCCGTTGCCGAGTAATTCATCGGCCAGGGCAATGCCCAGGGCCTCGCCCCCATCCAGGGGCGCGCGGCCCTGGGCGCGGATCACGTTGCCGCCGTCGGGCTGTCCCACGAGCGCGCGCAACCACAGCTGGTTGCCCTCGATTTCCGCGTAGCTGCCGATCGGCACCTGGCACCCCCCCTCCAGACGCGCGTTCATGGCGCGCTCGGCGCCGACGCGGATGGCGGTGGCGTGATGATGCAGCGGCGCGAGCAGCGCCCTGGTGCGGCTGTCATCCAGGCGGCATTCGATGCCTACCGCGCCCTGGCCAACGGCGGGCAGGCAGAACTGCGGATCGAGCGGCTGGCGGATACGATGCTCAAGCTCCAGGCGTTTTAGGCCGGCGACCGCCAGGATCACCGCGTCGTATTCGCCCCGGTCCAGTTTTGCCAGGCGCGTGCCCACATTGCCGCGCAGGTCGCGAATCACCAGATCGGGCCGCCGTTCCCGCACCTGGCACTGGCGGCGCAGGCTTGAGGTCCCCACCACGCCGCCCGCAGGCAGGTCGTCCAGGCCGGCGTATGCCGGGGAGACAAACGCATCGCGCGGATCTTCCCGCTCGCAGATGGTCACCAGGCCAAGACCGTCGGGGAATGACACCGTGACATCCTTCATGGAGTGCACGGCGATATCGGCGCGATTTTCCAGCAAGGCCCGCTCAAGCTCTTTGACGAATAATCCCTTGCCGCCGACCTTGGCCAGGGGCGTATCCAGCAAAATATCGCCGCGGGTCACCATGGGCACCAGTTCCACCCGCAAATCGGGATGGTGAAGCATTAATTGCCGTTGCACATAATAGGCTTGCCACAGCGCCAGCGGGCTTTGCCGGGTGGCGATCCTAACGAAGGTATCTTGCATAATGGGTTACCGTTTCAAGCATTCTTTAACCATTCTATCATTGATAGTAAAGCGCTGTAAGTTATCAGGATACGGTGGTGACGGCGGCGGGTGAAATGATGGTTAAATGGAATTAAAGGTAGCCGCAGGGAAAAGTGTTATAATTAACGAGTAGCTTAACTTTCTTTACGGTCAAACAGCAAGGTGTTAAATTGATCACGTTTCCAGCAATTACCGGTCGACCATTCTTCTAAACTACTACTACGCGGCCGGTTATGGGAATGGGTTCTTTAGGCACCGGGACAACCAGGCGAGACGTCTTGTACTTCTATATCGAGACACTGAAACAGAGACTGGACGCGATCAACCAATTACGGGTAGATCGGGCTTTGGCGGCCATGGGGCCGGCCTTTCAACAAGTTTACAGTCTGCTGCCAACCTTATTACATTATCATCATCCAATGCTTCCGGGTTACCTTGAAGGTAACGTTCCCTGCGGCATTTGCTTCTACACGTCTGATGAAACCCAGGCCGCCTGGCTGGCCGAGTTAACCGAGCCTTCCGACGTGCCGCTGGTGGTGCCGCCCAGCGGCGAACGGCCGATCACGGGCGTCTATTCCATGGGTAGCACTTCGTCCATCGGGCAGAATGCCAATTCCGATCTCGATATCTGGGTTTGCCACCAGTCCTGGCTGGATAACGAAGAGCGCCGCCAACTGCAGCGCAAATGCTCGCTGCTGGAAAAATGGGCCGCCACCAAGGGCGTGGAAGTCAACTTCTTCCTGATTGATGAAAATCGTTTCCGGCGCAATGAAAGCGGCAGCCTGGGCGACGAAGACTGCGGTTCCACCCAGCATATCCTGTTATTGGACGAATTTTACCGCACCGCGGTGCGCATGGCCGGCAAACGCCTGTTATGGAACATGGTGCCGGGCGACGAAGAAGATCATTACGACGAATACGTCATGTCGCTTTATGCCCGCGGCGCGCTGACCCCCAATGAATGGCTCGATTTGGGCGGGTTGGGCACGCTGTCCGCCGAAGAGTATTTCGGCGCCAGCCTGTGGCAATTATATAAAAGCATTGATTCCCCTTATAAAGCGGTGCTCAAAACCCTGCTGCTGGAAGCCTATTCCTGGGAATATCCCAATACCCAGCTGCTGGCCATGAACATTAAGCAGCATTTGCACGACGGCGAGATCGTCTCCTACGGCCTCGATCCTTATTGCATGATGCTGGAACGCGTCACCCACTACCTGACGCAAATCAACGACACCACCCGGCTGGATTTGGTGCGGCGCTGTTTTTATCTCAAAGTGTGCGAAAAATTATCCCTGACGCCGGAAAGCGTAGTCTGGCGCCGTGAAATCCTCAGCCAGCAGGTGAAAGAATGGGATTGGGACGAAGAGCGTCTGAGCATGCTCGACGACCGCGCCAACTGGAAAATCGGCCGGGTGCGCGAAGCCCATAACGAATTGCTCGACGCCATGATGCAAAGCTACCGTAACCTAATTCGCTTTGCGCGGCGCAATAATCTGAGCGTCAGCGCCAGTCCGCAGGATATCGGGGTGCTGACCCGTAAATTGTACGCGGCATTTGAAGCGCTGCCGGGTAAAGTGACGCTGATTAACCCGCAGATCTCCCCGGACCTGTCCGAGCAGAACCTGACGTTTATCCACGTGCCGCAGGGCAGGGCCAACCGGGCCGGCTGGTATCTTTATAACCAGTCGCCGTCGATGGAATTTATCATCAGCCATCAGCCGCTGGAATATAACCGCTATCTGAACAAGCTGGTGGCCTGGGCCTGGTTCAACGGCCTGCTGACCGCCAAGACGCGCCTGCATATTAAAGGCAGCGAGTTATGCGATCTTCCCCGGCTCCAGGAGCTGGTGGCGGATGTATCGCGCAATTTCCCGCTGCGGGTGCCCGCGCCGACGCCAAAAGCCCTGTACAGCCCCTGCGAAATTCGCCATTTGGCCATTATCGTCAATCTCGAACACGATCCGACCGCCGTGTTCCGCAATCAGGTGGTGCATTTCGATTTCCGCAAGCTGGACGTGTTCAGTTTCGGCCAGCAGCAGGAGTGCCTGGTGGGCAGTATCGACCTGCTGTACCGCAACTCCTGGAACGAAGTGCGCACCCTGCATTTCAACGGCGAGCAGGCGGTACTGGAAGCGCTGAAAACCATTCTGGGCAAAATGCATCAGGACGCATCGCCCCCGGATACGGTGGAAGTGTTTTGCTACAGCCAGCATCTGCGCGGCCTGATTCGCACCCGGGTGCAGCAATTGGTGGCCGATTGTATCGAGCTGCGTCTTTCCAGTACCCGCCAGGACCCGGCGCGCTTTAAAGCGGTACGGGTAGCGGGCCAGACCTGGGGGCTGTTTTTCGAGCGCCTGAGCGTCTCGGTGCAAAAGCTGGAGAACGCCATCGAATTTTACGGTGCCATTTCCAACAACAAGCTGCACGGGCTGTCGATCCAAATGGAAACCGAGAAGGTGAATTTGCCGCCGGTGGTGGATGGTTTTGCCAGTGAAGGCATTATCCAGTTCTTCTTTGAAGACAGCGCGGACGACGCGGGCTTTAATATTTATATCCTGGACGAAAACAACCGCGTCGAGGCTTACCACCATTGCGAAGGCAGCAAAGAAGAGCTGGTGCGCGATGTCAGCCGTTTTTATTCTTCGTCCCACGATCGGTTTACCTACGGCTCCAGCTTTATAAACTTCAACCTGCCGCAGTTTTACCAGATTGTGCAATTGGACGGCCGCATCCAGGTAGTACCGTTTCGCAACACCGTCCTGTCGCAGCTGAGCCCGATGTCTTATGAATCGGATGCGTCCCTGGTGCGCCAGCAGGCCGGGCTAAACTAGCCGCCGGGGCCCGTAAACCGGGCCCGCCATCTTCCATTTGCCCGCGTCGCCCGGCATCGCGCCCGTTCGATTCCTATTGCTTTTCAGGATCTAACTGCGATTATAGGTGGCTTGAGAGCATGAATGACAGGTAATTAATCGCATGAAAAACCCATTACGCCTTATTACGCTGGCGTTTTTAATTCTGGGATTGAACGGATGCGGGCTGAAAGGGCCGCTGTATTATCCGCCGGTGGAGCAACCCGCCAGTAAACCCAAACCGGCCACCGCTTCGCCGACGGCGGTGCAAGCGCCGGCGCAAAGCGCCAATCCGGGCGGTAGCGGCCAGGGCACCGCCGGCGCCGTGCAGCAGCCGTAACCGCGATACAGTCGCATCCGTCCCGGAGACGCGCTATGCTGCGCGTAAGGGTTACTCAGCGGAGTAAGATATGCAGTTTTCCAAAATGCACGGTCTGGGAAACGACTTTATGGTCGTGGATGCCGTTACGCAAAATGTCTATTTTTCGCCGGAACTGATACGTCGCCTGGCCGATCGCCATTATGGCGTCGGGTTCGACCAGCTATTGGTGGTGGAGCCCCCTTACGATCCGGAGCTGGATTTTCATTACCGCATTTTTAACGCGGACGGCAGCGAGGTGGCGCAATGCGGTAATGGCGCCCGCTGTTTTGCCCGTTTTGTCAGAATGAAAAGTTTAACCAATAAACGTGAAATACACGTGAGTACCCAAACCGGCCGTATGGTATTAACCATTACCGATGACGAACTGGTCCGGGTCAATATGGGCGAGCCGAATTTCGATCCGCAGATCGTGCCTTTCCGCGCCACCAAGGCCGAGAAAACTTATATTATGCGGGTAGCCGAGCAGACCGTGCTGTGCGGGGTGGTTTCCATGGGCAATCCCCACTGCGTTATCCAGGTGGAGGACGTGGATGCCGCGCCGGTGGCCACCCTCGGGCCGGTGATGGAAAATCACGAACGTTTTCCGGAGCGGGCCAATATCGGGTTTATGCAGGTCATTAACCCGCAGCATATCCGCTTGCGGGTGTTCGAACGCGGCGCCGGGGAAACCCGGGCCTGCGGCAGCGGCGCCTGCGCGGCGGTGGCGGTCGGTATCCAACAGGGACTGCTGTCGGATCGCGTGGATGTGGATCTGACGGGCGGCCGGCTGCAAATCAGTTGGAAAGGGCCGGGGAATCCGCTGTATATGACCGGACCGGCAACGCATATCTATGACGGGTTTATTCATCTATGAAGCATCTCGGGGAGCAAGTGGATACGGCTTTGCGGCTTGATGACGACGTGGTCGCGCAATTTTTGTTGGATAATCCGGATTTTTTCATCCGCAATGCCTGCCAGGTCGAGCAAATGCGCGTGCCCCATGTTAACCGGGGCAGCGTTTCGCTGCTTGAGTGGCAGCTTGCGCGGCAGCGTCATCATATCCAGCAACTGGAAGAAGACATCATCCGGTTGATGGAGCAGGCCGCGGCGAATGAACAGCTGTTTAACCGCCTGTTGGATTTGCAGTCCGACCTGGCCGCCGCCGACGGCCTGCTGGACATGCTCAACCGCTTGCAGCGCTGGGCGCGCAGCCTGGGATTATCCGGGGCCCATGTGCGCTTATTCACCGATAAATGGTTTATCGGCGCGCCGTCGGACTTTACCCATCTGGGCATTTCCCGCACCGCCTTCGAACCTTTGCGCATCCAGCGCCTGGGGCAGGGGAACCACTATTTGGGCAGTCTTAACGGTCCCGAATTGTTGCAACTCCTGCCCCAGGCCCGACAGGTCGGCTCGGTGGCGATGTCGCTGATGGGCGAGAAGGGCGATCTGGGCGTGCTGACGTTCACCAGCCGCGACGGCCAGCATTACCAGCCCGGCATGGGTACGGTGCTGCTGCAACAGCTTGCCGTGTTGTTGCCCGGCCTGCTGACCCGCTGGGTCGGCAGGTCATGACCTCCCCCGACTCGCCGCTGCGCCCTGAGGTAGACGCTTTTTTGCGCTACCTTCGGGTAGAGCGGCAGCTCAGTCCATTGACCCAATCGAGTTATGACCACCAGTTGACCGCCCTGTTAATCCTGGCTGACGAACTGGGCGTAACCGCGTGGCCGCAGCTGGATGTGACCCATGTCCGGTCGATGACCACCCGCAGCAAACGCCAGGGTCTGCAGGTGGCCAGCCTGGCGTTGCGTTTGTCGGCGCTGCGCAGTTTCCTTGACTGGCTGGTGGGGCGGGGCGAATTAAAAGCCAACCCCGCCAAAGGCGTTTCCGCGCCGAGGGCCGGCCGGCATCTGCCGAAAAATATGGATGTCGACGAAGTCAACCGGTTGCTGGATATCGATACCCACGATCCGCTGGCGGTACGCGATCGCGCCATGCTGGAAGTCATGTATGGCGACGGCCTGCGCCTGGCGGAGCTGGTGAATCTGGATTGCGGCCATCTTGATTTGGCGGCCGGAGAAGTCTGGGTGGTGGGTAAAGGCAACAAAGAGCGCAAACTGCCGCTGGGCAAGAGCGCCATCACCTGGCTTCAGCATTGGCTGGCGCTGCGCGATCTGTTCGCCCCCGAGGACAATGCCGTGTTCGTCGCCAAAACCGGTAAGCGTATTTCCATGCGCAATGTGCAAAAAAGGTTTGCGGAGTGGGGGGTGAAGCAGGGCCTTGAGAGCCATGTCCATCCCCATAAACTGCGCCACTCCTTTGCCACCCATATGCTGGAGTCCAGCGGTAATCTGCGGGCGGTGCAGGAATTGCTCGGCCATGCCAACCTCTCGACCACCCAAATCTATACCCATCTTGATTTCCAGCATCTGGCCCTGGTCTATGATGCCGCGCATCCGCGCGCCAAACGAGGGAAGACCTGATGCATTTTTATCGACCTCTGCGCCCGTTCAGCGCGTTGACCTTTGACTTGGACGACACCCTTTATGATAACCGTCCGGTGATTGCCCGCACGGAACTGGAGTCGGTCGCTTTTTTGCAGGGCTACCACCCGGCGCTGAAAACGCTGGACGCCGGCCATTTTAAAGCGCTGCGGGCCGAATTGCGCAGGCAAGAGCCGGAAATTTACCATGACGTCACCCGCTGGCGCTGGCGGGCGGTTGAACTGGCGCTGCGCAATCACGGCTTAAGCGCGCAGGAAGCCCGAGCCGGCGCCGACGCCGCCATGGCGAATTTCGCCCGCTGGCGCAGCGATATCAGCGTGCCCGATGCCACCCACCAGACGCTGGGCGCGCTCGCGGCCCGCTGGCCGCTGGTGGCTATTACCAACGGTAATGCTTCCCCGGAGGCTTGCGGCCTGGGCGATTATTTCGCTTTTGTGCTGCGCGCCGGTCCCGATGGCCGGGCCAAGCCTTACCGGGATATGTATCATCGGGCGGCGATTAAACTGGATGTGCCGTTAAACGGCATTTTGCATGTGGGCGATGATTTGGCGGCGGACGTTACCGGCGCCATACGCTGCGGCATGCAGGCCTGCTGGATTAACGATCGCGGCGGTGATTTTTTCCAGGCCCCCGATGCCCGTCTGTTGCCGCATATTGAAATTTCGCAGTTGGCATCTTTGACAGCCTTGTTATAATCCTTTATATGTCTGTATAAATAACCAGTACATTTGCTTTGTCGCCGTCAAGCGCCAGAGGAGTGTCGTAAAAAAAAAGGTCCCCTATGGACGTTTCCGATCTGCTTGATAGCCTAAATGACAAACAACGCGAAGCCGTGGCGGCTCCGCGCGGCAACCTGCTGGTCCTGGCTGGCGCGGGCAGCGGCAAAACCCGGGTCCTGGTGCATCGCATCGCCTGGCTGCTCTCGGTGGAAAACTGCTCGCCGTACTCCATCATGGCGGTGACATTCACCAATAAAGCCGCCGCGGAAATGCGTCATCGCATCGAGCATTTGATCGGAACCGGCCAGGGCGGCATGTGGATCGGCACGTTTCACGGCCTGGCGCACCGCCTGCTGCGCGCCCATCATCTGGACGCCAACCTGCCGCAGGATTTCCAAATCCTCGACAGCGAAGATCAGCTGCGCTTGCTCAAACGGATTATCCGCGCGCTGAACATCGACGAGAAGCAGTGGCCTCCCCGCCAGGCCATGTGGTACATCGGCGGTAAAAAAGACGAAGGCCTGCGCCCCCAGCACGTTGAGAGCTACGGCAATCCGGTGGAAGCCACCTGGCTGCGCATCTACCAGGCCTACCAGGAAGCCTGCGACCGCGCGGGCCTGGTGGATTTTGCGGAACTGCTGCTGCGCGCCCACGAGCTGTGGCTCAACAAACCCCATATCCTTAAACACTACCGCGAGCGTTTCGGCAATATCCTGGTGGATGAATTCCAGGATACCAACCGCATCCAATACGCCTGGATCAGGCTGCTGGCGGGCGATAGCGGCAACGTGATGATTGTGGGCGACGACGATCAGTCCATCTATGGCTGGCGCGGCGCGCAGGTAGAGAATATCCAGCGTTTCCTGGACGATTTTCCCGGTGCGCATACCGTGCGTCTGGAACAAAACTATCGCTCCACCAGCAATATCCTGAAAGCTGCCAATGCGCTGATAGCCCATAACGGCGGCCGGCTGGGTAAAAATCTCTGGACCGAGGACCCGGAAGGGGAACCGATTTCCGTCTACTGCGCATTTAACGAGCTGGATGAAGCGCGCTTCGTGGTCAACCGCATCCGCACCTGGCAGGAAACGGGCGGCGCGCTTAATGACAGCGCCATCCTTTATCGCAGCAATGCCCAATCCCGGGTGCTTGAAGAAGCCTTGCTGCAAAATGCCATGCCTTATCGCATTTATGGCGGCCAGCGGTTTTTTGAACGCCAGGAGATCAAAGATGCGCTGGCCTACCTGCGGCTGATCGCCAATCGTAATGACGATGCGGCCTTCGAACGCGTGGTCAATACCCCGACGCGCGGCATCGGCGACCGCACCCTGGACGTGGTGCGCCAGGCGGCGCGCGATCGCCAGATGACCATGTGGCAGGCCACCCGGGCCATTATGCAAGAGCGGGTGCTGGCCGGGCGCGCCGCGTCGGCCATGCAGCGTTTTCTTGAACTGGTGGACGCCCTGGCGGAAGAAACCGCCGATTTACCGCTGCATGTGCAAACCGACCGGGTGATTAAAAACTCCGGCCTGTGGATTATGTATGAGCAGGAAAAAGGGGAAAAGGGCCAGGCGCGCATTGAAAACCTTGAGGAGCTGGTTACCGCGACGCGGCAATACAGCTACCAGGACGAAGATCAGGATTTAATGCCGCTACAGGCATTTTTATCCCATGCCGCCCTGGAGGCCGGTGAAGGCCAGGCCAGCGCCAACCAGGACGCGGTGCAGCTTATGACATTGCATTCCGCCAAGGGTTTGGAGTTCCGCCAGGTGTTTATCGTCGGCATGGAGGAGGGTATGTTCCCCAGCCAAATGTCCCTCGATGAGGGAGGGCGGCTGGAAGAGGAGCGGCGCCTGGCCTATGTCGGCGTGACCCGCGCCATGGAAAAACTGACCATTACCTATGCTGAAACCCGGCGCCTGTATGGCAAAGAGGCGTTCCACCGTCCGTCGCGCTTTGTCGGCGAGCTGCCCGAGGAGTGCACTGAAGAGGTGCGGCTGCGCGCCAGCGTAACCCGCCCGGCCAATCACCAGCGCATGGGCACTCCCCTGAGCGAAAACGACAGCGGTTTTGCCCTGGGCCAGCGGGTGAGGCATCCGAAGTTTGGCGAAGGCACCGTGGTCAACCTGGAGGGCAGCGGCGAACACAGCCGGCTGCAGATCGCCTTTCAGGGCCAGGGAATCAAGTGGCTGGTGGCGGCCTATGCCCGTTTGGAGACGGTCTGAGCCCCAAGGGGCGCGAAAGTCGATGGTAACGATCATTTACTCATTAAATGGGCTGATTGTATAAAAAATAGACGACAAAGCGCCGCTTACGTATTGACAGACTTTTTCATCTCGGCGTAACATGCGCGCACTATTCTTGTGAGAGGATCACGCCTTGGACGCCCCCAGTAGATACTGGCTCGATAATCTGTTGATCAGGTACACCCACTAAGGCTATCCCGAATGCTGATAGCCTCAGTGGTTGTCAGCGACCCGCATTTATGTGTCGCTCTGAGTCAGATCTGTGATGGTCTGAAACTTGCCGGTGACATTCTCACCCCCGGTTTCTGCTTTCTAATGCGTTTCCCGATTGTCACCGCTAAGGAAGCTATGGCGTATGCTTAACGCGTTTAAATTGGATCAAAACCGCTTATCTCGCCTCGAACTGGATGAAGCGGATACGTTAGCCGGTTCCGTTTGGGTGGATTTGATTGAACCCGGCGACGATGAACGGGATCGGGTCCAGGAAGAATTGGGCCAAAGCCTGGCGACGCGCCTTGAACTGGAAGATATCGAAGCTTCCGCCCGTTTTTTCGAAGACGAAGACGGGTTGCATATTCACTCATTCTTTTTTTATGAAGATGCGGAAGATCACGCCGGTAACGCCACCGTGGCCTTTACCATCCGCGACGGCCGGCTGTATACCCTGCGCGAGCGCGAGCTGCCCGCGTTCCGGCTCTATCGGATGCGCGCCCGCAGCCAGACCCTGACCGACGGCAATGCCTACGAACTCCTACTCGATTTATTCGAAACCAAAATCGAGCAGCTGGCCGATGAAATCGAAAATATCTACAGCGATCTGGAAGCCCTGAGTCTGGTGATTATGGAAGGACACCAGGGGGATGAGTATGATGAAGCGCTGTCGACCCTGGCGGAGCTGGAGGATGTGGGTTGGAAGGTGCGCCTGTGCCTGATGGATACGCAGCGTGCTCTGAACTTCCTGGTGCGCAAGGCGCGCTTGCCGTCCGGCCAGCTGGAGCAGGCTCGTGAAATCCTGCGGGATATCGAGTCGCTGCTGCCCCATAACGAATCGCTGTTCCAGAAGGTCAACTTCCTGATGCAGGCGGCGATGGGCTTTATCAATATCGAGCAAAACCGCATCATCAAGATATTCTCGGTGGTATCGGTGGTGTTCCTGCCGCCGACGTTGGTCGCTTCCAGCTATGGCATGAATTTTACCTTTATGCCCGAGCTGAAATGGTCGTTCGGTTACCCCGGCGCGATTGGCCTGATGATTCTGGCGGGGCTGGCACCCTATCTCTATTTTAAACGTAAAAACTGGCTATAGCAGCGCGTAAGTCCGGGCGACTGGCGGGGAATTGTACGATAAATGCTTCCCCGCTGGGCGGGATATGATAAAACATATTCTACACTAGAGTTTTAGCATCTTCTGACAACTGCCGCTTATGAAACGATTTTCGCAACCCGCCCAGTGGGCCATTTTGCTGTCTTGCTCGCTGGCGCTGGGATTTGCCCTGCAATATTTCAATTTTCCCGCCGCCCTGTTGATGGGGCCGATGCTGGTGGGCGTGGTCATGGCGCTTTGCGGCGCGACGATTACCGTCTCCGCCGGCATCTTCGTCGGTTGCCAGGCCGTGCTCGGCTGTATGATTGCCCTCACTTTATCCCCCGGTATTCTGACCGTGCTGCTTTCCGACTGGCTGCTGGTGCTGGTGGTCTTGGTGCTGACGCTGCTGGCCAGCGGCCTGTCGGGTTGGCTGCTGGTCCGGTTTAGCAGCTTGCCCGGGCCGACCGGCGCCTGGGGGTCTTCTCCGGGCGGGGCGTCGGCCATGGTGGCCATGTCGGGTGAATTTGGCGCTGATGTGCGGCTGGTGGCGTTTATGCAATATCTGCGCGTACTGTTCGTCGCGGCGGCGGCGGCCATGGTGGCCCACCTCAGTATGGGCGACCAGACCGGCGCGGCTGCTGCGGTGGTCTGGTTTCCCCCGCTGGGATATCGCTTTGCCGCCACCGTGGCCATCGCCATCGCGGGCGCATGGCTGGGGCGCAAACTGCATATTCCGGCCGGTGCGCTGCTGATCCCGATGCTGGTCGGCGCCACTTTGCACGTTACCGGCACGCTGTCGATGGAGGTGCCCCAGTGGCTGTTGGCCCTGGCATATGCCTTTATCGGCTGGACCGTCGGCCTGCGTTTTACGCCCGCCATCGTGATGCTGGCGTTAAAAACCCTGCCGCAGATGGTGGCGTCAATCATCGGGCTGATTCTGTTATGCGGATTTATGGCCTGGATACTGACGCTATTGCTGCCGGTGGATTTATTGACCGCGTATCTGGCCACCAGCCCCGGCGGGCTGGATACGGTGGCGATTATCGCCGCGGGCAGCCATGCCGATATCGGTTTTGTCATGGCGATGCAAAGCCTGCGGCTGTTCTCGATTTTATTGCTCGGACCGGCAATGGCGCGCTTTATCTCGCGCCACGCCGGCCCGCGTGTGGCGTGATTTTCGCTGCACAAGTATCGCGTCAAAAATAAATACCGCCAGCGCCAGCCAGATAAAGCTAAAGGCGAACAGCTTGTCTTCCGACATGACTTCGCCATAAAACAACACCGCCAGCAGGAACATCAAAGTCGGGCCGAGATATTGGAAAAACCCCAGCGTCGAAAGGCGCAGATGGTTGGCGGCGGCGGCAAACAACAGCAGCGGAATAGTCGTGATAATCCCCGCCGCCACCAGCAGCAGATTTAATTGCCACGGATTGGCGCTTAAATGGCTGGTCGCGCTGTCGGCGATGGCGAACAGGTACCAGGCGCCGGCGGGCAACAACCACAGGGTTTCTATCAGCATGCCGGTTTGCGGGTCCACCCCCAGTTTTTTGCGCAGCAGACCGTAAAACGCAAAGCTGAACGCCAGCCCCAGGGCAATCCACGGCAGCGACCCGAACTTCCACAGTTGTATCAGCACGCCGCACACCGCCAGTATCACCGCCAGCCACTGGAGCTTGCGAAACCGCTCGCCGAGAAAGACCATCCCCAGCAATATATTCACCAGCGGATTGATAAAGTAGCCCAGACTGGCCTCCAGCATATGGTGGTGATTCACCGACCAGATATAGAGCAGCCAATTACTCCCGACCAGTACCGAGGTCACCCCCAGAACCAGCAGCACCTTGGGCCGGCGGAATACCGCGCGCACCTGCGGCCATTTACGGCAAACGCTCAGCAACGCCATCATAAAAAATACCGACCAGATGATACGGTGGGTGAGGATTTCCTGGGCGGGTACCTGTTGAATCAGTTTGAAATAGGCCGGTGCCAGTCCCCAAATCAGATAAGCGCCCAGCGCGCATAAAACGCCCTGGCGTGTGGATTTTTCATTCATGGGTAACCTGGAAACAAGAAATAAGCGTGCAAGTATAAGCTAAACCAATTGCTTATTCACCTGTGGAACCGCCCTTTGCGCCGGTGTGTTCCGCGCCGCGGCGAAATTTAACCCCGGTGCTGGGGTTAACCATTTTATGTGCCTCGGATCGCTTAGGTCTACGTGCGAATAGTGTGTAATTCGCTAAAAGAAATAGCTGATAGTGTGTAAAATGATCCGCTTGCATGTGCTTGTGGATTGCGCACTTTCGGAGAAAAATATATGCGTAAGCTTTTGGGAGCCGCGGTTCTCTTTTTAGGATCAACGTCATTAGTGTATGCACAAGAAGCAACGGTGGTAAAAATCCACGACGCACCGGCTGTCAGGGGCAGTATTATCGCCAATATGCTGCAGGAACACGACAACGCCTTCGTACTGTATCCGTATGAAAGCAACTACCTGCTGTATACCTATACCAGCGATATAAACAAAGAATCCATCAAATCCTATGATTGGGCCGATAACGCCCGGCGCGACGAGCTGGACTTTCAACTGAGCCTGGGTTTCCCGCTGTGGCGCGGCATTGCCGGCGACAATTCCGTGCTGGGTGCCTCCTATACCCAGCACTCGTTTTGGCAGGCTTCCAATACCAAGGAATCGTCGCCGTTTCGTGAAACCAATTATGAACCGCAGCTGTTCCTGGGCTGGGCGACGGATTATGATTTTGCCGGCTGGACCCTGCGCGACGTGGAACTCGGCGTCAATCACCAGTCCAACGGCAAGTCCGACCCCACCTCGCGCAGCTGGGACCGCGCCTACGCCCGCCTGATGGCGCAAAACGGCGACTGGCAGGTGGAAATAAAACCCTGGCTGCGGTTCGGCGACAACGATGACAACCCTGATATCACCAAATATTTGGGGTATTATCGCCTGAGGATCGGTTATGCCTGGGGTGAAAGCGTGTTCAGCGTTGAAAGCCACTATAACTGGAACAGCGGCTACGGCAGCGGCCAACTGGGTTGGAGCTATCCGATTTCCCGCCATGTGCGCTTTTATACGCAGGTGTTCAGCGGTTACGGCGAGTCGCTCATTGACTATGATCACCGGCAAACCCGGGTCGGGGTCGGCTTTATGCTTAACGACTTTATGTAAGTCGGCGGTTATCATTACAGGCGCCGGAACGTCCGGTGCCTGAACGCAATAAGTTGGGGAAGATGTGTCAACGTTGTCAGTAATAGATCGGGAAGCGCTGGCTGAACAGGTATTGCATGATACCTTCGGCTACCAGCAATTTCGTCCGGGTCAGCAAGAACTGATCAACGCCGTCATCAGCGGTAGGGATTGTCTGGCGGTAATGCCGACCGGCGGCGGCAAATCCTTGTGTTATCAGATCCCCGCCCTGGTGATGGATGGGTTAACGGTGGTCGTGTCGCCTTTGATCTCCCTGATGAAGGATCAGGTGGACCAACTGCTGGCGTACGGCGTGGCCGCGGGTTGCCTGAATTCCACGCAAACCCGCGAGCAGCAGCATGAGATTATGGCGGGCTGCCGCGAAGGGCGTATCAAGCTGCTCTACATCGCGCCGGAACGGCTGATGATGGATAACATGCTGGATCAACTGCTGCAGTGGCGTCCGGCCATGATCGCGGTGGATGAAGCCCACTGCATCTCCCAGTGGGGCCATGATTTCCGTCCGGAATACCGTACGCTCGGGCAAATCAAACAACATTTTCCCGGATTGCCGTTTATCGCGCTGACCGCCACGGCGGATGAAACCACTCGCCTGGATATCGTGCGCCTGCTGGATTTGCAGGACCCGCTGATCCAAATCAGCAGTTTCGATCGTCCCAATATCCGCTATACCCTGGTGGAAAAATATAAACCCTTCGAGCAGCTCTGGCATTTTGTGCAGGGGCAGCGCGGTAAATGCGGCATTATTTATTGCAACAGCCGCTCGCGGGTGGAGGATATCAGCGCGCGCCTGCAAAGCCGCGGCGTGAGCGCCGATGCTTACCACGCCGGGCTCAGCAATGAGCGGCGCGGCCAGGTGCAGGAGGCGTTCCAACGGGACGACTTGCAGATTGTGGTGGCCACCGTGGCCTTCGGCATGGGCATCAACAAACCCAACGTGCGTTTCGTGCTGCATTTCGATATCCCGCGCAATATCGAATCCTACTATCAGGAAACCGGCCGCGCCGGCCGCGACGGTCTGCCCGCCGAAGCTATTTTATTATACGATCCGGCCGATATGGCCTGGCTGCGCCGCTGCCTGGAAGAAAAACCCCCCGGCGAGCAGCAGGATATCGAACGCCATAAGCTCAATGCCATGGGCGCGTTTGCCGAAGCGCAAACCTGCCGTCGCCTGGTGTTGCTGAATTATTTTGGCGAGGGCCGTCAGCAACCCTGCGGCAACTGCGATATTTGCCTCGATCCGCCTAAGCGTTACGATGGGCTGGAGGAGGCGCGCAAAGCGCTGTCCTGCGTGTATCGGGTCGGCCAGCGCTTTGGCATGGGGTATATCGTCGAGGTGCTGCGCGGCGCCAATAACCAGCGCATTCGCGACTATGCCCATGATAAACTGCCGGTGTACGGTATCGGCCGCGATCGCACCAACGAGCACTGGGTCAGCGTGCTGCGCCAGCTTATCCATCTTGGGCTGGTCAGCCAGAATATTACCCAGCATTCGGCGCTGCAGCTGACCGAGTCGGCGCGCCCGGTATTGCGCGGCGAAGTGCCGCTGATGTTGGCCGAGCCGCGCCTGCCCAACCTGAAAGCCAAGCACTCCGCGCCCAAGACCTACGGCGGCAATTATGACCGCCAGCTGTTCGCCAAGCTGCGCAAGCTGCGCAAATCCCTGGCGGATGACGCCAACGTGCCGCCATACGTGGTGTTCAACGACGCGACGCTGCTGGAAATGGCCGAACAACTGCCGGTAACGCCCGGGGACCTGCTGCGGGTGAACGGCGTCGGCAATCGTAAACTGGATCGCTTTGGAATGCCGTTCCTTACCGTGATCCGCGAGCATTTGGTGGATGAAGATCCGCTGTAATCGTTATCAGGAGTGACCAACGATGTTAGTCTTGTTTGTTACCGTAGCCATGGTGCATCTGATTGCCCTGATGAGTCCGGGGCCGGATTTTTTCTTTATCTCCCAGACCGCGGCCAGCCGATCGCGCCGCGACGCCATGATGGGCGTGCTCGGGATAAGCCTTGGCGTGGCGGTATGGGCCGCCGTGGCGCTGATGGGGTTGCACCTGCTGTTGCTGAAAATGAAATGGCTGCACAGCGTTATTACGGTCGGCGGCGGACTCTACCTGTGCTGGATGGGATGGCAACTGCTGCGCGCGGCCCGGCGGCCGGCCGCCCCGCAAACGGGCGAGCATCCCGCCGCCGCGCTATCCCGTTCAGGCCGCACCTTTGTGCGCGGCCTGCTGACCAACCTGGCCAATCCCAAGGCGGTCATCTACTTCGGCAGCGTGTTCTCGCTGTTTGTCGGCGACAACGTGCCGGCCGGGGCGCGCTGGGGCTTGTTTATCCTGATTATCAGTGAAACCCTGATGTGGTTCAGCGTGGTGGCGGTGGTGTTTGCCCTGCCGGCCATGCGTCGCGGCTATCAGCGCCTGGCGCGCTGGATTGACGGCGTGGCGGGCGTATTTTTTGCCGGTTTCGGCATCAGCCTGATTATTTCGCGCTAGCCAGCAGCGCGCCGACCATGATAAACAGCGATCCGAATGCGCGGTTGAGCCGGCGCAGCTGGCGCGGACCCTTAAGCCAATGCGCCAGGCGGGTCGCCAATGTCGCGTAGCCTATCATCACGATGATATCCACCGCCAGGGTGGTGACGCCCAGCACCAGGTACTGGGAGGCCTGCGGTTGGTGCGGCAGCACGAACTGCGGGAACAGCGCCGCCAGGAAGACGATGCTTTTAGGGTTGGTCAGGTTAACAAAAACCGCCCGTTGAAATAACCGCCGCCTGGACAGCAGGGCGGCCCCCGCGACATCCAGGCTCAAGCTGCCGGCGGAACGCCATTGCTGGATGCCAAGCCAGATCAGATAAGCCACCCCCAGCCATTTGAGAATTTCAAACGCCAGCAGCGAATGGGCGAACAATGCCCCCAATCCGATGCCCACCAGCACGATATGCGTGGCCAGCCCGACCTGCAGGCCGGCGATGGACGCCACCGCCCCGCGATAACCGTGGCTGATGCCGGTGCTCATGGTGTTAATCGCCCCCGAGCCGGGCGACAGGCTTAACAGGGTGGTCGTGAGCAGATAGGTCAGCCACCAGTCCCAGGTCATTAATTGCGCTCCCTGAAATGTTGTTTTTATGTCACAATATGTTGATAGGGTAGAGTAGCCTTTTCCCCGCCAGGACGGCAATGACTTTCCAGCGCGCCGGGCAGTCGTGTCGCCCCGTGTTTTGCCAGGAGTAGCGCAGGTGGTGTCGGTACATAAAAAAAATTGGTTAAACCGCGAACAACAGTTTGCCGCCTTTTCCACCGGTCCGTTACTGGATTTCTGGCATCAACGGGAAGAGGGCGAGTTTGTCGGGGCGCAGGGCATGCCGATTCGTTTTGTCCGTCTGCGTTCGCCCCGGCACGATAAGGTCATCGTCATCAGCACTGGGCGCATTGAAAGCTACGTAAAATACCCCGAAGTGGCCTACGATCTTTTTCACTGCGGCTACGACGTGATGATTATCGATCACCGCGGCCAGGGACGTTCCGGCCGCCTGCTTGAGGATAGCCATCGCGGGCATGTGCTGCAGTTCGGCGATTACGTCAGCGATTTTTCCGAGTTTTGGCGGCGGTATGTCGCTCCGGGTCATTATAAACGCCGTTTTGCCCTGGCGCACTCCATGGGCGGGGCGATTCTGGCCCTGTTTCTGGCGGCGACGCCGGACGCCTGCGACGCCGCGGTGCTCTGCGCCCCCATGTTCGGCATCCGCCTGCCGATGCCGCATTGGCTGGCCTGGCAAATCCTGGAGTGGACCGAGCAGCGCCCGGCCATGCGCGATTATTATGCCATCGGCACCGGCCAGTGGCGGCCCCTGCCCTTTATGCTCAATATGCTGACGCATAGCGGCCAGCGCTATCGCCGCAGCTTGCGTTTTTATGCCGACGATCCCGAATTGCGGGTCGGCGGCCCAACGTACCATTGGGTCCGGGAGGGGGTGTTGGCGGGGCATGACGTGCTGGCCAAAGCCTCGGCCATCACCACGCCGGTATTGCTGCTGCAGGCCGGGGAAGACCGGATTGTCGATAACCGCAGCCACGAAATTTTTTGCCAGGCCATGGCGGCGGCGGGTCATCCGTGCGAGGACGGTAAACCCGTCAGGATCGAGGGCGCCAGGCATGAGATCCTGTTTGAAAAAGACGCACTGCGCGCCGAAGCGCTGGACAGGATTGTCAGGTTTTTTGGCCGTTATCATACCATTTCCGGCGGTGCCCTGCCGCCGATAACACCAGAGGTTTAATTAAGGCTATGTATCAAGTTGTTGCTTCCGATCTTGACGGTACCCTACTGGCTCCGGACCATACCCTCAGACCTTACACCAAGGAAACCTTGAAACTGCTGACCGCCCGGGGCATCAACTTTGTCTTCGCCACCGGCCGTCATCATATCGATGTTTCCCAGATTCGCGACGGCCTCGGCATTTCCGCTTACATGATCACCTCCAACGGCGCGCGGGTGCATAATCCCGCCGGCGAGATGATTTTTGCCCAGGACGTGGATGAGGATATCGCCGCCGATCTGTTCGGCCTGGTCCATGACGATCCGGATATCCTGACCAACGTCTATCGTCGCGATGATTGGTATATGAACCGTAACCGGCTGGACCAACAGGATTTTTTCCGCGAGTCCGAATTTAACTACCAGCTGTTCGAACCGGGCATGCTGCCCACGGACGGTATCTGCAAGGTGTATTACACCAGCGATAATCATGAGCGGCTGGTGGCGCTGGAAAATGCGCTGAACGCGCGCTGGGGCGATCGGGTCAACGTCAGCTTTTCGCTGCCGGTATGCCTGGAAGTGATGGCCGGCGGCGTCTCCAAGGGTCATGCGCTGGATCAGGTGGCGAAGACGCTGGGGTTTGATCTGGCCGACTGTATTTCATTTGGCGACGGCATGAATGACAAAGAGATGCTCGCCATGGCCGGCAAGGGCTGCATCATGAAAAATTCGCAGCAGCGCCTGAAGGATTTGCTGCCGGAGCTGGAGATTATAGGCTCGAACGCGGATGAATCGGTGCCGCGTTTTCTGCGCACCATGTATTTGTAGGAAAATTTTTACAATCAAGAATGATAATGAGCATTGTCATCCTATATTCAGGTTACCGGCCTCGATGGTGGCGATAATCGCCAACGCACGACATGGCGTCACAAGGTTTACCGTATTTTTTAAGCCGGCCCGGCGCCGGCATTATCCCCTTCATCCCGCGGTGATATCCTACCCGCAAAACTGCTGAATCAGGCCGCCATATACATTCAATTTTTTTGAACAGAGCGATGAGTTTTTTACCCTTTTATATTCCCAGCGTAGGTCTAGACTAGAAAAAAACGTTGAGGAGACTTGAACATGATTTTCTTAAGAGCAGCCAATGACCGCGGCCACGCCAACCATGGTTGGCTTGATAGCTGGCACACATTTTCTTTTGCCGACTATTATGACGCCAAATACATGGGCTTTTCCGCGCTGCGGGTGATAAACGAAGACCGCATCGCCCAGGGCAAGGGTTTTGGAACCCATCCGCATAAGGATATGGAAATCCTGACCTATGTGCTGGACGGAACCGTTGAGCATCAGGACAGCATGGGCAATAAAGAACAAATCCATGCCGGGGAATTCCAGATCATGAGCGCCGGCACCGGGGTCCGTCATTCGGAATATAACGGTCGTGACGACAAGGCGCTGCATTTATACCAAATCTGGATTATCCCGCAGCAGACCGGCCTGGCGCCGCGTTATGAACAGCGCCGCTTTGACGCCCCGCAGGGCCGGCAACTGGTGCTGTCGCCGGATGCGCGCGACGGTTCGCTAAAGGTGTTCCAGGATATGACCCTGTCGCGCTGGGCGTTGACCGGCGGCCAGCAGGAAACGCTGGCGGTGGCGCCGGGACGGCGCGTCTGGATCCAGGTGGTGCGCGGAGAACTGGATATCAATGGCCAACAGGCCGGCGCCAGCGATGCGCTAGCCGTTTGGGACGAAGCCGCCTTGACCCTCAAGGCGGGGCGGGATAGCGAAATCCTGATTTTCGACCTGCCGCCGGTTTGATCGCGTTTAATCCACCGTAAGCGGGCTTCGGCCCGCTTTATTTTTGCCCTCGGCCGGCTACGCCTGTGGATAAACATACTCGACGCGTCATTTTTTTGCTAAACTCCGTCCATTCCAGGTAGGAGCCGTCATGTCGCCAATCAAGAAAAAAAGACCGGGACTTCAGGATGTTGCCGATAAAGTCGGCGTCACTAAAATGACGGTCAGCCGCTATCTGCGCAATCCGGCGCTGGTTTCGGAGGCATTGCAGCTCAAAATCGCCCACTCCCTTGATGAGCTGGGCTATATTCCCAACCGGGCGCCGGATATCCTTTCCAATGCCACCAGCCGGGCCATCGGCGTGTTGCTGCCTTCCCTGACCAACCAGGTATTCGCCGAAGTGCTGCGCGGCATCGAAACGGTTACCGACGCCCATGGCTACCAGACCATGCTGGCCCATTACGGCTACCAGCCCGAAACCGAAGAATTACGCCTGACCTCGCTGCTGAGCTATAACATCGACGGCCTGATTCTAGCCGAGCGCACCCATACCCCGCGTACCCTGAAGATGATTGAAGTGGCCGGCATCCCGGTGGTGGAGATTATGGACAGCGTTTCTCCCTGCCTGGATATCGCCGTGGGGTTCGACAACTTCGAGGCGGCGCGGCAAATGACCCTGCATATCATTTCGCGCGGTCATCGTCACGTGGTGTATTTCGGCGCCCGCCTGGATGAGCGTACGATTATCAAACAGCGCGGCTATGAGCAGGCCATGAAAGAACAGGGCTTGCCGGCCCATAGCGTGATGATTACCGAATCGTCTTCTTATTCCACCGGCGCCGAGCTGCTGCGCCAGGCCCGGCGCGAATATCCCGCGATGGACAGTATTATCTGCACCAACGATGACCTGGCCATCGGCGCGGTGTTTGAATGCCAGCGCCAGGGGCTGCGTATCCCCGAGGATATGGCGATCGCCGGTTTCCACGGTCACGATGTCGGCCAGGCGATGCGGCCCCGGCTGGCAAGCGTACTCACCCCCCGCGAGGAAATGGGCCGCCTGAGCGCTGAAAAACTCCTGGCCCGCCTGCGTGGCGAGACGGTCGACCCGCTGAAGACCGATGTCGGTTTCACGCTTTTGCCCGGCGATAGTATTTAAACTTTCGTGTTAATCGCGTTTTTGCGCCCCGCTAATTCATCGTTGCGTCATTTTATCTCATCATAATTATGATCTACCTCCCAAAACGTTAATTTTGTCCGCCGGGTGGATTCCTTATCCCGATGTTACCCGTATCATGATACCGGTAACATTGCGATACACACTATGCTCTTACGGTTGGCCGGGGATTTCTCCGTCTTGCGCATCACTAACCCAAACGCATAACTATTCGAAGGCAGGGCATTTCATATGCTTGCCGGGAAAAAGCCATTGAGGACTTTTTATGCCGCTCTTTATCGTTGCTATCGGCGTGGCGTTGCTGCTGTTGCTGATGATTCGTTTCAAACTGAATGGTTTTATTGCTCTAATTCTGGTGGCGCTGATTGTCGGCGTGCTTGAGGGTATGCCGGTCAGCAAGGTACTGGTTTCCATCAAGAACGGGGTCGGCGGTACCTTGGGCAGCCTGGCGTTGATCATCGGTTTTGGCGCCATGCTGGGAAAACTGCTGGCGGATTGCGGCGGCGCGCAGCGTATCGCCACCACGCTGATTGATAAGTTCGGCAAACAGAATATCCAATGGGCGGTGGTGGTCACCGGTTTTACCGTGGGTTTTGCCCTGTTTTATGAAATCGGTTTTGTGCTGATGCTGCCGCTGGTTTTCAGCCTGGCGGCGACGGCGCGCATTCCGCTGCTGTATGTCGGCGTGCCGATGGCGGCCGCGTTATCGGTAACCCATGGTTTTCTGCCGCCGCATCCGGGGCCGACCGCCATCGCCACCATCTTCCATGCGGATATGGGCAAGACCCTGCTGTACGGCGCCATTCTGGCGGTGCCCACGGTGATCCTGGCCGGACCGGTATACAGCCGGTTCCTGAAAGGGATTGATAAGCCGGTGCCGGAAGGCTTGTACAATCCGAAAATCTTTACCGAAAAAGAAATGCCGAGCTTCGCGGTCAGCGTTTGGACCGCGCTGGTCCCCGTGGTGCTGATGGCGCTGCGCGCCGTGGCCGAGATGGCGTTGCCGGCCGGGCATCCCATCCTGCCTTACGCCGAATTTTTTGGCGATCCGATCATGGCAACCCTGATTTCCGTGCTTATCGCCATCTTCACCTTCGGCATCAATCGTGGCCGTAGCGTGGATCAGGTAATGGAAACCATCAGCGATTCCATCAAGATTATCGCCATGATCCTGTTGATTATCGGCGGCGGCGGCGCATTTAAGCAGGTCCTGGTGGACAGCGGCGTCGGTAATTATATTGCCTCGCTGATGGAAGGCAGCTCTGTTTCACCATTGCTGCTGGCCTGGACCATCGCCGCCGTGCTGCGTATCGCCCTCGGTTCCGCCACGGTTGCCGCCATCACCGCCGGCGGCATCGCCGCGCCGCTGATTGCCACCACCGGCGCCAGCCCGGAACTGATGGTGATTGCCGTCGGGTCGGGCAGCGTGATTTTCTCCCACGTTAACGATCCGGGCTTTTGGCTGTTCAAGGAATATTTCAACCTGACCATTCTGGAAACCATCAAATCCTGGTCGGCGCTGGAAACCATTATTTCGGTCTGCGGCCTGGCGGGTTGCCTGCTGATGAATATGGCAATTTCGTAAACTCTCTTTACCCATCCTCCCCGCGGCAAGCCTAAGCACCGGTTTGCCAGCAACCGAAGGGGCGCATCCAGCGGCCCTTTTTTTATTTCACAAAACTATCGTTTCACGCTAACCCTAACGAGCATCGCATTTCCATTTCAAACCCGACGAAGCGCGATGCAAGCCTCACGATAAAACGGTTAAACTTGACCATCGCCCTGGGCTATCGGACGTGCGCCATGATCCCTACCACCCACTATAGCGCTATATCAGCACACCGGGCAGAGTAAAAAAAAGTGGCAAATCATGCCCGTTAGGGGTACACTTCTGGAGTGAGATGACATGAGCATTCTTAAGCGCAGGGAGTTTGCGCGGTGGCAAGCTGGTGAAAAGTTACCTGATGCCGCCTT
>JAATFX010000143.1 GCA_015654925.1 Enterobacterales bacterium | reverse complement strand
AGCCGGGTCAATGCGGCGCTGTGCGCGAAGGTGGTGTGATATGGCAGATAAAAAGATGGTTCAGGTGGTGGTGCTCAAACGTAAAACCGTTCGCCACGACGGGGAAACCTACCCGGAAAACACCTTGATGGACCTGTCCGAGGGTGATGCCGCGGCGTTAATTAAGGCGGGTTTTGTAGCGACCCCGGCATCGCTGTTAGCGTCGGTGTCCTCTGCCGCTACCTGCGCCACCGTGACCACCCGGGACGGCACCGCCGTAGTCCAGGGACCGGTTGAAACCCAGGGCTAAACCATGAGCATCGATTGGGATACCCACCTACTGGGGCCGCTGCAGGGCGTGTTCGGCGATAGCGTTAATTATCGCCCCATGGGCGGGGCGGCATACGATATATCCGGCATTTTTGATCGGGCTTATACCCAGGCGGTGGAGTCGCTGGACGGCACCGCGGCTATTAATACCACCGCGCCGGTGCTGGGGGTAAGAGATGCGGAATTCTTGATTCCGCCTAAAAAAGGCGAGCGGATCTTTATCGCGACCGTCGGCGGCCGGGCGGTGAACCAACTGTTCGTGATCGGTGATATTCAGCCGGATAGCCACGGCGGGTCACTCTTGCTACTCAATCGGGTGCAGCAATGAATAGCGCTATCGTGCGGGACCTGGTGGTAACGGCATTGATCGGGAAAACGGACGCGGCGGCTCGCGTTTATTCGCCCAGGGACTGGCCCACCGCCGAGGAGATGTACCCGTTAATCCTGGTACAAACCCCGTTTGAGGAGAAAAATTCCTTGGGCCTGGCGGCGCCGCAGTTTAATACGGTGACCACGGTACGGATTACCGGCCGCCTGCAGGCGCTGGATGGCACCGTTGAGAACGACGGCGCGCAAAAAGCCGAAACCGCGCTGGAGCGGCTGCGCGAGCAGGTTGAACGCGCGGTGATCAATAGCACGGACCTGACGCGCCAGATCCAGCAGTTCGTCCGGGTGCGCTCCACCATCGACGTTAACTCAGGGGGTGAAGGACATACCGCGCAATTGCTGATGGAGCTGGATATCGAATACTACCAGGGACCGGAAGATTTTTATCCCATTACCGCCACGCCGCTGGCGGGTATCGACATCACGACCGTCATGCCTGATGGCACAACCGAACCCCTCGCGACTATCGATTTGCCTCAATAAAATTGGAGTAACCCATGTTGGTAAAACTGAATGCCGGCCGCGCGGTGCGCGATCCGGTAAAGGGCGGCCTATTGCCCGAAACCGCTACTGAGGTACCGGATAACGCCTTCTGGCGCCGGCGTCTTCGTGATGCGGATGTGGCGGCGGTCACGGCTGCTGCCGTAAATGACGTCAAGACGACAGACGCAGAAACCCCCCTCGCTAAGGCAGGTAAGTAATGGCCATTTCCTTTGGCAATATCCCAAGCAATTTGCGGACACCGCTGTTTTTCGCCGAGTTCGATAATTCAAGGGCCAATAGCGCCACTGCCGTTCAGCGCACGCTGATTTTGGGGCAAATGACGGCAGACCAGCCGGCGATGGTCAATGTACCGGTTATCGCTTCTTCGGCCTCGACGGTCGCCGGCGTATTCGGCTCAGGCTCTATGCTGCATAACCTGATGGCCGCCTATCTGGCCAACGATCGGGCGGGGGAAATCTATCTGCTGCCGTTAGCTGACGGCGAGGCGATGGTCGCGGCCACCGGCGCCATTACGGTGACCAGCGGCGCCAGCGAAACCGGCGTGATTTCGCTGTATATCGGCGGATTGCGCGTTCAGGTTTCGGTTGCCGCTACGGATACGCCCGCGGCGATTGCCGGCGCGCTGGAAACCGCTATTAATGCGGCGACGGCGCTACCGGTGACCGCCTCGGCGGCTTTGGCGGTCGTGACGTTAACGGCCAAGAACAAAGGCCTTCATGGCAACGGCATTGATGTACGCCTGAACTATCAGGGCAGCGCCGGCGGCGAAGTCACGCCCGCCGGGCTGGTCTTGACCTTGACCGCGCTTAGCAAAGGCGCCGGTTCGCCCGATATTTCCGTCGCGCTGGCTAACCTCGGGGATTTAACCTTCGACTTTATCGTCAACCCTTATACGGACACCACCTCTCTGGATGCGCTCAAGGGGTTGCTGGCCGATAGCACCGGGCGCTGGAGTTATGCCGAACAGTTGTACGGCCACGCGCTGGGGGCGCTGGCGGGAACCTATGGCCAACTGACCGCCGTCGGCGAGGCGCGCAATAATCAGCATGAAACGCTGCTGGGCATTTACGATTCCCCTACGCCGGCTTATATCTGGTCCGCCGCCGTCTACGGGGCCATCGCCGGCAGCTTGCGTAACGATCCCGGCCGGCCGTTGCAAACCCTGGCGGTAAACGGCGTCTTGGCGCCGCCGCTGACCTCGCGCTTTACGCTGACCGAGCGCAATAACTTGCTCTACAGCGGCATTTCCACGGTGACGGTGGCCGACGACGGCACGGTGCAGATCGAGAACATCATCACCACTTATCAAACCAATAAATACGGCGATGCCGACGACAGCTATTTGCAGGTGGAAACGCTGTTTTTACTGATGTATGTCACGCGCTATATCCGCACCCAAATCACGTCAAAATTCGCCCGCATGAAACTGGCGGCCGATGGTACGCGTTTTGCCGCCGGTGCGGCGGTCGTCACGCCGAACACCATTCGCGCCGAGCTGATCGCCCAATACACCACGCTTGAACGCAACGGCTATGTGCAGGATTCCGCCGCGTTTGCCGACGGCTTGCTGGTGGAGCTTAACGCCGCCAATCCAAACCGCATCGATGTGTTGTGGGACGGCACCCTAATCAACCAGCTGCGCGTGTTCGCGCTGCTTAACCAATTCCGCCTGCAGGGCGCTTAAGGAAAACAGTATGGGTGATACATCCAATCGCCTGGCCGGTACCGCGTATGTCACCGTTGACGGACTGACCATCATGGTGGCGGGCCAGTTTAAATACAGCCCGTCCACAATGAAACGCGACACGCTGACCGGTATGGACGGAGTGCACGGCTACAAAGAGACGCCCAATGCGCCCTTTATTTCCTGCCAGGTGCGCGATAGCGGCGGTACCACGGTCAATGATTTTAATAATCAGACCAATGTGTCGATCGTCGTTGAGTTGGCCAACGGAAAAACCATTATCGGCGCCGGCATGTGGACGGTAAACACGCAGGAAGTGGATTCCACGGAAGCCACATTTGATGTTCGCTGGGAAGCCGGAACAGTATCGGAGAATTAATATGTCGGCCTTGGAACGAAGCAAAATTATCAGCCTGGTCAAGCCGATTGCGGATAACGCCGGCAAACAGACTTGGGAGCAGTTGGAGTTAAATGAACCGACGCTGCTACAGGTACAGCAATTTTACGATGAGCAGAACAAAAAGGGCGCGTTAAGCGCCATGGGGCTATTGATCACACTACTGACCGGGGTGCCGCGCGAGGTGGTCAATAAACTGGCCTTTACGGATTACCGGGATTGCGAGGCCTTTCTGCTGGGTTTTTTGAACTACTCCCCGACAACGGAGAATGGCGGGATGTAATGGCCGATGTGACCTATTACTACGGCTGGGGGCCGCATGACGTGGATTCCCTGACGTGGAGTGTATTGTGCTGGTGGCAGCAGCAGGCGCTGCGAATTAACCGGGTGAGGGCGGCGAATAATGGCTAATTCCTTTGATTTCGAGTTAAAGGCCGACGATCAGGTTTCCCAGTCGATACACAATATCGACGAAGCGGTAAAAAAATTGCTGCCTTCGCTGGATAAAACCCGCGATGGATTGCGGCTGGGCGGCCAGGAATCGGTGGATGGATTGGGTAAACTCAATACCGGTTTTCAATCGATGTCGCAAAACGCCAGGGATGGCGTCCAGTTTATCGGCGATATGGTCCCGCCGTTAAAAATGGTGGCGGGTCTGACGGTAGGGCTTGGCGGCGCCGCTAAAGTTATTAATATCGTGAAGAACGGTATTGAGGAGTTCGTCAACGGCGGATATCGAGTCGAAACTACTGCCAAAAATATCGGTATGGCCACGCAGGCATTCCAACGGCTCACCGGCGCCATGGTGGAGAACGGCAGCCAACGGGAAGCCGCGGAGAGTTCGATCTCTTCACTGTATAAACGCGCCAACGATGCGGTGCAGGGCCGCGATAACAGTTTTTTATCCCTGTTGGCGTCAAATGGTATCGGGATATCGAAAACCCAGGAAGGGGTGGCCGATGTAAATAAGTTGCTGGATGATATGCAGGGACGGTTGCAAAACCTTTCGCCGGCGCTGCAGGCGGTGTTCGGCGATGCAGCTGGCTTGTCGCCCGATATGCTGAATTATCTGCGGCAATCCACCGACGAAATACAGCGGCTAAAGGATCAGGCGGAGCGCGATGGGCTGATTTTCAGCGATAAAAGTCTGCAAAATGTCGATGAGCTGCGTAAGGAATTAAATCGAACGGCTGGGGCATGGGATGGCCTGAAAATGCGCATGCAGGCGGGCCTGGGTGAGCTGGCGTTAAAAGATCCCACCCGGCGTAAACTTGAAACCGCACGTAATAAGTCCGGCCAGGATCAATCGATTATCGATAACATCGATGGCGATGAAAAGTTTAAAGCGCAACTGAGCAGGGTCGATAAGTTTGCGCTTAGTTTTGGCATATTGACCGACAGCACCCGGCAAAAGTATCAAGCGGCGTATGGCCCCCGGGATCAGGCGCTGCAACTACAGCGTAATATCAGCGCTTTATATCCGCCGCAAACAAAAACCAGCCCGGCAGTTGACTCAACCAACCCAGCCTTGGGACTGCGAAACAATAATCCGGGTAATTTACGTGCCGCGCCAAATGGCGTTGGTCGGGAGAAAAATTTCGTAAAATTTGCCTCGCCTACCGATGGATTGGCCGCCCTCAGCAGGCAACTCATGCTGTATGGCGACCGCGGAAATAATACGCTTGACGGCATTATTCACACCTATGCGCCCCGCACGGAAAATAATACTCAGGCGTATATCAAGGACGTGGAACAACAAACCGGGTTTGATTCACATCAACGACTTAATATGCATTCCCCGGCGGTGTTAAGCCAGATCATGACCGCCATTATCCAGCATGAAAATGGTTCGCAGCCTTTTAGCGCCCAGGATATTATTAACGGCATCAATCGCTCGATTAACGATGCGCGGTGGAGCGGATCGCGTAATCAGGATATTTTGTCGGCACAGCGCGCAGAGACGATGTTTGATACGAGCAAGCCCCCCATTGTCGCATCGCCGCAAGTAGCCCAGCCGGTAATAGCCGCCACCCCAGCGCCCGCCACGCTGCAAGTTTCTGGCGCAAGGAGTGACCACGGTGTCATGGCTCCCGAGCCGAAGGTATTAACACTTCCGCCGGCGCCGGGCCGAAAAGAGAGTCCGCTATCACCTAACGTGGATTTGATAACACCGCCGCCCAGTGCGTTGGCCCAACAGAGCGAAAACACCCCGGCCAGTCCCCATAAAAATATCGTGTCTCCCCGGCCAAATGCTCAGCCGGTCTTGTCTTCCGCTCCAGTCATTGTTGCACCCCAGACCGTGGCACAACCGCAAAAAACAGGTACGGAAAACACGACCACCTCCGAATCGTCTATCGTGGCCGGTATGCCTAAGAACGCCACCGGATCGCCCCAGGCGCTGGCCGACGTTCTCGCCTCGGCGCTAAAGGACAATAAAACGATGATTGAAATCACGCTGGTAAACAGTCAAACCGGCGAAAAAAAAATGCTGCGGGCGCAAAGCGGCGGAAAAGTGACGACATCCATGCAGTACTGATTTCCCGCCAAATAACGCCACCGCACAGCCGCGGTGGCTCTAACTTATGGGGTTGGCCATGTCGATAGTCAGCAGTGCAATATCCTCATTATTAGGCAGTTCGGGCGATAGTTGGCAGTGGCGAGAAAACTTATTCCCAGCGTCGTTTCGCGGCGTCCCGTTTGCCGTGGTGGCCGGGCAAGGCACCTTTGGCCGACGCCAGGCGGTGCATGAATATCCCTATCGCGATACGCCCTGGGTGGAGGATATGGGGCGTTCGACCCGGCGTTTGACGCTACACGGTTTTATCGTGCAAAGCAGCCTGTTGTATAGCGCCGCCGACGTTATGAAACAACGCGACTCGCTGATCGCTGCCTGTGAAACCGGCGGCTCCGGCACCCTGATCCATCCCACCTTGGGTGAATTGACCGTGAGTATCCCGGAAGGCGGATTAAAAATCAGTGAAGGGATAGGCGGGCGAGTATTTGAGTTTTCGCTAACGGTGATTGAATCGGGTCTAAAGGTCTTCGCCTTGACTGATGCCGCCAGCGCGGCTTCCACGGTCTCGACTTCCTGGCTCGCATTGGCCACCACAACGGCCGCCCGGTTCATTGCTGAGGTGAAAGGGGATTTACGTTCGGTAACGCAAGCGATGAAGACGTTAAAAAGCATCGGGGCATTTTGGGTCAACATGATCAAGGACACCGCCGATGAAGCCACCAATCTTAATAACACCTTGAAATCGACGTTTGGCAGTACCCGCTATGGCCGCTATAACCACGGCGCGATCGGGGGAAGTGTGTCCGGCACCAATGGGGAGATTATCACTGCACCGGACACCGAAAACTATAGCGAGCTGGTGGCAACAAACATTGCTACCTCCGTACAGAACCGGGCCGCCATCGACGCCGCCACGGCAGCGCTATTGGCTTCAACCACCGTCGAAAGTTTCTCTATCAATGTCTATCAGGTGGTTGTCGCCATCAATAAAGGGGTACCAAGCCTGGGCGATTTGATTCGCGTCTGGGAAACGCTGGCGGGCTTTCTCGATCCCCTGTACAGACCGGCAATCACCAACAGTAAAATCGCCGCCGCCGCCCAGTACTATTTTTTGTCCTTGGCTGGCGGGGCCATGGCTAATGCGGCGGCACAATATGCGCCGGCCAGTTACGACGAGGCGATGGATATCCTTGCGCGCGTGATTGCGGTGATTGATAACGCCACGCTGATTATCGGCGATGCAGGTTATGACGATGTCTATCAAGACCTGCAGGCATTACGGGAATCTCTCGTCTCAACGTTGCAAAACAATGGGGCGGATTTGGCCAAGATCAAGCTGATTAGGTTCAACCGGCCGATGCCGGCGCTATATGCCGCATACCGTTTTTATCAAAACGCCGCCGGCGCCGAATCCCTGGTGAAAATTGCCGATCCCATCCACCCGGCATTTATGCCCACCACGTTTAAGGTGCTGGCCTCATGAGCGATGATTTAACCCTGACCGTCGGAGGGAAAATTCTCTCCGGCTGGGATGCAGTACGTGTTACCCGCAGTATCGAGCGTTTGCCCAGTGATTTTGATCTGTCGTTAATGGATTTTTACCCGGGTAGCAATCAACAGCAATGGATAAAGCCGGGCGATGCCTGCGTGATTAAAATCGGTTCGGATACCGTATTGACCGGCTATGTGGATCGCTGGTCGCCCATGATTTCCCGCGCACGGCACGAGGTTAGGGCGACCGGGCGCAATAAATGCCAGGATCTGGTGGACTGTTCGGCTGAATGGAAAAACAACGTGATAAGCCAAGCGACGGCATTACAAATTGCCAAAAAGCTGGCGTCGCTCTATGGAATAAGCGTCGCGTCGGATGTCGCTGACATGGCTATCGTGCCCCAGTTCACCCTCAACTGGGGGGAAAGTTCGCAGGAAATTATCGATCGCGTCTGCCGCTGGGCCGCGCTGCTGTATTACGACCAGCCGGACGGCAGCCTGTATTTGACGCGCGTGGGAACGCGCCGCGCCGCCAGCGGCGTTGCGCAGGGCGTCAATATTCAGGATGCGGCCTATGAGTCGTCCATCGACGAACGATTTTCCCATTACACCGGCGTGTCGATGTCGATGAACGCGGCCACCGAGTTATCACCCGATAGCGGCTACAGTGCCTTAACGCTGGCCACCGCCCAAGATCCCGAAGCGGCGACCATGCGCTATCGCAATCGCATCGTTATTGTCGAAAGCACCATGATCACCCATCAAGAAGCCCAGAGCTGCATCAACTGGGAGATGAATCGGCGTTACGGGCGGTCAAAAGCGCTTTATGTCACGGTGGACAGTTGGCGCGATAGTGCCGGCGCGTTGTGGACCCCTAATACCCTTATCCCTATCACCCTGCCGGCGTTTGGTCTGCAAGATAGCCTCTGGCTGTTAGCGGAGGTGACTTACCAAAAGAACGATAATGGCACCGTGGCCAGAATGGTGTTGATGCCGCCTGAAGCCTTTACGGTGCAGCCCTATCAGTTTTATCAAGAGCATATGGAGCTTACCAATGGACGTTAACGGACGGCTTTCTCTGCTTTATCGCCAAATCAAAATGCTGCTGGGCATCGGCCGGGTAACGTCGATGAACGACAGCGGCGTAGTGCAGCAGGTGCAGTATCAAACCCCAATGGAAGTTCGGGGCAAAACCCCCCGCTTGGCTGAATTCGGTTTTTCATCCGGTCTGCCGTCGGGAACGGATGTGATCCTGGGCTTTTTGGGCGGCGACCGGTCGAACGCGGTGATTATCGCATCCAACCATCAAACATACCGCCATTCCGGCCTGAACGCCGGGGAGACGGTGATTTATAACCAGTGGGGCTTATTTATCAAGCTGACCGAAACCGGGATCATCGTGGAGGCCCGCGGCCAGCCGGTCACGGTTAATCACGCGACAACGGTCACCGTTAACGCCTCGGATAGCGTGTATCTCAACACGCCCGTATTGAAGGTTTCCGGCGATATTATCGATAATGCCGGCACCAATAACACCACGCTTAAAAATCTGCGCGATACCTATAATGGACACGATCACGCGGTGACCGGGGTCGAACAGGGCAGCGCAACGGTGACCAGTAAAATCCCTGGGGAACAGGTGAAATGACAGATATCACCACCCTATGGAACGGTGAACGCGCGGTCGGCGACTGGCAGGCCGGACAGGGGGATTTGCTTAGCGGCAATGATCTGGAAACCGCCATTCTTATCAGTTTATTTACCGATCGGCTGGCGCGCGCCGATGATGATTACGACGGCGATGATCGCCGCGGCTGGTGGGGCGATAGCGGTGCTGATTATCCCATCGGTTCGCGTTTGTGGTTATTGCGCCGCCGTAAACTTACCCTGGCCACGGCCGCCAGCGCGGAGACCTACGCCACCGAGGCGCTGCAGTGGTTAATTGATGATGGCGTAGTCAGTAGCATCACCATCACCACGCGGATTGTTTATCCCAGCAAATTAACGATGCAAATCATTTTCCTCAAACCGGATGGTACATCGTCACCCTTCAACTATTCCTGGGCCTGGGAGTAATACATGCCTTATAACCGACCGACGCTGACCGAACTGCGCCAGCGCAATCTGGCATTTGTGCAATCGGAATTAAAATCAATCGGCACGTTATTACGCTTTTCAAACCTGCGGGTTATGGCGGATGCCGATGCCGGGCTGGCCTATCTGCATTACGGGTATTTGGATTGGATTGCCCGCCAGGCGACACCTTACACCGCGACGGATGAATTTCTGGCGGCATGGGCAGCCTTGAAAAATATTACCCGCAAGCCGACCACCGCGGCCACGTGCCCGGCGGTGGTCCTAACCGGTACCGTTGGCGCGATAGTGCCTGCCGCAACCGTGTTAAATCGCCTCGACGGGTATCAATATCAAACTCAACAGGAAATGCGTATTGGCGCGGACGGTACGTTAACCGTCGCCGTGACGGCGATTTTGCCGGACCCGAATGACGATGCCACCGGCGGCGGAGACGCGGGCAACGCTGATGCGGGAACCCTGCTGACCCTGGATGTTTCCATCGACGGAGTGGACAGCCAGGCCTCGGCGGCCCAAGCCATCGCCGGCGGTGCGGATATAGAGTCCGAGGCCGCTTTTCGGTCAAGGATGCTGTTGGCTTATCAAAATACGCCGCAGGGGGGTAACGACGACGATTACCAATCCTGGGCGCTGGATGTGACCGGCGTAACGCGGGTATGGGTTAAACGACGGCTTATGGGGGCGGGAACGGTCGGTGTCTATATCATGTGTGACGGTGCCGATACCACCAATAATGGTTTCCCTATAGGCACCGACGGCATTTCCCAGCTTGATGACTGGGGAGCGGTTAAGGCCGACGGCGACCAAGGGCGAGTGGCCGATCATATTTTTCCGTTACAGCCGACTACGGCGCTGGTGTATGTGTGCTCGCCGATCAAAACGCCGGTGGATTTCACCATCGGCGGCCTGTCGGGCGCAAGTAGCGATACCACGACCGCGATAAGCACGGCGATTAATAATGTATTTTTCGAATATGGCGCGCCGGGGGGCACAATCTATTTATCGGACCTTCTGGCGGCTATCGGTGACGTGACCGGCACCAAGGGGTTTATCCTCACTGCACCGACCGACAATATCACCATGGACACCGGGGGGTTGCCGGTATTGGGCAAGGTCACTTATCTATGAGCCAGTTTTCAGCCGATGATTATACGGCGGCGTTGCAGGGACTGCTGCCGCCAGGGCAAGCGTGGCCGCGTGAAAACGGCACGGTACAGAACGCGGTGCTTCGCGCGCTGGGGAATAGCTATCAACGCAGCGACGATGCCGCCATGGCGCTGCTGGCCGGCGCCTTCCCGCGCACCGCCACGATATTGCTCAAGGAATGGGAAAATACCCTGGGGCTGCCGGATGATTGCGCCATAGGTGAAACCGACAGCATGGTGCTGCGCCAAAAAGCAGTAGTCGCGAAACTGTTTAGTTCCGGCGGCCAGTCGAACGCTTATTTTATTAGCGTTGCCGCAGCGCTGGGCTACTCCATTACCATCACGCAATATCGCCAGGCGCGCGCCGGCATGTCGCGCTGCGGCGATGCGTTGAACGGCGAGAACTGGCCTTTCGTCTGGCTGGTCACCGCGCCGCAAACCACCGTTATTTATGCTCAGGCGGGGTTGAGCTATTGTGGCGACCCGCTTCGGTCGTGGGGAAACAAACGGCTTGAATGTCGGTTATCAGCCCTGGCTCCATCTCATACCATCGTTAAATTCGGTTACGCCAACTAACTCT
>JAATFX010000109.1 GCA_015654925.1 Enterobacterales bacterium | reverse complement strand
TTTTTGTCCGAGCATACCCACGGCGAGGATGAAGTGCGCTTCTTTGTGGAAGGAGCCGGTCTGTTTTGCCTGCATTTGCAGGGCAAAATTTGGCAGATCCTGTGCGAGAAAAATGATTTGATCTCGGTACCCGCCGGCACGCCCCATTGGTTTGATATGGGGGCCGAGCCCCACTTCACCGCCATCCGCGTTTTTGATAACCCGGAGGGCTGGGTCGCCAAATTCACCGGCGATGCCATCGCCGATAGCTATCCTCGCCTAGAGCCGCGCCTGGAGCGCGAGGCCGCCCCCCGGTAAACCTCGTCCGCACGGCCCGGCCTTTAGCCCCCGTCCCCTACCGGCGCGGGGGGAAGGGCGGCCCCCTACTGCGCCAGCGCCTGGCGGAAGATCCCCGCCTGCGCCTGCTGCGGCGTGACGATGCCGGTATCCAGCACCCAGCCGCTGATTAAAGCGGCGGGAGTCACATCAAACGCCGGGTTATACACCTGCGCATCATCCGGCGCCCACCGGCAACTGCCGAAACTACCGCTGACCCCGGTCACTTCGGCGGCGGAGCGTTGCTCTATGGGGATGGCGGCGCCGTCCGGGCAGTGGGGGTCATGCGTGGTGTGGGGGGCGGCGACATAAAACGGTATCTCGTGAAAACGCGCCAGCACCGCCAGGCTATAGGTGCCGATTTTATTGGCCACGTCGCCATTGGCGGCAATGCGATCCGCCCCGACCCAGACGGCATCCACCTCGCCCCGCCCCATCAGGCCGGCGGCCATGGAGTCGCAAATCAGCGTATAAGGGATGCCCAGCTCGCCCAGCTCCCAGGCCGTCAGGCGCCCGCCCTGCAGCAACGGACGGGTTTCATCCACCCAGACTTGCCGCACCTTGCCCTGCTCTGCGGCTCGCCTGATAACCCCAAGCGCGGTGCCGATGCCGGCGGTGGCCAGCCCGCCGGTATTGCAGTGGGTCAGCAAACGGCTGCCCGGCCCCACCAGCCCCGTGCCGTGCCCGGCAATGGCCAGGCACAGCGCCCGATCTTCTTCTACTAATCGCAGCGCCTCGGCGACCATGGCCCCGGCATATGCCTCGTGCTCCAGCGCCTGGCCCATGCGCGCGAGATTATTCATCAGGTTCACCGCGGTGGGCCTGGCGTCGCGCAACGCCGACAGCGCCTGGCGCAGCTGCGCCCGCGCCATGCCCTTTTCGGCCAGCAGCGCCAGCAATAAACTGGCGGACAGGCCAATCAGCGGCGCCCCCCGCACCCGCAGGGCGCGAATATGATCCACCAGTTCCGCCACCTGGTCGGCGGCGCACCAAATCTTCTCCTGCGGCAATGCCTGCTGGTCCAGAATCCATAAGCGGTTATCGCGAATTTGCAGGCTGGTGGCGTTAAGGGTTTGCATCAGATGTTAAGTCCTTTTGGGTTATTGCATCTATTTGCGTATTCTGCCAACATGGCGTAAAGAAGTATAGACGTCTAAACGTTTGAGGTGTTTTATGTCGGATTACCATACCCTTACCGCCGCCGGGGCCGTGGAATATGCGCGCCGTCATGCCCCCCGCTACAGCGGACTCGACGATCCGACCAGCCTGGTGGATGCCCTGGAAGTGGGCGACGGCAACCTTAACCTGGTATTTAAGATCCTCGACGGGCAGGGTATCAGCCGGGTCATCGTCAAGCAGGCGCTGCCCTATGTGCGCTGTTTCGGCGAGTCCTGGCCGCTGACGCTCGACCGTGCCAGGATCGAAGCCGAAACCCTGCTGGTCCATGGGCGATTTTGCCCGCGGCATACGGCTAAAGTATTACATCATGACCCGGCGTTGGCGGTAATGATTCAAGAAGATCTCTCCGATTTCATTATCTGGCGGCAAGAATTGCTCAAGGGCGCTTATTACCCCCAGGCCGCCCGCCAATTGGGGGAATATCTGGCGCAGGTGCTGTTCCATACGTCCGATTTCCATCAGCCTCCCCAGGTTAAAAAAGCCGAGGTGGCGCGTTTTATCAACCCGGAAATGTGCCAGATTACCGAGGATCTGTTTTTCACCGAGCCGTATCGCGTCCACGAACGCAACGCCTATCCGCCCGCGCTGGAAGCCGAAGTGGCGTCCCTGCGCGGCGACGGCGCGCTGAAAGCGGCGGTCGCCGGGTTAAAGCACCGGTTCTTCAGCAAAGCGGAAGCGCTGCTGCATGGCGATGTTCACAGCGGATCGGTGTTTGTCGCCGAGGGCCGGTTAAAGGTGATTGACGCGGAATTTGGTTTTTACGGTCCCATCGGCTTTGATCTGGGCGTCGCCATCGGCAATTTACTCCTCAATTACTGCGGTCTGCCGGGCCTGCTGGCCATGCGCGAGGCGGCGGCCGGACGCGAGCAGCGGCTGCGGGACGCGCGCGAGCTATGGCTGGCGTTCAACGAAGGTTTTTTGGCGCTGGCGGCGGAGCAAACCGCGGACGTCATGCTGGCCGAGCCGGGCTATGCGCAGCAGTTTTTATCACAGGTCTGGCAAGACGCGGTGGGGTATTGCGGCACCGAGCTGATTCGCCGTACCATCGGTTTCGCGCATGTGGCCGATCTGGACGGCATAACCGATGAGGCCATGCGGCATGAATGCCAGCGTCACGCGCTGAGCCTGGGCAGGACGCTGATCCTGGCCGCGGCGCATATCCCCGATGCCGATGCGCTGATTGCCCGTATCCGCCAAAACGGATAACCCGGGCGGGCCGGCATTTTTTCCGCCGGTCCGCTGCATTTCCATTTTCTTCTTCTATACTGAAATAACGATATCATCGACTTAAGTACGATATAACAACAACCCAACCAAGAAGGAAAAGGGAATGAAAATATTTCTGTGGATTATTGCGATTATCTTTATTGTTGGATTGCTGACCCTCACCGGTGTGTTTAAACTGATTTTCTAAGCCCTGCGCGGCGTCCGCGGGTCAACCTGCGGACGCCTGTCACTCCATGCTTCATCCCTGATATTCAATAATCGACAGCCCCGCGTTGTAATCCGTACAGTAGATAATTCCCTGTGCGTCCACAAACACGTCGCAAGACTGGATAACCTTCGGCCTGCCCGGACGCTGGTCCATCAGGACCGCCGGCGCCGCCGGCACCAGTGCGCCGGTCTCCCGGGGATGGTAGGGATCGCTGATATCATAGGCCCGCACCCCGGCATTTTGATAAGTGGCGAAGATAAGCGTAGAACTGATAAAACTGCCCGGCCGGTTTTCATGCAGGTTATGCGGGCCGAAATGCGCCCCTTTTTGCACGTAGTCGATTTCATCGGGTTGGGGAAAGGTGGCGATGCTCACCGGGTTTGACGGCGTGCGAATATCAAATACCCAAATCAGTTTCTCCCCGTCCTCCTGGTTATCCAGCACCGCTTCATCAAGCACGATCAGCAGATCCCGATCCGGCAGGGGCAGAGCGGTATGGGTGCCGCCGCCGAACGGCGGACTCCAGTTGCGATGGGCGATCAGCTTGGGCTGCGTGCGATCTTTAATATCCAGCAGGGTCAGACCGCCGTCGCGCCAGCTGCCGTAGGCGGTGTCGCCGCTAATAATGGCATGATGCAGCGCATAACGCTTGCCCTGGGGCCAACCAGGCTGCTCGCCCCCGGCGGTATGCATGCCGGGCAGCCAGTAGCGTCCGGCCACTGCGGGTTTGGTCGGGTCCGCCAAATCGATGGTCAGGAAAATATAGTCGCTGTAACCGTCCAGCAGGGCCGAGACATACGCCCAGCGCCCGCCTACGTACCAGATGCGGTGAATGCCGATACCGCTGAGGGACAAAAAGCCGATTTCACGCGGCCGATCGGGCACGGAAATATCAAAAATACGCAGCCCGGCGCTCCAGCCCCGTTCGGTACGGCCCTCGCTGACCGTATCCGTGACCGAGCGGGTGTAATAGACCTTTTCATCGGCAAAACGCGCGTCGGCGAACAGATCGCGCGCGTTGATCACCAGCAGCAGATCGCCATGGACCTGTAAATGCACGTTCCAGGTACCGGGCGGGGCGGCGATAAAACCGGCCGGTCGCGGATGTTTCACATCGCGCACATCCACGATGGACACCCCCTGCGAAACCATATGCCCTATATAAGCATAACCGCGATGCACCATGACCTGTACGCCGTCGGGTTTGCCGCCCTGGTCGCTGTGGCTAAGCAGCCGCATATTCCGGCTATAGTCGGGAGCGGCGAATTGCTGGTCTGCCATGGGGATGACTCCTTACTTCTTGGCGTGCGCCGCTTCAAGGGTGGCGAACCAGGGGGCGACGAAATCATCCGTCTGGCCCCATCCCGGAATAATTTTAGCCAGCGAGGCCATATTCACCGCGCCCGGCTGGCTTGCCACCAGGGCCTGGGGGATGGTGGCCGCGCCAAAATCATAGGTGGCCGGCGTCGCTTCGCCGGCGATTTTATTGGCGACCAGGCGCAGGTTGATCTTGCCGATCAGTTTGGGGTCAACCGCGACGCTGACTTTCCATGGGCTGCCGGACTCGCGCATGAGTTGCAAATCCTGGTTGGAGATATCAATGCTGTAGAGTTTGATCTCCGTGCGGCCGTTTTCTTTCAGCGCCTTATAAGCGCCCTGGCTAAAGGCATCCCAGGTGCCCCAAATCGCGTCGATTTTCCCTTTGGGGTATTTGGCCAGCACCGCGCCGACTTTATTGGCGGTATCGCCCTGGACGTCGGACGACACGGCGCCGATGGATTCCAGTTCATGTATGCCCGGATTGGCCTGCAACAGCGTTTTGTAGGCGGCCTGGCGTCGCTCCATAGGCGGGAATCCGGCCACCCAGAGTTTAATGATATCGGCCTTGCCGTTGAAATCCTTGACCAATTGGCCAAAGGATGCCTGGGTGAGCGACGCATCATCCTGCTGGGTGACGGTGACGCCCGGCACCGTGCCGTTAACCGCCGTATCGAATACCGACACCGCGATGCCGCTGGCGGTAATGCGTTTTACCAGTTCGGTGGAATAAGGATCGCGGCCCTGGGACAGGATAATGCCGTCGTATTTCTGGGTAATGGCCTGATTAACGAAATCCTGGAAGCGGGCGTCGTCGCCGTTGCTTAAAAAGGTGCTGACTTTAAAGCCCAGCTTTTTCCCTTCCTCGATAACCCCCGAAACAAACTGCGTGGTGTTGTCATCCGACCCCAGGTTGCGGATGACCGCAATGCGGATCGGACCGTTATGCTGGGCAATGGCCGCGGGGATAGGCGCGGGGGCGGCGGCAAAGGCCGGCAGGCCGGCCAGCAGGCTCAGGGCCAGCAGCGGGGACAATATCTTTTTCATCAACGGCTCCGTCAGGTGTGCAAAACCATGCCAGGGTGCGGGCAACTACAACAGATGCCTTTATGTCTGGATGTCTGTTTGTTAATGCCTTGCATCATAGCCGGAGCCCGGGTTACAGGAAATGCTTTCCCTTATGACTTTTTGGATGACGTTATGCCAATTAGTTTGTTTGCAACGGAAAAAAACCGTGGCGTTTCAATGCCACGGTTAATGCCGCGATTGTGCGGCCGGCTTCAGGCACGCGTCCGGCCAGCAATCGCGCCGCGCGGGTTTCCTGTCTGGGAGGACAGGCTTCAGGGCGTCGCCAGGGCTATCATCCGGCGATGCTTTTTCTCGCTCAGCATCGTCATGCCAAGCAGGATCACCGCCAGCAAACACCCGGCGATCATGACGATAAAACCGCCGTTCCATCCGTAGTAATCCACGGTATAACCCACGATGGCGCTGGCGGCCACCGAACCGCCCAGATAACCGAACAAGCCGGTAAATCCGGCGGCGGTGCCCGCGGCTTTTTTAGGCACCAACTCCAGCGCATGCAGCCCGATCAGCATCACCGGGCCGTAAATCAAAAAGCCGATGACGATCATGCACAGCATATCCAGGCCGGGATTGCCCACCGGATTGAGCCAATAGACCACCGTGGCCAGGGTCACCAGCGCCATAAAAAACATACCGGTGGCGCCGCGGTTGCCCTTGAACACCTTATCGGACATCCAGCCGCACAGCAGCGTGCCCGGGATACCGGCATATTCATAGAAAAAATAGGTCCAGGAGGATTTATCCAGGGTGAACTGCTTTACTTCCCGCAGATAGGTGGGCGACCAGTCGAGGATGCCGTAGCGCAATAGGTAAACAAACACATTGGCCAGGGCGATGTACCATAACAGTTTGTTTGGAAACACATATTTTTGCAGGATTTGTTTAGTGCTGAGTTCAGCTTCGGCGGATTGCTTATCGTAATTGACCGGATAATCGTGCTTATATTCCTCTATGGGGGGTAAGCCGCAGGATTGCGGCGTATCGCGCATCAGTACATAGGCCGCCGCCGCGATGGCGATGGCGGCGATGGCCGGCATATAAAACGCGCTGTGCCAGTCATTGAACCATATCATTCCCAACAGCAGCAGCAGCGGCGGAATACCGCCGCCGACGTTATGGGCGCAGTTCCACACCGATACCACCGCACCGCGTTCCTTATGGGACCACCAATGGACCATGATGCGCCCGCAGGGCGGCCAGCCCATGCCCTGAAACCACCCGCAGGCGAACAGCAGTACGAACATAATGGCGATACTTGAGGTGGCCCAGGGTACCAACCCCATAAACAGCATCACCGACGCGGCCAAAACCAGGCCGGCCGGTAAGAAGACCCGCGGATTGGAGCGATCGGAAACCGATCCCATGACAAATTTGGAGATACCGTAAGCAATGGAGATGGCCGAGAATGCGACGCCCAGATCGCCATGGCTGTAACCTTGCTCCACCAGAAAGGGCATCGCCAGGGCAAAATTTTTACGCACCAGATAGTAGGCGGCATAACCGAAAAAGATACCGAAAAAAATTTGCCAGCGCAGGCGGCGGTAGAGGAGGTCGATCCGTTGGTCTGATACGCGGGGTTTATGCACGGCGGGTTTAAACAAACTTAGCATTGAGTCTCCGGTGATGTTGAAAATGGTCTGTTCGAGGCATGACAGGGGCGAAAGTATGACGGGGTAGGGAGGCAAAGTCGCGCATCCGCGCCCCGAACCGTGGCGCCGGTCGGGGCGGATATTCATAAGCTGATAGCGCCGGAGAGGATTTTGATAGTAACAGCGGCGGCGCCAGGGTTATCGGGCCGGGCCGTGCTCCGATGGTGGGCGGCGCAAGCCGGTTATGGCGCGCGCCGCAACCGGTTTAGCGGCGCTGGATATAGGTGATGGCCAGCGCGGCGGCCAGCACCAGGCCCTTGATAATATCCATGGCATAATAGGGCACCGATATCATCACCAGGCCATTTTGCAATACGCCCAGGATGACCGCGCCGACCAGGGTGCCGAGCGCGTTGGGCTTGCCGGAACCGGCCAGCGAAAAACCGATATAGGCGGCCGCCACCGCATCCATCAGATAGCCGCCGCCGGCGTTGACCTGGGACGAGCCGATGCGCGAGGCCAGCAAAATGCCCCCCAGCGCGGCCAGCAGGGAGGAGATGACGTAGGCGAGTACGCGGTAGCGGGCGGTGCGGATGCCGGCCAGCCGGGCCGCTTCGGGATTGCCGCCGATGGCGTACATCCGGCGCCCGTGTTTGGTCAGGGATAAACCGAGCTGTACCACCACCGTGACCGCCAGCATGATGATTACGATCACCGGTACCTGGCCCAGGGTCGAGAATATCGCCGGGATTTCCCCTTGCGCCATATCGCCGCTCGGCAGCACCATGTTTTGGGTAATCGAACCGCCAAAGCTGTAGGTCATGGCCACGCCCTGCACCACGAAGAGCGTGCCGAGGGTGGCCAGCATATCGGGGATCTTCAGCACCACGATCAAGAAAGCGTTAAACAGGCCCACCAGGGTACAGATGGCCAGGGTGAGCGCGATGGCGAACGCGGTATCCAGTCCATGCCAGACAAACATGGAAATCACCAGCGCATTGGCCAGCGAGGCGGTGGACCCCACCGACAGATCAAACCCGCCTACCGAGAGTGAAATGGACACGCCGATGGCAATCACCGTGACGATGGCGATGGAGCGCAGAATATTGATGATATTATTGGGATCGAGGAAGTTATCGGACGCGAGCCCAAACAGCGCGATCAGCGCGACCACCGTGAGCAGCATGCCCCAGCGGTACAAAAATTCGAATAGCTGATGACGCCATGGCAGGGCGCCGGCCTTCAGGGATATCTCTTTGCTCACGGTAGCGTTCCTCCGGTTGAATACAGTAACAGCGTCTCTTCGTCCGTTGCATGCGCGTCCACCTGGGCTACGATGCGGCCATCCCACATAACGCAAATGCGGTCGCACAGGCCCAGCAATTCGGAGAATTCGCCCGACGCATAAATAATGCCTTTACCCTGGCGCGCCAGTCCGTCAATCAGCACAAACAGATCCTGTTTGGCTTTGATGTCCACCCCTTTGGTCGGTTCATCAAAAATCAGTACGTCGGCGTGGCCGCGCAGCCATTTGCCGATGGCTACTTTTTGCTGATTGCCCCCCGATAAGCGCTGTAGTTTTTGATCCAGCCCGGCGGCGCGCACCCCCAGGCGGTCCACCACTTGCTGCGCCCAGCGCCGCGCCTGGCCAGCGTTAAACCAACCCCAGCGGGAAAACGTGTTGTCGGCGCTGACGCTGAGGTTCATGGGGATGGCTTCATGGATAAATATCCCTTCTTTGCGCCGTTCCTCGGGGATCAGCGCCAGCCCCTGCCTGACCGAGGCGTGCGGGGCGGTGGGCTTCCAGGGTTTCCCCAGCAGTTGGCCGCGGTTTATCCGGGCGGGCGAGGCGCCGAACAGGGCCTTGCACAGTTCGGTTTTGCCGGCGCCCGCCAGGCCGGCCAGTCCCAGGATTTCGCCTTTGCGCAGGGTGAGGGAGATATCGCGCAGCAGGGCGTCGTCGTGCAGTCCTTCGACCTGGAGCAGTGTTTCCCCGCTGCCGGCGGGGCGCGGGGGAGGAAAAATGGCGTCCAGCGGGTGGCCGAGCATTTTCTCTATAATCTGTCCGCTGCTTAAGCCGTCCATGGGGCCGTCGCTGACCCGGCGGCCGTCGCGCAATACCGTCAGCCGATCGCAGGTGGCGGCCAGTTCGTGAATGCGGTGGGAGATAAATACGACGCCGATGCCTTCGGCCCGCAGACGCCGCGTGACGGCGAATAGACGTTCGCTTTCATGCTGGTCCAGCGGGGCGGTGGGTTCGTCGAGGATCAGGAAGCGGCAGCGGTGGGACAAGGCGCGCGCCAGTAGGATTTGCTGTTTTTCCGCCAGGGTACAGCGGTCGATGCGCTGATGGATGTCGATGTCGGCCTGGAGTTGGGCCAGCAGGGCGCCCGCCTGGCGGTGGATTTGCGGCCAATGGCAAAGCTGGCCGCCTTCCGCCAGCCGATCGAGCATGATATTTTCCCCGACGGTGAGGGTGGGCACCAGGGCGATATCCACTTCCTGTTGTACCAGGTGGATGCCCAGTTGTTTAGCCTGGCGCGGGGAGTGGATGGTGACCGGTTCGCCGTCGATCAGGATTTCGCCCTGATAGTGGTTGTGGGTGCCGGAGAGGATGGCCATCAGGGTGGATTTGCCCGCGCCGTTGGCGCCGATAAGTGCGTGAATCGAGCCGCCTTCGAGGGTGAAGTCCACCCGTTCCAGCGCCTGGAAACCCGCGAAGGCGATGGAGATGTTACGCATTTCCAGCCGGGCCGGAATTGTGGATGGGAGTGTAGCCATGAGCGCGAAGGACTCTTTTTCAGACAACCATTGCCAGGGAGAACGTTAGGGAATGGAGGAATCTTTCATGAAAGCGGCGGTTTTGGCAATAACGGAAATGGCATAAGCTACATAAAAATGGTCTTGACTCGGGAGCGCTCTCCCATGAGCCGGCACGCCTCGGCCCCACTGGCATGCTCTCCCTTTAACACTGCATGCTGCGGGTTCGGCGGTAGCGGGCCATGGGACGGCGTTTTGGGCAAAATAAAGGGGGCGCAGCCTGCTCCCCCTTTATTATTACCCGCCGTCGATAATCAGTCCGTACGTTTTTCCAGAATATGAAAAGTGACGTCCATTACATCATTTCTGATATGGGCGCGGTGGTCATCCATATGCTGCGCTTGTTGGTGCTGTTCAAGATGGCGGATGCTTTTCCACTGCTCCAGCATAAAAATGGAGTCTGGAGCGGTCTTGCGCCACGGCACTTGCGCCTTATAGTCGGTCAGCAAAGTATATTCACTGCAACCATCTTCGGCCAATACGTTGGGCCGAAGGGCCTGGATGGCAGCTAAAACCGCTTCTCTTCGTCCCGGTTTCACTTTGATTTCTGCAATTACCGTGATCATCGATTCCTCAGTCTATGGGTGTATATGTCGGTTCGACGACATAGTTAACCAAAGACACGGCCGAGATGCTCGCGATATTTTACGATGTCTTGCTCTATTTGCGGTTGCTTTATGACGTCGTTCAGGATAAAGGTCGGCAGCATCGACATGCCGAGGAACTGATTGGCCTTATGAAACGGCAGGTAGACCCCATCCACGCCGACGCCGGTAAAGAATTGTTCCGGATCGGTGAAGGCTTCCATCGGCGCGTTCCAGGTCAGCGACAGCATATAATGGGTGCCCTGCAGCAGGCCGCCCGAACCATATTTTTTCGAGGCGTCCGAACGGGTGCGCCCGTCGCTGGCGTACAGGCGGCCGTGGCCGGCGGTGAAAACCTCATCGATGTATTTTTTCAGTATCCACGGCTGGCCCATCCACCAGCCGGGCATTTGGTAAATCACCGTATCCGCCCACAGGTAGTTATCGACTTCCTGTTCAACGTCATAGCCTTTATCCACCACCGTGACGCGCACGTCGTGACCAGCCGCGGTCAGGGTCGTCATGGCGACATCGGTCATGGTGTTATTGAGCGCGCCGTCGGAGTGGGCGAATTTTTTACCCGCGTTAATAATCAGTATCTTTTGCATAATATCCCGCCTTAAGTTCGATAACGGGCAGTGTAATCCCTAACGCGCCGATGAAAAAGCGCGCGGCAGGCAGAACATTTTTGCATCTGGCGCAATAAAGGCGCGCCATCAAGGCCTGTGACAGCCGGGGGGCGGATAAGGTAGTATCATGGGCTATTACGCCAAACCAAAGGGCGTGGCTATCCACCAGACCACGCCGCGGTGAGAGGAAACAACGATCAATGAGTGATTTGGCTCATGACGGCGCAGAACGCCTGGCGCTGCATAAATTTACCGAAAACGCATACCTTAATTACTCCATGTACGTCATCATGGATCGCGCGTTGCCGTTTATCGGCGATGGCCTCAAGCCGGTTCAGCGCCGCATCGTTTATGCGATGTCGGAGCTGGGGCTCAATGCCAGCGCCAAGTATAAGAAATCCGCCCGCACCGTGGGCGATGTCTTGGGTAAGTATCATCCCCACGGCGACAGCGCCTGCTATGAAGCCATGGTGCTGATGGCCCAGCCCTTTTCTTATCGCTACCCGCTGGTGGACGGACAGGGCAACTGGGGCGCGCCGGACGATCCCAAATCCTTCGCCGCCATGCGTTATACCGAATCCCGTTTGTCCAAATACGCCGAACTGCTGCTGGGCGAGCTGGGGCAGGGCACGGTGGATTACGCCCCCAATTTCGACGGTACGCTGCAAGAGCCGAAGACTTTGCCGGCGCGGTTGCCCAATATCCTGCTGAACGGCACCACCGGTATCGCGGTGGGCATGGCCACGGATATTCCGCCCCATAATGTCGCTGAAGTCGGCGCCGCGATTATCGCGCTGCTGGAAAACCCCTCCACGCCGCTTGAAGAATTGCTTAATTATGTGAAGGGGCCGGATTTTCCCACCGAGGCGGAAATCATCACCCCGCCTGAGGAGATCCGTAAAATCTACCAAACCGGACGGGGTTCGGTGCGTATGCGCGCCCTGTGGAAAATCGAGGACGGCGAAGCGGTGATTACCGCCTTGCCCCACCAGGTTTCCGGCGCCAAGGTATTGGAGCAAATCGCCGCGCAAATGCGGGCGAAAAAGCTGCCGATGGTGGAAGATCTGCGCGATGAGTCGGATCACGAGAATCCCACCCGCCTGGTGGTGGTGCCGCGTTCCAACCTGGTTGATTTGGAGCAGGTGATGCATCATCTGTTCGCCACTACCGATCTGGAACGCAGCTACCGCATCAATATGAATATGATTGGCCTTGATGCCCGTCCGGCGGTCAAAAACCTGTTGGAAATCCTGACCGAGTGGCTGGTTTACCGCCGCGATACGGTACGCCGCCGCCTGAATTACCGTCTGGAAAAAGTGCTGCGCCGCCTGCATATCCTTCAGGGGTTGCTGGTCGCCTATCTCAACCTGGATGAAGTGATTCATATCATCCGCACCGAGGACGAGCCGAAGCAGCAGCTTATGCAGCGCTTTGCGCTGAGCGATACCCAGGCCGATGCTATCCTCGAATTAAAACTGCGCCATTTGGCCAAGCTCGAAGAGATGAAAATCCGCGGCGAACAGGCGGAGTTGGAAAAAGAGCGGGATAAATTGCAGGGTATCCTGGCGTCGGAACGCAAGCTGAGCAATTTGCTGAAAAAAGAAATCGAAGCGGATATCGCCGCCTTTGGCGATCCCCGCCGTTCGCCGCTGGTGCAGCGCGGCGAAGCCAAGGCCCTGTCCGAAAACGAACTGACGCCGTCGGAGCCGGTGACCATCGTGCTGTCCACCATGGGCTGGGTGCGCAGCGCCAAAGGGCATGATATCGACCCCAGCGCGCTGAACTATAAGTCCGGCGATAATTTCCTCAGCGCCGTGCATGGTAAAAGCAACCAGCCGGTGGTGTTTATCGATTCCACCGGGCGCAGCTACGCGCTGGAGCCGTCGGTACTGCCTTCCGCCAGGGGGCAGGGCGAGCCGCTGACCGGCAAGCTGACCCTGCCGCCGGGCGCCACCGTTGAGCAGATGCTCACCGGCACCGAGGATCGCAAACTGCTGCTGGCGTCCGACGCCGGTTATGGTTTTGTCTGTACGTTTGACGATCTGGTGGCGCGTAACCGGGCCGGCAAGGCGATGCTGAACCTGCCGGATAACGCCAAGGTCATGCCTCCGCTGTGGGTCAGCGATACGATAGAACAGCTGCTGCTGGTTATCACCGAAGCCGGGCGGTTATTGTTATTCCCCGTAAGCGATTTGCCGCAGTTGACCAAGGGCAAGGGCAATAAGATTGTGTCCATTACCGCGGCGGACGCGGCGGCCGGGGTCGATCGCCTGACCAGGCTGTTGCTGCTGTCCACCAAGGCATCGGTGACGTTTTATGTCGGCAAACGTAAACTCACCTTACGTCCGGAGGACTTACAAAAATACCGTGCCGAACGCGGCCGCAAAGGTACGCTGCTGCCCCGCGGCCTGCAGCGCATCGACCGGGTGGAGGTGGACGATCCGCTGGACGCGGCCATCAGCGACGACATGTCGCCGTCAGGCCAGTAGCGATCCGCTTGCCGGCGCGCGCATTGCGGACGGTGCGCGCGCCGGGTTTGGGATGACCAAAGCGCAGTTTTGCGCAAGTGTTATCGGCGCCGCGCCGGGAATAACCGTGTATTTTGTCATGAAGCCGGTATACTAGCGGCGGCTGATGGTTAAGAGGTTAATATGTTAGCGATAATTCGTACCATTGTGGTGGTGCTGCTTTCTATTTGTATCTGCGTATTTGGTTTGATTTATTGTCTTTTCAGCCCAAGAAATCCACGCCATGTCGCCACCTTCGGCCGGATGTTTGGCCGTATGGCGCCGCTGCTGGGCCTGAAAGTGGAACTGCGTTATCCCTCCTCCATGGTGACCCGGCAAAACTGTATCTATATCGCTAATCATCAAAATAATTACGATATGGTGACCGCCGCGAGCATGGTGCAGCCGCGCACGGTGACGGTGGGCAAAAAAAGCCTGCTGTGGATCCCCTTGTTCGGCCAGCTTTACTGGTTGACGGGCAATTTACTGATCGACCGCGAAAATCGCTCGCGGGCGCACGGCACCATTACCGAAATCGTCAAACACATCAAAAAGAAAAACATCTCCATCTGGATGTTCCCCGAAGGTACCCGCAGCCGGGGCCGCGGGCTGATGCCGTTTAAAATGGGCGCATTCCATGCGGCCATCGCCGCCGGGGTGCCCGTGGTGCCGATTTGCGTCTCCAATACGTCCAATAAAATCAAGCTGAACCGCTGGTCGAACGGCCTGGTAATCGTTGAAATCCTGCCGCCGGTGGATACCGCGCCTTACGGCCGGGACCAGGTGCGCGCGCTGGCCGAACATTGCCGCGACATCATGGCGGCCAGGCTGGCGGAGCTGGATGCGGAAGTGGCCAGGCGCGAAGGGCAGCGAAAAACAGGACGCAACAAATAGTCCGGGCAGTTTATAGTCAATACATTGTGATTTTATGGCCGATCCGGCCATCGATGAATTACCCCGGCAGCGGTTGGCGGGCGTAAGGTTGCATCGGGTTTACAGGCTTTTTACGGAGCAGATATGTCACTCAGTCGGCGTCAGTTTATTCAGGCATCAGGCGTTGCGCTTTGCACCAGCGCAATACCGCTGAGGGCACGTGCCAATGGGCAACCGACCGCCTTACCCATTCCGCCTCTGCTGGAGTCGCGCCGCGGCCAGCCGCTGTTTCTCACCCTGCAGCGGGCGCATTGGGAGTTTATTCCCGGCCGGCGCGCCGCCACCTGGGGCATTAACGGCGGTTATCTCGGCCCGACGGTGCGGGTGTATAACGGCGACGACGTCAAGCTTATCTATAACAACCGCCTCAACGAACCGGTGTCCATGACCGTCAGCGGCCTGCAGGTGCCCGGCACGCTGATGGGGGGGGCGCCGCGCATGATGTCGGCCAGCGTGGATTGGTCGCCGGTCATTCCGATACGCCAGCCGGCGGGCACCTGCTGGTATCACGCCAATACCCCCAACCGCATGGCGCCGCATATCTATAATGGACTGGCGGGGCTGTGGCTGGTGGAGGATGAAGTCAGTAAATCATCGCCGCTGCCCAATCACTATGGCGTGGATGATTTTCCGGTGATTATCCAGGATAAACGCTTGGATAACTTTGGCACGCCGGTGTATAGCCCTCCGGCCAACGGCGGCTTTTTCGGCGATACCCTACTGGCGAACGGGGCGCAAAGCCCCTACGTAGAAGTCTCCCGGGGCTGGGTGCGGCTACGGCTGCTCAATGCCTCCAATGCCCGCCGCTACCAGTTGCAATTGAGCGATGGCCGCATTATGCAGGTAGTCGCCGGCGATCAGGGCTTTTTGCCCGCCCCGGTCCCGGTCAGCCAACTTTCGCTGGCCCCGGGCGAGCGCCGTGAAATCCTGATCGATATGTCGAAAGGGGAAGAGGTGTCCATTACCGCCGGGGTAGCCGCGGGGATCATGGACCGGGTGCGGGGCTTTTTCGAGCCTTCCTCGATGCTGATCTCGACCATCGTGCTGACCCTGAAACCCACCGGCCTGCTGCCCCTGGTAACCGATAATCTGCCGATGCGCTTATTGGCGGATCAGGTTATCGACGGCAATATCAGCCACACGCGCGAGTTCCGTCTGGGCGGTAGCCAGCCTGAGATCAATGGCGCGTTGTGGGATATGAACCGTACCGACTTCCAGGCGCGGCAGGGCAGTTTTGAGCGGTGGATCGTTCGTACCGATTCGCCGCAATCGTTCCATATCCAGGGCGTGGCGTTTTTAATCAAGCGGGTGAATGGCAATGCGCCGCTGCCGGAAGATCAGGGTTGGAAAGATACGGTGTGGGTGGAAAGCGAGGTGGAATTGATGGTGTGGTTTCCGCAAGTGGCGGGCGATCATTTCCCTTTCCTTTACTACAGCCAGACGCTGGAAATGGCCGATCGCGGCAGCGCCGGCCAGTTTACCGTCAGCGCGCGGTGACGCGCCCGATCGCAAAAAGCCCCGGCGGCTCCCGCCGCCGGGACCTCAAGGGTACGGCTTAAGGTTTAACGAAGGTATCCGGGTTTGGCCCCAGGCGTTTGCCGCTATCCAATTGGGCGATGGCGTCCAGCTCGTCTTGCGCCAGTTTGAAATCCAGCACGCCAAAGTTTTCCTTGATGCGCGACGGCGTGACCGATTTGGGGATCACTACCAGGCCCGAATCCAAGTGCCAGCGAATCACGATTTGCGCCGGGCTTTTGCCATATTTTTCCGCCAATTTGCGAATGATTTCCTGATCGAACACCCCTTTGCCGCCTTGCGCCAGCGGGCTCCAGGATTCGGTCAGAATATGATGGGCGGCATTCCACGCGCGCAATTCACGCTGTTGCAGCAGCGGGTGCAGTTCGATCTGGTTGATGACGGGGACCATGCCGGTTTCATCCAGCAGGCGCTGCAGGTGCGGCGCATGGAAATTACATACCCCGATGCTTTTCGCCAGGCCTTCTTCCTTAAGTTTCACCATATCGCGCCAGGCCTGGACATACGTATCCTGCGCAGGAACCGGCCAATGCATCAAATACAGATCCACATAATCAAGGCGCAGTTTCTTCAAGCTCTCTTCCAGGGCCTTGGGCGCCACGGTTTGATCGGCATTCCAGAGCTTAGTGGTGATAAACAGCTCCTCCCGGGGAATCGAGGCCGCTTGCAGGGCCTCGCCCACGCCGGTTTCGTTCTTGTAGATAGCAGCGGTATCAATGGAGCGGTAACCCACTTTCAGCGCTTCCTGCACCGCCGTCAAAACCTCTTCATTGCTGGCTTGCCAAACGCCCAGACCCAGCTGTGGCATGGTACGTCCATCATGAAATTTTACCGTTGGTTGCGTTGACATCATTTCTCCTTGTATATCCATTTACCGCCCCGTAACCGGGCGGCCTAGGTTTATCGTTAGATCATTTATTCTAGTAGATGCTGCGTGGCTATGTGGTAAGTAAGGGTAAGTCGGTGGTCGGTACGCAGCCGATATGCGGCAGAAGATATGATGTATTGTGGGTAATTACGGGGGTGAACTCAATGCATATTCCTGCCTGCAATTTGCCTATTTCTCCAAAGGGCTATAGAAAAGTGGGCGAAAATGGCAAGATAGCTGCCGGATTATTCAAATCAGAGAATTCAGGCGATGACAGAAAACCTTTCCCTATGTACCCGCTTATCGCTGCGCGCCATGCAATTGCTGCAACAAAACGATCTGGTGGCCATCCCGCACGTCAAGCTACTGTTTGCCGATACATACTATGCCCGTACGCCGGTCATGTACGAACCGGGGATCATCATTTTGTTTCAGGGAAGGAAAACCGGTTATCTGGGTAATAAGATTTTTACCTATGACGCCAGCCACTATCTATTATTGAGCGTGCCGCTGCCATTTGAATGCGAAACCTTCGCCTCGCGGGACGAACCGCTGGTAGGCATGTCAATCGGCGTGGATACTCTGATGCTGCAGGATTTGATTATCGATATGGGCGACGAAGCGCAGTTCAAGCCGGTCACCCCCCAGTCCAGCGGCATCAATGCGGCGCCGCTGACCGAGCAATTATTCTGCGCCGCCGAACGTCTGTTGGATATCATGGACAAACCGCTGGATGCGCGGGTTCTTGGGCCGGCCATCGTGCGCGAGATTATCTATTATCTCCTGCAGGACGTCTGCGGCGACGCGCTGTACGCGCTGGCGAACCGGCAATCCCATTTCAACCAGATTGCCAAGATCCTTAAAAAAATCGAGCGCCAATTCGCCGATAACCTGACCATCGAACAATTGGCCGCCGATGTGAATATGAGCCTCTCGGCGTTTCATCACAATTTTAAAGCGGTCACTAGCACTTCTCCCCTGCAATACCTGAAAACCTACCGTTTGCATAAGGCGCGTATTCTGATGCTTCACGATGGTTTTAACGCCGGCACCGCGGCCATGCGCGTGGGTTACGAAAGTCCGTCGCAATTCAGCCGGGAATTTAAACGTTATTTCGGCGTATCGCCGCGGGAAGACGTGGCGCGCATCCGGGTGCCGGGGCAAAGTCCCACCCTACAGGTCTAGGCGCAGGGCAGGAGATAGGGATGGCAGGTAAAACGGGGAGCGGGACTCAGGCGGCATCCTTGACTTTGCGTCTGCGCAAAAACAGTACCACGGTGCCCAGCAGTCCGCTGCACAGCAGCACCAGGGGCAGGATCATCAGAACCATCATCACCTGATCTTCATGATGCTTGACCAGCGGCACGTGGCTGATGGAAAACCCCAGCGAGAGCAGCGTGCCGACCCATATCAGCGCGCTTAACCAATTAAACAGCTGAAAGCGGGTATTGCTTAAGCCGGCGATGCCGGCCATCGTCGGCAGCAGAGTGCGGACAAACGCCAGGAAGCGGCCGACCAGCAGCGCCATTAAGCCGTGCCGGTTGAACATGGTATAGGCACGCTGATGGTAATGGGCGGGCAGATGCAGCAGCCAGCTTCTGACGACGCGGGTATCCCCCAGCCAGCGGCCCTGCAAATAACTGAACCAGCAGCCCAGGCTGGCCGCCACGGTCAGTATGATCAGCGTGGGGAAAAAACCCATCACCCCTTTGGCGACCATGGCGCCTGAGAGCAGCAGCAGGCTGTCGCCCGGTAGAAAAGAGGCGGGTAATAAACCGTTTTCCAGAAATAGCGTAATGAACATCACACAATAGACAATCCAGATCACCCGCGGATGCGCCAATGCGGCAAAATCCTGTTGCCAAAGTGCGCGGACAATCTCATGTAATACGCTCATCTCAACCTGCTCATCTCATTTTATTGACAGCTTAGCGCCGATATTCCGGGCTGTCCTCGATCGCGAACGCAATTGAACAATTTTATTAACTATTTTAGACCGGTTTGGCATTATCGGCGATTAACCGCGCCGGCGGCTTGAATGCGGGCGAACCCGGCGGCCAGATCGGCGATCAGATCGTCGGTATTTTCCAGACCGACATGAATTCTCACCAGGGTGCCGGTAAAATCCACTCCGCCGGCAGGCCGGATGGCCGCGATTTCTTCGGGTTGATTGGCTAAAATAAGCGATTCGAAGCCGCCCCAGGAATAGGCCATGCTGAAATGCTCGAAATTATCCAGGTAATGCTCCAGCTGGGCCTGCGTCAGCCGATCTTTTAAAATAAAAGAGAACAGGCCGCTGGCGCCGGTAAAATCGCGTTTAAAAAATTCATGGCCTTTACAGCCCGGCAGGGCCGGATGATTGACCACCGCCACCTCAGGACGCTCGGCCAGCCATGCGGCCACGCGCATGCCGTTTTCGGCATGCTGTTTAAGGCGCACGCCCAGGGTGCGCAGGCCGCGGGCCGCCATATAGGCCGTATCGGCATCCACCATTTGCCCCATTAAATAGGACTGCTCGCGCAGTTGGTCCCAGCAGCGGGCATTGGCGACCGCCGTGCCCAGCATGGCATCGGAGTGGCCGATAATATATTTGGTGCCGGCCTGGATGGAGATATCCACGCCCAACGCCAGCGCCGGCAGAAGAATCCCGGCTGCCCAGGTATTATCCAGCATAATTACGATCTCGGGGTTGATCGCGCGTACGGCTTTGACGATCGCCGGAATATCCTGCACCTCCATGGTGATCGACCCGGGAGACTCCAGAAATACCACTTTGGTATTTTCCTGGATCAGTCCGGCGATTTCCGCGCCGATGGCGGGATCGAACCAGGTGGTGGAGACGTTCAGCTTACCGAGGATATGGCGGCAAAAATCGGTGGTCGGCTCATAAACCGAACCGGTAACCAGAATATGATCGCCGGCCGACACAAAAGAAAGGATAGCGTTGGTCACCGCCGCCGCGCCGCAGGGATAAAGCGCGCAGCCCGCGCCGCCTTCCAGTTCCACCATGGCTTGCTGCAGGGAGAAATGCGTCAGGGTCCCGCGTCGGCCGTAAAACAGTTCGCCGTTGGCGCGCTGCGCGGTGGCCTGTTTTTTTGCCTGCACCGAATCAAACACTAACGAGGAAGCCCGCTGAATTACCGCATTCACTGAACCCTGGGTATATTTCTTATCTCTGCCTGCGGTAATCAAAGCCGTTTCAATTTTTTTTGCCGTCATTATCTGCGCTGTGCCTTTTACCAAATATATTTTCTGAATAGGTCCCCAAGACGAGCCGTGCCTGGATGGACCCTGCTACGTTAGCATGAATGCGCGCCGCCGGCAGACGTTTTGCTGCCGCAGAAATGATTAAACACGATATTAATTCTTCCATAAAAAGACCGGAAACGGCAAAGCAAAATCGGTTCGCTATCGATACAAATAATAATGAGAACTACTATCAATTCCCGTCCTGTTTGCTATCATTCTACCTGGATTATTTTTCAGTAAAGAATCAGGTGGAGGCACAGCGTGAAGATGGCTGTCATAAATTTTGTCCAGGACCTTGTGCGCCCGGCGCTTGGACGCGTTTTTTCGTTATTCGCACTGCTGCGCGGAATATTTGCCGCGGCGCTGCTGCTCTTCGGTCTGGCCGGGACGGCCATCGCCGCCCCGCCGAGCGTCGCCGCGCCGGACAACACGACCGCTGTCGCTGCCCCGCAAATGCTGCCGCAGGTGACGCCGACCGTCCCCGGGCAGCAGCAACTGGCGCAAATGGATTTATCAGTCTGGGGCATGTATCAACATGCCGACGTTGTCGTGAAGACGGTTATGATCGGTTTGTTGATCGCATCCATCGTTACCTGGGCGCTGTTTTTTGGCAAAAGCGCCGAACTGATGGCGGCTAAACGCCGTCTGCGCCGCGAGCTGGACGCGCTGAAAGATGTGCGCAACCTGGATGAGGCCTTCGCCGCCGCCGCGTCGTTTTCCGCCAATAGCGTCGGCGGCCGGTTGCTGGCCCAGACGCAAAACGAACTGGAACTGTCGGCCGAATCGTCGGACAGCAACGGCATTAAAGAGCGCACCGCGTTCCGCCTTGAACGCAGCGTCGCGGCCACCAGCCGGGCGATGGGCAAAGGGAACGGGTTCCTGGCCACCATTGGTGCCATATCGCCCTTTATCGGGTTGTTCGGCACGGTATGGGGCATCATGAACAGCTTTATCGGCATTGCCCATACCCAGACCACTAACCTGGCGGTGGTTGCCCCCGGTATCGCCGAAGCGCTGCTGGCCACGGCGATCGGCCTGTTTGCGGCTATTCCCGCCGTAGTGATTTATAATATCTTTGCGCGGACCATCGCCGGCTACAAAGCCATGGTCGGCGACTGCGCCGCGCAGATTCTATTGCTGCTTGGCCGCGATTTGGATCTGGCCGCCAGTTCCGATCGCCGCGCGACCCAACCCATTGCTAAATTCCGGGTAGGCTAAACAGATGGCGATGCATTTAAACGAAGATATCGACGGCGACGGTGAAATGCATGATATCAACGTGACGCCGTTTATCGACGTCATGTTGGTGCTGCTGATTATCTTTATGGTGGCGGCGCCGCTGGCGACGGTCGATATCCGGGTGGATTTGCCCAACTCCTCCGCCGCGCCGCAGCCGCGCCCGGATAAGCCGATATATCTGTCGGTCAAAGGGGATAAGCAGCTTTATCTCGGCGAACAGCCGATCACCATGGATACGCTGGGCAATACCCTTGACCAGCAGACCCAGGGCAATAAAGAGACCACCATCTTTTTCCAGGCCGATAAGAGCGTGGATTACGAAACGCTGATGTCGGTAATGGATAATCTGCGCAAGGCGGGTTATTTCAAAGTGGGTTTGGTCGGCGTGGAAGCCGCCGGGCAGCATTAAGTCGCTTTTTTCGCCGGCAACAAATAAACCCCGCAGCAGTAATGATGCGGGGTTTTGCGTTTCAGGCCGGCGGCGATCGCGCCGTCGCGTTAGCCTAAATGGTGGCCGCCGGTGACGCCGTGGACTTCCGCCGTAACGTAGCTGGATTCCTGCGACGCCAGGTAAACATAAATAGGCGCCAGTTCAGCCGGCTGGCCGGCTCGGCCCAGCGGGGTTTTGGAGCCAAACGACGGCAGCGCGTCGGTGGGTTGTCCGCCGGATACTTGCAGCACGGTCCAGATAGGGCCGGGCGCCACGCAGTTAACCCGGATACCTTTTGCCGCCACCTGTTTCGCCAGCGCGCGGGTATAAGTGAGAATAGCGGCTTTAGTCGACGCGTAATCCAGCAGCGAAGAGCTGGGCTGATAAGCCTGTATGGACGAGGTGGTCACGATAGACGCGCCCGCCGGCAGAAACGGCAGTGCGGCCTTGGTAATCCAGAACAGCGAAAATACGTTGGTTTCGAAGGTCTTGCGGAACTGGTCGGTGGTCAGTTCGGCAATATCTTCAACCGCGGTCTGTTTACCAGCCACCAGCGCCAGGATATCCAGACCGCCGAGTTGGTTGGCCGCATCTTCCACCACTTTCACATTCACCGACTCGTCGCTTAAATCGCCTGGCAGCAGCACTACTTTACGCCCGGCTTCTTTGACCAACTCCGCCACCTGATCGGCATCTTTTTGTTCGTCGGGATGATAGGATATGGCGATATCAGCCCCTTCACGGGCATAAGCAATCGCGACCGCACGTCCGATACCGGAATCCGCACCGGTGATCAATGCCTTGCGTCCCGCCAGGCGACCGCTCCCACGATAAGTTTTTTCGCCGCAATCCGGCACCGGCGTCATTTCTGATTGTAATCCCGGCGCTGGCTGGCTCTGTTTTGGAAACTCTTCCTGAGTATATTGAGTCACGGGATTTTGCATTGTATATTGATCTAAATCGGCCATTGTTGTCTCCTTGTACTAATAGGCTATCTATGCTAGAGATAAGCCTAGTCGATTTTCCGGTTTTGTCGAATAATCATTATTTGTTATAATAACATTTCTTATTTTTGTAATTTAATTATTAAAAATAAGCATGACGCCAGGCGTATTTGAAATTAATGCAGCGACTTGTGGAATTTTAATTAATATGAATTCGTGGATGGGCCCGGCAAACGGCACATAAAGAAGAATACTATTATATTAAAATGAGCACCTGCCGGCACCGGGAGAAGGTTCGGGTTTTTCGTCCGTACCGACTTCTTTTAGCGCGGAATAGAGCGGGCAACGGAAGCTCTGAATAAATTGCAAATTATTATCATGCCAGCGCGTTACGGATATCCTCCGCTGGTTTTTAAAAATGCCGCGCGGGCACTGGCATGACGGAGCGGCGACGTTAAGCTTGCCGCCTAAACCGGGATACTCTTTTAGCCTGCCTGCCGGCGATGGGGCGCGCTGACCGTTTCCATACCCCTGTTCGGACGGGGAAGCCCCCTCGTCAATGGAATCTTCGACGACTATATGCTTCGCCATTTCAGCGGGTTGCTTTGATTGATCGTCTTCGGTGACCAGCGTCAGGTTCCCCTCGGCATCTTCATAAATGATGCAAAAATTACCTTTTAACAGCTCGATAATTTTCATGCCGTAGCGTTTGACGGCAAAACTAATTATTTCCTCGCTAATTAAATCGCCAGCGGAAGGGTAATAACTGAACAATAAGTAATTTAACAGCGGTAGATTGTCAATATGCCCTATGATATGCCATGATCCATCTTCCTGGTTATAGGATTTATAGGGGGTATGTTCACCAATCAGCAGGTGCCCCTGACGGAGCTTATGGAGTTTATCATGGGGGTATTTTAATACGGTTAATATATTATTTCCTTGGTTAAGAATGACACAGAAACGATTGCTCATACATCCTCTTATAACTATTATCAGTAAAAACAATTATTAGTAAAAACAATATCTGGAGAAAAATGACGTAATAGGCAGACGATACACGTTAATAAAATATATATAAAGCTGGTATTAAGTGTAGCTGTTAGCCTGAACTTTAGTACAGGTTGTTACGATTTTCTGTTACTGATACTATCAATTCACTTTGTATTTTGTTGAAGCAAAGGGTAGTCATTAATAATGATAAAGGATAGGTTATGTTTAATTTAATCAGTGTTAAGTACCAGGATATCATTAATGATAAGCTCGATGAACTGTATCTGCTCAGAAAAAAAACTTTCAAGGATCGTTTGGACTGGCAGGTCTCCTGCGTCGGCGAGCGTGAATTCGATCAATATGATAATGAGAATACAGATTATTTGCTAGGTTGTTATGACGGTTATATTGTCTGCAGCGTACGCTTTATCAGCATGAACCTTCCCAACATGATTACCGGCCCGTTTAAAGAATTTTTCGATTACCAGGCGCCCGCGGATGAAATGCTGCTTGAGTCGAGCCGTTTTTTTGTCGATAAAGCCCGCGTGCAAAGCCTGGCGGATACCAGGCTGCCTTTTTGCCATCTGTTATTCCTCGGCATGGTTAATTATGCCAGAACCCTAGGAAAAAACGCCATCATGACCGTGTGCAGCAAGTCTATGTATACTATCCTTAAGCGCAGCGGGTGGAATATCACGGTCGAAAGCATCGGATTATCGGAAAAGAAAGAACCGGTCTATTTGTTGCGGCTTGGCATAGACGAAGGCAGTCAGGACGCCCTGATTAAATATATCCGGCGACACCATTATTGTGAGGGGAGCTATCTGAAAAAATGGCCTATTTATCTTTAATAATATATCGTCACTCGCTGTTACAGACAATATCGCCTGAATCCAGTTCTATCCAGCATGACCATCGATAAAATAAGGCTACTATACCATCAAGCCTTTCGGGTAATCATGTATCAATGGCGTGTGTCTGCCGCAATGGCATGGATTAAATTTTATCCATAGATCATACTAATAATGCTCGCTGGATAATGCCGTTCATGCCATTGAATATCTTTAATCCGTTATTCATAAGCCGTGAAAAGCCGCAGATCGGACGCTTTTTTAATAGCATGTTTTGCGTTCACTACATCAAGTTTGACTATCAAATTGCCAATATGAAATTTCACGGTACTTTCGGTAATTCCCATAATGATGGCGATTTCACTATAGGTTTTACCGATGCTAGCCCAGCGCAGCGCCTCGATTTCCCGCGCGGTCAGTCTTTTTTCAATTATTTTCCGCTGTTCTTTATAATACTGTACTCTGGCCAAAAGATACTTCTCATGAATTGACAGCAGCAGTAGCTGCATATTCGTTTTGTGTTCGTCAACGCATTGTTGCAACAGCCCGCCGTCATCCTCAATATATAGGCTGAGCGTTGCTAAATTGTTCTCGTGGTCGTGCAGGGGGAAAGTATAACCGCTGGAAATATTGTATTTTTTCGAAGATGAAAAAATATCATTACCCTCTTTTTGGTCGAATGACTGCGCGTTGTCGCTCCATGGGAATGGCATGATACGTTTGGTGGCAATAAGAATTACAGGATCATGTTTATATAATGTCATCCTTATGTATTTCTCTATCCATTCTTGTGGATAATTGGAATAAATGACCGGCGTTTCAAAATGTCGCTTATTAATGACGGAATAGGCGAAACGGGTGTGTTCCGGAAAATTTAACTGACTGAAAATAAAATCGCTTATCTCATCGGCAATGAGCTCTTTGTCTCTGTCGTTAATTGATGTAGGCATAAGATGCATATGATGCTTATTATTTGATTTTAGCGGCATAGTAAAATAATCAAAAGTAGCAGAAAGGAATTAGCATAAAATATTTTATTATCCAATATAATTAAACTTTATAATAAATTAAATACAGAAATTGGTCAACGAAATATTTCAACGTTAGATTAACGTAAATGATATAAGGTTGCCACCATAATTATGTGTTTTTTAATATATTAGGCAACCTTATAATTAGCTTTTATAGCTAAAGTAATATGGTTAAATATCCTCTATTTTATGCCTCTTTTCACCCAGATTCTGATAAACGCGTAACGGCGGGTACGATTGGCGCGATTTTTGCGCGCTTTGGCGCCAGGCGCAGCGACTATCCAGGAACAACGGCGCTTGCCGGCTTACGCGGTCACCCGTATAATCCGATCTTAACGGCATTTTTTCCAGCGGCTTTTTTTTCAAATTGCAATATTCAGTATTAAATAATTAGCTGCGTGTATACTTACATCCACTGCCAGCGGTTTCGCTCAGGCGGATAATCGGGATAATCTCTGCACCGCGCAAAGGGTTGACGAGTAGGGAACATTGAATGCCCATAAGTCTTAAAGCCAGGATCATCGCCTTCATTGCCGATAAACATCGCTCAATATTTTGGGTGATCATCCCTTTATGTTTTTTTGTTTTTTCCATTGCCATCATCGCTTTGTTCGCGCAGCAAACGTTGAAAAACCGCGCGCAAAGCGAAGTGATCGGTACCATAGGTTTTATCGACACGGTGTTAAGCGATGCTGACGACACCGCTACCGAAGCCTTGGCCTTATTAGGCCGACCTTGTGCGGCAGTAGTGGACCAACTCAGGATTATGGGGATGCAGCACTCTTTGGTGCGCACGGTGAACCTGGCCCACCAGGGGCGTGTCTATTGCGCCCCCATTCCGCTAAAGCAAACCATGACCACCGTGCTTTATAATTCGGCCAGCGAAGATAAAATCCCGGATATCGGCTTTCGCACCGGCACCGCGTTATTTCCGGGCAGTACCGTTATTGTCTTGCGCAAACATCGGGGCGAGGATGGGGTGGGGGTGGTGGTCGATACCCAATACATGCTTTATCTGATGAACATTGTCGATACCAACAATAGTACAACCGTGACCATTAAAGAGAGCTTTCTGACGCATCAAGGCAAATTGCTGCCGGTGGCCGCTATGCGGGCCGGTTTTATCTCGGTGGCGCGCGGCTCGGAAAAATTCCCTTATAAAGTCGATATTAACGTATCCAGACAGCAATACTTGCATTATCTGACCGATACCTATGGCCTGGTTATCTTGCTGTCGATCATCGTCTGCTTCATCATGTCGCTGCTGATTCGCAACTGGCTCAAGGCGACTACCTCCATCCATTCCAATATGGCCCAGGGGCTCGACCGCGGAGAATTCGAACCTTTTTTCCAACCGGTAATGGATGCGCAAAGCAATAAGTGCGTCGGCGTGGAAATTCTGACCCGCTGGCGCCACCCTACCGACGGTTTTGTTTCTCCGGATGTGTTTATCCCGTTAGCCGAAGAATCGGGTCTGATCATCCCTCTGACGCAGCAACTGATGCAGGGGGTGGCGGGAGTAGTCGCCGCCAGCCCGGCGCGGTGGGAGGAGCATTTGCATATCGCCATTAACATCTCCGCGGTGCATCTTGCCAACCGGCAGATCGTGGATGATTGCGAGATTTTCCTGCGGGCGGTAGAGCATAAGAATATCCGGCTGGTGCTGGAACTGACCGAACGACAGCTAATCGAGGTCAATGATATCACGCTTGATGTCCTGGCCGCCTTGCAGCGGTTAGGGGTCGCTATTGCCATTGATGACTTCGGCACTGGCTATTCCGGCCTGTCCTACCTGAGCAAAATGAATATCGACTTTTTGAAAATCGATCAATCTTTTGTGGCGATGATTGAACAGGAAACCACGACGCGGATTATCGTAGATGTGGTGATTGATTTAGCCAATAAGCTTAATATGCAGCTGATCGCGGAAGGCGTGGAAAACGCGCGGCAAAAAAGCTATCTGTTGGATAAACACGTGGTGCTTCAGCAGGGATACTTTTTTGCCAAGCCGATGCCCATGATGCAATTTACCCACTACCTGGAGCAGCAATAAGCGGGGCCGGCGGCAAGGCGCTAGCAGCATAATGCCATTTGCGCAGCAGAAACCAATCAATTTGTGAGCTTTCGCCCAAAGCCAAATAGTGGCTTTTTTATCCATGTATACAGCCAATACGTACATGGATAATTTCTTCGTCTTCATCCATATTCCATTCGACTTCCCCGTTAATTATTATTTTTTTTCAGAACGTTGCTAAAAAACACGGCAATTCCATATCGTTTATAAACGCTCTTTTTTCTACCCTCTGTTGTTACACCCTATTTTGCTGCGTGAGGTTAAAATGAAAACCAAAACCCTGCAACACTGGCTTACCGCGGGCTGTCTGGGCCTGATGGTCAGCGCGGCTTCTGCGTCGGCGGCGCAGACCGAAATCGTCAATATCTCCAAAATTGCCGGTATGCCCTGGTTTAACCGTATGGGCGAGGGCGTAACCCAGGCTGGTAAAGATTTTTCCGTTAACGCCTACCAGGTCGGACCGTCCAGCACCGATGCGCCGCAACAGGTAAAAATCATCGAGGATTTAATTGCCAAAAAAGTCAGCGCCATCACTATCGTGCCCAATGATGCAGACGTGCTGGAACCGGTGTTCAAAAAGGCGCGCGCCGCGGGCATCGTGGTACTGACCAACGAATCGCCGGGGCAACCCAGCGCCAACTGGGACGTGGAAATTATCGATAACCAGAAGTTTGCCGCCGATAACGTGGAGGAAGTAGCCAAGGTGAATGGCGGCAAAGGCGGCTATGTGATTTATGTCGGCAGCCTGACGGTGCCGCAGCACAACCTCTGGGCCGACCTGTTTGTAAAATACCAGAAAGAGCATTACCCCGATATGCATGAGGTGACCAGCCGTATGCCGGTCTCGGAAAGTATCGACGATTCCCGTCGTACCACCCTGGATCTGATGAAGGCCCACCCGGATATGAATACTATCGTGGCTTTTGGCTCCCAGGGTCCCATCGGTGCCGGTCGCGCCGTAAAAGAAAAGCGCGCCAAAAACAAGGTGCATGTCTATGGCATGATGATTCCTTCCCAAGCCGCGTCGCTGATCAAAAGCGGTGATATCACCATGGGGGTCACCTACGATCCCGCATCCGCTGGTTACGCACTGACGGCGGTGGCGGCCGAATTGCTAAAGGGCGCAACCATAGGGCCGGATTTTGCAGTGAAAGACATGGGCAAAGCCGAGGTCGATAACGACAAAAAAGTCATTAAATTCCATAAAGTGCTGCGGGTAACCAAGGACAATATCGACAGCTTGTACTGATCCGCTACTGTTAATGGCGGCCTGACGCCAGCATCTGGCGAAGAAGGGCAGTATCTTCCCCGCCGCTTATTTGCCCGTACGCCGGACGGCGAGGTTGCCATGAAACCATTAATTGCCATTGAGAATATCAGCAAGACGTTTTATGGGGTGAAAGCGCTGGATAACATCGCCCTGACCCTGCTGCCCGGCGAGGTCCATTGCCTGGCGGGACAGAACGGCTGTGGCAAGTCGACGCTTATCAAGATTATTTCCGGCGTCTATCAGCCCGATCCGGGAGCGAAAATCACCATTGACGATCGGCTATTCTCCCACCTTACGCCCGGGGAGTCGGTGAAGCGCGGTATCCAGGTTATCTATCAGGACCTGTCATTGTTTCCCAATCTCAGCGTAGCGGAAAATATCGCCATCAATCTTTACCATCACCAATTATGGGTAAACAAAGGCAGCCTGGCCAAGCTTGCGCGCCGCACGCTCGATGACATCGGTATTCAGCTGGATTTACATGCCCCCCTGGAAACGCTGTCCATTGCGCAACGGCAACTGGTGGCGATTTGCCGGGCCCTGGCACAGGATGCGCGGCTGATCATCATGGATGAACCCACGGCTTCGCTGACCATGGTGGAAGTCAAAGGACTGCTGCGCCTGGTGCGCCAACTCAAAGACCGGGGTATTTGCGTCGTGTTCGTCAGTCACCGCCTGGATGAAGTGATGGCGGTGTCCGATCGCATTACCGTGCTACAGGACGGCGAATGGATCGGCACTTTTCCGGCGGCCGAAATGGGCGGCAAGCAACTGGCCTTCCTGATGACCGGACTGGCATTTGATTACCGGATATTGCCGCCTTATCCGGGAGGCCGGCCGGTGGTGCTTGAGGCGGCGCATTTAAGCCGTCGCGGCCAATATCATGACGTATCGCTGCGGATTCACCAGGGTGAAATCGTGGCCATCACCGGCCTGCTGGGCGCAGGACGTACCGAATTGTGCCTGAGCCTGTTCGGGCTGACCCGGCCGGACAGCGGCACGATCAGCATTGACGGCCGACCGGTCGCGTTGCGCAGTAATCGCGACGCCATAACCGCCGGCATCGGTTATGTCTCGGAAGATCGCATGAGTACCGGACTGGTTATGGAACAGTCCATCAGCGACAATATTATTTCCACGGTGCTGGCGCAGGTGAAAAGCCCCTGGCATTTGATCGATCGCCGGCGGGCGCAGGCGGTGGTGTCCGAAATGGTCGAACGCCTGACCATCAAAACGGATAATACCGCCTTGCCGGTAAACACGCTATCCGGCGGCAATGCCCAACGGGTGGCCATCGCCAAATGGCTGGCCACCCGTCCGCGGCTGCTGATCCTTGACTCGCCGACGGTGGGGGTCGACATTGCCAATAAAGCCGGTATTTATCATATTATCAACGTGTTGGCCGAGCAGGGCATCGCGGTGTTATTGATTTGCGATGAAATCGAGGAAGCCTATTACAACAGCCATCGCATCCTGGTCATGCGCGCCGGCGAACTGGTGGCGGAATTTCTGCCGGCCGAAACCTCCGAAGCGGCGCTGGCGGAGGTGGTCAATGGTTAACAAGGCCGGATTACATCGCCAAGAGGGAATGCTGGCATTGACCATTTTGCTGTTGGGAGCGGTATTTAGCATCTCAAGCAGTGATTTTTTCACCTTCGGCAATTTCTACGATCTGGTCAACACGTATGCCATGTTGTTGATTCTGGCCTGCGGTCTGTTCATCGTCTTGATCTCCGGCGGTATCGATATCTCCTTTCCGGCGATGACCATTATTGCCCAATACATCATGGTCACCGTCCTGATGAAATATGGCGGTAATTTCCTGGTGGCCTTTCTGGTGGCCGGCGGGGTGGGCGTGGTGCTGGGCTGCGTTAACGCCATCCTGGTCAATCGCCTGAAAGTGCCTTCCATCATTATTACCATTTCAACGCTGAATATTTTCTACGGCCTGTTGCTCTATTTTTCCAAAGGGGTGTGGTTGTACAAATTCCCCGACTGGTTCGAAGGCGGTCTGACCCTGTTCAGCTTTACCGCCGCCGATGGGTATGACTATGGTCTGAATTTACCGATCATGACGCTAATCATAGTGCTGGCGGTTACCGGAGTGCTGATGAAATACAGCAGCGTCGGGCGTCAAATCTATGCGCTTGGGGGGAATCGGGAGGCGGCTTCGCGGCTGGGTTTCGGCATCTTCAAACTGCAGTTGTTCGTTTATGGTTTTATGGGGTTGTTGTCCGGCATGGCCGGGGTGGTGCAATCCTATACCGTGATGACGGTAGCTCCCGATTCCCTGCTCGGTTATGAGCTGACCGTGCTGGCGGCGGTGGTGCTGGGAGGAACCAGCATCATCGGCGGACGGGGCACGCTGCTCGGTACGGTGCTGGGGGTGGTACTGCTGGCCGTATTGCAAAACGGCATGAACCTGCTGGGCATTTCCTCTTACTGGCATATCGTGATTACCGGCCTGGTCATCGTGGTGAGCATCAGCACTACCGCCTGGAGCCAACGCAGCCAAACGGAGACCTTGTCATGAAAAGCATCAATGTAAAAGACAATGTAGAGCTGTACCTGGTGGTCTTATTGCTGGTGGTGATGCTGGTTTTTAGCGCGCAAATCCCCGGCGTTTTCTGGTCGGCCTCAAATTTCCAGTCCATCGCGTCGCAAATGCCGGTATTGGGCGTTCTGGCTTTTGCCATGGCCATTACCATGCTGACCGGCGGCATAAATCTATCGATTATCGCTACCACTAACTGCTGTGCGCTGGTCATGGCCTGGGTGGCCACGCATTTTGCGCCATCGCCGGGCAGCGCGCTCCTGATGTTGCTTGCCGGCATCGGCATGGCCTGCGTTATCGGCACGGTGAACGGCATGTTGATTGCCGTTATCCGGGTGTCGCCCATCCTGGCCACGCTGGGCATGATGACCCTGCTAAAAGGCATCACCATTTTACTGTCCAAAGGGTCGTCGATTGCCAATTTCCCCGCCTATATCTTGTGGCTTAATAACACCAACTGGCTGGGCGTGCCGCTGCCGCTATACCTGTTTATCGCGGTAGCGCTGGGCCTGTGGGTGGTGCTGGAGCGCTCGCCCCTGGGGCGGCGTATCTATCTTATCGGCTCCAATCAGCGGGCGGCGCATTATTCGGGCATTAATACGCCGCGAACGCTGGTGGGGGTCTATATTATTTCCTCGCTGCTGTGCGTGGTCGCCGCGCTGCTGATGATGTCAAAACTGAATTCCGCCAAGGCGGCCTATGGCGAGTCGTATTTGCTGACTAGTATCCTGGCGGCGGTATTAGGGGGAATTAACCCCGACGGAGGGTTTGGCCGCATTATCGGCATGGTATTGGCGCTGATTCTGCTACAGATGCTGGAGAGCGGGCTTAATATCATGGGGGTAAGCAGCTATATCACCATGGCGCTGTGGGGCTGTCTGTTGCTGGCTTTCCTGGCTCTCAAAGGCGTCCGGATGCCTTTTTGGGGGCGCCTGGGCGACCGCTGAGCGCGGGGGGCGGGTTATTGACAAAATAACTTTTTCCATTATTCATTAACTACATTAAATATGTTATTTTTATTATTACCAGATTATTTAGTTTGTTCCGTCATGGGGTTGCGCTAAAATAACATCGCATTGAAATAATGTGTACTATCAAGTACGCTCTGCATCGGCCGTGCCTGGGCGATTGTTGATATTTAATGGTAATAATTTCAGAACAATTTAAATAATTAAATTGCGAAGTAAATATAAGCGTAGTTAAGTCATTGAACACAATAAATATATTGGGATACAATAGGCCTCTATTAGCGGAATCGATAAAAACAAATCTGGGTTAATAATATATTTCTTTTAAAAAAGACCAATAGGAGTATTTTATGTTTTAACCGTCTCGCTGAGCGAAGCTGGGTGCCGGGAGGCCTGGTGGCCAATAATTATTTATATAATAATTATCATGGAAACTATATATCTAAACTTTAAGTATATTTCAATTACTATTATTTACATATTAGAGTAATTAATTATGGCCGATCACACCCTTTGGCCTTTTTTATCGCAATGATCGCGATTACGCGTGAATTATTTTATAAGGAGAAAATATGATGCATATTGAGCGACACTATCTGGACGTTAAAAACCCGGACGCACAGCATTTGACCACCGATCCGGTTAAATTGGCGGTACGGGTGCATCGCGGCGCGCGGGACCCCGAGTCGTCCCCCCTGCCGGCTATTCTGCTGTGCCACGGGTTCTGCTGTATCCAGGATGTGCTGTTACCCGCCTTTGTGCGGCTGTTCGCCGACGCCGGCTATAGGGTCGTGACTTTCGACTACCGGGGATTTGGCGATAGCGATGGCGAGGTCGGCCGCATCGTGCCCGAAGAGCAGATCGATGACATCATCACGGTGTATGAATGGTGTAAAACCCATCCCGGCATCGACGGCCGGCGCATCGCGTTATGGGGAACATCCCTTGGCGGCAGCCATGTGATTGAAGTCGCCGCCCGCCGGCCGGATGTGAAATGCGTCATTAGCCAGTTGGCGTTTGCCGACGGGGAGCAATTAGTGACCGGCGATATGGGCGCCGAGGAAAAAAGCCGTTTTACGGCGACCATGGCCCGGATGGCCGCCAAGAAAAAACAAACCGCCAGAGAGTTGTTCGTGCCCATTATCAAAGTTATGACGGATGAGGAATCGCGGGTGTTTTTTGAACGGCAAAAACAGACCTATCAGGCGCTGGATATTAAAATACCTTATCTTACGGTATGGGAAACCATGTGTTACCGCCCCATTAACGCCGCGCCCAGGGTAACCCAGCCCACCTTTATGGTATTTGCGGAACAGGATAAGGTGATTGCGCTGGAATACGGCCTGGCCCTCTATGAGGCGATAAAGGCGGTCAAAGGCTGCCATATTCAGCCCAAGGCGCGCCATTACGAAGTTTTTGCCGGCGACCATCTCGACCAAATCAGCGAGCGGCAGTTGCACTGGCTGCGGGAATATCTCTAAATGGCGGCGCTGGGCGTCCGCCGCGCCAAGGCTTAACCCGGAAATCTTCCGGGTTAAGCCTTGGCACTCGTCCCCATGCTTTTATCTTTCGGGTGTGGTCAGCATCTCGATACTGCCGGCCGGCAACCCGCAGAATTCCGCCAATACGACCAGCAAAACATTATGATCTTCCAGATGCGGCGCGCCGGACACGGTAACGCTGCCCACGATGCCGGCGTTCGCCACCTGCAGCGGATATCCGCCGCCGAGTGCGGCAAAGTCGCGGCTAGCTACGCCGTAGCGTTGCTGTAAGGTTTCCTGACGCAGTTCCAGCATCAGACCCGCCGTATAGGAACCCATGGCCAATAAATCCACGACATTGCGTTTGCGCCTGGCCCAGTCCAGGTTTTCGGCAGTAGTGCCGGGCATGGCATAACTGAATATCCGGTGCTGGTTAACGGTAATATCAATTGCCAGCGCCAGCCCTTGATGTTCAGCATAGTGCTTGATGCGCTCACCCAGCCGCCAGGCAAGCTGGTGGGAAAATTGCGGCAAATAGAGCAACCGCTGGTGATGTTGGCAGAGGGCGAGCTGCTGTTGCACATTCATAAAAGTTACCGTTGCGTTGTTATGCCAGGTGCCCAGATTTATTCGGGACACCTGTCGGGAGGATTAAAGGCGCTTGGCCCCGTCAATGGCATCAAGGGACAGCGTAGCCGGCGGCTGGGATGATGCGGGATCGCACTCTTTTGGCAGCCACAGGGTGATAAATCCGGCGATAATCAGCGAACCGGCCAGTACGCATACCGCAATACTCTGGCCGTAAAAAAAGATCATCACGCCGACGATATAGGGGCCGCAAAAACCGCCAAGATTACCCAGGCCATTGATCACGCCCCGGGCGCTGCCCGCAACTTCCGGCGCGGCAATCCTGCCGGGGATACTCCAAAACGGGCTGGTGGCCGCTTTGAGGAAAAACCCGCACACTACCAGCGAGATGTAGGATGCCACTACATTTTGCCTGAACCATACCGAGGCGAGCAGGCCGGCGGCGAAACAGAATAACGACAGCATGATAAAGGCTCGTCTTTTACCGGTTTTATCCGACAAGGCGGAGATGACGTAAATACCGATAATTGTCGCCACGAACGGCAGGATAGCCAATAAACCCACCGATGCCATGTTGGCGCCGGTCAGGTTTTTCAGGATAGTGGGCAGCCAGAGGGTGTAACCATAATCGCCGGTTTGATAAAAGAAGTTGAGCAACACCAATTTTATCAGCCCTTTATTGCGAAATACGTCTCTTAGCGGCGCGTTGGAAATTTTCTTATCCAGGCTGCGCGCGGCTTTTTCCCGCGCCAATTCGTTGACCAAATAATCCCGCTCGGCCGTGGAAAGCCATTTTGCTTCCTGCGGACGGTCGCTTATCAGCGTCCACCATAGAATGAGCACGATAATCGACAGCAGTCCTTCAATAATAAATAACCACCGCCAATCCAGCACGTTGATGATGTAACCGGATACCGGTGCGGTAAACATGCCGCCAATAGGAGCAAACATCATGACAAAAGCGTTGGCGCGGCCGATTTCCTTTTCAGGAAACCAGTTATTAACCATGGTCAATACCACCGGCAGCATACCGCCTTCGGATACGCCGAGGATAAAACGCAATACCAGCAACTGATAATGGTTGGTCACAAAGCCGGTGGCGATGGAAACCACCGCCCAGGCGGTAAGCGAATAGGCGATAAAACGTTTACCGCTGCCGTTAACCGCGGTACGACCGCCAGGAACCTGTAGGAAAAGATAGCCGATAAAAAAGATGCCGCTGGCCAACCCGGCCATTTGGCTGGTGATGCCCAAGTCGCTTTCCATTCCACCCGGCAGCGCGAAACTGATATTTACCCGATCCATAAAAGAAATAATACAGGCAATCAATATCGGTACAATAACGCGCAACCAGCGGGCTTTAGGGATTTTATTATCCATGATGAACTCGCTTTATCGTAATAGAGGAATACCCTCTTATCCTACACAGGGTGAGGGTAATAATAAAAATTAATAAAGTAATTATTACGAGGCGTGCTTAATACTCGACTGCCGTAGGCGCGGCCTTGCCGTTAAAAAAAGCCTCGATATTTTCATAAACTATATCGCTCATCTGAATACGTGTTTCCACCGTAGCGCTGGCTACGTGAGGTTGCAATACCACATTATCCATAGCGATCAGCGCTTGGGGAACATTAGGCTCGTCGGCGAATACATCCAGGCCGGCACCGCCAATCTCCTTATTTTGCAAAGCGCTGATTAAATCATCCTGATTAACCAGAGTGCCGCGCGCGATATTTATTAAAATAGCGTGTTTGGGCATTACCGAAAATATTTCCTGGTTAATAATTCCAACGCTGTTTTTACCGCCGGAGATGGCCACGATGAGAATATCGCTGCGCGCCGCCAGCGCCGGCAAATCCGCCAAATAAGTATAGGGTAATTCGGTAATCTGCTGGCGGTCGGTATAACCGATCTGCATATCAAACCCGGCGGCCCGGCGGGCGATGGCCTGGCCGATTTTACCCATGCCGAATATGCCAAGTTTCTTGCCGGTGACTTTGGCGGCTAGCGGCATGCCGCCTTTAAGCCATTTGCCGGCCCGGACAAAGCCGTCTCCCAGGCACAGACGGCGCGAGGTGGCCAGCACCAGGCCCATGGCCATATCGGCCACATCGTCGGTGAGCACGCCGGGAGTAATAGTGACGGTTATGCCGCGCTGCCGGGCGTAATCGAGATCTACCGCATCGGTGCCGACGCCGAATATCGCGATTATCCCCAACCGCGGCAACAGCTCCAGTACCGAATTGCCCACGCCGATATCGCCGCGGGTCACGATACCCACGATCTCCTCGCCCTGGCGGGCAAGGAAAGATGCGCTATCGTCCATTTCGAACAGCTTGTAAACCTGATAATTGGCCGCCAGCTTCTCCATGAGATAATCCATCACCGGTGCCAGAATAAGTACTGCCTGAGTGTTCTTGCGGTTCATGATTAATCGCCCTGATAAATAACATGGCGTAATCAGACCCGTTTTTACGAGTTGGTTTTGTGATGGAGATCACTTTAAATTATGTTAAAAAATCATGTTACCCATAGCGTGATCTGCCCCTGTTTGCGCGACTCCCGTCCTGCCCTACAACGTGCCGCCAAGAGAGAGGCGATAGTGCAAATCTACATGACCAATGGTGGATATTTTATTGATTTTTTTAATTAATATTTCAGTCGCCACCTGACCCATCTCAAAACGTGGCGTAATGACGCTCGCCAGAGGAGGGGTGGTCACCAGGCCGATATCCAGGCCATGGAATCCGGAAATAGCCATACGCTCCGGCACCGGTATCTGCAAACGCAGGCACTCTTGCAGCACGCCCACGGCGATATCGTCATTGGTGCAAAATATTCCGTCGGTTTGTGGATACAGCTGGCGCGCCAGCGATAACATGCCGGCGCCAATGGACACGGACGATACGGTATTGGGAGAAATATTGCGGGGGGGCAACCCGGCGTTTTCCATCGCTTGCGCATAGCCCAGATAGCGTTTTTGATCGCGCACATCCGACATCGAACCGAAATAGACGATTTGCTTTTTTCCGCTGGCAAGCAGGGTGGAGGTCATATCAAAAGCCGCCTGGAAGTTATCGAAACCCACCGTGATACGGTTGGCCTGCGGCTCGATATCCATTAATTGGGCGACCGGGATCTCGGCGGCATTAAGGTACTTATCGGCGCGCAGCGTATGGACCGATTCCGTCAGGATCAGCCCGGCGATATGGCATGAGAGCAAATGGATAATTTGCTCCTCTTCCCGATCTTTATTGTAGTCATAGTTCACCACCAGCGTCTCGTAACCGTGGACTGAGGTGACCGATTCAATCCCGGCCAGCAAATCGGAGAAAATTTGATTATTAAATGAAGGTACTAAAATGCCCAAGCGTGGATTTTTAGCGGCGGCAAATATCCTGTTTTCCGGATCGGCGTTGTAATTCACCTCTTCCATTACCTGGGCGATACGCTGGGCGGTTTCCGGCGCCACCTTATCAGGAGTGCGCAGATAACGACTGACGGTCATTTTGGTTACGCCGGCGAGTTGTGCGATATCTTGCAGAGTGACACGTTGAGCTTTCATGCAACCGACCTGAACCGGGATAGAGGGGAACGTAATTATGCACCGTTAACGCTGTTATGAGAATCCTGTTACGGGCGCCGCGCTGGGCCATTCAGCTACATTACATTTTTAAATGATATAAATCAATAAATTATGTATTACCCCACGCTATTTGTTCACTATTGCCACCCGCTTGCCAGTACGTTGGCCGCTGTAACCTGCAGGCCAGATCACGTTACGGGTAACACCCCTTAGTAACATCATTTTAAGTGATCTTGATCACAGTTCATGGCTGGTTAAAACGTTTTGATAATACTCAGTTTCGCTCATTCAAATAGTTATATTGGCGGTCGGGTATAATCCATGAAAAATCTATTCTCATTGCAAGATAAAAAAGTATTAATCACCGGTTCCGCCCAGGGTATTGGCTTTTTATTGGCCAAAGGGTTGGCGGAATACGGCGCTGAAATTATTATCAACGATATTACTCCAGACCGGGCGGAGCATGCTGTAGCCCAATTGCGCGATAGCGGTTATATTGCCCATGCCGCGGCATTCAATGTTACCAATCATCATGCGGTTAATGATTCCATCGCGGAGATTGAACAGAATTATGGCGCAGTCGATGTATTAATCAATAATGCCGGCATCCAGCGGCGCCATGCTTTTACCGATTTCCCGGAAAAAGATTGGGATGATATTATCGCCGTGAATCAAAAATCCGTATTTTTGGTATCACAGGCGGTGGCGAGATATATGGTTAAGCGCCAGCACGGTAAAATTATTAATATTTGCTCGATGCAAAGCGAATTAGGCCGCGACACCATTACGCCTTATGCCGCATCCAAGGGCGCAGTAAAGATGCTGACCCGCGGGATGTGCGTTGAGCTGGCTCGTTATAATATCCAGGTCAATGGCATTGCCCCGGGCTATTTTAAAACCGATATGACCAAGGCGCTGGTGGACGATGCGCCTTTCACCGATTGGCTTTGTAAACGTACGCCCGCCGCCCGCTGGGGCGATCCGCAGGAATTGGTCGGCGCCGCCGTATTCCTCTCATCCCGTGCATCGGATTTTGTTAACGGCCATTTATTGTTCGTAGACGGCGGGATGGTCGTGGCGGTTTAACGCCATACCTCCAGCGCGTGGTCCCGGTTTCCGGATGTAGGTTATTGCGCTTGAACCCATTTTTGAGGTTATACAATTATTATGATTTTAGATGAATTGAAACTGGCGGTGGAAAACCCGCTCTATCACCCGGTTATTCGCCGCACCCTGCAAGCCATTGATCGGCTGGATTTAACCACCTTGCCGGCGGGGGAAGCGGAAATCGAAGGCCGGGATATCTACCTCAATCATATTCTGGCGCAGACCAAGCCTTTGGCTGAACAGCGGCCGGAGCTGCACCGGCATTATATCGATGTGCATATTCTTATTGAAGGGCAGGAGATTATCGGCGCGGCGCCGAGCTGCCAGGGGCAGCGTCCGGCGGGTGATTTTGATCGGGAGAAGGATTTCGGCCTATATGAAGGCATCAGCCATGAAACGCTGTTTTGCCTGGCGCCCGGCGATATCGTGCTGTTGTTTCCTGGAGAACTGCACCGGCCGATGGCGACGCTGTCACAGCCCGCGCCCATTCGCAAAATCGTAGTGAAAATCGCCCTGCATCTGCTGCATGACTGACGAAAAGCGGGCGCTCGCCTTGAGCGGCCCGCCTGTTATTTAATCCCTGCGCCGGTAGTTTTTATGTGTAAGGCAGCCAGGGATTTTCTGCATTAAAACAGCTTTTTCAATACCGACACTTCCAGCGGCTTGGCCGTCAGATTGGCCAGCCCATCCGCCAGCGCTTTAAGGTGCGGCGCCTTGCTGTGTTTTTCCAACACTTCCTGGCTTGCCCAATGTTCGACAAAAATAAAGCGATCGGGACGCGCCTGGTCCTGATGAAAATCGTATTTCAGGCAGCCTTCTTCTTTGCGGGTGGTTTCGATACAGGGTTTGACCACTGCCTTGATAGCCTCGGCGCTGCCGGGTTTGCCTTCAATTACTGCGACGACATGTAGATCTGTTGACATGAACTTCTCCAAAATTACTTAGGTGATTTATTAACATTCTGGTTATAGCCTGCTTTAATCATAACGAGACTACATAAAAAAAACATAATTTAAGGAAAATGATATGGCTGGAACCAGCCTGCTGGCGCTGCTGGATGATATCGCCTCGCTATTGGACGACGTGGCGGCCATGAGCAAGGTGGCGGCGCGCAAGACCGCAAGCGTACTGAGCGACGATCTGGCGCTTAATGCGCAACAGGTCTCCGGCGTCAAGGCCGATCGCGAATTACCGGTGGTCTGGAAAGTCGCGAAAGGATCGCTGGTTAATAAAGCGATCCTCGTTCCCCTGGCGCTGATTATCAGCGCATTTATCCCCTGGGCGATTACGCCGCTGCTGATGCTGGGCGGCGGTTACTTGTGTTATGAGGGCGTGGAAAAACTGGTGGAAAGCTGGCATCGCCATCAACGTAAAAAACACCCCGGCACCGGCGACGCGCCGCGGGTTGACGTACCCCCGGTCGCGGCAGCGGCGCCGGATGTCACCGCGGCCGATGTGCTGGCGCTGGAGAATAAGAAGGTTAAAGGCGCGGTGCGCACCGATTTTATCCTCTCGGCGGAAATTATCGTTATTTCATTAGGCATCGTGGCCGGAGCGCCGCTGCTTAACCAGGTGGCGGTCATGGTGCTGGTCGCGGTGGCCATGACGGTTGGAGTATATGGCATCGTGGCGGCCATCGTTAAAATGGACGATGTGGGGCTGTATATGAGCGAACTTCCCGGCGCGGGCGGCGTGCGCGGCCCGTTGCGCGCCACCGGCCGGGGAGTGGTCCGCGCCGCGCCGCTGTTAATGAAAGCCCTGTCGATCATCGGCACCGTTGCCATGTTCCTGGTGGGCGGCAGCATTCTGGCGCACGGCCTGCCCTGGACCCATAGCTTATTGGACAGCATAACGGCGGGACATCAGGGTATCGTCGGCACGTTGATGACCAGCGCCACCGATATGCTGCTGGGGCTGGCGGCCGGCGCCATCCTCGTAGCGATGGTGAGCCTGGGCATGAAGATGGCGGGTAAGGGGCATTAAGGCCGGGGCTGACATTATTGGCTCAAGATTGCAGCGGCGATAAAATGAGCGGGCAGCGTTTAGCCCGCAGTTACTTGATTATGGCTTATCAGGCAGTTTATCGCCGGATTCAGGCGCATCTGCCGGGTCGTCTTTGGGTTTTTTATCCGCGGGTTTTAACGGGGCCGACTGCCGATCCTGCGCCATCAGCGGTTCGGTATTATGTGTGGCAGGGTAAGGTTGACGATAAGTCATAGCGTTCTCCTGTGAAATCAATTACGGGGCTTAACGTAAGGTTATTCATCGATAATTTCATAACGCTGCTATAAGTATAGCTATAAAGCAGCGATTAAGCAGAGGTACATCGGGATAATTTCGCTGTGGATTATTTCTCGTTTGTGTCTCCTGGCTGTCGAAATAATTCCTGGGCTGATTGTGTTTCAAGGTGTGAATATTCCTTGCCAGACCGGGGTGGGCGTCTAGTATTAAAGATACCGTCAGCATGAATTATGAATTTGACTACTGTTGCACGGTATAAATAATAGGGTTAACAATATGCATGATTGAAGTGATTTTTATAGTTATTTTATAAAGTTATCTTGTTTTGTGCGATTAAATAGCGTTAACACCAGGCCTTATTGTTTAAGATAAAAATAATATTGTGAGTGGGTAATGAGTATGAGCTTTTAATTCAATCGGAGGTTAGATATGGCAACGCATCGTGGTGGTTCAGGTAATTTTGCCGAAGATCGTGAAAAAGCATCCAGCGCAGGCAAAAAGGGCGGCCAGCAAAGCGGCGGCAACTTTAAACACGACCCGCAGCGCGCATCCGAAGCCGGCGAAAAGGGCGGACGCAACAGTCGCGGCGGCGGCAGAAAGCCTGCTAATTCATAGGTTACTACCGGCGGTTCAGGTCGCGGCTACATAATTATATTCTGTGTAGGCATCAGCCAAATCATTTTTACAGAGTAATTATGTATCAGCTAACGCAGCTACTTGCCGGGTCAAAGCCCGGCAAATTTATGATTCCCACCCTACGCCCCCAGTTTCCCGACATGATCGAAAACCCTGCTTATTAAACTCATCCTTATGGCGGTGTTACGCGCGCATTGCGGTGTCCGATTAACGATACTAATATCGGCCTTGGCCCCGCATTCCGCTAAACCATCAGGATAACGTTATGACTAACATTACCATTTATCACAACCCGAGCTGCGGCACGTCCCGCAATACCCTGGCCATGCTGCGCGATCGCGGGCTGGAGCCCACGGTGATCGAATATTTGAAAACCCCACCCAATCATGGGCAGTTGGCCAAGCTTATCAGCGATATGGGCCTGACGGCCCGCGCCCTGATCCGGACCAACAATGAACCCTACGAGCAACTGGGGCTGGCGGAAGATAAATGGACCGACGATCGGCTGATTGATTTTATGGTGGAGTATCCCATATTGATCAACCGGCCCATTGTCGTAACGCCCGCGGGTACCCGCCTGTGCCGCCCCAAAGAACGGGTGCTGGAAATCCTGCCGCCGGATGCTAAATAATCCGGTGTCGCGCGCCTGTCGATAAAAAGCGGGCAGGGCGGCTGAATCCGATCATGTTATGTCGCAAAAAATGCGGTAATCTCCTGTCCCTCGTTAATAATCAATGTTAGCCCGTTCTGGCGGGAAGCAGGTCAATACCAACCGAGGGATGATAGTGGAACCGAAACAGGAGTTACAGCGCGGCCTTAAAGCCCGGCATATTGAATTGATCGCCCTGGGCGGCACCATCGGCGTCGGGCTGTTTATGGGGGCGGCCAGCACCTTGCAATGGGCCGGGCCCTCGGTGCTGCTGGCCTATATCATCGCCGGTCTGTTTGTATTTTTCATCATGCGTTCCATGGGCGAAATGCTGTATCTGGAGCCGGTCGCCGGGTCGTTCGCGGTTTATGCCCATCGTTACATGGGGCCGTTTTTCGGTTATCTCACCGCCTGGAGCTATTGGTTCATGTGGATGGCGGTCGGCATTTCCGAGATTACCGCTATCGGCGTCTACGTCCAATTCTGGTTTCCCGATTTGCCCCAATGGCTGCCGGCGCTGGCAGCCGTCGGGCTGGTAGCCCTGGCCAACCTGGCGGCGGTCCGGTTGTATGGGGAAATCGAATTCTGGTTCGCCATGATAAAAATCACCACCATCGTGGTGATGATTGTCGTTGGGCTGGGGATTATTTTCTTCGGTATCGGCAATCATGGCCATGCGGTCGGCCTGGCGAATCTTACCGCGCACGGCGGTTTTTTCGCCGGCGGCTGGAAGGGATTGCTGTTTGCCCTGTGTATCGTGGTGGCCTCTTACCAGGGGGTGGAACTGGTGGGCATCACCGCCGGCGAAGCCAAAGACCCGCAGGTCACCCTGCGGCGCGCGGTCAGTAAGATTTTGTGGCGGATATTGATATTTTACGTCGGGGCGATTTTTGTCATCGTCACCCTGTTTCCCTGGAATGAAATCCACCAGAACGGCAGCCCTTTTGTTCTGACCTTCGCCAAAATCGGTATTACGGCGGCGGCCGGCATTATTAATTTCGTTATTTTGACCGCGGCGTTATCGGGCTGCAACAGCGGCATGTACAGCTGCGGGCGCATGCTTTATGCATTGGCCAACAACCGCCAGCTGCCCGCCGTGGTGGGGCGGGTATCGCGCAACGGCGTGCCGGCGGTGGGGGTTATGCTATCGATTTTGATGCTGCTGGCGGGGTCATGCCTGAATTATCTCATCCCCAATCCGCAGAAAGTGTTTGTGTATGTCTACAGCGCCAGCGTCTTGCCCGGCATGGTGCCATGGTTTGTAGTATTAATCAGCCAACTGCGCTTTCGCCGCGCCCACCGGCAGGCGATGGCCGCCCATCCGTTCCGCTCGGTGTGGTTTCCCTGGTCTAACTACCTGACCATGGCCTTTTTGATCTGCGTACTGGCGGGTATGGCCTTCAGCCCCGATACCCGGTCATCGCTGATCGTCGGCAGCGGGTTTTTAGTGCTGGTATCGGTGATTTACCGCCTGCTGGGTTTTAATGGCAGCGCCATTACGTCCATACCCGCGGCCAAACCGAATGGGAAGCCCTGTGATTAATTTTTGAACATCATCACATAATGCAACCCTGCTCTCCGGCCGCGCTTGTGTAATCGCGGCGCCGGCGGCATTATCTAACCAGCTTTAGATTGTGCCGTTAATATTATGTAGTTGATGTACAGGTAAAACCTAAACTTCCTGTCGCTATCGCTCCCCCAGTGGACGGTGGTCGACAAGCGGTTTAGGTTTTTTTTCGCCTGCGGTTTTAGATCAAATAATCGCCAGCTCATAAGGCATCCAACCCATTTTTATCTGATTTTCAGCGCCGGAACCGGCCTTTACCCTATAAAACACGGCAAACCGCGCCGGAAGATGAGTTTTATATCGAATATGCGATTTATATTCAGCCGTTTATGCCGTTAAAACGCCGCCGAGTCAGCGTAATCTCGCGCTATTTGTTAATAAATTATTAATTATCACCATTACGGCGCAAAAAAGCAGTGTTAATGCCTGATAGTGGTGCAAAAAAACCGCCGCCGGCTGCGTTTTGCGCGCTTGCGCGGCATAACGGTTTTTTAATACATTGATATTATTATAAATTATTGAAATTCGCCAATCTGGCATAACCTGTGCTTGTTACTCTTATCGCGCTCGTATCCGCATCGGCCAATCGATCGTTGACCACAGGTAAACGGCGGCGCGCACCTTTCACCAAGACTGTTAAATGAGGCGTTGATAATGGAAATTCAAAAACCTTACCTGCTGTTCCTGGCGGATGCGCACGACCGGCTGGCCGCCAAGGTCGCCACCGGCATTCGCCACTGGCACCCGGAATTCTGCGTCGGCCAACTGCGTATGGAAGGGTGTCAGGTGGATTGCGATCTGCCCGATCTTGATATCGCCGCCGCCAGGGCCAAGGGGGCCAAAACGCTGGTAATCGGGGTCGCCAATCGCGGCGGCGTAATTGCCGAAGGCTGGGTGTCGGTACTGCGCCAGGCGCTGGAAAACGGCATGGATCTGGCTGCCGGCTTGCACAACCGGCTATCGGATGTGCCGGGGCTCAAAGCCTTAGCCGACAGTTTGGGCCGCTCGCTGTTTGATGTGCGCCATAGCAGCGCCGTCTTGCCGGTGGCCAGCGGCCGCAAACGCAGTGGTAAACGCCTGCTGCCGGTGGGCACCGATTGCTCATGCGGGAAAATGTATACCGCGCTGGCCATCGAAAAAGCCATGCTGGAACGAGGCATGCGGGCCACTTTCCGCGCCACCGGGCAGACCGGCATTCTGGTGAGCGGGGCGGGGATCAGCATCGATGCGGTGGTGGCTGATTTTATCGCCGGCGCGGTGGAGCAACTGGCGCCGGACAACCAGCCGGAACATTGGGACGTCATCGAAGGGCAGGGATCGCTGTTCCATCCGTCGTTTTCCGGCGTCACCATGGGCCTGATCCACGGCGCCCAGCCGGACGCGCTGGTGCTATGCCACGAACCAACGCGCACCGCCATGCGCGGCGTGGATTATCCGCTGCCGGACTTGGGCGATTGCATGGCGCTGAACCTTAAAGCCGCGCAGCTGACCAATCCGCGGGCGCGCTTTGTCGGCATTTCCATTAACAGCGCCCACTTATCCGAGCAGGCGGCGCTCGATTATATGGCGGATCTTGAGCGCCGTTACGGCCTGCCGGCGATCGATCCGTTTCGCCAGGGCGTCGGCCGGATCATCGATCAACTTTAACTGACAAGGCAAGGTATTGCGATGACCAGAATTGTGTATATCAACGGCGACTTGGTGCCGGAACATGAAGCCAAGGTCTCTATTTTTGATCGGGGCTTTTTGTTCGCCGATGCGGTATATGAAGTGAGTGCGGTATTAAACGGCAAACTCTTGGAAAATGCCGGGCATATCGCCCGGCTGGTGCGCTCCTGCCGTGAGCTCAAGCTGACGTTGCCCGTGACTCCGGCGCAGCTGGAAGCCATTCAACAGGAGCTTATCGCCGTCAACCAGCTTAAGGAAGGGGCGGTTTACCTACAGCTGAGCCGCGGCAACACCGGCGATCGGGAATTCGAGTTTCCCGCCGCCGGCGTTACGCCCACCCTGGTGCTATTTACCCAGGCGCGGCCGGTAATCGATCACCCCAAGGCGCTTACCGGCATCAAAGTGGTTACCCTGGAGGATATCCGCTGGCGGCGCCGCGATATCAAAGTTGTGGGGCTGCTGGCGCCCTGCCTGGCCAAAGAGTATGCCCATGCCCAGGGGGCGGACGATGCTTTTTTGGTGGAGCATGGCCTGATAACCGAAGGCAGCGCCTGCAATGCCTGGATTGTCACCGCGCAAGGCACATTGGTGACCCGCCCGCTCAGCAATGACATTCTGCACGGCATCACCCGCCAATCGCTGCTGGAGCTGGCAAAACGCCATGATATCCCCTTCGAGGAGCGGGCGTTCAGCGTCGAGGAAGCCTATGACGCCCGCGAGGCGTTCATCAGTTCCGCCACTACGTTTATCTGGCCGGTGGTGCAAATTGATGGCCGGGCGGTGGGCGACGGGACGCCCGGCCCGATAACCCGGGCGCTGCGCGGGATTTACGTGCAAATGGCGCTGCGGGCTACCGCCTGAAACGCTATGTGCCGGCGGTCCGGATGTTTAAGTCGGAATATTCGTCCTCGCCGGCAGTTTTAAATGTGATAGATCTCTAGATTGTTAGCAAAATAAGCTATGTATGTTAAGAAAATGGTCTTTAATAGACCCTATCCCCGAACCGGGTCCTAAAGCCCCTCATTGGTGCAAGGGTATCGCCGCCGCGCCGTTGGCCGACGGTAACGCACCGCGGCGGTGCGCCGCGCCGATCGCGCTAACCGCTGCCAAGCCGGGTTAAACGGTTACCTCATGCAACATTGGCATACATTTGCGGATATGGCAGACAAATTGCTTAGCATTACTGCTTGGCTTGCATGCTGCCGTTTCCGCCAGCGGGCGGGCAGTCAGGCGATTGCCGCCGAATATCGGGTTGTACGTTTTAAGCTTCAGGATGATGGTCCACGCCCCGGGCGTTTTGCTAAAACTGTATAAAGGGTCCAGATGATGTCAATGAAACTGATAAAAACACCACTTTCCGTTTTGCTTCTCGGCTGTCTGGCGACGGCTTTCGCCGCTCATGCCGATATCGTCATCGGCGTCGCCGGGCCATTTTCCGGGCCCAATGCCACCTATGGCGATCAATATTGGCGCGGCGCGTCGCAGGCGGCGGAAGATATCAACGCCGCCGGCGGGATCAAAGGTGAAAAAATCACCCTGGTCCAGGGCGATGACGCTTGTGAACCCAAGCAGGCGGTGGCCGTCGCCAACCGCCTGGTGGATCAATCCCATGTCAAGGCGGTGATTGGCCACTTCTGCTCGTCTTCCACCATGCCGGCGTCGGAGGTCTATGACGAAGCGGGCATTATCGCCATTACCCCCGGCTCCACCAACCCGCAGATTACCGAACGCGGCCAGACCGCCATGTTCCGCATGTGCGGCCGCGACGATCAGCAGGGCCTGATTGCCAGCAACTACATCATCGATAAGCTGAAAGCCAAGAAAGTGGCGATTATTCATGATAAAGACACCTATGGGCAGGGACTGGCGGACGCCACCAAAGCGGAGCTGAATAAGCGCGGCGTCAAGGAAGTGCTGTATGAGGGCTTGTCCCGCGGCGAAAAAGATTTTAACGCCCTGGTGACCAAAATCCGCGGACTGGACCCGGATGTGGTCTACTTCGGCGGCTGCCATCCGGAAGCCGGCCCGCTGGTGCGCCAGATGCGTGAGCAAGGGGTGAAAGCCAAATTCTTCTCCGGCGACTGCGTCGTCACCACCGAACTGGTAACCGCCGCCGGCGGCCCGCAGTACACCAACGGCGTATTGATGACCTTTGGCAAAGATCCGCGCGTGATACCGGAAGGCAAGGCGGTGATTGAAAAATTCCGCGCCGGCAAGTTTGAGCCCGAAGGTTATACCCTCTACTCCTATGCGTCGGTACAAGCGATTGCCGCGGCTTTCAACGCCGTCGGCGGCAGCGACTCCGCCAAGGCCAGCGCATGGCTGAAAGCCAATACCGTGGATACGGTAATGGGCAAAAAAGCCTGGGACAGCAAAGGGGATCTGAAAGTTTCCGATTATGTGGTCTATCAGTGGGACGATCAGGGTAAATACCACGAATTACCCTAAATCAATGGCTTAGGGTGATGGCGTCAGGCAAAGCCACGGCTCCGGCTGGCGGTTATGCCGACCGCCATGGCCCGGCAGCGGGACATGCCCGCAGGCATTCGCCGTTGCCGGGACTGCCCCGGCGCCACGTTTCCTCATATTGCACATTCTGCGCGCGTCGTGCGGTCCCTTGGGGCCGCACGGCCGCCGGGCTGCCGGCCAAACCAGACGAGACAGCTTAATTATGGATTCTTCCTTTCTGCAACAAATGTTTAATGGCCTGACGCTCGGCTCGGTTTACGGTTTGATCGCCATCGGCTACACCATGGTGTACGGCATTATCGGCATGATCAACTTCGCCCACGGCGAGGTGTATATGATCTCCGCGTACCTGTGCGCCATCGCGCTGGCGCTGCTGTCCTTTTTTGGCCTGCACTCCTTTCCCCTGCTTATTCTGGGCACGCTGGTATTTACCATCGCGGTCACCGGCGTCTATGGCTGGGTGATTGAGCGCATCGCTTATCGCCCGCTGCGCAACTCCACCCGCCTGGCGCCGCTGATTTCCGCTATCGGCATGTCGCTGATTTTGCAAAACTATGCGCAAATCAGCCAGGGGCCGCGCCAACAGGGCATCCCCACCATGCTTGACGGCGTGCTGAGGTTTCATATCGGCGACAGTTTCGTCCAGCTTACCTATACCAAAGTCTTTATCCTGATCGCCTCCCTGCTGGGCATGATGGCGCTGACCTACATCATCGGCCACACCAAACTCGGCCGCATGTGCCGGGCTACCCAGCAGGACCGCAAGATGGCCTCGATCCTCGGCATCAATACCGACCGGGTGATCTCCTGGGTGTTTGTGATCGGCGCCGCCATGGCCGGGCTGGCCGGGGTATTGATTACCATGAATTACGGCACCTTTGATTTTTACGCCGGTTTTATCATCGGTATCAAGGCCTTTACCGCCGCGGTGCTCGGCGGCATCGGTTCCCTGCCCGGGGCGATGCTGGGCGGGCTGATCCTGGGAGTGGCCGAGGCGCAATTTTCCGGCATGGTTAACTCCGATTACAAAGACGTGTTCTCGTTTTCATTACTGGTGGTCATTCTTATTTTTCGCCCGCAGGGTCTGCTGGGCCGCCCCATGGTGGCTAAGGTGTAAAGGGAGGATTTATGTCGTTACCCGCAAAGCGCGCCGCGTTAAATATCCGGCAAAGTATTACCGAAGCCATCCTGGCCGGGCTTATCGCGCTGATTGTCTTCGGCCCGATGGTGGGCGTGGTGCTTAACGGCTACAGTTTTGATTTCCACGCCCTGCGGTTGGTCTGGATTATTCTCACCGTGATGGCGGGCCGGCTGCTGATCGGCCTGTTTTTGCAAACCGCGCCGGGGCGGCGCTGGCTGTCGCGCTTCACCAGCGATAATGGCGGGGTTTATGTGCGCGAACCGGGCTATAAAAGCCGCCTGCGCTGGGTTCTTCCCCTGCTTATCCTCCTGGGCGCGCTGTTCCCGTTCGTGGCGACCAAGTATCTGCTGACCGTGGCGATTCTCGGTTTGATCTATGTGCTCTTGGGGCTGGGGCTGAATATTGTGGTTGGCCTGGCCGGGCTGCTTGATTTGGGTTATGTGGCGTTTTATGCCATCGGCGCCTATGGGCTGGCGCTGGGTTATCAGTACCTCGGGCTGGGATTTTGGTCGATGCTGCCGCTGGCGGCCATTATGGCGGGGCTGGCGGGTGCCATTCTGGGTTTTCCGGTCTTGCGCATGCATGGGGATTACCTGGCTATCGTCACCTTGGGATTTGGCGAGATTATCCGTCTGATTTTAAATAATTGGCTGGCGTTTACCGGCGGCCCCAACGGGGTGTCGGTACCGTCGCCGACATTTTTCGGCCTGGAATTCGGCCGCCGGGCCAGGGAGGGCGGGGTGCCGATCCATGAGTTCCTCAATATCGCCTATAACCCCAACCTTAAATTTATCTTTATCTATGGCGTATTGATCCTGGTGGTATTGATGGTGCTGTACATTAAACACCGGCTGACGCGTATGCCTATCGGTCGGGCTTGGGAGGCGCTGCGCGAAGATGAAATCGCCTGCCGGGCCATGGGCCTTAATCATGTGCTGGTCAAGCTCTCCGCTTTCACGCTGGGCGCATCCACCGCCGGTATCGCCGGCGTGTTTTTCGCCACCTACCAGGGGTTCGTCAATCCCACCTCGTTTACTTTTTTCGAGTCGGCGCTGATCCTGGCCATCGTGGTGCTGGGCGGCATGGGGTCGACGGTGGGGGTGGTGATTGCCGCCTTTGTGCTGACGGTGGCGCCCGAACTGCTGCGCAGCTTTGCGGAGTACCGCGTTTTACTGTTCGGCATCCTGATGGTGGTGATGATGATTTGGCGTCCGCGCGGCCTGATTCGCATTAGCCGCAGCGGTTTTGCGCCGCGCAAGGGGGTGGCGCCATGAGCGATAACATTCTCAGCGTCGAGCACTTGATGATGCATTTCGGCGGCATCAAAGCCCTGAACGATGTGAACCTTGACGTGCGGCGGGGGTCGATTACCGCGCTGATCGGCCCCAACGGCGCGGGGAAGACCACGGTGTTTAACTGCCTGACCGGGTTTTACCAGGCCACCGGCGGCAGCATTATGCTCAATACGCGCCAGCGCCCCACGGATATTATCCAGGTGTTGGGACAAAAATTCCGCGCCGGCGACTGGATACATCCGGCGCGGCTGGCGACCCGCACCTTTTTCAAGATGTTCGGCGGCACCCACCGGGTCAACCGCGCCGGATTGGCGCGCACCTTCCAGAATATCCGCCTGTTCCGGGAAATGTCGGTAGTGGAGAACCTGCTGGTGGCCCAGCATATGTTGACCAACCGCAACCTGCTGGCCGGCGTGCTCAATACCCCGGCCTACCGGCGCGCCGAAAGCCGCGCCTTGGACCGCGCCTTTTATTGGCTGGAGGTGGTGGATTTGGTGGACAGCGCCAACCGCCTGGCCGGGGAGATGTCCTACGGCCAGCAGCGGCGGCTGGAGATTGCCCGGGCCATGTGCACCAACCCCGAAGTCATCTGCCTGGACGAGCCGGCCGCGGGGCTCAACCCGGTGGAAACCCGCCGCTTAAGCGGCATCATTCGTTTCCTGCGCGATACCCACCGGATAACGGTATTGCTGATCGAACATGACATGGGCATGGTAATGGAGATTTCCGACCATATCATCGTGCTCGATCACGGCGACGTGATTGCCCGGGGCACCCCCCGTGAGATCCAGAATAATGAGAGCGTGATCGCCGCCTACCTCGGCGCCGACGAGGAAGAGGTGGCCCTATGAGTGAACCTATGCTGGAATTTCGCGCGGTGGATGTGTTTTATGGTCCAATCCAGGCATTGCAGCAGGTCTCGCTGCAGGTCAACGCAGGGGAGACGGTGGCGCTGATTGGCGCCAACGGCGCCGGCAAGTCGACGCTGCTGATGTCGATCTTCGGCCAGCCGCGCATCGCCGCCGGGCAAATTTTATTTCGCGGCGCCGATATCAGCGCCAAATCCACCCATTATATCGCCGCCAACGGCATTGCCCAGGCGCCGGAGGGGCGCCGGGTGTTCCCGGATATGACGGTGGAGGAAAACCTGCTGATGGGCACCATTCCCATCGGCAACCGCTATGAGGCGGAGGATTTGCAACGCATGTTCGAGCTGTTTCCCCGCCTGAGGGAGCGGCGCAACCAGCGGGCGATGACCATGTCGGGCGGCGAGCAGCAAATGCTGGCCATCGCGCGGGCGCTGATGAGCCGTCCTAAATTGCTGTTGCTGGACGAACCCAGCCTGGGGCTGGCGCCGATTATCGTCAAACAGATCTTCCAGACCCTGCGCGAGTTAGCCCAAAACGGCATGACTATTTTCCTGGTGGAGCAAAATGCCCATCATGCGCTTAAGTTGTCCGATCGGGGTTACGTGATGGTGAACGGGCAAATCCGCCTGAGCGGCACCGGAACAGAGCTATTGGATAACCAGGAAGTGCGCAAGGCGTATCTGGGGGGAGTTTAGGCCGGCAAGGATTACGCGGGGTATGGTTTGGACAATAAATAAAGCAGGGATGATTTTCAGTAATCCATCATCCCTTTTCCCAATGGTTCAGAGTCAAAACCCACAGCGCCTAACGGGTGCGGCTACGTGTGTCCTCGCCGCTATTTTGCCTAGAACGGTTTATGTTCGCCAGCGGTTTTCAAAAGCCGCCAGGCGGAACGGTGTCGATATTGGCGCGAGTCGTCCTGGAAACGAGATCGGCGCCGACGGGCTTGTCGATTTCATAATAGAAATCGCCGAATACCCCATCGTATCCCTGTAAGAAGGAATAAGCGACAACGACCTCAATGGCCGCGGTGCCGGCGATCGTACCGGTGTCAACCTGACGAAGATTGATTTCCGTGCCGCTATACTGGCTGGTGCGTAAATAGAGTTTCCAGGTATCGCCATCCGCGACTCCCGGCTGACCGCCCGGAATGGTTACCGTATAGTTATTTTGCGCGCTTTGCTGATTGATATTACCGTAAAGTCCGGCGGGAAGGGTGGGTGCTAACAGCGTCGGCGCAGTTACGGTGCTGCCTTGCACCGTAATGACAACAGGATCTGCGCTTTGCTCATTCCCGACATTGTCGATGATATCATAACTTACATCATAGGTGCCGTCGCTTAATACTTCAGTGGTGACGAATGATTCTTTGATATCAATTACCCAAGGAACATTACCGCCAACGTAGGCTCTTTCCACAAGTTTATCGCCCCAATGGAAAACAATGCGGTTACCGATTACGATATTGGTGGGTATATAAACAATGGCCTGAATGCCAGCGGCAATACCTTGAGCGTTAATAATATTATTAGGCGCGTTGGTGACATATACCGGACGTAAATCACTTGCGAACGGATCGGGTGGTGTTGTATTAATAATATGGTTTGCCATGATGATTCCTTTATTAATGATGAGCGATTAACAGGGAAGTTATTACTTATTTCTGCATTGCTGTTTTATATTCGAACAAAAGAACAAAATAATCAATTTCCATTTTTGCCGCAGTTTACCTTTAAAAAAGGAAATTGCCTTAATTGCAAAAATTAGAATAAATTTTATATTTTTATGCCGGCATTGTCTGAATAATATTAGTATGCCGCTAATGCCACGCTGGTGGTAAATGAAACGAGCTTTTGTTCATCTTTACTTATTTCATAAAAAAATTGCCCCGATGCCGTATCATATCCTTGTAGTTCTTTTAGATTAACTGGTATTGCAATATCTGCTGCGTCCTCGAACTTTCCCTCTTTGACGATAGTGCTGCGGATGGTTTTACCCCGGGGGTTTTTTATCACTAAAATCAGGCGATATTCGTCATCCACCGCAATAGCAGGCTGATCGCCAGGGATAATAATGTTCACATCGGCGACGGTATCGGAAATATTCACCAAACCCTGGTGCTCCGTCGGCACCACCGGCGCCAGTAATGTCGGCACGGCCGCTGGTGAGCATCGGACTTTTATTTCCAGCGGTTTGGCATCGGCGGTGTTGCCGACATTATCGCTTAAGCTATAAAACACCAGATAATTACCATTGCTTAATACATCGGCATCGTCGAATACCTCGGCGATATCGATGATCCAGGGGAAGTTATCGCCATTATATGCACGCTGAACAGATTCACTACCCCAAAACAGGGTAATAATGTTACCCGGCAAGACGCTGTCAGGAATATATATAATGGCCTGAATACCGGCGGCAATGGACTTGTCATTAATAATATTGCCTGGCGCCAAATTGGTTATGTAGGCCGGACGCAGGGCGCTGCTGTATAGGATTAACTCTACCGATGCGCCGTTCCCGTTGATGGATGCGCTGATGGGGAGGGTGCCGCTTCCGCCCGTGCCGGGAGTAGCCGGGTAAGTTATCGTCGTATGCGCGATACCCTGATGATCGGTGGTTACCCGGGTATGGCTAAACCCCACCTGCGGCACGCTGCTCTTAAAATCGACCTGGACGCCAGCCACGGGCTGATGGGTGCGGGGATTACGCACCGTTGCGGTAATATCGGCGGTGGCGCCCGCAGGTCGCGCCTCCTGGAATCTGGGGTTGGCGGTAATGGTAATCTGGTTCGACATGATGACTCCCTTAAGGTGAGCTAAACATTGATAACTCTCTATACAGATCTAATGGGTAACAGATAGAAATTCAATGTTCTTTTTTGCGTGTTGGTCAGTTAAATAAAAACATTTTCATCCGTTTATTTAGCGACTTTTTATTACTATCATTTTTAACTAACCCCATGATGCGTTATGCGGGAGATATCGGGTTACAGTCGTTAATTCCCTCCGGGCGGCACGGTGTCTATAATGGCGCGGGTGGAAAACGATAAATATCGCTGGGCGTTTTGTTTTACGGCTTCATAATAAAAATCGCCATAAGCGCCGTCATAACCTTGCAAAGCGGCATAAGGAACCGTGATCTCCAGGTTAACGCCGAGGGTTGTCACCGGTATGCTGCCCAACGGCATGCTGCGGATGTAAGCACCGTTAAATGTAGAGGTCACTAAATTGATATAACATATATCATTTAACGCCAATTGCGCCTGCCCGCCGGGGATTACCACTCGGGTGCCCGCCAGCGCCGCGGCCTGGTTGATAATACCGTACGGATTGTCTGGCAGCGCCGGGCGTAATAGCACCGGTTGGGTGTAGGGGCTGCCGGTGACTTCAACGGACAGGGGAAATGACCCCATAATATTGGATGCATTATCTTGAATGGTATACCATACTTTATATCTACCATTGGATAATACCTGCGCTGGGATAAAAACTTCTTGCACATTTATCACCCACGCCGTATCTATACCAGTATAGATTTTTTGTAAGGTGAAATTTTCCCAATGAAAATTTATGATGTCGCCTATTTTCATATCAGCCGGATAATAGACAATTGCCTGAATGCCGGCTTTAATGGAGTTAGCATCTATCTTAGTTATTCCCAAGTTATTCGAGAGGGCATTGGTAATATAAATCCGGCGAAAGTCAATGCTGTAAAAATTAATTAATATTCCAGCACTTGCGCCGGTAATTGATGCGGTAACCGGTATCACCCCTTCCCCTGAAAGGCCTATGGCATTGCTGGTTGGATAGGTCAGCTGCGCCCGCGCCTGGCCTTGCGCATTGGTCATTCCCACGGCAGGGTTAAGATAGGTATAGCGCACGGCGGTGGTAAAATTTACCCACACGCCCTCCACCGGTTGGCGAGTAGAGCTATCGATCACCGTTGCTATTATCTCAGCGCTGTTGCCGGCCGGTAGCGGCGCCAGCGACTGCGGCTGTGCGCTAAGGGAAATTTGTTGGACCATTATGCCCTCTGCGGTTAAAAAAATAACGGGGCCGATCAGGCCACGGTATCGATAATGGCCCTGGTGGTAAATGATGTTAAGAGTTTACCCGCAGCGTTATTATAAATTTCGTAGTAGATATCACCATACACGCCGTTATATCCCTGCAAGTTATTAAACGGAATGGGTACCGTTATATTAACATTAGGCGTTGCGATTCCTATCCCGAACATAACGCTATTGAGCCGGGTGCCGGCATAAGTTGACGTGACTAAATAGGCCCTGTATCTGTCGCCCGTTACAATATCAGGCTGGCCGCCGGGAATGGTGATGCTTACCCCCGCCGTCGCCGTGGCCAGGTTAATGGTATTGTACAGGCCGGCGGGCAGCAGAGGGCGTAGCAGCGTAGGGGTACTGAAAGGGCTATTGCGTACTGTAACCTCTATGGGTTCCGCGCCTGATATATTTCCAAATGGATCTAGCAGGGTATACCATATAAGGTAAGCACCGTTGGATAATACCTGCGAGGAAATAAATGAAGCCAAAATGTCGATCACCCATACCAGGGCGCCGCCGGTATATACGTGCTGGACCGAATGCGCCCCCCAGTGTAAATTAATCACGGTTCCGATGCTTATCGCAGGGGGGAAATAGACTATTGCTTGAATTCCACTATTAATTGCCTCAGGAGTGATTATATTATTAAATGCATTGGTGACATAAACCTTGGAGAGATCGGGGCTAAAGAAATTCAGTAATACCGTGGCGCTGCCGTCGGCTATCGTGCCGGTCACGGGGACAATGCCTTGCCCTGTTTGGCCTGCCGCCGGTACGGGGAAAGTTACGCCGGTCTCAGCCACTCCGGAAGCGTTGGTAGTCGCATTAGGGGAGGCAATTACGGCATTGAATGTGGTGGTGGAGAATATTACCGATACGTTGGACTGCAATGCGCCGGTTAAACTATCCGTGACCCTGGCAAATACCGTGGTTAATTTGGTCTCATTCGGGTTTGGCCTGATTGCCGTAGGGATGGCGTATACCGTAACTTGGTTAGGCATGGTGTTTTCCTTAGCTTTTAATAAACCGGCTGAAATTTTTAATTAATATAGACTTTACCGGGTGCATTGGATTGTTCAATGTTCTTTTTTACCGCCGCGTCGGCTAAAAAAAGGCATTGCCGATGATGAAACGGGCACAATGGTTAATTTATTGTGCCCGCCTCATCATCAAGTTGTATTAATAAAATTCAATCTCCTGGTTAGAACCCGTGCTATTCATCGTGCCGGTACCGTCTTCGTTTACATCCGGCATTGAGAAAATAAAGAAAAGATTGAATCCGGGGGTGGAACTTACCGCTTCGGCGAAAGCTTGCCCCTGTCCATCGGTAGTCACTATCGCCGTGATTGGCGTGGCGGGGAACGCAAATAATTGACCGGCCTGGCTGCGCATTATACTCACCGTCAGCCGGGTATTAACCGCCGGTTGGCCTCGCGCGGTGGTTACCGTCGGTATCGCCGAGGCGCGATCGGTGCCGTTGGCGGCGGCGAAATCTACAACGGCCTGTACGGATATGGATGGTATGGTAAATTGCCCGCCGGGGCCGGACAACGTTGCTCCCGCAGCGTCGCTGGCCGTTACGGTCAGGGAGCCCAGGCGCGTATACGTATATTGCAGGTTGATAATTCCCTGGGCGTTGGTCCTGGCGTCCGGCGGGGAAATCACCCGGAACGTGCCGGCGCTGTTATCAGCCGTTAAGCTGATGGCCACGTTTGCAGCGGGTTGTCCATGGGCATTGACGACATGGATTTCCACGACGTTGGCTTCGATACCATTGGCCGTGGCGTTATCTTCCAGCAAATTAATGGCGGTAATAAAGATATTTTGGGCGAAGACAACACCCACTTGCCTGAATTTGCCGTTGTCCAACGTGGCGGTGACCAGGCTACCTCCCGCCGTACTGCTTACCAGATTGGCGATGGCCTCCCCATTGGCGTTGGTGGTGACCTGCGCCACCAGAACGGAGGCGCCGTTATTGGCGGTAAACGTTACTGCCTGGCCTGGCATCGGCTGGCCGAAAGCGTCGGTCACGACTGCGCGCACCGTATTGGGGGTGGTGCCGTCCGCGGGTGAGTTATTGGTGGTTACCGTCAAGTTGGCCTCCAGTATTTCCGCGCCGGCGCTGTCGGGAATAAACGTCGTGTTCTCTGTCAGGGTGGCGCCGTTGCCCAGGGTGGCGGTTACCGCGCTGGTACCGGCGACAGTATTGGTCAGGCTATTGTCGGCGACGCCGCCGGCCCCGGTGGTCACGCTGCCAAGGGCCAGGGCGGCGCCGTTAGTGGCGCTAAAGGTTACGTTGATACCGATCAGGGGGTTGTTATGAGCGTCGGTGACCACCGCCTGCACCGTATTGGCGTCGCTGCCATTAGCCGCCGAGCCGTCATGGGTAACCGTCAGGGTGGCGAGACGCGCGGTGGACGGGTCGGCATTAAAGCTGACAGAAGCCGTCTGGATACTGCCGGTAGCAAGGCTGGCGGTGATCACGCTGTCGCCGGCCAGGGTATTGGTCAGGCTATTGTCGACGATGCCGTCCGTCCCGGTGACCACGCTGCCCTGGGACAGGGTGGCGCCGTTGGTAGCGTTAAAGTTCACGTTCACGCCGATCAGCAGGTTGTTATGAGCGTCGGCCACCACCGCCCGCACCGTATTGGCGTCGCTGCCATTAGCCAGGGAGCCATCGCGGGTGACCGTGAGGGAGACGATGCGCGCGGTGGCCGCGTCGGCGATAAAATGGGTAGTTTTCATTTCGCTTTGGCCATTGCCAAGGCTGGCGGTGACCATGCTGTCGCCGGCCAGGGTACTGGTCAGCCCATTGTCGGCAATGCCACCCGGCCCGGTGACCACGCTTCCCTGGGCCAGGGTGGCGCCATTGGTGGCGCTAAAGGTCACGTTAATGCCGGTCAGGGGATTGTTATGGGCGTCGGTGATAATCACCCGCACCTCGTTGGCATCGCTACCGTTGGCCGCCGAGCCGTCTTGGACAACCGTCAGGGAGACGATACGCGCGGTGTTGGCGTCAGCGACAAAGTTTACATAGGCCGTTTGGGTGCTGCCATTGCTCAGGCTAGCGGTAACCGCGCTGATGCCGGCGGCGGTATTGGCCAGGGTGATGTCCGCCAGTCCGCCGGCGCCGGTGGTGACCATAGTCTGGGTCAGCGTCGCGCCGTTAGTTGCGCTGGATGTAATCTCTATCCCTGCCAATGGGTTGCCGTGGGCATCCACCACCAGGGCGCGCGCACCGTTGGTGGAGGTACCATTAGCCGCCGCGCCGTCATTCGTTACCGTCAGGCTGATGATGCGCGCCGTGGCGCTGTCGGCGATAAACGTGGTGTTGACCATCTGGTTGCTGCCGCTGCCCAGGCTGGCGGTAACCGCGCTGACGCCGGCGGCGGTATTGGTCAGGGTGTCGTCGGCCAGGCCGTCGACGCCGGTGGTGACCGTGGTATGGGCCAGGGTCGCGCCATTGGCGGCGCTGAAGGTAACGACCTGCCCGGTTAACGGGTTGCCGTTGGCGTCCATTACCAGGGCGCGCACGCCGTTGGCGTCAGTGCCGTTAGCCGCCGCGTTGTCCCTGGTCACGGTCAGGATACTGATATGTGCGGTATTACTGTCCGCGACAAAATTGGTAAAGGCCATCTGGCTGCTGCCGTTGGCCAGGCTGGCGGTCACTGCACTGGTGCCGGCGACGGTATTGGTAAGGGTGGCATCGGCCAGGCCGCCGGGGGTGGTGTTGACCATAGCATTACTTAGGGTGGCGCCGTTGGTGGCGCTGAAGGAGACGGCCAGATTCGTCAGCGGATTGCCATGGGCATCTGCCACCTCCGCCCGCACCCCGTTGCTGGCGCTACCATTGGCCGCCGCGTCATTGTGCGTCACCGACAGGCTGACAATATGGGCGGTGGCGGCGTTGGCGATAAACTGCGAGTTTTCCGTCCGGCTGCTGCCGTTACCCAGGCTGGCGGTGACTGCGCTGGTGCCAGCCACAGTATTGGTGAAGGCGTTGTCAGCGATGCCGTTGGCATCGGTAACCACGGTGGCATGGGCCAGTATGGCCCCGTTGGCGGCGCTGAAGGCGACGGTCTGGCCGGTCAGCGGATTCCCCTGGCCATCAACGACCAGGGCCCGCGCCTCGTTGGCATCGGCGCCGTTGGCCACCGAGTTATCTTTTGTCACGGTCAGGATGCTGATATGCGCGGTATTACTATCTGCTATAAAGTAGGTGTCGACCGTCCGGCTACTGCCGTTGGCCAGGCTGGCAGTCACCACGCTGGCGCCGGCGGCGGTATTGGTCAGAGTGGCGTTGGCCAGGCCGTTGGTTCCGGTTACCACGGTGGCATTGACCAGAGCTGCGCCATTGGTGGCGCTGAAGGCCACGGCCTGGTTGGCCAGCGGATTACCATGGGCGTCGACGATCCTCGCCTCGACCACATTGGTATCCGTGCCATTGGCCAGGACATTGTTGGTGGTCGCCACCAGGCTGATGACGTGCGCGGTATTGCCGTCGGCGACAAACTCGACATCTGCCGTTTGAGAACTGCCGTTGGCCAAGCTGGCGGCGACCGTGCTGGCGCCGGCGGCGGTATTGGTCAGGGTAACATCCGCGAACCCGCCGGCCACGGTGGTCACGCTGGTATGGGCCAGGATAGCGCCGTTGGTGACGCTGAAAACCACCGTCTGATCGACCAGCGGGTTGCCGTGGGCGTCAACTACTACCGCACGCACGCCGTTGGCACTGGTACCGTTGGCTACCGCGCCGTTTTCCGTTACCGTCAGGTTAACGATCCGCGCGGTATTACCGTCGGCGATAAAGTGGGCGTCAACCGCTTGGCTGCTGCCGTTGGTCAGGCCGGCGGTGACCGTGCTGGCGCCGGCAGTGGTACTTGTCAGGGTCACATCGGCGAATCCGCCGGTCACGGTGGCCACTGTCGTCTGGGCCAGGCTGGCCCCGTTGGTGGCGCTGAAGGTTACCGTAAGGCCGGTCAGCGGATTGCCGTGGGCGTCGACGACCTGCGCGCGCACCGCGTTGGCGTCGGTAGCATTGGCCAGCGCGCCGTCTTTGGTTACCGTTATACTGATGATGCGCGCAGTGGCGGCGTTGGCGATAAACCGGGTGTCCACCGTCCGGTGGTTGCCGTTGCTGAGGCTGGCCGTTACCGCGCTGGTGCCGGCCAGTGTGTTGGTCAAGGTAACGGCCGCGATACCGTCCACCCCTGTCACCACCGTGGTGGCGGACAGGCTAGCGCCGTTGCCGGCAATAAATGTCACGGTCTGATCGGGCAGCGGATTGCCTTGGGCATCGGTGATCCTCGCTTGCACCCGGTTGGCGTCATGGCCGTCGGCCAGCGCGTCGTTTTTGGTCACCATGAGATCGCCATCCGCGATCCTGGCTGTGACGTTGTCGGCTACAAACCGGATATCCACCGACTGATTGTTGCCGTTAGTCAGGCTTGCGGTGATATTGCTGATGCCGGCCACCGTGTTGGTGAGCGTCGTTTCGGCAATGCCGTGCGCGTCGGTAACCACTTGGATTACCGCCAGGGTGGCGCCGTTGGTGGCTTTGAACGTGACGGTCTGGCCGGCCAACGGGTTGCCTTGGGCATCGGTTACCTTCGCCCGCACGGCATTGGTTTGCGTACCATCGGCGGCCGCATTGTCGCGTAATACCGTCAGATCGCCAGCGGCGATGCGTGCGGTGGCGATGTCGCCGATAAAGGTGGTATCCACGCTCCGGTCGCCAGCGTTGCCGAGCGTGGCGGTGACCGTACTGATACCGGTGCGGGTATTGGTGAGGATGACTTCGGCGCTACCGTCGGCGCCGGTCACCACGGTGGCGTGGGCCAGGACCGCGCCGTTGGCGGCAGTGAAGGTAACCGTCTGGCCGGCCAGCGGATTACCATGGGCATCGGTGACTTTAGCCTGCACGGCATTATTGTCGTGCCCGTTGGCCACCGCGTTATTTTTGGTCACCGTCAAATTGCCGTCGGCGATTTGCGCGGTGCCGCTATCGGCGATAAACGTGGTATTTACCGTTTGCCGGCTGCTGTTCAAGGAGGCGGTGACCGCGCTGACGCCGGCCAGGGTATTGGTCAGGGTGGCGGTGACGACGCCGTCAGCGCCGGACGTCCCGATAACCGTGGTGATGCTGGCGCCGTTGGCCGCCGTGAATATGACGGTCTGCCCGGCCACCGGATTGCCGCCGGCGTCGGTCACCACCGCGCGCACCGCGTTGGCGGCGCTGCCGTTGGCCACCGAGCCATCCTTGGTGACGGTCAGGTTGGCGGCGGTAATTTCAGCCGCGGCCGGCAAGACTTCGATCCGCGTGGTAGCGCGGTTGGACGCGTTCTGTTTTATATCGTGGGCCACCGCGCTCAGGTCATAGATGTTACTGGCCGCGCCGGCGCGCTGATAGGGCGGCAGGGTTATCGCCAGCGTGTTTTGCCCAATTTGGGTTATCCCGCCCCCGGCGGCGGCCAGCGCTGCGGTATCCCAATCTATCCGGTCCAGGCCGTACTTGCTGGTGACCTGGGCAACCACGGTAGCTTGTTCCCGCTCGCTGCCGTTCACTTCAGCCGGTAATCTCAAATGGATAACCTGCTGTTTCTGGTATTCCAGCACAATATCGTTATTACGATCGACTAAATCATAACGCGTGCCGGCCAAGGTGCGCATGGAGGCGACCGAAGCCGGATCGATTTGGGTTTGCCAGGCGTCGCCGAAGCGGTAATTCATCTGGATATTGAGGCGGGTATCGCTGGCGTTGCCTTTGCCCTCGCGGTGGTCGGCGCCGATGGTCACCAGGCTTACCGGGGTGTAATTTAACCCAAGGGTCACCGCGTAGGGGTCTTTTTGCAGGTTATCCTTGCCGAACAACGCTACTTTGTCGCCGCGGTATTGCTCAAACGTCAGCTTGCCGCCCAGCTGTGGATAGGCGGGCAAGAAGGCCTCGGCGCGTATGTCATAACCGTTGGCCGGCCGTTCGTTGTAATCGTCTAAATCCCGCGATTGATGCCAGTCGCTGAGCCTGAAATAATTATTAGCAGAAAGTTTGAGATAATCCCGCCAGGCCTCGAAACCCATACCCATGCGGCGGTTATTACCCGTTATGTCATCGTCGTAAAACGCATTCATGCCCAGCATCCAGTCGCCTTGCCAACTGCGTACCCCCGCGCCTAGGTTCACGGTATTGCGTCCATCTTTGTTGCGCGCCCCCAGCTGGGTAAACAGTAAATCCTTGGGTTGATCATATAGCGGGATCAACAGATCCAGGGCGCTGCCGTCAAGATGAAAGTTATCATCGACATTAAGTTGCAGGCGGGCGGTGCCGAACTGGCCCAGCCATTGCTGGGCGGCCTGGCTGACTTCCCCGCTAACGGCGGAACGGGCCATGCCGCTCGCCGGACCTTCGGTATGCGCGCCCGGCAACGCGGACCGGCTCAGCTGTTCATTCCAGGACGGTTTATGATCGGAACCGCGGAGTCGGGGGGCCGCGGCGGCAGCCGGCGGAGTGGCCGAGAGTGTGCCAAACGCCGCGTTTTGCGTTAAGCCGGGCGTGGTAAGAGGAATATCTATTTCATCACCAACGGCCAGTTCGGTGAAAGGTTTGGCAAAAGTGCGGAATTGATTAAGTTTTTTCAATTGGTCCAGCGTCAGCCCATGTTGCCTGGCAACGGTAAAAACCGTTTCATTAAGGCCGAGCACATAAGGTTCCGAAGCGATAACGTCCTGGCTTTGACGCGCCGAGGCGGCGGCTATAAGCGGCGTAAAAGAAAGACACACAGGGAGTAATAATTGAATGCTAATATTCAGCCATGCCAGCAGGTATAGATGACGGCGGTAAAGGCGGCGGCTTTGAACAAGCGACGCCCGTTTTTCAAACCGTAAAATAAATAATTTGCAGCATTTATTGAATAAATCATTAAAGGAATCAAACATTATATTAACCCTGATGGCGGCTTAGAACTAACGAATCATGACGTTACTTTAAGTACTCTCTTGATAAACACCCTGTTGGTTTGTTATTAATGTGGTGAAGCTAATGACAGGCTTGTTAAACATTAAAAAAACTTCATCGATATGCTTTGTATTACATAATTAAATTTTATAAGAACACTAATGATTTTGTTGTATCAATAGCATAAATTGCCAGCTTTTTTTCATCTGAGTCAATAAAAAATAAGTAATATGGACGCTAAGGTTATTGTTGAGTACGTTGGTAGAATGTCACCTTTTAAGGATAATGCTTATATAATAAACTCCCCATGAGATAAACATAGGTAACCCAGAGACTGCCGTATTAACTATAAGGAATAGTGAATGTAAGACGCGTCAAGGTCTTGAAAGCAACAGTATGCATAAGGTCAAACCTGCCGCAAACTCATTTTAAGGATTTAAGATAACAATACGATGTTATTGTGCCATTTGACAAGTCTTTATTTTTAACAAAAAGAATATATCAAACAAGATTGTAATGTGCTTCACGATTATTAACAATAATGTACTTATACGATAAAATCCGGATTGATTATTTCATCATACTAATAGCTAAGTATTTCATTAAATAATTTTGTGATTTTTACCACTGCAATTATAAAAATTGTCTTATATGTAGCCTAGCGGGGTAAATATAAGCAGAGGGAATCACCGTGCAAACAGATGAGGCCGCAGGATAAAAACGCGGCCGGTAAGCAAATCCATGCGATCAGCTGTAAGATTTGCGGTATATGGCTTCGATGCGCCAGATGCGAACGAGTCCATGCGGGAAAGTTTGTCAAAATATCATTGTTCAAATGTGACCACAGTACTGTTATACACTCGCGTGTCCTCTTGAAGAACGGTGCGAACTTCGGTATTGCCTGCATTGATATTCGTTAGCGTCAAGGTTAACTGACCTTGGGCATTGGTGGTGCCCGAAGCCGGATTAAGTTGCGCGTCGCTGGTCGCGGTGAAATCCAGTCTCATGCCAGCAGCGGGCTGGCTGTTCGCTATTGATACTAGGGTGTAAGTGATTATATTTTGCGCGCTGCCGTTATTGGGTGAGTTATCTTGGTCAACCCGTGCAATGAGGGCAAATAATTTCGGTAATGCGGTAAAAGTAAGCTGCGTATTATTGTCATTATCTGGATCTGACGCCAACCGGGCGGTTACTACAACACTCTCCGGCTTGACGTTGGTGAGCCTCAGTTCGACCTGACCCTGTTGATTGGTTACACCTTGACCTTCGTCAGGTTGGGCCGCTCCGCTGGCGCTAAAGAGCAATACGTTATAGGGCTGGGGTATTTGGCTCGTATTTTTAACGGTATAACGCAAGCGATTAGCGCTTACTCCATCGGCCGCGGCGTTATCAGCGAGCACCTGTGCGCTTATTAGTAAGACTTGCCCGCTGTTTGCATTGGCGAACGTGGCAAAACCTTCAGCGGAAAACTCATTAAACCGCCCAATGATTTTTACTGTCTCTTGCTGCGTATCAGTAAAATACACCGTCGTCTTGCCATGGCAATCGGTGGTCGCAACTGTTTCCTTATGACCATTGATAAATTTGGCATGGCCCGATAGATTAAAAGCGATATTTTGCCCGCTGACCGGGCAGCCTTGATGAGTCAAGGTGGCGATGGCGGCGTTAGTATCGCTGCCATTGGCACTGGCGCCATTGGTGGTGGTCAATACCAATCGATAAAATGTCGGGTGATGCTGCGTGGGAGGTACTATATAATCATTCATATTATGCTCCTGGCGTATACGGTTATCGAGACCGAGATCCATCAGTTAAAATTGACATCGGTGATGTTATAAACCCGCGGGTCGACTTGCAGGATTGTCGTGACCGACACCAATCCCGTGCTTTGATTCGTAAGGCTAAAGGAGGCCTGCCCGTTGTTGTCCGTCAGGATTTGAAGACTAGCGGGGCTTGCTCCATTGGTGGTGCTAACATTAATAAAAGTAAATGGGACGGGCAGTTGTGTTGATATATTTCGCACCAGATAATTTAACCTGTTTTGCATTTGCCCGTTGGCGGTAGAATTATCGCTGACGACCGAAGCAATGATTTCATGTTCTTTTGGCGAGCTTACGAAGTCGATCTCAGTATAGGTGATAACAGTAGGAGAATTAAACAAATGGGCAGTAACCAATATTCTCTGCGCATTTAAACTGGTAATAGTTAGTTCATATTGTCCGGCGTTATTTGTCATGCCAAAATTCTGTAGTGCCGTATTACCGGTAGCGGTGAATGAAATAAGCTCATTGGCTATAGCTTGGTTCGTAGCGGTAGTGACCGTATAGCGAATTCGATTTTGGTCGCTACCGTTGGCCGCGGCGCCGTCGCGAATGACATTTACCACCAGCCTTGAGTTCGATTGGCCTCCCGCAGGTCCAAAAGTAGAAGGTTGTGCCGTGGACAGATGTTCAAATTGGGCGGTGACGGTGACGGTTTCCGCCACGCTATTAGTAAAATCAACCCTGGCTTCGCCAAGGACATTAGTCTGTAATGTAATATTTTGAGCACCATTGGTGAACCGGGCGTTTCCAGACAGGAAAAATGTGATAGTGCGTTTATCCAATAGGTAGCCACCGCTACTCAGGGTTGCCGTTGCGCTGTTAATATCAATACCGTTTGCGGCGGCCGTCGAGGTCGTTACCAGTCCAAAATTGTAATCTATTAAAGGCATTACTGGCGGAATTATGGATGCATGCATTTTTATTCTCCGGCCGCGCTGTGGATAGTACTAAATTTAAGAAAACTAAGAGTTAAAATCTTTGGTGTTTATATCATTGCCATCAAGGATTATTGACCGGTTTTCAGGAAGAAATGATATTTTCGAATGGTAAGACTCGGACAGGTAAAGGTACAACAAATACTGTATTAATCCGTTGGATTGTTCCGCTGGCTTGCGGTAACGTCAGTTCGGCGGTAACGATTTTTGGAGTTAATGATTGGAGGTTAATTGTTGCGGATTGATCGCTATTTAAGCTGATGTCGGCCTGCTGGCCGGAATAACCGTTAATAATAGTATCACCCGAAACAGAAATTCTGACAAAATCGATCGGATTACCATATATATTGCTGGTGGCCAGCGCCATTAAATAAATGGAATTAAATGTCCTGCCATTGGCTGGAGCTCCAGTTGAGTAGTTAAATGCTTTAAGTCTATCATTTCCCACCTGATACGCGCCAAATGAAGTTTGGCGCGTAACGTTTTCGCTGGGATTATTTTCATCATATGCAGCAACCGTAACCAAACCTTGATCATTAGAATAAACACTAAAGTCACCTTGGCCAGTTTGATTTAAAATAATCTGATGAGAATTGGAACCGGATTCATCAATTATCGCAGGTAAGCTAACATTGACCTTTATGGCTGCCCCAGGCGCACCGAAAATTACGCCACGATTGCGTGGATTAACGCGAATGGCCGTATAGTCCTGGTTTGCAGCACCCGTAGTCAGTATCATATCGAGAGGCTGTGGTACCGGTAGGACATGATTTACAACATTGAACGTAACTTTTGCCGAGGTGGCGGAGTTTTGATAAGCATCCGTGGCGGTATAATATACCGTATAAAATCCATTGGGCAGTAAATGAGGGGGCTGGGTATAGAACTTCGGCAGATCGGCAGCGTTTTCAATAAAAAATTCGTTGATTATTTTATCGTTAATAAATAGGCGTATGTAATTATACTGTGCGCTTTGGTAAATAGGAATCCCAATCAAAACACCATTCATGCTGTTAATGGAGTCCCCGGTGATAACCCCATCATTAATTTGTGGTACTAAAGGAGGAGGAAGTGCCATGGTCTATCCCTTATAATATAATTGATTTTTGTTATATCGGTAAACTTTGTAAAATTATCAAGACGATCGTGATACTTGTGTAATTACTATGTTGTCAAGCAAATATATGATAAAAGAATTTATATGCAAGCCTATTTTTTAGCATAGAGAATGCTAAAATAGAGTATGCCAGAGGAAATAATCTGGAACGGAAATTTGCTTTCATCCAAGTCCTACATGATTAACATATATTACTGCCGGGTTATTAAAAATTAACCCGGCAGCGGCTGCTATGCCATATGGTTTTTTATTACAATGGTAAATATTATTGTAATGCAAAAGTTAATCGAAAAGATATTCACCCTCCAACTCAATGATTGGTAAGATATTATTTTCAATAAATGTTTTCTCGGACTTGAGGAAATAGACATTTCTTTCAATGGTAAGATTTTTTTGCTCAAAAATAAAAGGTGATAATTTTATTTTATAATTACGTTCGTCAATTATATTTTTAACTGATGATGGCATCAAGCCAATCGCATCGCCCTTTTCAATCATAGAAAGCTGAACATAAAGCTCCGGAATATTCAGTCGTTTGAGTGATATTTTATTTTTTGAAAGATAACTATCGATATTTCTTGATACATTATTTTCTTCCGAAGATGCATATTGCACAAGGGTTTTCCCGGCGAATTCGTCAATGTGGGTATTATCGTTAATTGCCGCATCCATTTTAGTCACCATCATAATAATATCATTAGGTAGGGTGGCATGTGCTACATCTGCCTGGCATTGAATTCTTTTTTGTGTGAAAAATATTTGGCATGACCCATTTCTGAGAAGCTCATTTATATTTTTTTCTTCGGGAGAAAAATATTCCAATGAGACGTTATTGTTCTCTTGCTGGAAAAACGATGCCGAGAATAGGGGGGCAAGATAAGAATAATCATGATGATCTAGCCCAACCTTGAATTGGAAAATTTTTTTCTTGCGCATGTCGTCTTTTTTAATAAGGCTTTTCTCAAGATCGCACATTTCCAGATATAGTGGCAATAATTTGTCATAAAGATCATGGCCATAACTGGTCAATTTTAACCCAGTATTAGTACGGGTAAATAATTTATGCCCCAAATTCAGTTCAAAAATTTTTATTGTACGACAAAGCGGTGAAGGAGTAATGCATAAAATCATAGCCGCTAATCGTATGGATTGTTCTTGTGCGGTTATTATAAAATACCTCAATGTTTTAGATAATAAAATCATATTAGGCCTCCAGATATTTTCATTAAATTTGGAAAACGCTATAAACATTTTGATAAGAAAGCTGACTTAAGGTTAAGGTAATTAATCTGCCTGATGTTATAATAATTTACTAAATAAAATGCTACTGCAAGGTATTTTATTATTTTTATAAGATATTATATGAATATATAAATCTAAAAAATTGATGTCAACATTTAGTTATTGTAAATTAAAGCATAAAACACGTGTGATTTTAAATTAGAATGAGTAGGATATGAATTAAATACAACAATACCTCCCGAACATTTATCATACTCAGGGATTTTAACTAGCATAATCACTCCCACATCCTTGGGCGTATGGGCTTTCCATGATTGAAATTTATTGTGTAAGTTTTGGTTGATTTTCCTAATATAAAATAATAAAACTAAACCGTGCTGGGAAAGTAATATTTACTAGAGCTTAAGGAAACAAGAAAAATTGGTCGTTGTTTAATTATCCGTCATTTAGATATGTATATTTGTGATTTTAACATTCTGATGCTCTGAGCTGGGAGCATAAATGGGAATGGTAACGCTCATCCCAACTGCGAACTATAAACTTACAACTTCAGTGTACTATATGACAAGTCCTTCCCTTCAATATATTTAAAAATTTGGATGATAATGTTAGCGAGCTCACAATTAGCGGCTACTTCACACAATATAAGACTTACGCCACAGAAGGCAATGCTAATTTTCAACATTCTCTAAAAAAATGTTTTTTTGTTAGTGGAATCTCATTTTACCGCCTAAAAAATAGATGAGATAATTTAATGAAATAAAAATTTATCAAATAAATCAACAAATTAAATTTATGGTGGTTTATTGGCAGTATTGGTATGATTTAATTCATTATCGATGAAAACTGAATAATCGGGACATGGCCGTACCTGAAAAATCGATGGGAGGAGGAG
>JAATFX010000066.1 GCA_015654925.1 Enterobacterales bacterium | reverse complement strand
TGTGTCAAAAAGATGATCCTGAATCATACAGTTTTGTTTCTTTTCTTTTGTTGATCTTGTTCGATTGGAGTCCGCCGTGTCACTTTCGCTTTGGCAGCAATGTCTTGCCCGATTACAGGATGAGTTACCTGCCACAGAATTCAGTATGTGGATACGCCCTCTTCAGGCGGAACTGAGTGAAAACACTCTGGCGTTGTACGCCCCGAATCGTTTTGTGCTCGACTGGGTTCGCGATAAGTATCTTAATAATATCAATGGGTTGTTAAATGACTTTTGCGGCACGGATGCGCCGTTGCTGCGTTTTGAAGTCGGCAGCAAGCCGCCGTTGTCGGTGGTGGTGGCCCAGCAGCAGCAACCGGTCAGCCACCCCAGCGAGGCGCCGGTGCAGGCGGCCCGTCCCAGGCCCGCGCGGCCAAGCTGGGACAGCTCGCCGGTGCAGCCTGAGCTGTCTTACCGATCGAACTTAAATCCGAAGCATAATTTTGATAACTTCGTGGAAGGTAAATCCAACCAATTGGCGCGCGCGGCGGCGCGCCAGGTGGCGGACAACCCCGGCGGCGCCTATAACCCGCTGTTTTTATACGGCGGCACCGGCCTGGGCAAAACGCATCTGCTGCAGGCGGTGGGCAACGGCATCATGGCGCGCAAGGCCAACGCCCGGGTGGTCTATATGCATTCCGAACGTTTTGTGCAGGATATGGTGAAAGCGTTGCAGAATAACGCCATCGAGGAGTTCAAACGCTACTACCGCTCCGTGGATGCGCTGCTGATCGATGATATTCAGTTTTTTGCCAATAAAGAGCGTTCCCAGGAAGAGTTTTTTCACACCTTTAACGCCCTGCTCGAAGGTAATCAGCAAATCATTCTGACCTCCGATCGTTATCCCAAGGAGATCAACGGGGTGGAGGATCGTCTGAAATCCCGCTTTGGCTGGGGCCTGACGGTGGCGATCGAGCCGCCGGAGCTGGAAACGCGCGTGGCGATCCTGATGAAGAAGGCCGACGAGAACGATATCCGCCTGCCGGGGGAAGTGGCTTTTTTTATTGCCAAGCGCCTGCGATCCAATGTGCGTGAACTGGAAGGCGCCCTTAACCGGGTGATCGCCAATGCCAACTTCACCGGCCGCGCCATTACCATTGATTTCGTGCGCGAAGCGCTGCGTGATTTGCTGGCCTTGCAGGAAAAGCTGGTTACCATCGATAATATCCAGAAAACTGTCGCGGAATATTATAAAATCAAGGTGGCCGACCTGTTGTCCAAGCGGCGTTCCCGGTCCGTAGCGCGTCCGCGCCAAATGGCGATGGCGTTATCGAAAGAGCTGACGAATCACAGCCTGCCGGAAATCGGCGACGCTTTCGGCGGGCGCGATCACACCACGGTGCTGCACGCGTGCCGCAAGATTGAGCAACTGCGTGAAGAGAGCCACGATATCAAAGAAGATTACTCCAACTTAATCAGAACATTATCTTCCTAACTTATGAAATTTATCGTTGAACGAGAGCATCTGCTTAAACCACTGCAACAGGTGAGCAGCCCCCTAGGCGGGCGTCCTACCCTACCGATCCTCGGTAACTTATTGTTACAGGTGGCGGAGGATAGCTTATTGTTGACCGGCACCGATCTAGAAATGGAGATGGTGGCGAAAGTCGCCCTGTCCCAGGCCCATGAGCCGGGCGCCACCACCGTGCCCGCGCGCAAATTTTTCGATATTTGCCGCGGTTTGCCCGACGGCGCCGAGATTACGGTCATTTTGGAAGGCGATCGCATGCTGATCCGCTCCGGGCGCAGCCGCTTTTCGCTGTCAACCCTGCCGGCGAGCGACTTTCCCAACCTGGACGACTGGCAAAGCGACGTGGAATTCATCCTGCCGCAGGCCACGCTGAAACGGCTGATTGAATCCACCCAGTTCTCCATGGCCCATCAGGACGTGCGTTATTATCTCAACGGCATGCTGTTCGAGACCGAAGGCGAGGAGCTGCGCACCGTGGCCACCGACGGCCACCGGCTGGCGGTGTGTTCCATGCCCGTGGGGCAAGCGCTGCCTTCCCATTCGGTGATCGTGCCGCGCAAAGGGGTGATGGAGCTGGTCCGGATGCTCGACGGCGGCGAAACGCCGTTGAAACTGCAAATCGGTACCAATAATATCCGCGCCAGCGTGGGTGATTATATTTTTACCTCCAAGCTGGTTGACGGCCGTTTCCCTGACTATCGCCGCGTATTGCCGAAGAACCCCGACAAAACCCTGGAAGCGGGCTGCGACGTGCTGAAACAGGCTTTTGCCCGCGCCGCCATTTTGTCCAATGAGAAGTTTCGCGGCGTACGGCTGTACCTCAGCACCGACCAACTGAAAATCACCGCCAATAATCCCGAACAGGAAGAAGCGGAAGAGATCCTGGACGTCAACTATCAGGGCACCGAAATGGAAATCGGCTTTAACGTCAGCTACGTGCTTGACGTGCTGAACGCCCTGAAAAGTGAAAATGTCCGTTTATTGCTTACCGATGGGGTTTCCAGCGTGCAGATCGAAGACTGCGCCAGCCAGGCGGCAGCGTATGTTGTTATGCCGATGCGTCTCTAGAGATGTGGTAAGGTAATGTGACTTAATGGCCTTATCCCGCCTGCTTATCCGTGATTTTCGTAATATCGAGTCCGCCGATCTCGCCCTGGCAGCCGATTTCAATTTTCTGGTCGGCGCCAACGGCAGTGGCAAAACCAGCGTATTGGAAGCCATTTACACTCTTGGTCACGGGCGGGCATTCCGCAGTTTGCAGGTGGGGCGGGTTATTCGCCACGACCAGACGGAATTCACCCTGCACGGGCGCATTGACGGCGTGGCCGCAGGCGACCGGCAAAGCTCGGTCGGGCTGAGCAAAAGCCGCCAGGGCGACAGCCGGGTGCGTATCGACGGCAGCGACGGCCATAAGGTCGCGGAACTGGCCCAGTTGCTGCCCATGCAGCTGATTACCCCTGAAGGTTTTACGCTGCTCAACGGGGGGCCGAAATACCGCCGCGCCTTTATGGATTGGGGGTGTTTTCACCACGAACCGGGTTTTTTCAACGCCTGGAGCAACCTTAAACGCTTGCTTAAGCAGCGCAACGCGGCCCTGCGCCAGGTCAGCCGTTACGCGCAGCTGCGCGCCTGGGACCAGGAACTGATTCCCCTGGCGGGGCTGATCAGCCGGTGGCGCGCCGAGTACAGCGAGGCCATCGCGGTGGATATTACCGCCACCTGCGCCCAGTTTTTACCCGAGTTCCGCCTGGAGTTCAGTTTTCAGCGCGGATGGGATCGCGAAAGCGACTACGGCGAGCTGCTGGAGCGCCAGTTTGAGCGCGATCGGGCGTTGACCTATACTGCATCTGGCCCGCACAAGGCGGATTTTCGCATCCGCGCCGAAGGCATTCCGGTGGAGGATATCCTCTCTCGCGGCCAACTGAAATTATTGATGTGCGCCCTGCGCCTGGCGCAGGGCGAGTTTCTTACCCGCCAGAGCGGGCGGCGGTGTCTCTACCTCATAGATGACTTCGCCTCCGAGCTGGATACCGGCCGGCGCCGGTTGCTGGCGGAGCGCCTGAAAGCCACCCGGGCCCAGGTGTTTGTCAGCGCGCTGAGCGCTGAACAAATCCGTGATATTACGGACGAAAAGGGCAGGATGTTCCAAGTGGAACAGGGTAAAATAAGTATTCAATCCGAAGTTTAAAATGAGCGAGAAACGTTGATGTCGAATTCTTATGACTCCTCAAGTATCAAAGTACTCAAAGGACTGGACGCGGTGCGCAAACGCCCAGGGATGTACATCGGTGATACGGATGACGGCACCGGTCTGCACCATATGGTATTCGAGGTTGTAGATAACTCTATTGACGAAGCACTCGCTGGCCATTGTAAAGAAATCGTGGTGATCATCCACGAAGATAACTCCGTATCGGTACAGGATGACGGCCGCGGTATTCCCACCGGCATCCATGAAGAAGAAGGCGTTTCCGCCGCGGAAGTCATCATGACGGTGCTGCACGCCGGCGGAAAGTTTGATGACAACTCCTACAAAGTGTCCGGCGGCCTGCATGGCGTGGGCATTTCCGTGGTAAACGCCCTGTCGGAAAAGCTGGAGCTGGTGGTCAGGCGCGAAGGCAAAGTGCATGAACAAACCTATAAAGGCGGCATTCCCCAGTCCCCGCTGGCGGTGGTTGGCGATACCGAGCTGACCGGCACTACCGTGCGTTTTTGGCCGAGCCTGGCGACGTTCACCAACAATACCGAATTTCAATATGAAATCCTGGCCAAGCGGCTGCGTGAACTGTCATTCCTTAACTCCGGCGTGTCTATCCGCCTGATAGATAAGCGTAATGATAAAGAAGATCACTTCCACTACCAGGGCGGCATCAAAGCCTTTGTGGAATATCTGAGTAAAAACAAAAACCCGATCCATCCCAATGTCTTCTATTTTTCCACGGAAAAAGACGGTATCGGCGTGGAAATCGCGCTGCAATGGAATGATGGTTTCCAGGAAAATATCTACTGCTTTACCAATAATATCCCGCAGCGCGACGGCGGTACGCATCTGGTCGGCTTTCGCGCCTCGATGACCCGTACCCTGAACTCGTATATGGAAAAAGAAGGCTACAGTAAAAAAGCTAAGGTCAGCGCCACCGGTGACGACGCCCGCGAAGGCCTGATTGCCGTAGTGTCGGTGAAAGTGCCCGATCCGAAGTTCTCTTCGCAAACCAAAGACAAACTGGTGTCTTCCGAAGTAAAAACCGCCGTCGAGACGCAAATGAACGAGCGCCTGGTGGCCTATTTGCTGGAAAACCCCGCCGATGCCAAAATCGTGGTCGGCAAGATTATCGATGCCGCCCGCGCCCGTGAAGCGGCCCGCAAGGCCCGCGACATGACCCGCCGCAAAGGCGCGCTTGATTTGGCCGGCCTGCCGGGCAAGCTGGCCGACTGCCAGGAGCGCGATCCGGCCTTGTCCGAACTCTATCTGGTGGAAGGGGACTCCGCCGGCGGTTCGGCCAAGCAAGGGCGCAACCGTAAAAATCAGGCGATACTGCCGCTGAAAGGGAAAATCCTCAACGTCGAGAAAGCGCGTTTTGATAAAATGCTCTCTTCGCAGGAAGTGGCCACGCTGATTACCGCGCTGGGCTGCGGCATCGGCCGGGATGAATACAATCCTGAAAAGCTGCGTTACCACAACATCATCATCATGACCGATGCCGACGTCGATGGCGCCCATATACGCACCCTGCTGTTGACGTTTTTCTATCGTCAGATGCCGGAAATCATCGAACGGGGCCACGTGTTTATTGCCCAGCCGCCGTTGTATAAAGTGAAAAAAGGCAAGCAAGAGCAGTACATCAAGGACGATGAGGCGATGGACCAGTACCAGATTTCCCTGGCGATGGACGGCGCGGCCCTGCATACCAATGAACATGCGCCGGCACTTGCCGGTGCGCCGCTGGAAAGCCTGGTTGCCGAACATTATGCGGTGCAGAAAATGATCGGCCGCATGGAGCGCCGCTATCCGCGCGCGTTGCTTAACCACCTGATTTACCAGCCTTCGCTTACCGAAGCGGATCTGGCTAACCAGGAGCATGTGAAAACGTGGATTGGCGCATTGGTTGGGGAACTCAATCAAAACGAGAAGCATGGCAGCAGCTACAGCTTTGAAGTCCGCGAGAACCGCGAGCGCCAACTGTTCGAGGCGGTATTGCGCATCCGTACCCACGGCGTGGATACCGACTACGTGCTGGACTTTGAGTTTTTCCACGGTGGCGAATATCGTAAACTTTGTACGCTGGGCGAAAAGCTGCGTGGACTGGTGGAAGAAGATGCCTATGTTGAACGCGGCGAACGCCGCCTGGCGGTGACCACGTTCGAGCAGGCTTTGGACTGGCTGGTGAAGGAATCCCGCCGCGGCCTGGCCATCCAGCGTTACAAAGGGTTGGGTGAAATGAACCCGGAACAGCTGTGGGAAACCACTATGGACCCGGAAAGCCGCCGTATGCTGCGGGTTACGGTTAAAGACGCCATTGCCGCCGATCTGCTGTTTACCACGCTGATGGGCGACGCGGTGGAACCACGGCGCGCCTTTATCGAAGAAAACGCCCTGAAAGCGGCGAATATCGATATTTAATCGCATTGTTCGTTGTTAAATCTGCAAGGCAGCGGCGATCGCTGCCTTTTTTTATGAACTCACTTTCGCCCGGCGATTTGCGTTATTATTAAGCGGGCCGGCAGGCTTAGCCAAGAGGCGGCATAGCGTTAGCCTCTGTCATTGCGGCTTACAGTAAAGAGGATCTGATGGCAATAAAAATGATTGCAATAGATATGGACGGGACGCTGTTAAATCATAAACATGAGATAACGCCCGCCGTCAAACAGGCAATAGGCGCCGCCCGCGAAAAAGGGGTGTATGTGGTGCTGGCCACCGGCCGGCCGTATATCGGCATCGAGCGCTATCTGCTGGAGCTGGATCTCCACGAAGAAGGGCAGTATTGCATTACTAACAACGGCGCGCTGGTTCAGCGGGCGGTCAATGGCGATACGGTTTCCGAATCGACGCTGGATTTTGATGACTATCTTTATCTGGAAGCGCTGTCGCGGCAGTTGAACGTGCATTTCCACGCGCTGGATTTCCATACCCTCTATACCGCCAATCGCGATATCAGCCGTTATACGGTTTATGAGGCCTTTCTTACCGGTATGCCGTTTAAGTTCCGCCGGGTAGATGAAATGGATACCGCCTTGCGCTTTCCAAAAGTGATGATGATCGACGATCCCGAAGTATTGGATCGGGCGATAAGCCTAATGCCGCCGGAAGCATTTGAGCGTTACACCATTATGAAAAGCGCCGAATATTACCTGGAGCTGCTGAGCAAGCAGGCCAACAAAGGCGAGGGCGTTAAAGCGCTGGCGCAGCATTTGAACCTGACGGCGGATCAGGTCATGACCATTGGCGATCAGGCCAATGACCTGGCGATGATCAAGTACGCCGGTACCGGCGTCGCCATGGGCAACGCCATTGACGAAATCAAGGCGGCCAGCCAGTTCGTCACCAAGACCAATATGGAAGACGGCGTCGCGGTGGCTATCCAGAAGCTGGTGCTGGACGTATAGCGGGTTCTCATCGCCGGCAAAAACGCCCGCTCCCCTGGGGAAACGGGCATAGCCGATAACGGCGCCGCGGGCGGCATACCGCGTTAGTCGTTAAAGAAGGTCTGCTTTATTGCCCGCTCGACGCCGCGCACCTCGGCCAGCCCCCGGAGGCGCCCGATGGCGGAGTAGCCGGGATTGGTCTTTTTCTTCAGATCATCCAGCATTTGATGGCCGTGATCCGGACGCATGGGAATGGCGCGGGTAATACCCTGTTTGCTGCGCCGGTGCTCTTCGGCCAAAATCGCTTTGACCACGCTCACCATGTCGACGTCGCCGTCGAGATGATCCGCCTCATGGAAGCTTTTTGGATTTTCTTCGCGGCTGGTGGCGCGCAGGTGGGCGAAGTGAATGCGATCGGCAAAGGTTTCTGTCATCTTCACCAAATCATTATCGGCGCGCACGCCGTAAGAGCCGGTGCACATGCAAAAACCGTTATTGATGCTGTCGACGGTCTCTTTTAACCACTGCATATCTTCAATGGTGGAAACGATGCGCGGCAGGCCGAGAATCGGCCGCGGCGGATCGTCCGGATGAACCGCCATCACGATACCCGCTTCCTGGGCCACCGGTACGATGGCTTTCAAAAATTCGGCCATATGCTCGCGCAGTTTAGCTTTATCGATACCGTCATATTGCGCCAACTGCACCAGGAACTGCTCCAGGGTATAGCCTTCTTCGGCGCCGGGCAGGCCGGCGATGATATTGGCGGTCAGGCGGTCGATTTGCTCCTGGCTCATGGCGGCGAAATAGTCCGCCGCCTGCTGTTGTTCCTGGCTATCATAATCGTCGGCGGCGCCGGGGCGCTTGAGGATGTGCAGCTCAAAAGCGGCAAAAGCGATATGATCAAAACGCAGCGCCCGCGAGCCGTCGGGCATCGGATATTCCAGATCGGTACGGGTCCAGTCCAGGATCGGCATGAAGTTATAGCAGACCGTATCGATGCCGCAGGCGCCCAGGTTGCGCAGCGATTGCTGATAATTGGCGATATGCCGGCGGTAGTCGCCGGTCTGGGTTTTAATCGATTCATGCACCGGCACGCTCTCGACCACCGACCATACCAACCCTTTTTCCGCCAGAATGGCCTGGCGTTTTTTAATCTCTTCCACGGTCCAGACTTCGCCATTGGGGATATGGTGCAGAGCCGTAACGATACCGGTCGCGCCGGCCTGTCGGGCGTCGTCCAGCGACACCGGGTCATTAGGGCCGTACCAGCGCCATGTATGTTCCATAATTCACTCCTTACTGATTAGCGGTGCGTAACGGGGCCAGGCCACAGGAAGGTTACGCGGTTACCGGTTGTTCCAGCGGATCTTACACGATAAAAAAAGGGATTGTGTCCCGGCAATGGGGGCGATCATACAGGAAAATATCATTGGTCAGGTGGCCTGACCACACTATGAGGTAACTATTCCCGATCGGTCATTGGTTTTCTGTGATACATGTCTCATTTACAGGGTAAAGCCCGCGCATTGCCCGGTGATTAAATTTTTTTGCCATTCCGGCCGCTGTGGTAAGCTGCGAGGCAATTAGCCATGATGATATGCGGCGCAGGGTCTTGCGCTGGAGGGGATATGGAGCTACCTACATTAAAAGTTGAACGCCTGTATCGGCAAATCTCTAATCTCCTGATTAATTGCATTAATAGTGGCCAATTTTCGCCGGGCGAAATGATTCCGTCCGAGCGGGAATTGGCCAAGCAGCTCGGGGTCAGCCGGTCATCCATCCGCGAGGCCCTGATTGCCCTGGAGATTACCGGCTGGGTGGAAATCCGCACCGGCAACGGCGTTTACGTTACCGATCCCCTGCCGCAAAGCGCCCAAAGCCAAAGCGAAGATGAATTCAGCCTGGAATCGTTAATTAAAGCGCGGCAGATTTTCGAATCGGCCATGGCCGGCCTGGCGGCGCAAAATGGTACCGACGCACAGCGCGCCGAGCTGGGTGAAATTACCCACGATTTAACTCAATTGCATGTTAATGATGAGAAATTCCTGCGCGAAGACAAGCGTTTTCACCTGCTGATCGGCGAAATGACCGGCAACGACGTGCTGCGCGATATGATGGAATATTTGTGGAACAAACGTAAAAGCTCCAGGTTTGTCCGTCTGGAAAGCCACTATGCCAATAATGATTTCCCTCTCTCCCTGAACCGGGATCATGATGATATCGCCAGGGCGATCATCGCACGCGATGCCCCGGCCGCCCGGAAATATATGGAGCTGCATCTCCAGCATGTCTACGAACGCCTGTTCGACGGCGCCAAGTAACCGCCTGCCCAAAATGTGATCCAGATTGTAGTACAATAAATATTAATGGTGCTACAATTGCCTCAGGGTTACTACCGCTTTGCGTGAAATTGTGCAGCAAGTGCCGCGACAGAAAAGCATAAAATGATAAAGTGACAGTAATTTTTTATTCACTTTATTGGAGTCCTTATGGACCGTCAGGCCTTGAGCAAAACCGATCGCATCATTCATGAGATGGGTCAGCAAATCATCAGCGGTAAATATATCCCCGGTACCGGATTACCCTCCGAAGCGGAATTGTGCGAGGAGTTTGAAACCTCGCGCAATATTATCCGCGAGGTGCTGCGCGCGCTGATGGCCAAAAGCCTGATTGAAATTATCCGCTATCGCGGCGCCTTCGTCAGCGCACGCAACAAATGGAACTATCTGGATACCGACGTCTTGCAGTGGGTACTGGCCATGGATTACGACCCGCGCCTGATCGCCTCGCTCACCGAGGTGCGCCATCTGGTGGAACCCACCATCGCGCGCTGGGCGGCGGAGCGCGCCACCTCCGGCGAACTGGCGGTGATTGAAACCGCGCTTAACGCGATGATCGCCAACCATAACGATCGCGACGCCTTTAATGAAGCGGATATCCGCTTCCACCAGGCGGTGTTGAGCGCGGTGCACAACCCGGTGCTGCAACAGTTGGGGGTTGCCATAAGCTCATTGCAGCGCGCGGTGTTTGAACGCACCTATATGGCGGACGAGGGCAATATGCCCCGTACCCTGCAGGAGCACCAGAATTTATATGACGCCATCAGGCATCAGGATAGCGATGCGGCGGAGCAGGCGGCGATCACCATGATTGCCAGCTCGACCAAACGGTTGAAGGACATTACATGAGCAAAAGTTATATCGCCATCGATTGGGGTTCGACGAATTTGCGCGCCTGGCTGTATCTCAATGGCGAGCTGGCGGATACGCAGTATTCTGAAGCGGGCGTGACGCGCCTGGGCGGCCGGACGGCGCAGCAGGTATTCCTGGATGTGGTGGCGCCCTGGCGGCAGCATGAGGTGCCGGTGATCATGGCCGGCATGGTCGGCAGCAATGCGGGCTGGGTTTCGGTGCCTTACCTGCCTTGCCCGACGCGCTTGACCGATTTGGCCGGCCGCCTTACCCGCGTGGAACAGGCGGCGCCGCTGGCGGCCTGGATTATTCCCGGGATCAGTATTACCAGCGCTGACAATAATAACGTGATGCGCGGCGAAGAGACGCAGTTGCTGGGCGCCTATCGCGCCCATCCCGCGCCGTTGTTCCTGATGCCCGGCACGCACTGTAAATGGGTCAGGATCGCCGATGGCGTTATTGATGATTTTCGCACCATCATGACCGGCGAGCTACATCATTTGTTGATCAAACAGTCGCTGATCGGGGTTGGCCTAACGGAGCAACAGCCGAACCCGGCCGTGTTCCAGCAAGGTCTGGAGCAGGGATTCGCCGAAAGCCATATCCTGCGCTGCCTGTTTGAAACCCGTGCCGCCCATGTCCTGGGCAAATTGGATAAAAGCGCGGTGAGCGAGTGGCTCTCCGGCTTGTTAATCGGTAATGAAGTGGCGCAAATGCAGCGCGGCTGGAATATATGCGGCGGAGAAACCATCACCATCATCGGCAATCCGACGCTTGCGGCCCGCTATCAACAGGCACTGAAATATGCCGGGCTTAACTATCGGTTGCTGGATGGCGACGCGTCATTCCAGGCCGGTATAAGGAGTATTGTGAATGAACTGGAATGATAGATTACCCCTGATCGCCATCCTGCGCGGCATTACCCCGGACGAGGTGCTGGACCATGTGGAGGTGCTGCTGGCCGCCGGCTTTGACGCGGTGGAAATTCCGCTGAACTCGCCGAACTGGCGGGAAAGTATTGGTAAAACGGTACAGGCTTATGGTTCCCGGGCGCTGATCGGCGGCGGCACGGTGCTTAAACCGGAACGGGTGGACGAACTGGCGGCGCTGGGCGGTAAACTGGTGGTTACGCCAAATATTCAACCCGAAGTGATCCGCCGGGCCGTGAGCCTGGGCATGACGGTTTGCCCCGGCTGCGCCACCGCCACCGAAGCTTTTACCGCCCTTGACTCAGGCGCCCAGGCGTTGAAGATATTTCCTTCCGTCTCCTTCGGCCCCGATTATATCAAGGCGCTAAAAGCGGTGTTGCCGCCGGAAGTACCGGTGTTCGCCGTCGGCGGCATCACTCCGGAAAACCTCCATCTGTATCTTAAAGCCGGGTGTATCGGCGCTGGTTTGGGCGGCGATTTGTACCGCGCCGGCCAGGATGTCGGCCGTACGGCCCAGCAGGCCGCCGCCTTTGTACAAGCATATAAGAGCGCCGTACTGTAAAAGCGCGAACGTAAAAATCCGCCCGCCGCAATCACGCCACCCACGGCGTATAGCGCCGATATCCGCCTCGCGGCCGGGCCGTGCGCCAGCAAATAATTGATACGTCCGCCGTGAATGTCTATTCTGCTGACATAACCCCTGCCCGGGTTCGATCCGGGCCGGTGGCAATGCCCGGCGGCAAGCACGCTCCCGCTATTTATTTCGCGCAATCAGAAGGGGAAACAGGTATGGCAGGCTTATTTGATCTAAGCGGACGCACCGCGCTGGTCACCGGTTCAGCCCGGGGGCTCGGATTTTCCTATGCCAAGGGTCTGGCCGCGGCCGGGGCCGCGGTTATTCTCAACGGTATGCATGAAGATAACCTGATGGCCGCGGTGGATAAACTGAGCGCATTGGGGTATGACGTGCGCGGCATGGCGTTTGACGTCACCAATGCGCAGCAGGTGGCCGGCGTTTTTGAGCGCCTGGATAGCGAAGGCGAGCATGTGGATATCTTGATTAATAACGCCGGCATCCAGCACCGCCAGCCCCTGCTGGATTTGCCGCTGGCGGATTGGCAACGGGTAATAGATACCAATTTGACCAGCGCGTTTATTGTCTCCCGTGAAGCGGCCTCCCGCATGGTAGCCAACGGCGCCGGGGGCAAAATTATCAATATCTGCTCGCTGACCAGCGAAGCCGCGCGGGCCACCGTCGGCGCCTATACGGCGGCCAAAGGCGGCATCAAAATGCTGACCCGCGCCATGGCGGCGGAATGGGCCGGGCATAATATCCAGGTCAACGGCATCGGGCCGGGCTATTTCCTTACCGAAATGACCACCGCTCTGGTGGAAAATAAGGAATTTGATGCCTGGGTTAAAAACAGCAACCCATCCGGACGCTGGGGCAAACCCGATGAGTTGATCGGCACCGCCGTTTATCTGGCGTCGCCGGCATCCGATTATGTCAGCGGCCAAATTATATACGTCGACGGCGGCTGGCTGTCGGTGCTATAAGCCGGTTTTATCGACCGGGGCGCCTCCATCCGGTGCGCCGCGCTTAACCCCGCGTTATGTTGATTATTCTTCTGGCCGGCCGCCCTGATGGGCGGCTTTTTTATGCGTTTTTGGCAGACGGTCGCGGCCGGTTGTCGCGCCGGCGGTCAACTAGCGCGCGGAGGGATTGTCGAAAGTGTGATCCAGATTGTAGTACAATATTAAAATGTGGTGCTACAATCCTCGGTATATTAACGCTGAAGGACTAATGCTTATGAAAGTCACTAAACTCACCACCTACCGGTTGCCGCCGCGCTGGATGTTCCTGAAAATCGAAACGGATGAAGGCATAGTCGGCTGGGGCGAGCCGGTCATCGAAGGACGCGCCAAAAGCGTGGAAGCGGCGGTGCATGAGCTGGCCGATTATGTTATAGGCCAGGACCCGGCCCGGATCAATGATATCTGGCAAACGATGTATCGCGCCGGTTTTTACCGCGGCGGGCCGATTTTAATGAGCGCTATCGCCGGTATCGATCAGGCGCTGTGGGATATTAAAGGCAAAGCGCTGGGCGTGCCGGTTTATCAACTGCTGGGCGGTTTGGTGCGCGACCGTATCAAAGCCTATAGCTGGGTGGGCGGCGACCGGCCCTCCGATGTGATCGCCGGCATGAAAAAGCTGACCGAAATCGGTTTTGACACTTTTAAGCTCAACGGCTGCGAAGAGATGGGGCTGCTGGATAATTCCCGCAAAGTGGACGCGGCGGTGGCGGTGGCGGCGCAGGTGCGCGAGGCCATGGGCAGCGATATCGAGTTTGGCCTGGATTTCCACGGCCGGGTCAACGCGCCGATGGCCAAACTACTGATTAAAGAGCTGGAACCCTACCGTCCGCTGTTTATCGAAGAGCCGGTACTGGCGGAGCAGGCGGAATATTACCCGCGCCTGGCGGCGCAAACGTCGATTCCTATCGCCGCGGGCGAACGGATGTTCTCGCGTTTTGAGTTCAAACGGATATTGGCGGCCGGCGGCCTGGCCATCGCCCAGCCGGATTTGTCCCATGCGGGCGGGATTACCGAATGCCTGAAAATCGCCTCCATGGCCGAAGCTTATGATGTGACTCTGGCGCCTCATTGCCCGCTGGGCCCCATCGCCCTGGCGTCCTGCCTGGCGGTGGATTTCGTTTCCTATAACGCGGTGTTGCAGGAACAAAGCATGGGCATTCATTACAACCAGGGCGCCGAATTGCTGGATTATGTGATTAATAAAGACGATTTCAAAATGACCGATGGGTATTTCTATCCGCTGAATAAACCCGGGCTGGGCGTGGAAATCAATGAACAGCTGGTGATTGAGCGCAGTAAAAATGCCGGGGAGTGGCGCAATCCCGTATGGCGCTATCCCGACGGAGCGGTGGCGGAATGGTAATCTTCCGCCTCGGCTGAAATGATAGAGCTATATTAACCAGTACCATCCCACGATATCCTGCCACGCTTTATATTGCCCATGCGGCAATAGGGCGTGGCCTATAGGTGATGATATGAATATTGATTTAAGCACGTCCACGCTGGCTAAGCTGAATTTAAAAATAATACCTTTTATTATAATATGTTATTTTATTTCCAATCTTGATAAGACCAATATCTCGGTAGCGGCTTTGCAAATGAATGCCGACCTGGGATTAACCACCAGTATGTATGGACTGGGCGTAGGAATGTTTTATATTTCCTATATTTTATTTGAAGTTCCCAGCAATATCATCATGACCAAGGTGGGCGCCAAATTATGGATTGCGCGCATTATGATAACCTGGGGTTTGGTCAGCACCGGTATGGGTTTTGTCCATACCCCGACCCAGCTTTACGTGATGCGTTTTCTGCTGGGAATGGCGGAAGCGGGTTTTGCGCCCGGTATTATTTACTATATTTCCTGCTGGTTTCCGAAAAGTAACCGCGCCCGGGCCATGTCATTTTTCTATATGGGATCGGTATTGGCATCCATTATCGGCCTGCCTATCTCCGGCAGCCTTTTGAGTTTGCACGGTATCGGCGGTATCGAGGGCTGGCGCTGGCTGTTTTTTATCGAAGGGTTGCCGGCCGTGGTTATGGGAATAATGGTGCTGTTTTATCTTTCCGATACTCCGGATAAAGCCAAGTGGCTGAGCAGTGAAGAGAAAGGCTGGTTAAAAGCCACCCTGGCGGCGGATAACGCCGGCGCGGAGCTGGGTAAAAACCACTCCTGGGGCAGCGCGCTGACCAATAAAGTGGTGTGGTTGCTAAGCCTGGTATGGTTCCTTCAGGCTTTCTGCTCCATTGGCATTACGTTATTTTTGCCGCTTATCCTGAAAAGCATGGTGGCGGATAAGAGTAATTTTATTATCAGCCTGCTGGCGGCGGTGCCTTTTGTTTTTGCCTGCCTGTTTATGTATCTCAATGGACGCCATTCCGATAAGACCAAAGAGCGTGCCCTGCATTTAGGCGTGCCGCTGATTATCTCGGGGGTTTTGCTGGCAATATCGATTTATACGTCCAATTTGTGGCTGGCCTATATTTTACTGGTACTGACCGTCGGCTTTAATTTTGCCTTGACGCCGATTTTCTGGGCGGTAACCACCGAGAAACTGACCGGCGTGGCGGCGGCGGCCTCCATTGCTTTTATCAATGCCATCGCTAATTTCGCCGGCTTGGGATTACCGCCGCTGCTGGGCAAAATCAAGGATATGACCAATAGTTACCATTATGGATTATTGATTATCGCCGTCGCGCTGATTATTGGCGGTATCGTGGGGATTTTTGTCGGCAGGACTAAAGCGGCGGCGGTTAAAAACGGCGTGGTTGCGCCGCTGTCCCGCTAGTTTCAGGTTAAAAATCAGATAAAGAGATCAGGTGAAGAATATGACATATCCCGTAATCAAAGCAGCCATGTTGCCCGATGCGTTGACGCAGCGGCTCGAACAGCAGTTTCAAATGACCGACTATGAGCTGCTTTCCGAGCCGGAACGGCTGCGGCAGGCCGCGGAAGCCCGGGTGTTGGTAGTGAATGGGGAATCGGTGGTCACGGAAGAATTTATGGCCCGGTTTCCAAAATTGGCGCTGATTGCCGATTTCGGCGTCGGTTACGATGGTATCGACGTGGCGGCCGCCCAGCGCCGCGGGATCGCGGTGTGCAATACGCCTGATGTGTTGACCGATGATGTGGCGGATATGGCGATGGGTTTGCTGCTGGCGACATCGCGGCAAATCGTCGGGGCGCAGCGTTTTATCGAGCAGGGCGGCTGGGAGCGCGGGGGTTATCCCTGGACCAAAAAAGTGTCGGGCAGCCGGCTGGGCATAATCGGCATGGGGCGTATCGGCCAGGCCATAGCCAAGCGCGCCGCGGCTTTTGATATGACCATTGCCTATAACGATTATCGGCAGTTGCCCGACGGCCCATGGCAATTTTATCCGTCGCTGGTCGAACTGGCCGCGGCGAGTGATTTTCTGGTGGTGTGCGTGAACGGCGGCGAGAAAACCCGATCGCTGGTGAACGCCGAGGTGATGGCCGCCCTGGGCGCGGAAGGGATATTGATTAATATTGCCCGCGGCACGGTGGTGGACGAGGCGGATTTGGTTCATGCCGTGGAACAGGGGATTATCGGCGGCGCCGGGCTGGATGTGTTCAGCGTTGAGCCGAAGGTGCCCGCGGCTTTATTTAACCGGCCTAATGTGGTGATTACGCCGCATATGTCCAGCGCTACGCACGCGACCCGGCGGGCGATGTCCGATTTAGTGTTCGAGAATATCGCGGCGTTTGTGGCGGGCAAGCCCCTGCTGACGCCGGTGGCGCCCTACTGATTTACGGCACGCTCCCCCTCTTACAGGTTCGCTGCGGGTATCGCCCCGGCGCGCCTGTCGACGGTTTAATTCCCCCCCGCATCTTAATGCATAACAATCATTACCTTAACCTGAATTAATGATCCACCTCACATATTGAATCGAAATGGTTTGTCACCGGTATTACCTTTGTTTAAATTGCTAACTCGACTTAGCAAAGGGGTAAGAGCATGAGTGACCAGTGCTATATCGGGGTGGATGTGGGTTCCGCCAGCGTTCGGGCCGGCGTTTTCGATGGTCGGGGCACCCGGCTGGCCTTCGCCGTGCGCCCTATCAGTCAATACCATCCCCGCGCGGATGTGGTTGAACAATCCTCGGCGCAGATTTGGTCGCAGACGTGCGAGGCGATTAAAGAAGCGGTGGCCCAGTCCGGCGTGTCTCCCGAAGCGATAGTGGCCATGGGATTCGACGCCACCTGTTCGCTGGTGGCCATCGACGAGTCCGGGCAAGGCGTTTCCGTGTCGGAGCAGGGCGAGGACGGGCACGATATCATCATGTGGATGGATCATCGCGCCGCCGCCGAGGCGCGGGCCATCAACGCCACTGGCGATCCGGCCCTGGCGTATGTGGGCGGCGAAGTGAGCGTTGAAATGGAGTTGCCGAAGGCGCTGTGGCTAAAGCGCCACTTTCCCGAGCGTTATCGCCGCGTGTGGCGGTTATTCGATTTAGCCGATTTCCTGGTATGGCGCGCAACCGGCGCCGATGTCGCCAGCGTATGCACCCTGACCTGTAAATGGAATTACCTGGCCCATGAACACCGTTTCAGCGCCAGGCTGCTGGCGGCGGTGGAGCTGGAGGATGTGGTGGATAAAGTGCCGCCGGCAATCCTGCAATTGGGCGAACCGGCCGGGCGGCTTAGCGCCGACGCCGCCGCGCGCTGCGGACTGACCACCGGCGTGACCGTGGCCGGCGGAATAATCGACGCCCATGCGGGCGGGCTGGCGCTGGTGGGGGCGCAGCCGGAAGGGGCGCTGGCCATCATCAGCGGTACGTCCAATTGCCATATGCTGGTTAATGCGCGGGAGATTCATGTGCCCGGCGTATGGGGGCCTTATTGGGGTGCGATGCTGCCGGGACTGTGGTTGAGCGAAGGCGGGCAAAGCGCCGCCGGGGCTCTGGTGGATTGGACGATCCGCCAGCACGCCTGCTGGGCCGAGCTGGAACAGCAGGCCCAGCGGCAGGGATGCAGTGAGTATGTCCTGCTTAATCAATGGGTCGCCGATCTGGAGCAGCGCGATCCCCTGCCGACCAGGCATTTGCATGTATTGGCGGATCACTACGGCAACCGCTCCCCGCGTGCCAATTCCAACGCCCGCGGCGCGGCGATCGGCCTGACGCTGGAGCCGGGCCGCGATAGTTTGGCCCGGCTTTATCTGGCCACCCTGCAGGCCATCGCCTATGGCACCCGCCATATTATCGAGGCCATGAATCAGGCCGGGCATCAGATTACCCGGCTGCAAATCTGCGGCGGCGCCACCAAAAACCCGCTCTGGCTGCGGGAGTACGCCAACGTTACCGGCTGCGATATCGCCCTGCCGGAGCAAGATGACGCCGTGACCCTGGGCGCCGCCGTGCTGGGCGCGGTGGCCGCCGGTATTTATCCCTCGATTTCCGCCGCCGCGAGCGCGCTGGTGCGCCCTGGGGCAACCGTACGCGCCGACCGGCAATTCGACACCTTCCATCAGGCGAAATATCAGGTGTATCTGGAACTGTATGACGATATGCAGCGAGCCGCGGACCTTATGGCCGCGTGGCGCTGAACCTATGACTTATCAGGAGCTAACGATGCTGAATTTTACCCTTCCGCCGTCACCGGCGCCAATCCGGGCGGGCCACCGGGAAGTGTTGTTGGTGGCCAACGCCGATTTGCGTGAGCCGGCTAATGTCACCTGCTGGCCGACCCAGCATGGCTATGAACAAAAATTGCAGGGGGCGCTGGAAACGCTGGGGTACGGCATTAAGCGCGCCCATCCCATCCATGCCGATCGGGGGCACGGTTTTATTAGCAGCCAGAAAGAGGGCGCCGACCTGTTTGCCGCCATCGATCCCGACGCGCCGGTCATCGTACTGCTGACCGCCTGGCAATATTCCCACCACATCGCCTCGTCCCTGGTCCATCATCGCGGGCCGGTGCTATTGCTGGCCAATTTCGACGGCACCTGGCCCGGCCTGGTGGGCATGTTGTGCATGGCGGGCACGCTCACCAGCCTGGGGGTCGCCTACTCGCGCCTGTGGTCGGAAAATTTTGACGATGATGCTTTTCGCCGCGGTCTGGATACCTGGCTGCGCAACGGCGCGCTGCATCATAAGACGGATTACTTGCACGATATCGCGCCGACCCACGCGCTGATGGCCAGCGCAGCCGGACAGATCGGGCGCCGGGCGGGAGAATATATCCTGCGCCATAAAGCCATCGTCGGCCTGTTCGACACCTTCTGCATGGGCATGATTAACGGCGTCTTCCCCCAGCAGGCCATGATCAACACCGGCGTGCCGCTGGAATCCCTGTCGCAGTCGGCGCTGCTGGTGGAAATGGCCAAGGTGCCGCAATCCCTGCGCGAAGAGTGCCTGGAGTGGTATGAGCGGCGCGGCATGACATTTGATTATGGTGAGGACGGCAGCCGGTCCCTGGCGCGGGCGCAGGTGCTGGAGCAGTGCGCGATGATGATCGCCATGGCGCGGTTCGTCAAGCGCTTTGGCCTGGCGGCGGTGGGAGTGCAGTATCAGCAGGGATTAAAAGAGTGCTGCGCGGCGTCTGATTTCGCCGAAGGGGCCATCGGCAACGCCGAGCGTTTCCCGATTCCCGATGAGCAGGGCGAGATTATCTGGCCGGGTCAAGCCATCCCCTGCGTTAACGAGGTGGATATGGGCAGCGCCATTCCCCAGGTGATGCTGTGGCGATTGCTCGATGCCCTGGGGCAGCCCGCCGAAACCACCCTGCATGATATACGCTGGGGCAGCGAGTACCGGGGTACGTTCTATTGGGATCTGGAGATTTCCGGCGCGGTGCCGTTTGCCCATCTTAAGGGCGGCATCGCCGGCGCCACCGGCTATCGCCAGCCGCCGATGTTTTTCCCTTACGGCGGGTCAACCATTGCCGGCCAGGGCAAAGCCGGGCGCTTTATCTGGGCGCGCGCGCATTATGAAGGCGCCGCCGTGGTGATGCATATCGGCACCGGTACCGCCGTGGAACTGCCAGCGGACGAGTTCGAGCGCCGCCGCCGCGCCACCAACTATGAATGGCCGCTGCTTAATGCGGTACTGGACGGCATCGGGCGCGACGATTTGATGGCGGGCCACCAGAGCAATCACTTGACGCTGGCATATGTGGATCAGCCTCTGCTGGAAGAGGTGTTCCAGGCGTTTGTCGCACAGGCCCTGACCATGGGTATCCGTGTGCGGGTCGCCGGCGACGGCGTTAATTTACTGGCGGGGGTACGGGCATGACGCGGCAGCCGCGGGACGCGCAAAAATATACCGGTATCTGGCCGGTGATGCTAACGCCCTTTGACGAGCGCGGGGAAATTGACTGGGACTCGCTGGAAAAACTGGTGGAGTGGTACCTGGCGGCGGGGGTGCACGGCCTGTTCGCCGCCTGCCAGTCGAGCGAGATGTTTTTCCTCAGCGATAAAGAATCGCGCCGGTTAGTGAGCCGCATCGTCGATCAAGTGGGCGGGCGCGTGCCGATCGTGGCGTCAGGCCATACCGCCAGCGGCCCGAGCCAACAGGTGGAACAGCTAGGCGCCATGGCCCAGACCGGTATTGACGCGCTGATCCTGATCAGCAACCGGCTGGCGCTGCCGGGAGAAGGCGATGAGCACATGCTTGATACCCTGCGGCAATTGACGGAACAACTGCCGCAGGCGCTGGACCTGGGGATCTATGAATGCCCGTGGCCCTATAAACGCCTGCTGTCCGATGAGACCGTGGCCTGGTGCGCCCAAAGCGATCGCTACACCTTTATCAAGGATACCAGTTGCCATTTGCCGACCATGGCGCGCCGCCTGGCGCTGGCGCAGGGCTCGGATTTACATCTGGCCAACGCCAACAGCCAGACCCTGCTGACTTCCTGGCAGGAAGGCTGCCAGGCCTACAGCGGGGTAATGGCCAATTTCCACCCCGATCTCTATGTCTGGCTGTATGAAAACTGGCGCCGCGAGCCTCAACTGGCGCAGGAGCTGGCCGATTACCTGTCCACGGCGGCGCTGATTGAAACCCTGGATTATCCCATCTGCGCGAAATATTGGCAGCAGCGATTGGGCAATTTCGCCACCCTACGGTGCCGGGTACGCGGCGCCGGCGTTTTTAACGACGGTTTTTTCCCGGCGGCGGTGGACAGCATGGCGCGCCTGGGGGAGAGGTGGCAACGGCGGCTGATGGACCAACGCGCTTGACCCAGTGCCGGCCATCACCCGGCGCGAATAATGCCGCGGATCTCTACCGGGGAGTGCCGACGAGAGTTTTAAGACGTTCTTTGCCCTACGTTCGTGGCGCGATAACACGCGCCACCATCCCATAATATGCCGTGCCCCGGCACGACAGAAAATAAATGAGGAACATCATGTCTATTTCTCTTGATATATCACAACAGCGAACGGTGCTCGATCGATCCAATATCCGCCGGGTGGTGATATCCAGTTGGATCGGCAATACCATTGAGTTTTATGATTTCCTGCTCTACGGCCTGGCCAGCGCCCTGATATTCGGCAAGATTTTCTTTCCGACCATCAGTCCATTGGCCGCTATGCTGGCCTCGTTCGCCACCTTTGGCGTCGGGTTTATCGCCCGTCCGCTGGGGGGCATATTCTTCGGCCATATGGGCGATACCCTCGGGCGCAAATATACCCTGATGATTACCTTGGGCGGCATGGGCGTGGCGACGTTTCTGATCGGCTGTCTGCCGACCTGGGCGCAAATCGGCGTATGGGCGCCGATCCTGCTGGTGCTGCTGCGGTTTATCCAGGGATTCCTGGTGGGCGGCGAGTGGGGCGGCGCCATGCTGATGGTGGTGGAAAGCGCGCCGGCCAATCGCCGCGGTCTGTTGGGGGCGATTCCGCAAACCGGCGGCTTTTCCGGTCAGCTATTGGCCACCGGTATCTTTGCCTTGATCACCATGCTGCCGGAAGACCAGCTGTTTTCCTGGGGCTGGCGGATTCCTTTTATGCTGAGTTTCGCCCTGGTGCTGGTCGGGTTGTATATGCGCCGCCGTCTTGATGAAACGCCGGTATTCAAAGCGGTGCAACAGCGCGAACAGCAACGCGAGCAGCTCAATCCCGCGGCGGTGGAGGAAAAGACCAGCAGCCCCGTGGTGCAGGTGGTGCGCCACCAATGGCGCAGTATCCTGCTGATTATGGTGCTGCGTTTTGCCGAAAGCGTGCCCTTTTTCATGGCCACGGTGTTCGCCGTGTCCTACGCCACGTCGCAGCTGGGCGTAGATAAGCAAACCATGCTTAATGTCGTCATGGCCACCTGCGTGCTGGCATTCCCCATGCATGCGTTTTTTGGGTCGTTATCCGATAAAGTTGGCCGCCGGCCCATTTATATTTTCGGCGCGCTTTGCGCCGCCGCCATGGCGTTCCCATTTTTTTGGCTGCTGGAAAGTGGTTCCTTTGGCCTGATGGTGCTGGGATATATCCTGCTGATCAATATCGCCCATAATTCCATTAACGCGGTGCAGCCGGCCTTTTTTACCGAGCTGTTCGGGCCCAAAGTGCGCTATAGCGGCGCCTCCATCGGCGCCCAGCTCGGCGCGATTGTCGCCGGCGGATTTACCCCGTTTATCGCCAAGGGTCTGACCGCCCTGGACCATGATGACTGGTCTTATGTGGCGACCTATGTGGTGGTTGCCGCCCTGGTGGCCGCCTACGCCGCCTGGCGCGCCCCGGAAACCTCCCGCCGCGACTTGACCCTGGACCATTGATTTCACCGTAACCGCCGCCAGCACGCCGTCGTTAAACCGCGGCCGGCTGGCGGAATCCCCGTTCTGTGTAATTATCCGCTGATTCGAGTTAGCCAGTCCGCTATACTGCGCTATCTTGAAAGATTATTATGACAGGACTCACCGTAAGATGGCCAAGACCGTAGAGCAGATTGCCAAAGCGTTAGGGATCTCCATCACCACCGTCCGGCTGGTGCTTAACGGCAAAGCGCGGCAATACCGGATCAGCGTTAAAACGCAGGCCCGGATAGACGCTTATGTCAACGAATACGGTTACACCATCAACCACGCCGCCCGCAGCCTGAAACTGAATAAAACCGATACTCTGGGACTGATCGTTCCGCGCTTATCCAACCTGTTTTTTTCGACGCTGGCGGAAAAGCTGGAGATCCGCTGCCGTGAAGCAGGATATCAGTTGACCACCAGTTGCACTTACAGCGATACCGAGCGCGAAAACACGCTGGTGGAAACCATGCGCGAGCGCAACGTGGACGGGCTATTCGTGGTGCCGTGTTCATTACAGGCGCAAAATCATCACCTTAAGCGTTTTACCAAACCGCTGGTGTTTCTCGATCGCGATTTTAGCGATAGCGAGGTGGCGCTGGTGGTCAGTGACAACGTCAATGGCAGCGCGCAGTTAACCCATGCGATGCTCGATGCCGGTAAACTGCCGCTGTTTTTTATGGCGGGAGATATTCAACAGCCGACGATACAACAGCGTTTGCTGGGTTTTACCGGCGTGCTGGCCGGCCAGGGCATTGCCGAAAACCAGTCGTGGGTGCTGGCCGCTCAGCATAACCGGCGCGAGGACGGGGAATGGCTGATGCAGCGTTTTTTTGAGCTGCACCAGGATGCCCCGCCGGCATTTATCGCTTCATCGCTGCCGGTGCTGGAAGGGGCGCTGAGCGTAGTGCGGCAGCATTATGGCTATATCCCGGCCGATATTAATATCGGTACCTTCGATGAGCACCCGATGCTGGGCTTTCTACCCAATAATACCTGGTCGATGGGGCAAAACGAGAATGCCTGGGTCGAGCATGCTTTCCAGGCCATGCAATTGGCGATTGAAGGGGACGCGGCGCCCGGAAAATCGGTGATTCCCATGACCTTGACCCACCGCCGGCGCGCGGCCTTTTGACGGCTTACGCCGGGTGGCGGACCACCGCATGGCCGCGTCGACCGGCGTGGACTCGCGGCCGGTTATTTTGCCTGTGCCGAAGCGCGGGCGGCATGGGATTTGTGCTGTTTGGGCTGGGGGGGAGCGCCGTGCAGCATGCGCTCGTGGGGGGATTCTAGCGTTTTATCGCTATCCCTGCGCAGATAGTCATAAGGCAGCAGCACGGTATCGAGCACCGCCGAGAAGGGCAGGTCTATGGCCGCCAGCGGCATCATGCCCCAACTGGTATCTTTATCCTGCAGCATTCTCATGCTGGCGCGGGTGCCGGGGTAATAACCCTGGTTGGCCCCGGTATGGGTCATTACGCTTGAGCATCCGGTGCTGCTCGCCAATGCACAACCCGCCGTAAACAGGAGTAGTGATTTTTTTAACAGTGTCTTTTTAAACATAATCCCGATGCATCCGTATGGTTGCTGTTTTTTTACTCACGACGGCCAAGCATCCCGCTCATTATTATTCACATTGATAAGCATGCCGCTTATTGGCTTTCAGTGTAATGGATATCTCGTTTGCGACTTGCAGATTTTGTTCAAAAAAAATTTTTTTTCTTATTTCCCCCCTTGAAAAGCCCATCGGCGACGCCATTTTAATACTGTGACCATAAAAGAGTATGCCGTAAGGGTATTCCGGTCGCTGACCTGTCCATCCGGAAGGTTGTTTGTCACCTCGCTGAACGTTGGAGGCTTTTTATGCGTAACTTTGATTTTTCACCACTATATCGCTCCGCCATTGGTTTTGACCGCCTGGTGAATTTGCTGGAAGCGGGGCAAAGCCAGAGTAACGGTGGTTACCCTCCCTATAATGTCGAATTGGTCAATGAAAACCAATACCGCATTGCCATCGCCGTCGCCGGATTCGCCGAACATGAGCTGGATATTACCGCCCATGATAATTTATTGACGGTGAAAGGCGCCCATGCTCAGGAACCCGCAGAGCGCAACTATTTATATCAGGGCATCGCCGAACGTAATTTCGAACGTAAATTCCAGCTGGCCGAGCATATTCAAATTATAGGCGCCAATCTGGAAAATGGCCTGCTTTATATCGATTTAGAACGAGTGGTGCCGGAAATGCTGAAACCGCGCCGCATCGAAATCAAATAAACCGGTCGTGGCAAACCGCCACGTAACTGTAATAACGTCTGCCCGCCGTAACCGGGGGCTAACCCAACCTAAGGTTGGGCGAACGATCTCGCTTCATAGAAGGGGTAAATATTATGCGTAACTACGATCTGTCACCGCTGCTGCGTCAGTGGATTGGTTTTGATAAATTAGCCAGCAATATGCAGGGTAATCAGGAAGCGTTCGGTTTCCCTCCCTACAACATTGAAAAGAGCGACGATAATCATTATCGCATCACTCTGGCGCTGGCTGGTTTTAAACAAGAAGAATTGAATATCGAAGTGGAAGGGCCTCGCCTGGGCATCTCGGGTAAACCCCAGCAGCCGGAACGCCAGGTGGAATATCTGCATCAGGGCCTGGTGCGCAAAGAGTTCACCCTGAGCTTTACCCTGGCGGAACATATGTCGGTGGCCCAGGCGGAGTTCGTCAATGGCCTGTTGCATATCGATTTGGAACGTCATGTGCCCGAATCCCAGCAGCCGCGCACCATCGCCATTACCAGCGCCAGCCAGCAGAAGGTGCTGGAACACCAGGGCGAAACCGCCCAGGCAGAACCGGCTCAGGCAGAACCGGCCCAGGCCGGCCAGCAATAATCGGTCTCGCCGATCGCTCAACGCCCGTGGCTTAAACCCGCCACGGGCTTTTTTTTATCTGAATGACCCCGCTAGCCGCGGACCGTCTCGCGATGGGCCCGCTCCACCTCTTCGGCCAGGATGGCGATGCCGCGTTCAATTTTATCGGCGTCCGGCACATAGTTCATGCGCATGCACTGCTGGGTATGGGGCCAGTCGCCTTCCAGGCCGGGAAAGAAATAGTGGCCCGGCACCATCAATACGCCGCGCTGCTTAAGCCGCTGATACAGCGCTTCGGTGGTAATGGGTAAATTTTGGAACCATAGCCAAAGAAAAATCGCCCCTTCGGGCTTATGGATCAGGCACCGCTCCGGCGACAGGTAACGGCGCAGGGTGGCGATGGTTTGCTCCACCCGCTGCTGGTAGAAGGGCCGGATAACTGTGTTCGATAACCGCATTAAATCGCCGCGGCCGATCATCTCGGCGGCCAGGGCGGGGCCGATGCCGCCCGGGGCCAGGCTGATAATGCCGTTCATATTGCCCACGGCGGCGATGGTCGCTTCACTGGCGATGACGATCCCGCAGCGCGCCCCCGGCAGTCCCAGCTTGGACAGGCTCATGCACAGGATAATATTCGGGTTCCACAGGGGAGCGGCCGGGCTGAAAATAATGCCCGGGAAGGGCAGGCCATAGGCATTATCAATCAATAACGGTACCCGGTGCTGGCGGGCCAGGTCATCCAGGCGTTTCAGCTCCAGGTCGGTAATCACATTGCCGGTGGGATTGGTGGGCCGGGATACGCAAATCAGCCCGATATCGTCGCTGACCTTCAGCCGATCGAAATCCACGTGATATTTAAACTGGCCGTCCGGCAGGTGGGCGATGGTCGGTTTGGCCGAGACGAACATATCGTCCTCCAGCCCGGCATCGGCGTAACCCAGATATTCGGGCGCCAGGGGAAACAGGACCCGCTTCAGGGCGCCGTCCCCGCTGCGGCCGGCAAACAGGTTGAACAGATAAAAAAATGCGCTTTGACTGCCGTTGGTCAGCGCGATGTTCTTAGCGGTAAGGGGCCAGCCCAGCTCCTGGCTCAGTAAACCCGCCAGCGCATTCAGCAGCGCGTTTTTACCCTGCGGCCCGTCGTAGTTGCACAGCGCCTCGCACAGCGAACCATCGTCGAGCATGGATTGGCAAAGCGCCTGAAAATAGCGGTCCATGGCCGGGATCGCGGCCGGGTTGCCGCCGCCGAGCATAATGGCATCCGGGGAGCGCAGGCCGTCGTTCATATCGTCCATCAGTTGGCTGATACCGGAGTGGGCGGTAAATTTTTTGCCGAACAGCGAATAGGTCATAGTAGTTGTTTGAATATTGTTAACCGAAAGCCGAATGATACCTTACCGCCTTGGCCGCGTCAGGCAACCCCTATTTTACTAATAGTTATAAGAAATATAATTTCATTCTTAGACATATTAACAATACGAAATGTACCCTTTGCCGCATTGTGCAGACATCCGCACGCCGTTTCTCTGGAGTATCAGGCAAATATGTTGCATAAACAGTTCACGTTAGCAGGTCAGCTGGTCCTGGCGGCCGTGATTACCGGCGTATTATTATCACTGCCGGCGCGCGCCGCCACCCTCGGGGAAGGCATTACGCCCGCCAGCGATCCCAGCCTGGTGCCAGCCGCCGCCCAGTTGCGCAAGGATACCATCGTCGCCGGCATCTCCGAGCCGCAGGGGATTTTCAACCCTTATTTTTTCACCAACGGCTGGGACGAGAACGTCACCAACGTGATTTTCGCCCGCCTGATCGGCAGGGACAGCCAGGGCAAGCTGGTGCCGGAGCTGGCGGAATCCTGGAGCGTCAGCGCGGATAATAAAACCTATACCATCAAGCTTAAGCCCAATCTGGTTTATAGCGACGGTTCGCCGCTCACCGCGGAGGATATCGCCTTTACCCTGACGCTGCTCTATGATCCGGCCTACGACGGCGAGTTTGATATCACCCTGGCCCATATCGCCGGCGGCGAGGAGTACAAAGCGGGCAAAGCCCAATCGGTGAGCGGTCTTAAAGTGATTGACCAGCGCACCATCAGCATTACCACCACCGAGCCGGGGGCCACTACCCTGTCCACCATCGGTGGGCCGGTGCTATCGAAAGCCTATTACGGCAAGGGCTACCAGCCCGGCAAGCTGGATTATCTGCGTACCCTGCACGGCAAACCGCTGGGCAATGGTCCTTATATTTATGAAAAATATATCCCCGGCCAGGAGATTCGTTTTCACGCTAACCCGAATTACTTCGCCGGCCAGCCGCCGATGGCGCGTTTCATCTACCGTGTGACCAACCCCGCGACCAATTTCCAGCTGTTCCAGACCGGCGAAACCGATTACGACGCTTTCACCTCCAAGCCGGATGATATCGAACAGTTGCAATTACTGGGTTTCGCCAGCATCAATCTGTACGGTTCCAGCGATTACAGTATGGTGGGTTTTAATCATAAACGTCCGGCGCTGCAGGACGTCAACGTGCGCCAGGCGCTGATTTACGGGCTGGATCGACAAAAGCTGATTAATGTGGTTTACCAAGGCTACGGCAAGGTGGCCAACGAGCCTATCGCGCCCATCTCCTGGGCTTACGATCCGCAGGGCATCAACGATTACGCCTATAATCCGGAAAAGGCTAAACATCTGCTGGACGACGCGGGCTGGAAGGTCGGTCCGGACGGTATTCGCGTTAAAGACGGCAAGCGGCTGGAACTGACCATACTGGCGGTGAAAAAATTGCTCAACGATGCGCTGTTGCCCATCGCCAAGGAAAACTATCGCCAGATAGGCATCCAGCTGCGCCCGGAAGTCCTGGATTTCAACGCCCTGCTGGCGCGGCAGAAAACCGGTAATTTCGATTTGGTTTCCTATAGCACCAGCACGCTGAACGACCCTCATGACGGGGTACGCGAGTTCCAGACCCGCGAATCAAAACTGGGCTACAGCAATCCGCAGGTGGATAAGCTGGTGGAGCAGGCCAACGCCACCCTGGACAACGCCCAGCGCAAACCTATCTACCATCAGCTCTACCAGGTATTGGCGGAAGATCCGCCGGTCATCCTGCTGGGTTACCGCAGCATTCTTTCCGCCAGCAGCGCGCGGGTTACCGGCTTTAAACCCGACATTTACAACGGCCTGGTGGGCAGCCTGCCCCACGTGCAATTGGCGAAATAAAGTATAGCCGTCCGGCCTGTCTGCGGCCGGGCGGCTATGGATAGATTATGCGAAACTTTATTCTCCGGCGCCTGCTGCAAACCATTCCCATGCTGCTGCTGGCGTCATTGCTGATATTTTTTATTTTCGCCCTGACGCCGGGGGATTTCATCGACGGCAATATTACCCTGACCGTGCAGCGGGCGGCCGAGCTGAAGGCGCTGTACGGCCTGGACCAGCCCATGTTGCTGCGCTACCTGCGCTGGCTGGGGCAGTTGTTGCAAGGCAATCTGGGTTATTCGCTGCAATATCAAATTCCGGTCAGCACGCTGCTTAATCAATATATCTGGAACTCCTTTCTGCTGGCGGCGGTGGCGATGGTGCTCTATTGGGGCATCGCGCTGGCCGTTGGCGTGGCGTCGGCGGTCAAACCATACTCCCTGTTCGATCATGTGGTGACGGTGGTGATTTTCGCCGCCATGTCGTTTCCCACTTTTTTCCTGTGCCTGCTGCTGATTAAATGGTTTGCGGTGGATTTGCATTGGTTCCCGGTCGGGGGCATGCTGCGCACCGGCAGCGAGGCGCAGGGCATGCAATGGATGCTGGAAGTGGCGGCGCACCTGGCGTTGCCGGTGGTGGCGCTGGTGATGCTGCAGGCCGGCAGCCTGACGCGCTATTTCCGCGCCAGCATGCTGGATGTGATCCGGATGGATTATATCCGCACCGCCCGCGCCAAGGGCCTGCGCGAGCATACCGTTATCCTCAGGCACGCCCTGCGCAATGCGCTGCTGCCGATTATCACCCTGCTGGGGTTTGAATTGCCGGGACTGTTTTCCGGGGCGCTGATCACCGAAAAAATCTTCAATTGGCCCGGCGCCGGCCATATCCAGCTCGACTCGCTGGCGGCACGGGATTATCCGGTGCTGATGGGGTTTACGATGTTTTTGGCGGTACTGACCATTTTGGGCAATTTGTTGGCGGACGTGCTGTACGCATGGGTTGATCCGCGTATTCGGCTGAGGTAATGATGCCTGCTTCCCTGTTTTTCTCACGCCGGCGCTGGCGCAAGGCCGGCCTGCCGGCGTTGGCCCAGGTATCTCCTTCGCCGGCTGCGGATGCCTGGCGCCGGCTGCGGCGTAATCCGCTGGCCATGATCTGCCTGGCGCTGTTGATCGTCATGGCTATCTGGTGCGTCATCGGACCCTGGTTTTCTCCGTGGGCCGATGACGCCACCGATGCGCTGATGATTAACCATTCCCCCGGCGCCGATCATTGGCTGGGCACCGATTTCCTGGGGCGGGATATTTACACGCGTTTGCTGCTGGCGGGACGCATTTCCCTGACCGTGGGTTTGGTATCCATGGTGCTGTCGGTGACCCTGGGTTATATGCTCGGCGCGTCGGCCGGTTATCTGGGCGGCTGGACGGATAAAATTATCATGCGTTTCGCCGATCTGTTGATGACCATCCCCAGCCTGCCGTTGCTGATTATCATGGGCGCCATGCTTTCCGAGCTCGGCATTTCGCCGGATTACCGTATCTATATGGTGATGATCATGTTGAGCCTGCTGGGCTGGCCGTCTTTGGCGCGCCTGGTGCGCGGGCAAATCCTGTCGCTGCGCGAGCGCGATTTCATGTTGGCCACCGAAGTGCTGGGGCTGTCGACCCGCCGGCGCATCCTGGGCCATTTGCTGCCCAACACCGTGCCGATCCTGATCGTGGTGGCCACCATGGGCGTGGCGAACGCGATCCTGAGCGAATCGGCGCTCAGCTATCTCGGCCTGGGCGTGGTGCCGCCCACCCCCTCTTGGGGCAATATGATGGATGCGGCCAACAGCCTGATTGATTTCCAGCGGCGGCCCTGGCTGTGGATGCCTCCCGGCGTGGCGATCTTTGTGACGGTTATCGCCATTAATGTCCTGGGCGACGGGCTGCGTGACGCCCTTGATCCTAAAATGAGGCGGAGATAAACCGGATGGCGCTAATCTCTTTTGAACATCTTTCCATCGCCTTTGATAGCGATCAGGGCCGGGTGCGCGCGGTGCAGGATGTATCATTCAGCATCGAGCCGGGGCAGACGGTGGGTGTGGTGGGGGAATCCGGCTGCGGCAAAAGCGTCACCGCCATGGCGTTGATGGGCCTGTTGCCGCGCCCGGACGCCGTCATTGAAGGAGGAGCCATAATCTTTGAGGGACAAGACCTGCTGGCCCTGCGTCCACGCCAGATGACCGATCTGCGCGGCAATGCCCTGTCGATGATTTTCCAGGAACCGATGACGGCGCTCAATCCGGTGCTAACCATCGGCGAGCAGTTAATGGAGCCATTGATTCGCCATCGGGGGGAATCGCCCCGCGGCGCCTGGCAACGATCCATCGCGCTGATCGGCGAAGTGGGACTGGCGCGGGCGGAAAGCCTGATGCACAGCTACCCGCACCAGCTTTCCGGCGGCATGTTGCAGCGCATCATGATCGCCATGGCCATCGGCTGCCGGCCGCAACTGCTGATCGCCGACGAACCCACCACTGCGCTGGATGTCACGGTACAGGCGCAAATCCTGGCTTTGCTGCGCCAGCAGGCCGAGCGCAACCGGATGGCGATGATGTTGATTACCCACGATCTGGGGGTCATCGCCCAGATGGCGCAGCATGTGGTGGTGATGTACGCGGGACGTATCGTGGAACAGGGGCCGACCCGTCGGATACTGGAGCATCCCCTGCATCCCTACACCCGCGGCCTGATTGCTTCCAGGCCGTTGCCGGGACAGCGGCGGCGGCGGCTGTATTCTATTCCCGGCCAGGTGCCCGATTTATCGGCTTTGCCGGCCGGGTGCGCCTTTGCCGGACGCTGCGATATGGCCGCAGACCGCTGCCGCCAATCCGTTCCCCCGCTGGTGGGCAACCGGGCCAGGCAAGCGGCCTGCTTTTTTTCCTCACCCGTAACCGAAGCTGAAAGCCAAGAGCGTCATGAATAACGATCCGCTGATCGAAGTCAAACACCTGAAGAAATACTTCCCGCTCAACGAGGGCCTGTTTGGGCAGACCACGGGTTATCTGCGCGCAGTGGACGATGTCAGTTTAACCATCCGCCGGGGTACGATTTTTGGCCTGGTGGGCGAATCCGGCAGCGGTAAAACCACGGTGGGGCGCACGTTGCTGGGATTATATCCGGCCAGCGGCGGCAGCGTGACATTCTTTGGGAAGAATAGCTTTGGGAATAATAGATTTGGCAATGAAAGCGGCGGCCAGGAACTGACGGGCCTCAACTCCCGGCAGTGGAAATCCCTGCGCCCGAAAATGCAGCTGGTATTCCAGGACCCCTACAGCTCCCTCAATCCCCGGCTGCGCATTGGCGATGCCATTGGTGAGGCCATGCTGGAACACGGCCTGATCGCCAAAAGCGAGCTGCGGGATCGGGTGGTGAAGATCATGGAAACCTGCGGACTGTCGGCCCATCACTATAACCGCTTTCCCCACGAATTCTCCGGCGGCCAGCGCCAGCGCATCGGCATTGCCCGGGCGCTGATCCTGATGCCGGATTTTATCGTGGCCGATGAGCCGATCTCGGCGCTGGATGTCTCCATTCAGGCGCAGATCATTAATCTATTCGCAGATTTGCGCGACGATCTGGGTGTGACCTTTTTATTTATTTCCCACGATCTGGGGGTGGTGGAGCACCTGTGCGACGACGTGGCGGTAATGTACCTGGGGCAAATCGTCGAGCGGGCCAGCCGCGACAGCCTGTTTCGGCGGCCGCTGCATCCTTATACCCAAGCCCTGCTGGCCGCGGTGCCGACGCTCGACGTCGACGCGCCGCCGCGGGCCATCGCCCCGGGCGAGCCGCCCGACCCGGCCGATCCCCCGCCGGGCTGCCGGTTTCATACCCGCTGCCCCTATGCCACCGATTTGTGCCGCACGCAGCCCCCCGCGCTGCGCGAAGTGCTGCCCGGGCATATCGTGTCCTGCCACTACGCCGCATCCTGACCGCCAGGCCCCTCAGATAAGATCCAGCGCCCGCAGCTCGGTTTTCAGGTAGGCATAATAAATAGGGGCCGCCACCAGCCCCTCCAGCCCAAAGGCCGCTTCAAATACCAGCATCGCCAGCAGCAGTTCCCACGATTTGGCCTGTATCCGGTTGCCGACAATCTCGGCGTTAAGGAAATATTCCAGCTTATGGATCATCACCAGATAGGCCAGCACGACGCCGGCCACCGGCAGCGAGATGGACAACGCGGAGATGATCATCAGGAAATTCGAGATCAAATTACCAATAATCGGCAATAAACCAAAAATAAAGGTGGCCGCCACTAGCGTCTTGGAAAGCGGCAGATGTATCTTGAATAACGGAAAGATCACTAACAGTAAAATTGATGTCAGTATGGTATTTACCAGCGATATTTTGATCTGCGCAAAGACGATATTGCGAAACGAGCTGGATAAATTCTGCACCCGCTGCAGCATTTGTTCCCGAAAGTAGGTGGAGCGGCCCGAAGGTTTATTCAGGGAAATGATAGCGCCGATAATCAGGCCGATCAGAATGGTGATCAGGCCATGCAGGAAGCTGCGGCCCATATTGCGGATGGTGATCAGGTTCTTTTCCACCAAGGCGAACACTTCGTTTTTAAGCTCCTCCGCGCTCTCGGGTAAAAATGCGGGCAGCACATCGGGTATGCGGTTTTTCAAGCCGGAAAAAATGCGATTGGTTTCGGCGGTTAAATCGATGCCCCGCTGGATATTCGCGGTGAGAAAACTGACCAGGCTGACGATGGATAGCGTCATCACGATAACCACTACGGCGGCGATGATGCTCACGACGACCCAGCGCGCCCGGCCGCCGATAATTCGCTCGAACCAGGGCGTTAACGCAAAGATGATCTCATAGGCCAGGAAACCCGCAAGAAAACAGGGAAATAAGTGCAGAGGGATAATAATCGCGATAAATAGCAGCATCAAAACAAACGTGCTGATTTTAATATGAGTATGACTGATGGTCATTATTGTTCCTTGTAATACCGCTCGTTTCCATTTTATCGCATACCGACGTAAAGCATAGCCCCCGATACCGGCAAAGATTAACTATTTGGCCCTGGAGAGAAGATGACAGATTATACGCGCCATCCGTTAATAAATTTACCCGCCCCCACGCTGCATATGATATGCGGCAAAATCGGCGCGGGGAAATCCACCCTGGCGCGGCGGCTGAGCGAAGGCGGTGCAGGCTTGCTGATCGTGGAAGATCGCTGGCTTGCGACCCTTTATCCCGGCGAGATCGTGCAGATCCCTGATTATATCCGCTGCTCCGGGCGTATCCGCCAGTTATTGAGCGGCCATTTGGCGGAAGTTCTACGCCACGGCCTATCGGTGGTGCTGGATGTCCCGCTCAATACCCCGGCCATCCGGGCCTGGGCGTTGCAAATAGCGCAAGAGGCGGGCGCCGGACATGTCATGCACTTTCTCGATCTGCCCGACGTGGTGTGCAAACAGCGCCTGCATGCCAGAAACGCCGGCGGCCAACACCCTTATACCACCAGCGATGAGGATTTTGACCGGCTGACACGCTACTTCGTGCCGCCGGTCGCGGAGGAGGGGCTTAATATCGTACGGGGAGGTTAATCTGCGGCTGCCCTGGGTGATCTCGACGCTATTCGGCCGCTATTTGACCACCCCGGGATTAACGCAGTTTTCATGTACCCGGCCGTTAAAGGCGGCAATCAGGTTATCCACGCCGGTCGCGTCCATATTATAGCGGGTTTCGTCGGTGGCGGACCCGATATGGGGCAAGGCCACCACATTGGGCAGGCGCAGCAGCGGCGAGTCCGCCGCCAGCGGTTCTTTTTCATAGACATCCAGGCCGGCGGCGCGGATGGTACGATTTTGCAGTGCTTCAATCAACGCGTTTTCATCCACTACCGGCCCGCGGCCGGCGTTAATCAAAATCGCGCCGGGTTTCATTTTGGCCAGCTGCGCGCGGCCGATTAAATGGTGGGTTTCTTCAGTGAGCGGCAGGGTGATGCAAACGAAATCGGCTTTGGCCAGCAGGGTATCCAAATCGCAATATTTGGCGGCGAAACGCCGGTCCGCCTCGGCATGCTGGCGGCGGGCATTATATAAAATGGGCATGGAAAAGCCCAAATGAGCCCGCTGGGCCAGCGCCATGCCGATGCGCCCCATGCCCACCACTCCCAGGTTTTTATGGTGCACATCGACGCCGAACCAGCTGGTATCGACGCTTGCGCGCCATTCGCCCGCTTTGGTGCGTTCGGTGGTCTCCACTATCCGGCGGGCGGTGGCCAGCACCAGGCCCATCATGATATCGGCCACGGTTTCAGTCAGCGCATGGGGCGTATGCATCAGTAGGATGCCGCGCGCGGTCAGTTCGTCGACATCAAATTTGTCATAACCCGCCGAAATGGTCGACGCCACCTTGAGCGCCGGCAGCCGATCGAGCATGGCGCTATCAAACCTGCCGCCTGAGCCGATGATACCCTGTGCTTTTTGCAGCGCCTGGGCATGTTTTTTCAGGTTTTCCCCGTCCAGCCCGTCGATTTCGGTCACGTCGAAATGCTCATCCAGACGTTGGCGCAGTTCGTCCGGCAGGTGCTTGTAAAGTACCACGGCAGGTTTCATCATTATCTCCGTTAGTCAGTTATCCGGCATATCAATAACAGCCATCAATAACAACAGCATAACATTTTTACCTGTTAACGGAAGCGGGCGGGCAGCGACTACGCCGTCTGCGGCCGGGTATTTTCCGCCGGCCTGACAATCAGGGTCAGCCATACCGATACCAGCAGCGCTACGGCCATAAACATATAGGACGCCGACGGCGAGCCGGTGGCGCCGTTAAGGTAGCCGACCACCCATGAACCGACAAACGAACCGAGCGCGCCCATGCTGTTAATCAGCGCCATGGCCCCGCCGGCCACATTGCGCGGCAGCATTTCCGGCACGATGGCGAAGAAAGGCCCGTAAGGGGCATACATCGCGGCGCCGGCTATCACCAGCAGCGCATAGGACCCCCAGAAGTGGTTGGCGCCCAGTAAATAGGACCCGATAAAGGCCAGCGCGCCGATCAGCAGCAGCGGCCAGACAAATATTTTCCGTTTCTGCAGTTTATCCGATGCCCAGGACACGATAATCATGGCAATGGTGGCCGCCAGATAGGGCACGGCGGATAACCAGCCGGCCTGCACCATGCCCATTTCCATGCCGTTACGTAAAATGGAAGGCAGCCACAATACAAAGCCATAGACGCCGATGCTCCAGGCGAAATACTGGATGCACAGGATAATGACATTACGTGAACGGAAAGCTTCGGCGTAATTATGAACCGCTTTAATGCCTTCCTGCTCTTTGGCCAATTGCCGCTGCAACGCCTGTTTTTCATCTTCGGACAGCCATTTGGCCTGGGCGGGTTTATCATTGACCAGTATCCACCAGCAAAATGCCCAGATAACGGCGGGAATGCCTTCGAAAATAAACATTTCGCGCCAGCCGAAGGCATTGATTAAATAACCCGATACCACCGACATCCACAATACCGTTACCGGATTACCCAGGATCAGGAACGTATTGGCCCGGGAGCGCTCCGCTTTGGTAAACCAATTACTGATATAAATCAGTAATGCCGGCATGACCGCCGCTTCCACCACGCCCAGGGCGAAACGAATGGCCATCAGCATCGGGATATTGCTGACGATACCGGTCAGCGCGGCAAAACCCCCCCATAATACCAGACACCAGAAAATCAGCGTCTTGACGCTGCGCCGCTCCGCATATATCGCGCCGGGAATCTGGAAAAAGAAATAACCGAGGAAGAACAGCGCGCCTAATAACGACGAAACACCTTTGGTTATGCCTAGATCATCATTAATACCCGCCGCGGAGGCGAAACTAAAATTAGCGCGGTCGAGATATGCCAGACTGTAACTGATAAATACAATCGGCATAATATACCACCAGCGCTTCGGTGCTAATTTAGCTATGCTCATGTGTAATCCTTGATGTTTATTTAGTAGTACAGCTACAGCGTGTTGTGGCGCGCCAGGCGGGCGCGGTCATCATCTCTATGCCACGCCCGCGGAAAGCCTGTGGCCGGCAGCGAGTCCGTTAATCAATACGTGATGATGGTATCGGTTCCAGTAAAAAGGTAACTTTTCCAATTCGTCCCCGGACCGGGGCTCGCCGCCGATGGCCTCATTGCAGCAATGAGACGAAACGGCGGGTCACGGCGGCCAAATCATCGCCAATCAGCGGAAATTCAATACCGCGCGGCACGTTATCCGGCAGGGCGGCCAGAAGCTGGCGCCAGGTATCGTCGCTCTCGTCCGGCGGCACCGCGCCCCAGCCTGTGGCGGACCGGACGGCGACCTTCACATGGATATAGCTGACAAAGGAAGCCAGCGCGGCGGCGGCTGGCTGGGGCGCTTGCCCCACCCAATGCCAGTTACCCATATCAAAGGTCATGCCGACGGGCAGGTTCACGCTGGCCGCCCGGGTGAAAAAGTCTTTGAGCGGGAGCAGCACGCCGCATTCGGTCTGGTCGTTTTCCACCAGTAGTTTCACCTGCTGCGCTGCCAGGAATGCGGCCAGGGCCTGCTCGGCGTCAGTGTTATCACCGGTGGCTTGATAGTGTCCCAATGATAATTTTAGCCGCTCGGCGTTAAGTTGTTCCGCTTCGTCAAACAATTGGGGTAAAAGAGTGTTTTGCGCGCCATTGGGAGCAAACAGGGCTTCCGGTGCGGAATAAAAGCAGCGCAAGCCGTGGGCGCTGATGGCCCGAGCCAGTTCCGGCAACTCCCTGAGGTCGGTTTCGGTCAACAGCTCGCGGCGGATTTCCACCCCGGCGGCGCCGGATTGGGCAATAATCGGCAGCAGCTTATGCTGCCCGCCCAGGGCGAGTACGTTATCGTTACCGTACGCGGCGGTGACCACAAAAACATCATGCTTCATCTTGGACTCCTTTACGGGCAATGTTCCCGCGTCATGGCTTAACGGTAGATGGTACCGGTTCCATTGAGAAGTCCGTTATGTCAGATTTATGATCGGGGTCACTAATTTATCTTTTGTATCGAGCGGCGGATGCAGAAATGAATGAAGAAGAGATTCCGCACAATTTTTATTTAT
>JAATFX010000144.1 GCA_015654925.1 Enterobacterales bacterium | reverse complement strand
TTCATCAACTGGAGGTATAAAGTATTAAAGGCGGAAAACGAGTTCAACCGGCGCGTCCCAATCGTATCAACCGAGAAATTCGCGCTGCAGAGGTTCGTCTGACGGGTATCGACGGCGAGCAGTTAGGTATAGTCAGCCTCAATGAAGCGCTTGAGAAAGCCGAGGAGTCGGGCGTTGATTTAGTTGAAATCAGCCCTAATGCCGAACCGCCGGTTTGCCGGATAATGGATTACGGCAAGTTCCTCTATGAGAAGAGCAAATCCACCAAAGAGCAGAAAAAGAAACAAAAAGTTATTCAGGTTAAGGAAATTAAGTTCCGGCCTGGTACCGATGAAGGCGACTATCAGGTAAAACTACGCAACCTGATTCGTTTTCTGGAAGACGGCGATAAAGCCAAAATCACCCTGCGGTTTCGCGGACGTGAAATGGCGCACCAGCAGATTGGCATCGAAGTGCTTAACCGCGTTCGTGACGATCTGAGTGAACTGGCGGTAGTTGAGTCCTTTCCGAGTAAAATCGAAGGACGCCAGATGATCATGGTGCTCGCACCCAAGAAGAAACAATAAGGCCTGACAAGCAAGGCGGCGGGCCGCTTAACCGCGGTGCGACGCCTTCGCCTCATTGATTCATATTATCAACAATGCGGAGTAGAGAAATAACTCATGCCAAAAATCAAGACAGTACGCGGTGCTGCCAAGCGCTTCAAGAAAACCGCCTCCGGCGGCTTTAAGCGCAAGCATGCTAACCTGCGTCATATTCTGACCAAAAAATCCACGAAGCGTAAGCGTCACCTGCGTCCTAAATCCATGGTCTCCAAAGGCGATCTGGGTTTGGTCATCGCGTGCCTGCCGTACGCATAAGCGTTTTTTAATGGTTTTGAATAAGACTTTAGGAGAGAGCATATGGCTCGCGTAAAACGTGGTGTGACAGCTCGTGCACGTCACAAAAAGATTCTGAAAAAAGCGAAAGGCTACTACGGTGCCCGTTCGCGTGTTTACCGTGTTGCCTTCCAGGCGGTTATCAAAGCAGGCCAGTATGCCTACCGCGACCGCCGTCAGAAGAAACGTCAATTCCGTCAACTGTGGATTGCGCGTATCAACGCCGCAGCCCGTCAGAACGGCATTTCTTACAGCCGCTTCATTAATGGCCTGAAAAAAGCCTCTATTGAAATCGACCGTAAGATCCTGGCAGACATCGCCGTATTCGACAAAGTGGCCTTTACCGCACTTGCCGAAAAAGCGAAAGGTGCGCTGGCGTAATACGCATGGAAGAGGGGGGCTGACTCCCTCTTTTATCAAGCACAATCTAGCTAACAAGGTAATGCAAGCATGAATGCTGCCATTTTCCGTTTCTTTTTTTACTTTAGCGCCTGAATTCCGGGAGCTTGCGCGTAAGAAAAGAAACGAAAAATAGCGCTAAAGCCTCCCGGTGTGGAGGTTTTTTTTTGCTCGCCATTAATGATTAAGCCATTTAAGGCCGGAAAAGAAGAGGAAAGCAATGCCCCATCTCGCAGATTTGGTTGTGCAAGCAAAGCTTGCCATAGCACAGGCCCAGGATATCGCGGCGCTGGACAACGTGCGCGTCGAGTATCTCGGCAAAAAAGGCCATTTGACATTACAAATGACCACCTTACGCGATTTGCCGGCGGAAGAGCGTCCTGCGGCGGGTGCGGTGATCAATCAGGTCAAGCTGGAAGTTCAGCAGGCGCTCAACGAGCGCAAGGCCAGCCTGGAGTCCGCTGCGCTAAACAGCCGGCTGGCGCAAGAGACGCTGGATGTCTCGCTGCCGGGGCGGCGCATGGAAAACGGCGGCCTGCATCCGGTGACCCGCACCATCTCCCGCATTGAGCAGTTCTTTGGCGAGCTGGGTTTCTCGGTGGCCACCGGCCCGGAAATCGAAGATGATTATCACAATTTCGATGCCCTGAATATTCCCCCGCACCATCCGGCCCGGGCGGACCATGACACGTTCTGGTTTGACGCCACCCGGTTATTGCGCACCCAGACCTCGGGCGTGCAAATCCGCACCATGAAAAACCAGCAGCCGCCGATCCGCATCATTGCCCCGGGACGCGTTTACCGCAACGACTACGATCAGACCCATACCCCGATGTTTCATCAGATGGAAGGGCTGATCATTGATACCAATATCAGCTTTACCAACCTGAAAGGCACGCTGAACGACTTCCTGCGTAATTTCTTTGAAGAAGACCTGCAGGTTCGTTTTCGTCCTTCCTATTTCCCGTTTACCGAACCATCGGCTGAAGTCGATGTGATGGGTAAAAACGGCAAATGGCTGGAAGTGCTGGGCTGCGGCATGGTCCATCCCAACGTATTGCGCAACGTCGGCATCGACCCGGAAGTCTATTCAGGCTTCGCTTTTGGCATGGGTATGGAACGGCTGTCTATGTTGCGTTACGGCGTCACTGATTTACGCGCATTCTTCGAAAACGATCTGCGTTTTCTTAAACAATTTAAATAAGGCGGGATAAACACATGAAATTCAGTGAACTTTGGCTGCGTGAATGGGTGAATCCGGCCATTAGCAGCGACGAACTGGCGGAACAAATCACCATGGCCGGGCTGGAAGTCGACGGCATCACCGACGCCGCCCCCGCCTTTACCGGCGTGGTGGTGGGACGGGTGGTCGCCTGTCAGCAGCATCCCAACGCCGATAAACTGCGGGTCACCAAGGTGGATATCGGCGCCGACGCCTGGCTGGATATTGTCTGCGGCGCCCCCAATTGCCGCGAAGGATTAACGGTGGCGGTGGCCACGGTCGGCGCGGTGTTGCCCGGCGAGTTTAAAATCAAGGCCGCCAAACTGCGCGGCGAGCCGTCCGAAGGCATGCTGTGTTCATTTTCCGAACTCGGCCTGGTGGACGATCATAGCGGCATTATCGAACTGCCCGCGGATGCGCCCGTAGGCGCCAGTATCCGGGACTATCTGCAGCTTGACGATAAGATTATCGATATCAGCGTGACACCGAACCGGGCCGATTGCCTGGGCTTGTTAGGGATAGCCCGCGACGTGGCGGTAATCAATCGCCTGCCGCTGAACGCGGCGATTATCGACGCCGTGGCGCCGGCGATCGCCGACCGGATCGAGGTGCGCGTTGATGCGCCGGCCGCCTGCCCGCGCTATCTTGCCAGGGTGATCAAAGGTATCGACGTCGCCGCGCCCACGCCGCTGTGGATGAAAGAGAAGCTGCGCCGCTCGGGACTGCGTCCGGTGGACGCCGTGGTGGACGTGACCAACTTTGTGTTGCTGGAGCTGGGCCAGCCCATGCATGCCTTCGATTTGCAGGCCATTGACGGCGGCATCGTGGTGCGTATGGCCGAGCAAGGGGAAACCCTGACGCTGCTGGACGGCACCAAAGCCACCCTGGCGCCTGACACGCTGGTCATTGCCGACCAGCAGAAAGCGCTGGCAATGGCCGGTATCTTCGGCGGCGAGTTCTCCGGCATCGGCACCGCCACCCGGGACGTCGTGCTGGAGAGCGCCTTCTTCGACCCGTTGGCCATTGCCGGCCGCGCGCGCCGCTACGGTTTGCACACCGACGCGTCCCATCGCTATGAACGCGGGGTCGATCCGGCCTTGCAGCAGCGGGCCATCGAACGCGCCACCGGCCTGCTGATCGCCATTTGCGGCGGCCAGCCGGGCCCGGTGATTGAGGTTGGTTCGCCAGCCGATTTGCCGGCGCCCGCCACCATTACCCTGCGCCGGGAAAAACTCGATCGTCTCATTGGCCATGTCATTGCGGATGCAGACGTCGGCGATATCCTGGCCCGTCTGGGCTGCAGCGTCACCGCGGGTCAGGATAGCTGGCAGGCGATCGCGCCGAGCTGGCGTTTCGATATGGCGATCGAAGAGGATTTGGTGGAAGAAGTGGCCCGGGTATTTGGCTATAACGCCATTCCCAATGTGCCGATCCGCGCCAATCTTGAAATGACCCGCCACCAGGAGGCCGCATTGTCGCTGAACCGCGTGAAGACGCTGCTGGTGGATCGGGGTTATCAAGAGGCGATCACTTACAGCTTCGTCGATCCCAAGATACAATCCCTGCTGCATCCGGACCAGGCGCCGCTGATGCTGCCAAGCCCCATTTCCGCCGAAATGTCCGCTATGCGCCTGTCGCTATGGAGCGGTTTGATCGCCGCCGTGGTCTATAATCAGAATCGTCAGCAAAATCGCATTCGTTTATTCGAGAGCGGATTGCGCTTTGTTCCTGATAATGCAGCGGACCTGGGTATCCGCCAGGATCTTATGCTGGCGGGCGTGATTACCGGTCCAAGATTCGATGAACATTGGGACTTGGCGCGCCAGCCGGTGGATTTTTATGATTTGAAGGGCGATCTTGAATCATTACTTGAACTTACCGGCAAACTTGCCGATATTGACTTCAGGATTGAAAATAATCCCGCTTTGCACCCCGGTCAGAGCGCCGCGCTCTATCTGGCGGGGGAACGTATTGGATTTATTGGGGTTATACATCCTGAATTAGAAGCAAAATTGGATTTAAATGGCCGTACCGTCGTGTTTGAACTACTCTGGGATAAGGTGGCGGTCCGCAAAGTGCCTGAAGCGCGGGACATTTCGCGCTTCCCGGCGAACCGCCGCGACATCGCCGTGGTGGTCGCCGAAAGCGTTCCGGCAGCAGAAATTATCGCAGAGTGTAAGAAAGTTGGCGCAAATCAGGTAGTTGGCGTAAACTTGTTTGATGTGTACCGGGGGAAGGGCGTAGCGGAAGGTTTTAAGAGCCTGGCTATCAGCCTGATATTACAGGATACCGCTCGTACACTGGAAGAAGAGGCTATTGCCGCCACCGTTGATAAATGCGTTGCGGCACTAAAACAGCGATTCCAAGCATCCTTGAGGGATTGAACCTATGGCGCTTACTAAAGCTGAAATGTCAGAATACCTGTTTGAAAAGCTCGGGCTGAGCAAACGGGATGCCAAAGAAATAGTGGAACTGTTTTTTGA
>JAATFX010000093.1 GCA_015654925.1 Enterobacterales bacterium | reverse complement strand
GTCGGAAGACGGCAGCGTTCTCAGCGTGCTGGGGTATCAGCCGACCGAGACCCAGCCGCGCGGGTTTAATATTGATGCCCAGGGGCGTTTTTTGGTGGCCGCGGGGCAAAAATCCCAGCATGTGGAGGTTTATCGCATCGAAGAGGAGACGGGGGATTTGCGTCCGCTGGCCCGCTACCCGGTAGGACAGGGGCCGATGTGGGTGGCGATACTGGCGCTTTAACCGGCATGGCCTGCCTTTAGCTCGCCGTGAGCACAGCGAGCGCGGGTATCAGTTATAAGTGACGGTGAGCGTGGCTTTGCCCAGGGAGTGGAAGTGGACGTTAAATCCCACTACCGCGCCGCTGGTATTTTCGTCCACGTCGATGGATGCCACATCGAGGGCGTGCACCGTAAATTGATAGCGGTGTGTGTCGCCCTGGGGCGGGGCGGCGCCGCCGTAGCCCGCTTTGCCGAAGTCGGTGCGGGTTTGCACCGCGCCGGCGGGCAGGCCGCCCAGCCCGGAGCCGGCGCCTTGGGGCAGGGAGCGGGTGTCCGCGGGGAGGTTGGCGACCAGCCAGTGCCACCAGCCGGAGCCGGTGGGAGCGTCGGGATCGTAAACCGTGATAACAAAACTTTTGGTGCCCGTCGGCGCGTCATCCCAGGCCAGGTGGGGAGAAATGTTGTCCCCGTGGTAGCCCATGCCGTTAAATACGTGCCGTTCGGGCATTTTTTCGCCGTCTTGCAGATCGTTACTCTGTAAAGAAAAAGCCATCAGTGCCTCCTAAGCAATAATTAAGTATCAGCAATTGAGCAATTTTAAGACATTTTGCGCGGTGACCGCCGAGGAACCCGGATTTTGGCCGGTGATCAGGTGGCCGTCGATGATCGATAATGATTGCCAATCATCGACCTTTTCATAGTTACCGCCCAGGCGTTTTAATTCATCTTCCACCAAAAAAGGCACGACGGCGGTGAGCTGTACGGCTTCTTCTTCGCTATTGCTAAAGCCGGTAACCCGTTTCCCCGCCACCAGCGGCGTGCCGTCGGGTTTCTTGGCGTGGCGCAGCACGCCAGGGGCATGGCAGACCGCGCCCACCGGCTTGCCGGCGGCGAAGGTTTGTTCTATCAGGGCGATGGAACGGGGGTCTTCCGCCAGATCCCAGAGCGGGCCATGGCCGCCGGGATAAAATACCGCATCGAAATCATCGGCTTTCAGCGTCTCAAGCTTAACGGTGTTGGCCAGGGCCTGTTGGGCCGCGCGGTCGGTGCGAAAGCGTTCGGTATCCTGGGTTTGCGCGTCGGCATCGTCGCTTTTGGGGTCCAGCGGCGGTTGCCCGCCCTTGGGGGATGCCAGCGTGATCTCCAGGCCCGCATCATGAAAAATATAATAAGGCGCCACCAGCTCTTCGAGCCAAAAGCCCGTTGGTTTGCCGGTATCGCCTAATTTATCGTGCGAGGTTAACACCATTACAATTTTCATCGATTAACTCCGTAGTCGAGACGAATTGTGGTTGATTCAGAGAGTATCGTTGCCGACCCGTATTACCAGCTTGCCGAAGTTTTTACCTTCCAGCAGGCCGATAAAAGCCTGCGGCGCCTGCTCCAGCCCATCAACGATATCTTCGCGCATTTGTACTTTGCCTGCTTTAACCCAAGGCCCCATCGCCTGCACGAATTCATCGAAGCGGTGCGCATAATCCAGGCTGATAATATAGCCCTGCATGCGGATACGTTTACGCAGCAGCAGGCTCTGCAATAGGGGCAAACGATCTTTGCCGTCGGGCAAATCCTGCAGATTGTAATTGGCAATCAGGCCGCACAGCGGGATTCGGGCCGAGGTATTGAGCAGGGGGATCACCGCGTCGAATACCGCGCCGCCCACATTTTCAAAATAAATATCGATGCCGTCCGGACAGGCCTGGGCCAGCTGTTCGGCGAAATCGGGGGCGCGGCGATCGATGCAGACATCAAAGCCCAGCGTTTCCACCGCGTAGCGGCATTTGTCCTTGCCGCCGGCGACGCCCACGGTGCGGCAGCCTTGCAGTTTGGCCACCTGGCCCACCACCGAACCGACCGCGCCGCTGGCGGCCGCGACCACCAGCGTCTCGCCGGCTTTTGGCTGGCCGATATCCATTAACCCCATGTAGGCGGTGAAGCCGGGCATGCCCAGGATACCCAGGGCCCATGAAGGATGCGCCAGGGCGTCGTCCCGCAGTTTGGTAATATCCTTGCCGTCGGCCACGGCGTAGTCTTGCCAGCCGCCGTAGTTAAGCACCCAGTCTCCGGGCCGGTAATCGGGGTGGCGGCTGGTCACTACGCGCGATACCGTGCCGCCGCCCATCACCGCATCGAGTTCCACCGGCGCGGAATAGGATTCCGCATCGCTCATCCTGCCGCGCATATAGGGGTCGAGGGAGAGGTAAACGGTGCGTAACAGGACCTGTCGATCGCCCGGCTCGGGCAGGTCGGTGGTTTCTAAACGAAAGTTGTCCGGCACCGGCGCGCCGGCGGGGCGGGAAGCGAGCACAATGCGGCGGTTGGTCAGGTTATTTTGGTTCATCTGTTTTTCCTATGCTCCTGTTGTCATAACAAGCCACGTATTGATCTCAACTGTTGATCATAGCCCATGGCAGGCAACATGACCGGTCAGGGAACAAAGTGCCCGGGATTATCCAGCGATGCGGCCAGGGTAGCCATCAGCAAGGTCAATTGTGATGATTGAATAATATAAGGCGGCATTAAATAAATTAAGCGGCCAAACGGGCGAATCCATACGCCGCGATCGACAAAAAAGCGCTGCAGCGCCGCCATATTCACCGGCAGGCGGGTTTCGATTACGCCGATGGCCCCTAATACCCGGACGTCGGCCACCTGCGGATGATCCCGCAGCGGCAGCAGTCCCTGGCGTAATTGCCGTTCAAGCGCCGCGACCTGTCCCCGCCAATCCCCCGGTTCCAGCAGCGTTAGGCTGGCGTTGGCGGCGGCGCAGGCCAGGGGATTGGCCATAAAGGTCGGACCGTGCATAAAACAACCGGCTTCGCCGTTGCTGATGGTGTCGGCTACGTCGCGGGTGGTCAGGGTGGCCGATAGGGTCATGTAACCGCCGGTCAAGGCTTTGCCCAAGCACATGATATCCGGGGAAATGTCCGCGTGCTCGCAGGCGAACAGTTTGCCGGTGCGGCCAAAGCCGGTGGCGATTTCATCGGCGATAAGCAGGAGATGATAGCGATCGCACAGTTCGCGCACCCGCCGCAGATAGGTGGGATGATAAAACCGCATGCCGCCGGCGCCCTGCACGATGGGCTCCAGTATGACCGCCGCCAGCCGGTGGCCGTCGGATGCCAGCCGGGCGGCCAGTTCGTCTATATCCGTTTCGCGCCATTCCTCGTCAAAACGGCAGCCGGGCGCCGCGACGAATTCATGTTCCGGCAGATAGCCCTGGTATAGCCGGTGCATGGAGTTCTGCGGGTCGCACACCGACATCGCCCCGAAAGTATCGCCGTGATATCCGTGGCGCAGCGTCAGCAACTTTTGGCGGTTTTCCCCGCGCGCCTGCCAGTATTGCAGGGCCATTTTTATCGCCACTTCCACCGCCACCGACCCGGAATCCGCCAGGAACACGCACTCCAGCGGCGCGGGGGTCATGGCGACCAGTCGCCGGCATAGCGCAACGGCCTGCGGGTGGGTTACGCCGCCAAACATCACGTGGGACATGGCCTGTAACTGGTCGCTCACCGCCTGGTTAATCGCCGGGTGGTTGTAGCCGTGAATGGCGGCCCACCAGGAGGACATACCGTCCACCAGACGGCGGCCGTCGTCCAGATGCAGTTCGCAGCCCGCGGCGGCCACCACCGGGTAGCAGGGCAAGGGGAGGGTCATAGAGGTATAGGGATGCCAGATATGGCGCCGGTCGAAGGCAAGATCCTCTGGGGTCATGGCGTAGATGTAAACCTTGGTTAACAATATTTGGTTGACAGTATAACGGCTTGAATTACACTGGCGAAACTATTTTAAACCCCATATGCGAGAGGGGCATCTCATGCAAGTTAATCCGCGCTGGACGCTACAACAGGCACAGGCCCTGTTTGCCAAACCCTTTATGGATTTGCTGTTCGAAGCGCAGTCCGTGCACCGCCGGCATTTCGATCCCAATCAAATCCAGGTCAGCACGCTGCTGTCCATAAAAACCGGCGCCTGTCCCGAAGATTGCAAATATTGCCCGCAAAGCGCCCGCTATAATACCGGTTTGGCCACCGAGCAATTACTTCAGGTGGAGCAGGTGCTGACCTCGGCGCAGCAGGCCAAGGCGGCGGGCTCGACCCGCTTTTGCATGGGCGCGGCCTGGAAAAATCCCCGCGATCGCGATATGCCGTACCTGGAGCAGATGGTGCAGGGGGTGAAAGCCATGGGCATGGAAACCTGCATGACCCTGGGCATGCTCAGCGCCTCGCAGGCAGAGCGGCTGGCGGCGGCCGGGCTGGATTTCTACAACCATAATCTGGATACCTCGCCGGAATTTTACGGTTCGATCATTACCACCCGCACCTACCAGGACCGCCTGGATACGCTGGATAAAGTGCGCGGGGCGGGCATCAAGGTCTGTTCGGGCGGGATTGTCGGCCTGGGTGAGACCATTGCCGATCGCGCCGGCCTGCTGGTGCAGCTGGCTAACCTGCCGGAGCCGCCCGAGAGCGTGCCGATCAATATGCTGGTTAAAGTCAAAGGCACTCCGCTGGCGGAAAATGACGATGTGGATGCATTTGACTTTATCCGCACCATCGCCGTGGCGCGCATTATGATGCCCCGTTCCCACGTCCGCTTGTCGGCGGGGCGCGAGCAGATGAGCGAACAAACCCAGGCCATGTGTTTTCTGGCGGGCGCCAATTCCATTTTTTACGGCTGCAAGCTGTTGACCACCCCCAATCCCAACGAAGATAAAGATCTGGCGCTGTTCCGCAAACTCGGCCTCAATGCGCAGGCGCACCGGACCGACGCCGGGGACCAGGTTCGCGAGCAGCAGTTGGCCGGACAGTTGCTGGCGGCCGATACCCCGCAATTTTATAATGCGGCGCGCTGATGGGCTGGGCGGAAACAATCGACCGCGGCCTGCAATCCCGGCGGCAGGCGGATGCCTACCGGCAACGGCGGGCTATTATCGATGGCAACCATCGCCTCCTGGAATATCAGGGACGGCGGTATATTAATTTCTCCAGTAACGATTATCTGGGCTTGGCCCGCGATCCGCGGCTGATTGCCGCCTGGCAGCAGGGGGCGGCGCGCTATGGGGTCGGCAGCGGCGGGTCCGGGCATGTCACCGGCTACGGCGCGGAGCATGAGGCGCTGGAGCGCCGGCTGGCCGGTTGGCTGGGCTACGACCGGGCGCTATTGTTTACCTCCGGTTATGCCGCTAATCAGGGGATTATCGGCGCGCTGACCGGGACGGGGGATCGCATTTTGGCGGACCGGCTCAGCCACGCCTCGTTGCTGGAGGCTGCCGTCCAGTCGCCGGCTCACCTGCGCCGGTTTGCCCATAACGACGCCGCCGCGCTGGCCCGGCTGGCCCGGCCGGACGCGGCGGGCAACCTGCTGGCGGTGACCGAAGGCGTGTTCAGCATGGATGGGGACAGCGCGCCGCTGCCGGCCATCGGACGCGTGATAAGCGACGCCGGCGGATGGCTGCTGGTGGACGATGCCCACGGTTTCGGCGTTATCGGCGAGCAGGGCCGGGGCAGCGCCTGGGCGCAGGGCATCCATCCGGAACTGCTGGTGGTGACGTTTGGCAAGGCGGCCGGCGTCGGCGGCGCGGCGGTGCTTTGTGCGGCGCCGGTGGCTGAATACCTGGTGCAGTTCGCCCGCCATCTGATCTACAGCACCGCCTTGCCGCCGGCCCAGGTCGCCGCCATCGACGCGGCCTTGAGCGCCATTATCCAGGGCGATGGGCTGCGTGCGCGGCTTGGGGAGAATATCGCCCGCTTTCGCGCCGGCGCCGCCGATCTCGGTTACCCGCTTGGCCAGTCGGCCACCGCCATCCAGCCGCTGCTGGTGGGAGACAATGCCTTGGCGCTGCGGCTGACCGAGCGCCTGCGCGAGCGGGGCTGCTGGCTGACGGCCATCCGCCCGCCCACGGTACCGCCGGGAAACGCGCGGCTGCGTATCACCCTGACCGCAGCGCATCAACGCGCCGATATCGATCGTTTGCTGGAGGCGCTGGATAATGCTCGCCGAACCGCATAAACAGGGGATCGCCCGCAGCTTTGGCCGCGCGGCTCCGGGCTACGACCGGCACGCCGGACTACAGCGCGCCAGCGGCGATCGCTTAATGGCGCTGGCGGGACCGCGGCAGGACATCTGCGTGCTGGATGCGGGCTGCGGCACCGGCTGGTTCGGCCGGCGCTGGCAGGCGGCCGGCAACCGCGTCGTGGCGTTGGATCTCTCGCCGGCCATGCTGGCCGAGGCGCGCCGGCAAGGTTCGGCGTCCGCCTATCTGGCGGGGGATATCGAACATTTGCCGCTGGCGGATGAATCGGTGGATCTCTGTTTTTCCAATCTGGCGGTGCAGTGGTGCGACGATTTGCCCCGCGCCCTGGCGGAGCTTTACCGCGTCACCCGCCCCGGCGGCCTGATTGCCCTCTCTACGCTCGCCGACGGTTCGCTGATGGAGTTACGCCATGCCTGGTCAATGGTGGACCAGGGGGTGCATTTAAACCGCTTCCTGACGCCGCAGGCGATTGGTTCGGCCTTTGCCCCGTATCGTCACCGCCTGGCGGCCGAGCGCCATACCCTGCATTATCCGCATTTATCGGCCTTGCTCCATGGGCTTAAAGGCGTCGGCGCCGGCTATCTGCGTGACGGACGCGCCCCGGGGCTCACCGGCCGGCAATGTTTGCAGCGCCTGGACGCGGCGTGGCGACGGCAGGCGGCGGGGCTGCCGCTCAGTTATCAATTGATCTATGGCCTGATCTATCGTGACTAACGCCATCCAGAGCTAATGTGAAACTATCATTATGACGCATAAACGTTTTTTTATTACCGGCACCGATACCGATATCGGCAAGACCCTGGCCACCTGCGCGTTATTGCAGGCGGCGAACCGCGCGGGACTGAGCACCGTCGGTTATAAGCCGGTCGCCGCCGGCTGCGAGTTGACCGACGAGGGGCCGCGCAATGACGACGCGCTGGCTTTACGCGCCAATAGCAGCGTTAGGGTAACTTACCGGCAGGTCAATCCGCTGGCGTTTTGCGAGCCGACCTCGCCGCATCTCGCCAGCCGTGACGAAGGCCGTCCCATCGACCCGCAGGTGCTGTCGCGCGGCCTGCGCGAGCTGGAGACGCTGGCGCAGTGGGTGTTGGTCGAAGGGGCCGGGGGATGGTTTACCCCGCTCGGCGACAGCCTGACCTTCGATCGGTGGGTGGCCGCCGAGCGCCTGCCGGTGATTCTGGTGGTCGGCATGAAGCTGGGCTGCATTAACCATGCTTTGTTAACCGCGCTGGCGATCCGCCAGGCCGGCTTGCCTTTTGCGGGCTGGATCGCCAACGATTTATCCCCCGCGCCGCACCGGCGCGCGGATTATCTCGCCACGCTGCGCCAGCGCCTGGACGCGCCCTTGCTGGGGGAAATTCCCTGGCTCAAGGAGCCGGCGGGGGCGGACCTGGCGCAGTACATCAACCTTGCGCCCCTGGTTAACCGCCCATCAGCGGGAAACAGTCGGGAACCTGGTGGACAACCGGAAGAAAATTAATAGGCAAGAAAACAGCAAGAAATGGAAATATGGGGCGTTAAAGCAAACTAAACGCCCTGGATGGGGAACAAAAGCGCGTAATGGGATGAATCGGCCATAATCCAGTAGTATTCCCGTCGGTGGTTTTTATACCGCCAGATAGGTTTGGATAAGGCTTTCATCCAATTGATCCAGCGTGCCCTGAGCGACATTGCATCCACCTTCCAGCAAACAAAACCGATCGCCGACGGCGGGAGTAAAGGGTAATTGCTGCTCCACCACTAACAGCGTAAGACCGAACTCCCGCTGCAGGCGATGGATATTATGGCCGATCTCCGCCACCACGGAAGGCTGGAAACCGCCGGTGGGTTCATCGAGAATCAATAATTCCGGTTCCAGCACCAGCGCCCGGGCGATGGCCAATTGCTGCTGCCCGCTTTCCGTTAAATCCCCGGCGCGCTGATGGCGCATGTTATGCAATACCGGAAACAAGTCATAGACCATGGCAGGTACCTGTCTTGACTTATTGCGGCCCGCCAGCAGGGCCACCCGCAGGTTTTCGTCCACGCTGAGCTGCGAGAACACCTGCCGGCCTTGCGGAACGTAGCCGATGCCCAGCGCGGCGCGCTGCTCCACCGGATGCTGGAGTAAATTCAACTCCGCCTCGCCGTGCAATTGCCAGGTCATGGTGCCGCTGCTGATGGGCAAATGGCCCATAATGCAGTTGATTAAGGTGGTTTTGCCTACGCCGTTACGTCCCAATACGTAAGTGCAGTGGCCGTGGGGCAACTCCATGCTCACGTCCTGCAAAATATGCTTTGGTCCATAAAACTGGTTCACCGCATGCAAACGTAACATAAGATTCCTTCCTCCCTCTTGATGCATCATTTCAATATAATGATTGGCGAAGCGACAAGGGGGCGGACGGCTAAACCGCGTTACGCCGGAATAATGTCCCCCATGCTTTTTTCGTGCCCTGAGCCTACCTTCCAGCAACTATCTAGCAACAATCAGGCCAATATTCGCCGCCGGCCGGCGAGTTGATCGGATGAACTGCCGCCCCCCGCCGGCAGCAGCATAATGCCTTGTCCGCAGAGGTTATTTTCCAAACAAACGGCGGATATTTGCACAGATGCGGTGCCGCCGGAAAATTTGGTGGTGCAACGGCGTAAATGGCCGGTTAATCGGCACTAAAGCGGTGCGACGGCTGCGCTTTTCAGGTCAAGGGGGCGCCGATTCCCGCGCAAAATGGTTAGTCGTTTTAGGCATAAAAAAAAGCCGGCATACGATGAAAAATAGCTAAAAAGCTACCGTTTTGTCATCTGCGCGTCACGATTGTCAGCTTTGCGGAACTCAAGCGGTAAGCGGCGCGGTAAGACTTATCCACTATTCCTGTGGATAACCGTGTGCATTAGGTTTAGAAAAGCGTGTCTAAACCATGGCGGGCGCGGCTTGCTGAAGATTTGCCTGTATTCTCCACGTTTTTTTTAATTGTTATAAATACAATCGGTTAATTAAAATCAAGCGAATTTGTATGGCCAAGGTCAGCACTGTGTCAATTTGCGTCAATCATTTGCCTGACATTAATTTTTTAATGATTTGTAATAAAATCGGTTGCCGCATGATCCCGCCGGATCGTTTTTACCCCCCCAAGTCGTGTTACCGCGCTTGCGCCCATGGCCGGATAGGGTATTATATTACTGGTTTTGTATCCAGTGCTGCGCGACTGGCGAAATAACCGCTCAGTCCCCATACTTGGTAGCAAATGAGTATACAAATGCGTTGTCCCAAATTCGGTAAACCATCCCGTCCGCCATCTTCTCCATATGTTGCCCAGAGGTAGCCCAGTAAATGAGTAAAGCCTTTAACCTGCAATCGAGCTTTAAACCGTCCGGGGATCAACCGGAGGCTATTCGTCATCTTGAAGAGGGATTACTGGATGGCCTGGCCCATCAAACGCTGCTGGGCGTAACCGGGTCGGGTAAAACCTTTACCGTGGCCAACGTTATTGCCGATCTTAACCGGCCCACCATGATCCTGGCGCCGAACAAGACGCTGGCGGCCCAGCTGTATGGCGAGATGAAAGCCTTTTTCCCGGACAACGCGGTGGAATATTTTGTCTCCTATTATGACTATTATCAGCCCGAAGCGTATGTGCCCAGTTCGGACACCTTTATCGAAAAGGACGCCTCGGTAAACGAGCACATCGAGCAGATGCGCCTGTCCGCCACCAAGGCCATGCTTGAACGGCGCGATGTGATCGTGGTGGCTTCGGTCTCCGCCATCTATGGCCTGGGCGACCCCGATGCTTACCTGAAGATGATGCTGCATCTGACGCGCGGTATGATCATCGATCAACGCGCGATTTTACGCCGGCTGTCCGAACTGCAGTACACCCGCAACGACCAGGCGTTCCAGCGCGGCACTTTCCGGGTGCGCGGCGAAGTCATTGACATTTTTCCGGCGGAGTCCGATGAAATCGCCCTGCGCGTGGAGCTGTTCGACGAGGAGGTGGAGCGGCTGTCGCTGTTTGATCCGCTCACCGGTCAAGTGGATCAGGTGGTGCCGCGTTACACCATCTATCCAAAAACCCACTACGTCACGCCGCGCGAACGCCTGATACAGGCGATGGAAGATATCAAAGTCGAGCTGGCGGACCGCCGCAAGAATTTGCTGGAAAACAGCAAGCTCGTGGAAGAGCAGCGCCTGTCGCAGCGCACCCAGTTCGATCTGGAGATGATGAACGAGCTGGGCTATTGCTCGGGTATCGAAAACTATTCCCGCTACCTGTCGGGACGCGGCCCGGGCGAACCGCCGCCGACCCTGTTCGACTATTTGCCCGCCGACGGCCTGCTGATTGTCGACGAATCCCACGTCACCATTCCGCAAATCGGCGGCATGTATCGCGGCGACCGCGCGCGCAAGGAAACGCTGGTGGAATATGGTTTCCGCCTGCCTTCCGCGCTGGATAACCGGCCGATGAAGTTCGAGGAGTTCGCCGCCGTGGCGCCGCAGACCATTTATGTCTCGGCCACCCCGGGCAAATATGAGCTGGAAATGTGCGGCGGGGAAGTGGTCGATCAATTGGTCCGGCCGACCGGCTTGCTCGATCCGCTGATTGAGGTGCGCCCGGTTACCACCCAGGTGGACGATCTGCTGTCGGAAATCCGCAAGCGGGTATTAATCAACGAACGGGTATTGGTCACCACCCTGACCAAACGCATGGCGGAAGATTTAACCGAATATCTTGAGGAGCACGGCGAGCGGGTGCGTTATCTGCATTCCGATATCGAAACCGTGGAGCGCGTAGAGATTATCCGCGATTTGCGCCTGGGGGAATTTGACGTGCTGGTGGGCATTAACCTGCTGCGCGAAGGCCTGGATATGCCGGAAGTGTCGCTGGTGGCTATCCTCGATGCCGATAAAGAGGGTTTCCTGCGTTCCGAACGCTCGCTGATCCAGACCATCGGCCGCGCCGCGCGCAACCTGAACGGCAAGGCCATCCTGTACGGCGACAAGATCACGCCGTCCATGGCCCGCGCTATCGACGAGACCGAACGGCGGCGCGTCAAGCAGCATGCCTACAACCTCGAACACGGCATCATTCCGCAGGCGCTGAATAAATCGGTGGCGGATATTATGGAACTGGGACAGTCGCCGGCCCATGCCAAACAGAAAAAACGCAAAGCGATGGAGGCCGCGGCCCACTATGGCAACCTGACGCCCAAAGCGCTGGATAAAAAAATCAGCGAGCTCGAAGCGAAAATGCAGGCGCACGCGCAGAATCTGGAATTTGAGCAAGCGGCCAGCGTGCGTGACGAAATCCACGCGCTGCGCGAGCATTTTATCGCCGTCTCCTGAGACGATGGGGCCGGTGGCCTGGCCCTGCGCTAACCCAGAGATTGCAGCGCGCGATCGAGCGCGGCCCGCAGCAGTAAACGATCGTGATGGTGGGGCACATCCGCGGCGGCCAGCGGCTGTTGAATGATAATCCTGTCCGTTATGCCGTCGGCGCGGATCGCCGGCCCGATAACCAGCGCGTCGATCATTTTTTGCCGCCCGATGGCCTGTTCCATCATGGACAGTTTTTGCCCCAGGCCGAGGTTGGCAGCCGCCTGGCTCAGCTCCCGGCCGAGGTTGTCGATATAGACGATGGGCGCCTGGGTGCGGCGCAGGGCCTGGGCCAAATCCCGCAGCAGCAGCAGCGGCATCAGGCTGGTGAGAAAACTGCCGGGGCCTATCAGGATAAGATCCGCCGCGGCGATGGCCTGCAAGGCTTCGCGCGTGGCGGGTACCTCTGGGCTGAGTTGCAGACTTGCCGGGATCGCGGTCAGCTCATCCACCGCCACTTCGCCGTAAATGGTTTCGCCGCCGGTCGTGACCGCCTGCAGGTCCACCGGCTGTTCGGACATCGGGATCAGCAGGGCGTCCACTTTCAGCATGTTGCGGATCAGGTTGATCGCTTCCAGCGGCCGCACGCTGAGATTATCGAGGGCCTTGAGCATCAGGTTGCCTAAATTATGGCCGGCCAGTTCGCCCTGTCCGCCAAAGCGGTATTCGAACATGGCCGCCGCGATGCTGGGCTCCGAAATCAGCTGGTTGAGGCAATTGCGGGTATCCCCCCAGGCGATGCCGCCTTCCGACTGGCGTATCCGGCCGGTGGAGCCCCCGTTATCGGTGGTGGTGACAATGCCGGTCAGGCGCGAACCCAGCGAGGAGAGCGCGGACATTACCCGTCCCAGACCGTGTCCGCCTCCCAGCGCTACTACCCGATCCAAATCGGCCAATGTACGATTGCGCATAATTCTCCTGGTAACCTATTTCTTTCCTGATTCCGCTAAAATAGCCGATCCGGCGCCAAATGCGAAATCACGCGCTGTAATTCGCGTATTGGCTCGCAATCTGATGATTATTGCGGATAAATGCGCGGCTGATGGGCCATTTAACCCTCGTCATAAATTCGCTATATATATGTTTATATAGCGAAATTTATCCGTCTGGTCATGGCATGGTATGACGATTAGGATTAGAATAATTTTCAATCAGGGTTCCACCGTGCCGGTCAGCGATTCGCGCGGGGGGAATCAAACTCCTAGCCTCTACGCCTAAGTGGCTCTTTTATTGAGCGATATGGCGTCTTGGCCGTGGCGAAAGCCACCAGGGTGCACGATAGAAATGTCCGCATCTCCCGTATTTGGAAAGGTGTTTAACTGTGCCACAGCTTATCGACGCATTTGCGCGCAAATTTTACTATTTGCGCCTGTCCGTTACGGACGTCTGCAACTTTCGTTGCACCTATTGTTTGCCCGACGGCTACCGGCCTAACGGCACTACCAATAAAAGTTTCCTGTCGCTGGATGAAATCCGGCGCGTCACCCATGCCTTTGCCGAACTCGGCACTGAAAAAGTGCGCCTGACCGGCGGCGAACCTTCCCTGCGCCGTGATTTTTGCGAGATTATCGCCGCGGTGCGTTCGCATGCGTCAATTCATACCCTGGCGGTGACCACCAACGGTTACCGGCTGGAGCGGGATATCGCCAATTGGCGCGATGCCGGGCTGACCGCGCTCAACGTCAGCGTCGACAGCCTCGATGCGCGGCAATTCCAGCTGATTACCGGCCAGGATAAGTTTCGCCAGGTGATGGCCGGCATCGACGCCGCTTTTGCGGCGGGATTCAGCAAGGTTAAAGTGAACACCGTACTGATGCGCAATGTTAACGATATCCATTTGGACAGCTTCCTGGCCTGGATTAAAACCCGCCCCATTCAACTGCGCTTTATCGAGCTTATGGAAACCGGCGACGGCGGCGACTTATTCCGCACCCGCCATGTTTCGGGTGAAACCATTCGCCGGCGGCTGGAGCCCATGGGCTGGCAATTGCAGCCGCGCGGGCGCAGCGACGGCCCCGCCCTGGTTTTTCGCCATCCGGATTACCGGGGTGAAATCGGCCTGATCATGCCTTATGCCAAGGATTTCTGCGCCAGTTGCAACCGGCTGCGGGTCTCGGCCACCGGCAATCTGCATTTGTGCCTGTTTGGCGAAGACGGTATTCCGCTGCGCGATCTGCTGGGCGAGGATGCGGCGCTGGAAAGCCTGAAAGCGCGCATTTCCGGCGGCCTGCGGCTTAAAAAACAAACCCATTTCCTGCACCAGGGCAATACCGGCAGTACGCGTAATTTGTCGTTTATCGGCGGTTGACGGCCGGCAAGGAGAGAAACATGTCATCCCTTACACATATCAATGCCGGCGGCGAAGCCCATATGGTGGATGTTTCCGCCAAGCGGGAGACGCTGCGCGAAGCCAGGGCCGAAGCCTTTGTCACCATGGCCCCGGCGACCCTGGCCATGATCCTCGACGGGCAGCATCATAAAGGCGATGTCTTCGCCACCGCCCGGATTGCCGGCATCCAGGCCGCCAAGCGTACCTGGGAGCTGATTCCGCTGTGCCATCCGCTGGCCCTGAGCAAGGTTGAAGTGCATCTCGAAGCCCAGGGCGATCACAGCCGGGTACGTATCGAAACCCTGTGCCGGCTGACCGGGAAAACCGGCGTGGAGATGGAAGCCTTGACCGCCGCCTCGGTGGCGGCGCTGACCATCTACGACATGTGCAAAGCGGTACAAAAAGACATGGTGATAGGCCCGGTGCGCCTGTTGGCGAAAAGCGGCGGGAAATCCGGCGACTTTAAGGTGGAGGCGTTATGATTACCATACTGTTTTTTGCCCAGGTCCGGGAACTGGTCGGCATCGAGCGTCTGACGCTGGAAGCGGCGTATGACAACGTCGAATCCCTGCGCGCGTCCCTGGCCGAGCGGGGCGGGCGCTGGTCGCTGGCCCTGGAGCCGGGCAAGTTATTATCGGCGGTGAACCAGGTGCTGGTCGGACGCGATCATCCGCTGGCCGCCGGCGATGAAGTCGCGTTTTTCCCGCCGGTTACCGGGGGCTGATATGGAAAACACCCGTATTTATGTCGGGCCGCGGCCGTTTGACATGGCCGGTGAATACGCCTGGCTGGCCGCCTGCGATGACGACGGGGCGGTGGTGACCTTTACCGGCAAGGTGCGCAACCATAACCAGGGGGACGATGTCAGCACCCTGACGCTGGAGCATTATCCCGGCATGACCGAAAAGGCGCTGGCAGAGATTGTCGGGCAGGCGCGGGCGCGCTGGCCGCTGCAGCGCGTCACGGTGGTCCACCGGGTAGGGGAGCTGCGCGCCGGCGAGCAGATCGTCCTGGTGGGGGTCAGCGGCGCCCACCGCGGCGCGGCGTTCAACGCCGCCGAATTTATCATGGACTATCTCAAAACCCGCGCGCCGTTCTGGAAGCGCGAAGCCACGGCGCAGGGCAGCCGCTGGGTGGATGCGCGCGAAAGCGACAGGCAGGCCGCGCAGCGCTGGCAGGCGCCCTGATTTCCCGGATCGCCGCCGCGATTTTTGCACCGCTCCCTTGATTCGGGGCCGATTTTTTGTGATATGCTGTGTATCAGGTGGGCCGGATTTACGGCCTTTGTTCCCCGTTTACCATAAAAGGTGACATTCATGGATCGATTCCCCCGTTCTCAGGGTTCGCGTTCCCAAGGTTCGATCGTTGAGCGTGCCGATGCCGGTATCCAGCCATTTATGGCCCAGGTATACGGCTGGATGACGTGCGGATTATTATTAACCGCCTTTGTCTCCTGGTTTGCCGCGCGTACACCGGCGGTGCTGAACCTGGTGTTCTCCAGCCAGATCACGTTCTTCGGGCTGATCATCGCCCAGTTGGCCCTGGTGTTTGTGATTTCCGGCATGGTCAACCGCCTGAGCGGCGCGGTGGCCACCGCGCTGTTTATGTTGTACTCCGCCCTCACCGGGCTGACGCTGGCCAGCATATTTATCGTTTACACTTCCTCGTCCATCGCCGGCACTTTTGTCGTGGCCGGCGGCATGTTCGGGGCGATGACCATTTACGGTTACACCACCAAACGCGACCTGAGCAGCTTCGGCAACCTGCTGTTCATGGCGCTGATCGGCATCGTGCTGGCGTCGGTGGTCAATATCTGGCTGAAGAGCACCGCGCTGATGTGGGCCGTGACTTATATCGGCGTAGTGGTGTTTGTGGGCCTGACCGCCTATGACACCCAGAAACTGAAAAATATGGGTTCCCAGCTCTCCATTGACGATCGCGATAGCTATCGTAAATACTCCATCGTCGGCGCGCTGACCCTGTATCTGGACTTCATCAACCTGTTCCTGATGCTGCTGCGGATCTTCGGCAACCGTCGCTAACGGCCGCCGGCCGTGTCAACCGACTACCGGATAGGGTCAGGCCAACGCCTGGCCCTTTTTATTTCCGCCCACCCCGATAAAGGAGATAACGCATGGATTTATCGCTACGGCTTGCCGACTATCCGCGCCTGGATTTAATCGGGCCGCCCACGGCCCTTGAGCATCTGCCACGGTTGTCCGATTACCTGGGCCACGAGATTTACATCAAGCGCGACGACGCCACCCCGCTGGCCATGGGCGGCAATAAATTGCGCAAATTGGAATTCCTGGCCGCCGATGCGCTGCGCCAGGGGGCCGACACTCTGGTGACCGCCGGGGCGATACAGTCGAATCATGTCAGGCAAACGGCGGCGGTGGCGGCCAAACTGGGTCTGCGCTGCGTCGCGCTGCTGGAAAACCCCATCAATACCGACGCGGAAAACTACCTGACCAACGGTAATCGGCTGCTGCTCGATCTGTTTGATGCCGAAGTGGTCATGTGCGCCGCCCTCGATAACCCCGACCAGCAGTTGGCCGAGCTGGCCGAACGCCTGGAAGCGCAGGGGTTTCGCCCTTATGTGGTGCCGGTGGGCGGTTCCAATGCCCTGGGCGCTCTGGGGTATGTCGGCTGCGCGCTGGAAATCGCCCATCAATGCGCGGGCCAGATATCGTTGGGCAGCGTCGTCACCGCTTCCGGCAGCGCCGGTACCCACGCCGGGCTGGCGGTCGGCCTGCAACTGCTGATGCCCGCGACGCAATTGATCGGCGTCACTGTGTCCCGCGCCGCGGCGCAGCAGCGGCCCAAAGTGGCGGCGATACAGCAGGATCTGGCCCGGGCGCTGGCGGTGGAATCGCCGCTGGCGGAGATTACCCTGTGGGATGATTATTTCGCTCCGGGCTACGGCTTGCCGAATGAAGAAGGGCGGGCGGCCATTAAATTGCTGGCCCGGCTGGAAGGCATTTTGCTCGATCCGGTTTATACCGGCAAAGCCATGGCCGGCCTTATCGACGGCATCGAGCAGCAGCGTTTTGGTCGCGAGCCAATCCTGTTCGTGCACACCGGCGGCGCGCCCGCGCTGTTTGCCTACCATCCCGGCGTGTAAACCGGCGTTTGATGGATGCGTCCGGCGTGGCGGCATGGTAATCTGCGCAACCATGAGCGTCACCTTATAAGCGCCTCCCCGGCGCCGCAGTCCCGGCCCCGGTAGCCAGGGGCCGGCGAGCCGCCGCGGGGAGATATGATCGGGAGCGATGATGAGCAGTGCTAACGGCAGTACCGGCGGCAGTACCATTGAAATAAAACAACTGGTCAAATCCTTTAATGGCCAGCGGGTGCTCAACGGTATCGATCTCTCGGTGAATACCGGCGACGTGCTGGCGATTGTCGGCCCCAGCGGGTCGGGTAAAACCACCTTGCTGCGCAGTATCAACCTGCTGGAGGAGCCGGACAGCGGCACTATCCAGGTAGGATCGATCATCATCGACGGCGCCCGGCCGCTGAGCGCGCAGAAACGGCAGGTGAGGGAGCTGCGCCAGCAGGTGGGGTTTGTGTTCCAGAGTTTTAATTTATTTCCGCATCGCACGGTGCTGGAAAATATTATCGAAGGGCCGGTGATCGTCAAAGGCGAACCGCGCGCGCAAGCCATCGAGCGCGCCCGGGCGCTGTTGGCCAAAGTAGGGCTGAGCGGCAAAGAGGATGCCTATCCCAAGCGCCTGTCCGGCGGCCAGCAGCAGCGGGTGGCGATTGCCCGCGCGCTGGCCATGCGCCCGGAGGTGATTTTGTTCGACGAACCGACCTCCGCGCTCGATCCGGAACTGGTGGGCGAGGTGCTGAGCACCATCCGCGCCCTGGCGGAAGAAAAACGCACCATGGTGATTGTCACCCATGAGATGAGTTTTGCCCGCGACGTGGCCGATCGGGCCATTTTTATGGATAACGGCGTCATTACCGAGCAGGGCGCGGCCCGGGAACTGTTCGCCCACCCCCAGCATGAGCGTACCAAACAGTTTCTGGATAAATTTCTTAACGCCGGGTAAGCATTGGATTTTTAACAATTTTTGCTGCTGGCGACGGGCTTTTGGGTATCGGTTTAACATGCGGGTTACAGTTTTTTACCCGATACCCATCCCATTTTGTCTGTAATTTTGCTACAATCCCTCCAATAGATTTTGTCCGTTCACCATGGTGAGGCTTGCCCTCCCATCTGATTATCCCCCTGAACGCAGATTGAACAGGCGACATCGGGGCGGATCTGGAGTTTTTCATTATTATGTCATTTGATTCACTTGGCCTAAGTGCTGAGATTTTGCGTGCGTTATCCGAGAAGGGCTACGACGAGCCGACTCCTGTACAATCACAAGCTATTCCGTTTGTATTGCAGGGCCGCGATATCATGGCCAGCGCACAGACCGGCACCGGCAAAACCGCCGCGTTTACCCTGCCGATACTTCAATTATTGACCCAGGAGCCGTTGGTTAAGGGCCGCCGTCCCGTGCGTGCGCTGATCCTGACCCCGACCCGCGAACTGGCGGCGCAGATTGGCGAAAACGTGGTGGAATACAGCACCCATCTTTCCATTCGTTCGCTGGTCGTGTTCGGCGGCGTCAGCATCAACCCGCAGATGATGAAGCTGCGCGGCGGCGTGGACGTATTGGTCGCCACCCCCGGCCGTTTGCTGGATTTGGCGCAGCAGCGCGCCGTCGATTTGTCGAGCGTTGAAATCCTGGTGCTGGATGAAGCCGACCGTATGCTGGACATGGGCTTTATTCACGATATTCGCCGCGTGATGAAACTGTTGCCGGCCAAAAAACAGAGCCTGATGTTCTCGGCTACGTTCTCCGATGAAATCAAGGTGCTGGCCAATACCCTGCTGAACAATCCGGCCTCGGTTTCCGTGGCGCGCAGCAACGTCGCCGCCGAACAGATTGAACAGTGCGTACATCTGGTGGATAAGAAACGCAAGCGCGAGCTGCTGTCTTATATGATTGGCCAGAATGACTGGCGCCAGGTGCTGGTATTTACCCGTACCAAGCACGGAGCCAACCATTTGGCCGAACTGCTTAACAAAGACGGCATTACCTCGGCGGCGATCCATGGCAACAAAAGCCAGGGTGCGCGTACCCGTGCTCTAGCCGACTTTAAGCAAGGCAAAATCAGGGTGCTGGTGGCGACCGATATCGCCGCTCGCGGCCTGGATATCGATCTGCTGCCGCACGTGGTTAACTACGAGCTGCCGCAGATTGCCGAAGACTATGTGCACCGTATCGGCCGTACCGGCCGCGCCGCCGCCACCGGCGAGGCGCTGTCGCTGGTCTGCGTGGATGAACTGGGCCTGCTGCGCGATATCGAACGCCTGCTGAAACGGCCCATCCCGCGTATGGCGCTGCCGGGTTACGATCCGGACCCGACGATTAAAGCCGAACCGCTGCAAACCGGTCGCGGCAGCCGCTCCAGCGGCCCGTCCCGCGGGGCTCCATCCCGTGGCGGCGCGTCCTCGGGCAATAGTTCGCGCGGCGGTGCGTCTGCCGGCAACAGCTCCCGTGACGGCGGTTCGCGCGACGGTCGTCCGCCGCAGCGCCGCCGCGACGGCGAAAGCGCCTCGCAGCCAGGCCGCGGCGGTGCTCCGCGCCGCTCCTCCGGCGCTTCCGCTTATGCGGGAGCCGGTTCGCGCGACAGCCGCAACCCCAAGAAATAATTCCGTCATTCCCTGACGGTACCGGCAGGCGTTGCCTGCCGGCCAGAACTAACCGCCCGTGCCCGACGCGGCGGTTTTTTTATGCCCGGCTAACGGCATACGCCGGGATAAGCATTGATTTTCCCGTCGCCGATCCCCTACTATTGCGCGATCTTTATTACCGGATACCGTATGCGCGTTTTATTGGCCCCGATGGAAGGCGTTCTCGATTCGCTGGTGCGGGAATTGCTGTGCGACATTAACGACTACGATCTCTGCATCACCGAATTTCTGCGGGTGGTGGACATGCTGCTGCCGGTAAAATCTTTCTATCGCCTGTGCCCCGAGCTGCATCACGCCAGCCTTACCCCCGCCGGCACCCCGGTTCGGGTACAGCTATTGGGCCAATCTCCCGAGTGGCTGGCGGAAAACGCCTTTCGCGCGGTGCAGCTTGGTTCCAGGGGAGTGGATCTTAACTGCGGCTGTCCGTCCAAAACCGTCAACGGCAGCGGCGGCGGGGCCACGCTGCTTAAAGATCCGGAATTAATCTACCGCGGGGCCAAGGCCATGCGCGCCGCGGTGCCGGCCCATTTGCCGGTCACGGTAAAAATCAGGCTGGGCTGGGACTCGTCCGGGCGCAGCCTGGAAATCGCCGACGCGGTGGAGCAGGCGGGGGCCACGGAGCTGGCGGTGCATGGGCGCACCAAGGAAGACGGATATAAAGCCGAGTGCATCGACTGGCCGGCGATTGCGATAATCCGCCGGCGGCTGGCCATCCCGGTGATCGCCAACGGCGAAATCATGGACCGGCAAAGCGCCCTTGATTGCCTGGCTGCCACCGGCTGCGACGCCCTGATGCTGGGCCGCGGCGCCCTGAGCCTGCCCAACCTGAGCCGGGTGATCAAATACAATGAACCGCCCATGCCCTGGCCGGCGGTGGTGGAACTGCTGCAAAAATACATCCGGCTGGAAAAGCAGGGCGACACTGGTCTGTACCATGTGGCCCGGATTAAACAGTGGCTGGGGTTCCTGCGCAAAGAATATGAACCGGCCGCGGCGCTGTTTAGTGAAATCCGCACGCTCAAAACCTCCGCCGAGATTGGGCGGGTGATTTGCCGCTGACCGCTTTTTGCCCGTTCGCGCAACTTTCCTTTAATCCTGTTTTCGCCGCTTCACGCCGCCCGGCGAATATCCCCGCGGCGCGGATAATGCGATCGACGTTTCCCCACTCAAAATTCTAACCTTTTGCTATGGTTAATACAGGTGACGGGCGCGTTGCTTCTCGCCGCGCTCCGGCCAATGAGGCTGACCCCGAATAAACGTCGCCCGATCATTTTATCTCAGGAGCTTTTATGCTGCGTCGCATCTTTTCGTTTACCGCTATTACCGGCCTGGTGGTCGCGCTGTTCGGGCTGGCGTTTTTGGGGCTGGGCAGTTGGCTGATGGCGCTTGGCGGCACGCCCTATTACCTGGTGGCCGGGGTCGGGCTGGCCGCCGCGGGCGTGCTGATCGCCACGCGTATGGCCACCGGCTGGTGGCTCTATCTGCTGACCTTTATCGCCACCCTGGTATGGGCGCTGTATGAAGTCGGGCTGGACGGGTGGCAATTAATGCCGCGCCTGCTGGTGCCGGCGCTGCTCGGGGCGTGGTGCTGCCTGCCGTTTATCACCCGGCGGCTGTTTTTACGCCGCGGCGCGCAGCGCTTGGCCTCGGGGGCGGGCATCATCTATCTGGCGGCGATCGCCGGTATTTTTTTGACCGGCAGCCATATTACCGCTACCCGCTTTGTGCATAACGCCCCCATACCCGCCGCGTCGCCCGCGCAAAACGATCCGGCCCGCAATCAATGGCGCTATTACGGCCGCACCGCCGCAGGAGAACGCTATTCTCCCCTGGCGCAGCTGACGCCCGCGAATGTCGACCGGCTCCAACCCGCCTGGGAGTACCATACCGGCGATCTGCCGCGTGAAGGAGAGGACAAAGCCGGCCGCGAGTTTAATTTTGAAGTCACGCCCATTAAAGTGCGCAACCAGCTCTATCTCTGCACCCCCCACCGGCGCGTGATCGCCCTCAATGCCACTACCGGCAAGCAAGTCTGGACTTTTGATCCCCATACCGATACTACCGCCAATGAATATCTGGCCTGCCGCGGCGTTGCGTATTATGAGGCGCCGCCGGCCGCCGCCGCGCAGAGCGGCGGCGCCTGCGCCCGCCGCATCATTACCACCGCCGGCAATGCGCAAATGATGGCGCTGGATGCGGATACCGGCCGCCCCTGCGAAGATTTCGGCGAACACGGTTTTGTCAGCCTGACCGATAAAATGGGCGATGTGCCGCCCGGTTTTCATTTTATTACCTCGCAGCCGCTGGTGGTCAACGACCGCGTGGTGCTGGGGGGCTGGATCTATGACAACCAGGCCCGCGGCGAACCGTCCGGTGTAGTGCGCGCCTACGACCCGATCACGGGCAAGCTGGCCTGGGCCTGGGATATGGGCAAGCCGGACCCGACCGCGCCGCTCAAGCCCGGCGAAACCTATACCCGCGGCACCCCTAACGGCTGGGGCACCTATACCGCCGATCCCGCTCTGGGCCTGATTTATATCCCGCTGGGCAATGCCACGCCGGATTATTACGGCGCGGCCCGCCGGCCGTTTGATAACACCTATTCCAGCGCGCTGGTGGCGCTGGATATCCAAACCGGGCGGGAGCGCTGGCATTTCCAGACCGTGCATCACGACGTATGGGACTTTGATTTGCCCATAGGCCCGACCCTGATCGATTTGCCGGCGCCGGACGGCGGGGTACGGCATGCGCTGGTGCAAACCACGAAAATGGGACAGCTGTTTTTGCTCGATCGCCAAACCGGCAAACCGCTGGCGCAGGTGATCGAGAAACCGGTACCGCAGCAACCTTCGCTGCCCGGCGATCGGCTGTCGCCGACCCAGCCCGCGTCGGTGGGCATGCCCAGCCTGACGCCCCCCAATCTCACCGAACGGGATATGTGGGGCGCCACGCCCATCGATCAATTATGGTGCCGCATCCAATATCACCGCTTTATTTACCACGGGCAATTTACCCCGCCGGCCCTGGGCACTACCATTGCCTATCCGGCCTTCGACGGCGTAATGGATTGGTATGGCGCGTCCGTCGATCCCGCCCGCGGACTGCTGATCGCCAATACCAGCTATATTCCGTTTACGGTGAAAACCATGCCCCAAGGCGACGCCCTCCAGGACGGCCTGATGAAACCCTGGGCGGGCTGGGGCAGCCAGCAACCTTATCCCAAGCCGAAAGACTTTTCCGTCGGCCCGCAGTACGGCACGCCGTACGCGGCGGTGGTAAAACCCTGGCTCACGCCGCTGGGCGCGCCTTGCAGCGCGCCGCCCTGGGGGAAACTGGTGGCCATCGACCTGCAAACCCGCAAAATCGCCTGGGAGCGGCCGGTGGGCACCACCCGGGATATGAATATTTTCAATACCCATACCAACGTCCCGCTGCCCACCGGTATCTTTATGATCGGCGGCAATATTATCACCGCCGGCGGCGTGGTGTTCATGGGCGCGACCGCCGATAATTATCTGCGCGCCTTTGATGAGGCCAGCGGCAAGCAGCTGTGGCAGGCGCGCCTGCCGGCGGGTGGGCAGGCCACCCCCATGACCTATCTGGGGGAAAACGGCCGGCAGTATGTGGTGATTGCGGCCGGGGGCCACGGCGGGCTGCGTACCGTGCCGGGGGACTCCGTCGTGGCGTATGCGCTGCCCAAGGACGCGCTGTAACCGATAACGACCGGCGCCGCCCGTTGCCCCCTTGCCGTGGGGATGGCGCCGGCCGGAATCGGCGGACCGCGCCTTGTGTTTTTGGGCGGCAGGTTCTATTTTTATCCACATCCTCTCCCCCGATCCGCGTTTTGCCGGGAGTTCGCCAGCCATCGGGTTTCTCTGCCCGAGCTTATAAGGCCCGTTACGCACATGCATTTGCTTCACCCCGTTAAACATTATTTAACCGCCAGGCCGAGATTGTTATTGGCCATCGGCGCCGGGATGGTCTGTTATTGGCTGCTGCCCACGCATTTTCAGGTAGTGCTGCGCCTGATGATTAGCTGGAATGCCCTGGCGTGGCTGTATCTGGGTTTCCTTTGGTGGGAAATGCTGCGCGCCGAACCGGAGGATATCCGTACCATCGCGCTGCGCCAGGACGAAAGCGCCAGCACGGTACTGGCGCTGGTGACGCTGACCTGCCTGGTCAGCGTACTGGTGATCTTGCTGGAATTGAGCACGGTAAAACACCTGACGGGCTCGGATAAAGCCTGGCATTTAATCCTGACCGGGGCGACCCTGGTGGTTTCCTGGTCGTTGCTGCCCACCGCCTTTGCCATGCATTATGCCCATTTGTTTTACCGTACCCGGGATGCGCAGGAACAACCGCTGGTGTTTCCCTGCGATCTGGCCAAGCCCCATTACTGGGATTTTCTCTACTTCTCATTTACCATCGCGGTGGCGTCGCAGACCGCCGACGTCGCCACCGGCACCATGGATGTACGCAAGGTGGCGCTGCTGCAATCGGTCATCTCGTTTGTGTTTAATTTGGCCATCCTCGGCCTGTCGGTTAACGTCGGCGCCAGCCTGTTAAGCTAAGCCGCGGACTTATTTCTATCATCTTCCTGACTTAAAACTGTAAAGCGTGGCCTTTAGGATAAAGGCCACTTGAAGTCGCTGTGCAGATGTCACTTATGTTAAAACGCCTGTTTCCGTATTTGCTGCTGACACCTACTCTGATCTTTTTAGCCGGGTTCACCTATTTCCCTTTGCTGCGCTCGCTAATCGACAGCTTTTATGATTCCCGGCTTTCCACCGATCGTCCGCTTTTTGTCGGGTTGGATAATTTTATCCGCTTGTTCGCGGATCGGGTGTTCTGGCTCTCGGTGGGCAATAACCTGATTTATATCCTGATAACGGTAGTGCCCGGAATCATGCTGGCGCTGCTGCTGGCGGTATGGTTGGCAGAAAACACCCGGCTCAACCGCTGGCTGCGCGCGGCGTTTTTTTTCCCGACCATTATTCCCCTGGTCAGCGCCGCGACGCTTTGGACATTTATTTTCATTCCCGATTTGGGCCTGCTGGATTATTACCTGGCCAAAATCGCCGGCCCTATGGGGATTAATTATCTCGGCATGGGGCAGAGCGCGCTGTTTGCCCTGGCGCTGGTGGGGATTTGGAAATTCGCCGGCTATTATATGCTGTTTTTCCTGGCCGCCCTGCAGGGATTGCCCGCCTCGCCGCGCGAAGCGGCGTTAATGGAAGGCGCATCTCGCCGCCAGATTTTTTGGTATATCACATTGCCGCTGCTCAGGCCTACCCTGAATTTTGTGATTATCATCGCGCTGGTGTACTCCATCACCCAAATCGATCACGTGGCGATCATGACCCAGGGCGGTCCCAACCACGCCAGTTCGGTAGTGTTGTATTACATCCAGGATCTGGCCAACAACAGCCACGATTTCGGCAAAGCGTCGGCCGCCACCTTTTTCACCATGATCGCGTTGTTCGTTATTTCCATCGCCAATTTACGCACCTTGGAAAAGGGAGCGCATTATGAACGTTAACGGCGGGACCAAGCGATCCTTTCCCCTGCGCACCCTGATGTTATTGCTGATTTGCGCCGCCTTTTTATGGCTGACCCCGTTAATCTGGATGTTTTCCGCCGCCATTAGCCCCGACAGCTTTTCACCGTCCATGGCCTCCCTGCTGCCACGCTTGCCCCTGACACTCGACACCTTGCGCCAGGCTTGGGACAGCGCCGACTGGCTGCGCCTGTACGCCAATACGCTGATCTTCGCCCTCGGCACCTTTGCGGTACAACTGGTGACTATCACCACCGCCGGCTATGTCTTCGCCTACCATGAATTCCGCGGCAAAACCACGCTGTTTTACCTGCTGCTGATCCAACTGATGATCATGCCGGTGATGCTGATGGTGCCCAATATGATGACGTTGCACCAGTTGGGCCTGCTCAACACGCTGACCGGCGCCATGATGCCGTACTTCGCCTCGGCGTTCGGGGTGTTTTTGATGCGCCAGGCTTTCCTTAATATTCCGCGCGAGCTGGAAGACGCGGCGTTGATGGAGGGGTGTCGCTGGTGGCAGGTGGTGCTGCATGTCCTTTTGCCGATGACCCGTCCGGCGCTGACGGCGTTCGCCGCCGTCACCATTACCTATCATTGGAACGAATTTCTTTGGCCGCTGATGGTGCTTAACGACCCGGATAAACAGGTGCTTACCGTCGGACTGGCATCCTTTGCCATGGGGGCCGAATCCGGCGGGCAGTGGGGCATTATCAGCGCCGGATCGCTGATGGTCTGCCTGCCGCTGATGGTGGCGTTTATTTTATGCCAAAAACAGTTTCTCAGCGGTTTTGGTTTTTCAGGAATTAAATAAGAGGTTATGTATGTTTCTTGCCCAACTTTCCGATCTTCATTTTCGCAGCCAGGGAACCAGGCTATATGACTTTATCGACGTCAACGGCATTAACGCGGAGATCGTCAACCGGGTGAATGCCCTGGCGGAACGTCCGGATGCGGTGATTATTACCGGCGATATAGTCAACTGCGGCCGGCCGGGCGAATACCGCTTGGCGCGCCGCATCCTCAGCCAGCTCAATTACCCGCTATATATGATTCCCGGCAACCATGACAGCAAAGCCTATTTTCTGGATGCTTTCAGCGACCTGTGCCCGCTGCTGGGACATGACCCAGAAAATATGGCCTATGCGGTGGATGATTTTCCGGTGCGGCTGCTGTTTATCGACAGTTCCATCGACGGCGCGTCCAAAGGGCGCCTGAGCGACAATACGCTGGCATGGCTTGAGACGATGCTCTCCGGGGATAACAAAGAGAGTTATGTATTTATGCATCATCCCCCCGTGCCGTTCGGTTCGGCGCAGATGGACCCCATCGCCTGCGAAAACGGAAAATCGCTGCTGGAGCTTATCGATCGTTTCCCGCAGTTGACACGGGTATTTTGCGGCCATGTACATCGCATGATCGCTACTCAATACCGGCAGGCGCTGATCTGCTCCGCCCCGGCCACCGTCCATCAGGTGCCTTATCTGCATACCGATACGCGGCCGCTATATAGCCTGGAGCCCGGCGCCATGATGATGCATAACCTGGTACCGGGCATTGGCCTGGTTACCAGTTATCATTCGCTGGCGCAATTTGCCGGACCTTGGCTATACGACCCGCAAATCAGTTGTCCCGGAGACGATTGCTGATGCCGGAAATTGAGATTTGCGGCGTGGGCAAACGTTTTGGCGATGCCCACGTTCTGCAAGATATTACGTTGTCGATCCGCGCGGGCGAATTTCTGGTGCTGGTGGGGCCATCGGGTTGTGGCAAAAGTACATTGCTGCGGTTGCTGGCGGGTCTGGATCGGGCCAACGAAGGGCGAATTCTGCTGGATGGTATTGATATAAGCGATAGCGCGCCCAGGGAGCGCAACTTTTCGCTGATTTTTCAGAATTACGCCTTGTTTCCCCATATGACGGTAAGGAATAACATCCTGTTCGGCATGAAAATGCGCGGCGAACCAAAAGGGGATTACCCGCAGCGGATAAAAAACGTGGCGGATTTGCTGCAGTTGCAAGCGCTGCTGGATCGCAAACCCGCGCAACTGTCCGGCGGCCAGCGCCAGCGGGTGGCCATGGCGCGGGCCATTGTGCGCAAACCCGCGCTGTTCCTGATGGATGAGCCGTTATCCAACCTGGACGCCAAGCTGCGCGGCGAGGTGCGCGACGGCATCATGGCTTTGCATAACACCCTGAAAATCAGCACCGTCTATGTGACCCACGATCAAATAGAGGCCATGACCATGGCGGATCGCATCGCCGTGCTCGATGGGGGTCGGCTGCAACAAATAGGCACGCCCGAAGATTTGTACCGCCATCCGGCCAATCTGTTTGTCGCCAGTTTTATCGGCACCCCGGCCATGAATATCCTGCGGTTGCCATGGCGCGCGAATCAGGCATGGCTGGGTGGGCAATCGGTTGCCCAGCTGTCTGGCTATCACCGGGACGCGGTGTTTTTCGGCATCCGTCCCGAACACCTCTCGCAGACTCCCGCCGAAGAATCTCCAAGTCTGGCTGGCAGGGTGGTGCGCCGTGAATTACACGGCGCGGAATATTTGATCGCTCTTGATACGCCCTACGGCCCCCTGCATTACCGGCGTGAAAACCGCGGCGCCATTCCGGTTATCGGCCAGGATTTAACACTCTATTTTTCGCCTCGGGACCGATATCTGTTTTCGGTCGACACCCATGAAAATCTTTTAGAGGAAAGTAAATGAAACTATCTGGATGGATGCTGATGCTCACCGGTGTGCTGGCCAGCGGCGGCGCGGCGGCGAAAGAAACCATTGATTTCATGTTCCCGGCGCCGGTGGATGGCAAATTGACCGCCGAGATGACCCGCATTATCAAACAATACAATCAGTCGCAGGATCGGGTGGAAGTGCGGGGCATTTTTACCGGCAGCTATGATACCACCAAGGTGAAAGCCGAGTCGGCGGCCAAAGCGGGTTCTCCCCCCGCGCTGGCGATTATGTCGGCTAATTATACCGTTGATCTGGTACTGAAAAATGAAATCCTGCCGATGGACGAGCTGTTTAAATTCGCCCCGGACAAGCAGTCGGCGAGCGACTTCCTGCACCAGAACTTTTTCCCGGCGGTGCAGCAAAACACCCAGGTAATGGGCCGGACCTATGCTATTCCGTTCCATAACTCCACGCCGATTCTGTATTACAACCAAGAGATGTTTGACCGGGCGGGCATCAAAGCGCCGCCGCGCAATTGGGATGAATTGGTCGCCATCGCCAAAAAACTGACCGACAAAACGCAAGGGCAGTGGGGCATCATGATCCCCTCCACCAACGATGACTATGGCGGCTGGATGCTGTCATCGCTGACTCACGCCAACGGCGGTAATTTCACCAATGATATTTATCCGGGCGAGGTCTATTACAACAGCGCTAGCACTCGCGGCGCGCTGCAATTCTGGCAAAATCTGGTCTATCGCGACGAAGTCATGCCCGCCGGCGTATTGAATTCCAAGCAGATCAGCGCCGCTTTTTTCTCCGGCAAGCTGGGTATGGCGCTGCTCAGCACCGGCGCGCTGGGCTTTATGCGCGAAAATACCCGGGATTTCACCCTGCAGGTGGCGATGTTGCCGGCCAAAGAGCGCCAGGCGGTGATTATCGGCGGCGCCAGCCTGGTAAGCTTCAAAGGTATCAGCGACGCGCAAAAGCAGGCGGCCTATGATTTTATGACCTATCTGGTCAGCCCCGAGGTTAACGGCGCGTGGAGCCGTTTTACCGGCTACTTCGCTCCGCGCATGGCCGCATATGATACGCCGGCCATGAAAACATATCTTGCCCAGGAACCGCGCGCGGCGGTGGCAATGGAGCAATTGCGGTACGCGCACCCCTGGTATGCGGCCTATGAAACCGTGGCGGTGCGCCAGGCCATTGAGAACCAGCTGGCCTCGCTGCTGACCGATAAATCACGCAAAGTGGAGGACGCGGCCCGGGATGCCCAGGCCGAGGCGGATAAAATCATGCAGCCCTATGTCGATCGGACCGCGCTCAAATTGCCCTGACGGGGACGGCGGCCCCGGCAGGATGCGGCCGCCCGCCCGTGCCGGCAATATGGTTACCGCCGATGAAGCGGGATATGCGCTTAAGGCCACGCCCGGTCGATGCGCTGGCGCAGCCGTTGCAGGCTGCGGCCGAAGAACGCCCCGTCGTTAAGCGCGCGGGCCAGGGTAAGGGCGCCTTGAATACCGGCTACCGCTTCTTCGGCCAATGCCGCCGCCGTACGGCCGTCGATACCGCCGCGCACGCAGGTTTGCCGCAGCGCGGCGATCCAGCGCGTGAAATAGGCGTTAATCGCCGGGGCGAAACGATCGCGGGTGTCGTCCAGGGCAAAAGCGCCCAGCAGGCAAATGCGCTGGCCGGACCGGAAATAATCATCCACCGCCCGCCACATACCCTCGATGGCTTCCCGGGGCGCCCCCAGCTCCAGCGGCTGGAATATATGCACCGCGAACCAGCCGTCCACATTGGCGAGCACCGCTGCCGCCATCTCGTCTTTTCCCGCCGGGAAAAAATGATAAAGGCTGCCTTTACCCAGGCCGGTGCGGCCGGTAATACGGCTTAACGATGTTCCCGCAAAGCCGCACTCCCGGAAAATTTCGGCAATTTGGGTAATCAGCAGCGTTTTATCAGCGTCCGGGTTTTTCACGGTGGACGTTCTCTTCACAAACCAAAATCCGAAAGAGCGGGATGATCGTCGGGGCGGCGGCCCAGCGGCCAATGAAATTTACGATCGCTCTCGGCGATGGGCAAGTCGTTAATACAGGCAAAACGGCGGGCCATCAGACCCTCGGCGTCAAATTGCCAGTTTTCGTTGCCATAAGAGCGAAACCAACTGCCGCTGTCATCATGCCATTCATAAGCGAAACGCACCGCGATGCGGGCATCGGTAAAGGCCCATAACTCCTTAATCAGCCGGTACTCCAGTTCGGTCGTCCATTTACGGCGCAAAAACGCGACGACTTCTTCCCGGCCGGTCACGATTTCGGCCCGGTTGCGCCATTGGGTATCAGGCGTGTATACCAGCGATACGCGCTGCGGGTCGCGGCTGTTCCAGCCGTCTTCCGCCAGGCGCACTTTGGCGATGGCGGTTTCAAGGGTAAAGGGGGGAATCGGCTTTGCCATGATAAATGCCTCTTGGTTAGGGACCGGCGTCCCGGATAAAAAAACTGTACCAATTGGTACAATCCCTGGCAAGCATTAATTCCGCCGTGGTCGGCAAGTAGCCTAAGGGCGAAAGGCAGGGCAATGGCGTGGAGGGCGGATCTCGACGATTGGCACGGGCGTTGCGCCCAGCGCGATCCCGCGCGATCAGGTAATTTGCCAATCCGGCGGGGTATGGGATATGACGAACATCATGACTTCTTTTAAGCCGGACCAGGCTTCGCGCCAGGAAATTTCAAATGACAGGGTAATGCCCAGCAGGCCGGTTACAAACCAGCAGGCCATGCTGATTCCGACGCCGCTAAAAATAAACGCCAGGGCATTACGGCTATGGTTGCGGCAAATTACATTCAATGTGCTGGCGAAAAACATCATCACCGCGCTAAGCAATTCCCAGCGCATCAGAACAAAGCCCGCAGTAAGCGTACCCATATCGACCATCCCCCGTTTCGTAAGATGGTGTAATTTTCTCCTGTTTTGTTGCATTGTGCTACAAAAATATGTGACGCAGATCTACTTTATATGCAGATTTGGGCAAATGCCTATGATCCTGCCCGCGTATTCACAGGCAGCGGCGGGTTAACCGTTTCTGCCGGGCCGAACACGTTATAAGTGGGCAAGTTAATATTCTGGTAAGGTTCCCAGCCGCCGCCCAGGGCTTTATATAGCGCCACCAGGTCGGTGCTGGTTTGCACCCGCGCAGCGGCGGCCTGCTGTCGCGCCTGCGCCAGCTGGCGCTGGGCATCCAGCACGTTGATAAATGAACTCAGCCCCTGGCGATAGCTTTCGCTGGCCAGATCGAAAGCGCTTTGCAGCGATGCGGCGGTTTGCTCCAGCCCGTCGACCCGTTGCCGATCGGTGCGATAGCTGACCAGCGCGTTTTCAACATCCTGCAGGGCGGTCAACACCGTCTGCCGGTAAGCGAGCGCATCATTGGCCTGTTGCACCCGAGCCAGCCGCACATTGGATACCAGGCGTCCGCCCTGGAAAATGGGCAGCGATATCTGGGGGCCGTAGCTATAAAAATGGCTGCTCCAGTGGGTAAGGTAATCCGCATCGTTATTACGCATGCCGAACTGGCCGGTCAGGGAGAGATCCGGGAACAGCTGCGCCACCGAAACGCCGATATTGGCGGTGGACGCATGCAGCGTCGCTTCCGCCTGGCGCACATCGGGACGGCGGCGGGCCAAGGTAGAGGGGATGCCCACCGGCACCGCCGCGGGAATGGCGGGCAGGGGTTTCGGCGCCGCCAGCTCGCCGTCAAGCGCGCCGGGGGCCTGGCCCAGTAATACCGCCAGACCGTTCATCGCCTGGCGCTGCTGCGCCTGGTACTGCGGCAATTGGGCGCGCAGCGACCCGAGCTGGGCATTGGCGTTTTCCACGTCGTACTGCGGGGCCAATCCGTGCTGCTGCCGGCTGCGGGTAAGTTCCAGCGACTGCTGCGCCACGTCGATTTGCGTTTGCAGGGTGGCGGCGACGCTTTGGGCGCCGCGCAGTTGCAGATAGGCGCGCGCCACTTCGGCTTCCAGCGACACCAGCGCATCATTGCGATTTTCCACCGCGGCCTGGGTTTGCGCCCGGGAAGACTCCACCGAACGCCGCACCCGGCCCCATAAGTCAATTTCCCACGAGGCGTCAAAGCTACCCTGGTACAGGTCCACGGGGCGGGTCAGGCTATCGAGGCGGGATGCCAGCGCCGGACTGAGATTTTCGGCACCGGCGCGGATGCCGGTGGAATCCAGCTCGCCCGCCAGGCCCAACTGTTCACGGGTATAGCTGGCGGACGCGTTTACCGACGGCAGGCCGGCCGCCCCCGCCTGCACGGTTTGTTCGCGGGCGCCGGCGATACGCAAAACCGCCTGCTGCAACGAAATATTGCCGGCTATCGCCCGATCGATCAGACCATCAAGCTGGGGGTCTTTAAAATTGCGCCACCAGGCGGGATCGGGCTGCGTTCCCAGCGTGACCGACGCGACGCGGCTTTTACTTCCGGCGTCGAGGCCGTTGAAGACGGCGGGGGTCTCGGGGCGGGGCGTCTGGTAATCCGGTCCCACCGAGCAGGCGCTCAAGGCGGCGGACAACAGGCTGAGGCCAAGCATCCGAACCCAGGGTTTACGCCGCTTCCGGGCGGCCAGATAACGAGACGGCATATCAGTGTGCTCCCGCATTGCCTTCGCTCTTGATGGGCGACAGCAATAAACAAAAAGGAATAAGAATCAGCGCCACGACCGCGCAAAGGGAAAATACGTCGATATAGGCCAAAATACGCGCCTGGATAATCATTTGCTGATACATCTGGCCGGTGGCCAACTGCACCGGATCGCCTATTTGGTGGGAGAAATCCCGGATCGCCGCCGCCCCCCGGGCGACCGCCTGCTGAAATTGCTCATTGAGCGGGGACATATTATGCACCATGGTGGCGCTGTGGACCTGGGAACGTTCGGTGATCGCCGCGGTGGAGAGCGAAATGCCAATCGACCCCGCCACATTGCGAAACATGGTAAACAAAGCCGAGGCATCGGCGTTCAGCCGGGGAGCCAGCGTGACGTAGGCAATGGTCGTGAGCGGTACAAACAGGAACCCCAGGCCGATGGACTGCGCGCTGCGCATCATCACCAGGGTGCTGAAATTCACATTGGGCACCAGGTGGCGGGAATAAATAAACGACAGCATCAGCAGCAGGAAGCCAAATCCCACCAGCCAGCGGGTTTGTACCACCGGCATCAGTTTTAACACCAGCGGGATCGACAGCACGATCAGGATCGCCCCCGGCGACAGCACCAGTCCGGACAGGGTGGCGGTGTACCCCAGCTCTTGCTGCGCCAATTGCGGCATCACCACCGAGCTGCCGTACAAAATCATGGCCATGCCCGCCATCAGCAGGCTGGCCACCGCGAAGTTGCGATCCTTCAGGCAGCGTAAATCCACCACCGGTTTTTTGGCATACAGCAGCCAATAAATAGCGCCGACGATCCCCACCGCCGTCAGCACCGCGAACAGCCGGATAAAATTGGACGAGAACCAGTCATCGTCCTCGCCCCGATCCAGCATAACCTGCAAGCAGCCCAGCCCCAAGGCGATCAGTCCGATACCGGTAAAATCGATACTGAGTTTCTTGCCTTTGACCTTGCGTTCCCAGGGCGGATCTTCCAGCAACTGGGTAATGGCCAGCAGGGTTAGCACGCCGATGGGGATATTAATCAGAAATACCCACCGCCAACTGTAATTATCGGTAATCCAGCCGCCCAAGGTCGGGCCGACCACCGGCGCCACGATAATGGCGATGGACGACAGGCCAAACGCCTTGCCGCGATCCTCGGCTTTAAAATAGTCCAGCAGCACCGACTGCTGCACCGGCTGCAGGCCGCCGCCGAAAAAGCCCTGCAAGACGCGAAACAGGATCATTTGCCATAACTCTGTGGCGATGCCGCACAGGAAAGAGCAGACGGTAAACATGAAAATGCACAGCAAGAAGTATTGCTTGCGACCGAACGCCCGGCTCAAGAACGCGGATATGGGTAATACGATGCCGTTGGCCACCAGATAGGAGGTCAATACCCAGGTGGATTCGTCGTAGCTTGAAGATAGCGTCCCGGCGACGTGGGGCAGGGCGACGTTGACGATGGTGGTATCCAGGATTTCCATAAATACCGCCAGCGTCACCACGATCGCCACCGCCCAGGGATTGCTGGCCGGCCGCCAGTCGCGCGCGCCGCTCATTCCAGCAGTACCGTCGGCGCCACGGATAATCCCAGCGGCACGGGGATATTGGGGTCGAGGCCGCTATCGATGACAATTTTCACCGGCACCCGCTGGACAATCTTCACAAAATTGCCGGTGGCGTTTTCCGCCGGGAAGGCGGAGAAGCGGGACCCGGAACCCTGCTGCACGCTATCCACGTGCCCATGCAGTTTCATATCGGGATAAGCATCGACGGTAATATCCACCTGATTGCCGGGGCGCATCCGTTCCAGCTGCGATTCCTTGAAATTCGCGGTTATCCATATTTGCGGCGAGACTACGGAAAACAGCGCGCTGCCCGCCTGCACCAACATACCGGGCTGCACATTGCGCCGGGTGATATAACCGTCGTACGGCGCGTGAACCTGGGTATAAGAGAGGTTGAGATCGGCGGCTTCCAATTGGGCCTGCGCCTGTCCGACCTGCTGTTGGCGCGCTTCGACAGTGGCCTCGGCCTGTTTGACCTGCAGGCCGACCTGTGCGGCGACCTCTACCTGGGCGCGGGCATTGGCGGCATCGGCGCGGGCGGCCCGCAACTGGGCGCTGGCGCTGTCGATGTTTTGCTGGGAAGTGGCGCGGGGATCGACGCCGCGCTGGCGGCGATAATCCGCTTCGGCGTTTTGCAGATTAGCATCGGCCCGGGCCTGCTGGGCCTGGGCCTGTGCCAGCTGCGCGGGGTATTGCACCTTGGCGAGAGCGAGCTGTACCTGGGCCTGATGCAGTTGTGCCTGGGCCAGCCCCAGTTGCGCCAGGGCCTGATCGCGCTGGGCTTGATAATCGCGGGCATCGATCTGGATCAGCAAGTCCCCTTTATGCACGCGCTGGTTATCCTTGACCGCCAATGCCGTGACGTAACCGGAGACTTTCGGCGCTATCGTGACCGCGTCGCCTTCGGTAAACGCATCGTCGGTGGTTTCCTGGTTGCGGGTGGTCAGCCAGAAATAGAGCCCGACCACGATTAAGATCAGCACCACGACGCCTAAGATGATCAGCGGTTTTTTACCCGGGCGTTTGCGTGGTTCGCCATCCTCGTCAACTTGCTCGTCATCCTGCCGTTCGTCATCGCTATCGCCTTGGTCGGCGTGGTGGTTATCATCCTGTTGATCGCGCCGGGGTGACGTATCGCCGTTGCGATCCCGCTTGTTATCGCCGGACCCGGAATGCCGCTTTGGCAATGCGTCTTCAGATTGGTGGTTATTATTGCTGTCCATAGGCCTCATCAAGATATCGGCAGCGCAGCGCTGCGCCGGTAGGAGAAAGGTGCCGTTTTTGTGATTAAACCGAATTATAGCAAAGCCGAAAAATGCTGAAGCGAAATGCGAAGAATCTCAAGCGCATCGCTGATTTTCTGCGCGCGGGATGGCGTGGGGCAAGGGCTGGCAAAATAGTTAAGATTTGTGTCCGCGAGCCTAACAGCAAGCCGAAAAGGGTAGCAACGACGGCGCCGGCTTACCGATTTATTAGGATTTTACTGGGAAAGCAGTTAATGATTAAAATCTGGGTTTACATTAAAAGCTGCTGGTAAAACATCGATCAGGCTTAATTTTGCGCGGTTGCTCTTATTTGTGTGATAAATTTATTGCTTTTGTGCGCCAAGTGGCAGATATTAATTCGGTTTAGAGTTGTTTTTTAATAAAAAAGAAAATATACCGACATGAGTCAGCTCTTGTTTAATCACGTATTTTTTTGCGGATGATTAAATGAGTCTATTTTCATCGGATGACCTAATCGAACGGTCAGATTCTTCATGATGAATGATTCTGGATTTTTTGTGTTTTAAAACGAAAACTTATTTGAATATCCGCTATTTGATTTACCCAGGATAATCGTCGGCGCTAGCCGGTTAAGTGGAAACCGTTAAGATATTTTTTGTGGCATATAATAGCTTATCAATACCAGGGCCATGGGTCTTCGTATTATGTTTTTGTTGTCGGCTAACCGAAAATACGCCGCCTGCCGGATAAAGTGAATAATGATTAATCCCAGCACGCCGGCCTATGCCCACGAGAGCCTGGCCAATGAAAGCCGGCTTGCCGGGGCGCCATCCTTCTTGCCCATTCAGGCCGATGTCCGGCGAGTGATTATTTTGACCTATCCGGGCTGTTTCCTTGGCGAGACGATTAAGCTCCTGGAGTTATTGATAGCCATCAATGATTTCGCCGTCCGGCGCGGCGAGCATAAAATCCATTTCGCCATACAATTTTATTCCCTGGCCGGCGGCCGGGTACCTTCGCCATCAAGCCGGTTAATTCATATGGAAACCCTGACGGTGCGCGGTCCGATACCGGTGGAAACCGATCTGATCATCATCGCCCACGGCACCCGCGCGTCGGCGGCCGAACCGAGCGATTTATTATCCCATTGGCTGCGGGCGGTTTGCCCCGGCGCCAGACAAATCGTGGCGCTGGGCTCAGGGGTGCTGCGCATGGCGGCGGCCGGGTTATTGGATAATCGCCGGGCCACCACCCACTCCCTGCTGGCGCCGTATCTGGCCGCCCATTATCCGCAGGTCATCGTCAATGCGCTTCCTGCGCTGCAAATCGACGGCAATATCCTGACCACCAGCGAAAATATCAACCTGCGCCAGCTGGCGCAACTATTGCTCAATGGTCCGCTGCCGCTTACCCGCCCCCTGGCTGCGCCCGGCGGAGCGATGGCGATAGAAGATAGCATGCCGGTTATCGCCAGGATATTCACCCGTAGCGATTCCATCGCCCAGCGGATTACTATCTGGTGGCTCCGGCATCTCGAAGAAGATGTCAGCATGGATTGCTCGGCGCTGTATTTATCCATGAGCGAACGCAGTTTCCGCCGGCATTTTAAACTGGAGGTCGGCTACTCTCCCTATCTGTTTTTATTGCTGCTGCGCCTGGAGCTGGCGCGCCAGGCATTGCTGGACAGCGATTTGCCCATCGATAAAATCGCCCGCCGCGGCGGACTGCACGACGGCCAGCAATTGGCGCGCATGTTCCGGAAGTTTATTGGGGTTTCACCCAACCAATACCGCGCAAAATGCGAAGGCGGACAAGCATGGCCCACCGATCCCGCCTATGCCGCTTTGTTTGACGGCCACGCCATTCCCCCGTGGCTGCGGGAATTACAATGCATAGCCGCGGCGCAAGCCCCGGTGGAAGCATAAACCGCCCCAATAATGGGGTTCATGCCCCTAAATCAATTAAACCGCCCGCCTTATTCCGTTAACTTCCCCGTTCTCTTATGCTATGCGTTCATCGCATCGAGCGTATTTAATCTTTTTATCGGCTAAAAACACCATAGTATAAAATAACCACAAAAGTCCGTTATTTTGAAAATAAAAAAAATCGGACGCCCGATTGATTTTATTGTTATTGGCCGCTAATGCCGTCATTTAGTCCGGATTTGCAGCGGTATAAACCCCTGCTTATTTCAGGCGCGAGCTATTATTTCACTGAGAAATGGCCGAATCAATGGGCCAAATCCATTCATCTCGTTATTCGCGTTTTTCAAGGAAATATTATGTCCAGCCAACGTCTTTTTAAAGTCGGTGCTATGTCGCTGCTTTGCCTCGGTTCCTTTGCCGCTTCGCAGGCCTATGCGGCCGGTACGGCAACCTCCAGCATCGCGGTTACCGCTACGGTTGAATCCGCCTGCGCCATTAGTGCCACCCCGCTGGCCTTTACCGCCTTTACGGGTACCGCCGTGGTTGATGGCGAAGCCACATTGACGGTAACGTGCTCCAATGCCGCGGATTATGTGATTGGGCTAGGCGCAGGCACCGGCGGTACCGCTGCGCAGCGCGTCATGACCGGCCCTGCCGGCGCAACGCTGAATTACGGCCTGTACCAGGAAGCCGCCCATACCACCTCCTGGGGTGATACGACCGGGACGACCGTGGGGGGAACCGGTACTGGCGCAGCGCAGGACATCACCGTTTACGGTGAAATCGCCGCGAACCAGCTAACCTCGTCGGTCGGTGATTATACCGATACCGTCGCCGTCACTATCACTTACTAACACAAGATCAGCCACTATGCCCCGTTATCGTAAACTAATCCGGGCGCTTATGCTGGCAGGCCTGTGGGTCATCGGACCCCAGGTCTTCGCGCAGGCACTGTCCATCGTGCCGATCCGCCAGAATCTGTCCTCCGAGCATCGCTCGGCCAGCTTTAGCCTGACCAATAATTCCGATGTCGCCACCGCGATCCAGATCCGCGGTTACAGTTGGGTCCAGCAGGGCAACAGCGATAATTTTATCGCCACCAGCAAACTTTCCGTCAGTCCGCCGTTTGCCACCATACCTCCAGGGAAGACCCAGACGGTACGGTTACTACTGCGCGAGCCGGCGGCCCAGGGCGAAGAAGCCTATCGCATCATTTTCGATCAAATACCCGATCGCGACGCTAAAACGGTCCAATTGGCCCTGCGCTTCTCCGTACCGGTGTTTTCGCTCAGCGGCCAGCCGGCCAGTGCGGATATCCAATGGCGCATTGAACGGCGCGGTGACGGTCTGACGCTGGTGGCGCTCAACCGGGGGTTGAACCACAGCATGCTGGCCAAGCTCAGCGCCACCACTGCCAGCGGTGTGCAACTTAAGCTCAACGGCCCGGCGATGCCTTACCTTCTGGCCGGTAACACCCGCACCTGGCAAATTGACGATCCCCGCCACGTGTTAACCACGGGGGCCCGGGTCCATGTGCAAAATCTCGGTCCCCAGGATAAGTCTGATCAATGGGTCAATGTCGGCCCGGTTAATTGAATGATCTCCGGCTATCTTGCTGCGCGCTAACCCTGACGCTGCTATGGCCGGCGGCGGGGGTTGGCGCTGGGACGGTGCCGGATGAACGGCAAAGCCTGCTGCTCAACGTGGTGGTTAACAACCTTAACCACAACAATATCCAGGAAATCGCCGAGCAGGGGGGGACGCTATTGTTCACCCGCGACCAGCTTACCGCGGCGGGACTGGTCCTGACCGAGCCCGTTGCCGCTACCGGCGATGGATTGATTGCCGTCAACGGCATTAAGGGCTGGACCTCGCGGCTGGATGAAAACAGCCAGACCTTGTATCTGCAGGTGCCGGTCAGCAACCAAATCGCCCAGCAGCTTGGCATCGAGCCCGCCCCTGGCGCGGATAGCGTTCCGCACAGCGATCGGGGGGCGGTGCTTAATTACGATGCGCAGATTACCGACTATAACGGCCGGGACAGCAGCAGCGTACTGGGCGATCTGCGCTTGTTCGGCGATAGCGGGGTGCTGACCAACCGGGCGGTGCAAACCCATAATGCTTATCTCGATCAGACGGTACGTCTGGACAGCACCTATAGCACGTCTGACGTCAATGCTATGCGCACCTGGAACGCCGGGGATTATATTAACGGCGGCCTGGCCTGGACCCGGCCCATTCGCATGGCCGGGATACAGACCACCACCAATTTCGGCCTGCGGCCGGATTTGGTGACCTTTCCCCGGCCGGGCATCAGCGGCGAAGTAGCGGTTCCCTCCTCGGTGGATATTTACGTCAACGGCCTGCATCAGATGACCCAGAAGGTCGATGCCGGACCGTTCGATATCGCCGCGCTGCCGATCACCACCGGCGGCGGCGATGTGTCCATGGTGGTAAAAGACGCCAATGGCCGCCAGACGACCCGAACGCTGCCCTTTTACGCCAGCGATACGTTGCTGCGCAACGGCCTGGATTCCCTGGCGCTGGAAGCCGGCACGGTACGCCGCCGCTACGCCAGCAGTTCCGCCGATTATGCCGGTAGCGCGGTATCGGCCAGCTACCGGCGCGGCGTGCTGGACCGGTTGACGCTGGAATCCCATCTGGAGGCGAGCGAAAAGGTCGCCATGGGCGGCGTCGGCGCTAATGTCCTGGTCAGCGATCTCGGAGTATTATCCGGTTCGCTGGCCGCCAGCCGTTACGGCCAAAAGCAGGGCGGACAATTTGGGCTGGGCTTTACCCATACCATGCAGGCGCTAAGCTACGGTTTCAGCGTGTTGAAAGCCGACGACAACTTTGCCGATATCGCCTCCGCCTACGGGGATAACAACCCCGGTACCACGATGCGCGCCAGTATCGGTTTCCCGGTGGCGCCCGGCAACGGTTCGTTCGGGGTGGTCTATGCCCGTAGATTAGTGAATTACTATAATAGCTTTAATTATGAATCGCAGAGCATCGCTACGTCCACTCTCTCTGGTACCTATTCCACGCCGCTGCCTTTTTTGTCGTCATTCGCTTCTCTCACTCTGCTTCATGAATTTGATTACGATAAAGGTAATAGCCTGTATGTGGGCATTTCCATTCCCATTGGCCACGGGACGATGGTCAGCGCCAGCTCCAGCGTGAGCAAGGGCGACAGTTATCAGATCCTGCAAGCGCAACGCTCGGCGGTGCAGCGCGGCGATATCGGCTGGAAACTGGCGGAGCAATACGGCGCCCTGAACCGGCAAAACGCCGGGCTGGAATATAAGGCCGACTGGGGATTAATCGGAACCGAAGTCGAGCAGCAAAGCGGCGGCCATGCGGTGCGCACCAGTGCTCGCGGCTCGCTGGCCGCCATGGACGGTCATGTATTCGCCGCCAACACCATCCAGGATAGTTTTGCCCTGGTGGATACCGATGGCTTGCCCGGCATCACCGTTATGCAGGAAAACCGGCCGCTGGGTAAAACCGATAGCCGGGGCCTGATGTTTATTGAAAACCTACGTTCTTACGAAAGTAACCGCGTATCCATTAATCCCAATGATGTTCCCATGGATGTCGAACTGACCAACGCCGTGCTGGACGTGCGTCCGCGCGATCGTTCCGGCGTGCTCGTCAAATTCCCGATCCACCGTACCCATGGCGCCACATTGCGGCTGGTGGACGCCCGGCAACGGCCCATACCGCTGGGTAGCGTAGCGACGCTGCTGGGCAGCGGGGCGCAGGCCGTGGTCGGCTACGACGGCATGACTTTTTTCGAAGATCTGGCGGAGCATAACCAACTGAAAGTGGAAACCGCGGGCCAACCCGCCTGCACCCTGAGTTTCGCTTATCAGCCCAAAGCCGGCAGCCTGCCGGAAATCGGCCCATTAACCTGTCTCACCGGAGCCTGATCATGTCGTTAAATCCTATCGCTTATCTCTCCTGCGCGTTATTGTGGGGGCTATTTCCCACCCAGGCGTCGGCCTATGACTGTTCCATCAGCGCCACGCCCCTGAATTTTGGCGCCATCGAAGGCATCGCCGGCATGGTTCAGCGCAGCACCGCCACTCTTACCGTGGTGTGCAATAGCGGCGCCAGCGCTGCCAACGTCAGCTATCGCATTCTTATCGACGGCCCGGCGGCGCAGGCCGCGCGCCAGATATCCAACGGCAGCCACAGCGCCAGCTATCAGCTTTACACCTCGGGAGACTATCAGCAAGTGTGGGGCAACAGCGGCGGCGGCGTGATTATCGACTCCTATAGCCTGGAGGCCAACGCCGCGATAACGCGTACTTACACCGTTTACGCCAAAATGACGCCATCGCGCAACGATCCTCCCGGCAGCTATATCGCCAATGCCATGGTGCAACTGATATATTAACCGGCCGGCTCGGCCTGGAAAGGCCATATCGTCGCCGGCGCGCCGTTCGTGACGATGATGAAAAAGCGGTCATCGCCGCCAAAACATAATTCGTGGTGTGCCCGGCACATATCCCGCCGGTTGTCGTATTAGGATATAGTGCTTAAAGCAAAATTCGCGGTTCATATCGCGGATTTCTTATTCGTTTTGACTTTTCAGTTCCATTAGCCGCTATTGTTTTACTATTCGCGCCATTCATAAATAGATTAACCCTGACGAAATAACCCGCTAAAAGAGCTGACCCTCGAACATATTTGTCAATAAATGCACGGTATTTTTTAGTGACAAAAAAATTCAGGCCTTAAGCGATTTTCGTTTTTGGATAATCGGATATACTATGGCGTCATCAACTGCGGTTCTGCAGTATTTTTCAGGTAATGGATAATGTTATCTTTTTTTCGTTTCGCTTGTTTTGGCGTAGCTCTTTTTGCGCTCAGTAATGTGATGATTAACGATGCCAGCGCCGCCCTTAACGCGGAGCCGGCCCCCTTGGCCTCGCCGTTGGTGATCGCCTCTGGCAGCGCCATTGTGTTTGATATGGCCGACAACCATCTGCTTTATTCCGCCAACGCGGATAAAGTGGTGCCCATCGCCTCGCTGTCAAAATTAATGACCGCCATCGTGGTGTTGGATGCCCAGCAGTCAATGGACGAAATTATTTCGGTTGATATTCACCAGACGGAAGAATTAAAAGGGGTATTTTCACGGGTGCGGGTGGGCAGCGAAATCAGCCGGCGCAATATGTTGCTGCTGGCGCTGATGTCGTCGGAAAATCGCGCGGCCGCCAGCCTGGCACACCATTATCCGGGCGGTTATCCGGCGTTTATCGCCGCCATGAACGCCAAAGCGGTGTCGCTGGGCATGTTGCATACCCATTACGTGGAACCCACCGGTTTATCTGTTAATAATGTTTCCACCGCGCGCGATTTATCTAAATTGCTGATTGCCAGCCAACAATATCCGCTGCTTACCGAACTGAGCACCACCCATGAAACCATGGCGACCTTCAGCAACCCGCCTTATACGCTGCCGTTTCGCAATACCAACCATCTGGTCTACCGCCCTGACTGGGCCATCCAACTGACCAAAACCGGCTTTACCAATCAGGCCGGCCATTGCCTGGTGATGCGCACCGTGATTAACCATCGCCCGGTAGGGCTGGTGGTATTGGACGCCTATGGTAAATATACCCATTTCGCCGACGCCAGCCGGATTCGCAACTGGCTGGAAACCGGCCGCGCCACGGCGCTGCCGCTGGCGGCCAGTCAAAAACCGGTCGCCCTGCGCTCGGTGCGCTCGGCGTATAAACCCGCGGCCCATCGCTCCGGCGTGACGGCGGCCAAAAAATCAAAAAAACGCCCGGTGAGCCAGACGGCGTATAAAAAGGCCAAAGGCGCCCAGACGGTACAAACCGCGGCGACCAAGGCCAAAGGCGTCAAGTCCGTCAAAACGGCCAAGGCCAAAGCCGCCAAGCCCGGCCAGACGGTTTATAAAAAAACCAAAACCCCCAAATCCGGCCAGACGGCAAAAAACGGTTCCGGCGACTCGCTTAAGCAAGTCGATTAGTCCGCCGCCGCCGCGGCCGGGCTTATTGCGCCCGGCTGCGGAAATCCTCGATTATCTCGCCCTGCGCCAGGCTTTCGTCTTCATGGGACGCTTCGCGCCACTCCTCGGCTAACGCATCGCGGTACCACTGCTCCATCGCCGGCTGCGCCAGCATTCTGTGGTACCAGGCCCGGGAGACGTCGGAAAGCGGCAGACCGTAGGTCTGGATGCGAAACACCACCGGCGCAAAAAAAGCATCCACGGCGCTAAACGCCGGACCGGCCAGGAACGGACCGCCAAAACTGGCCAGGCCTTGCTGCCATAATTCATCCAGACGGGCCAGATCCTCCAGCAGCGCCGCGGGCAGGGCGGATAAGCGCACCCGCACGCCGCAGTTCATCGGGCACAGATTACGCAGGATAGTAAAACCGGCGTGCATTTCCGCCGCGGCGCAGCGCGCCCAGGCCCTGGCATGATGCTGTTCGGGCCATACACCGGCATGGGTATCCGCCAGATATTCGGTTATGGCCAGCGAGTCCCATACCACGGCGGCGCCGTCGTTCAGCGTCGGTACGCGTCCTGAAGGCGAGAAATGCTGGAATAGATCGTGATTATTACCGGACTGAAACGGATGCAGGGCTTCGGCAAACGGGATGTCCAGGGTTTTCATTAATACCCAGGGGCGTAACGACCAGGATGAGTAATTTTTGTTGGCGATATGCAACTGATACACGATATGGGCTCCGTTATAGTGTGCTTGGCAACATCCGTTGCGATGAACCCAACCGCGCGCTTATTTCTGGACCACGGGCCGGCATGGGGTCAGGGTAATTTTAAACCGCGGCACCCGCTGGCCGGGAACCGTATCCGACTCGACAAAACCCTCTTCCCTGGCCCCCATGCGCTGGTAGAATCCGGCGGAAAGCGGATCGCAATCAATTAATAACCGTTGGGCCCCGGCCCGGTGGGCCGCTTTAATCGACCAGCCAAACAGCGCCTTGCCGATGCCGGTCTTAAGATTGGCGGGCGCGACGAACAGGCGCTGCAGAAAGGCGATTTCATCATCAAACATTAATTGGGCCACGCCCAGCAGGGCGTTATCCCCTTCGGCGACGCAAATTTGCGAGTTTTCCATATCCGAAGGATGAAAAGCCCGGCTCGCGCGGCAACCGGGCATCAGCGCGGCGTCATAACCCCAGAATGCCTTCGACTGCAAACTGAGCTCCGTAAGTTTGGCCAACTCATCGATACGGGCCGCCCTGAGTTGATGCATCAGCGGCGCCCCGCATGGCTGTGATAAATCCGTAGAATCAGCTCGGTGGCGCGGCGGGCATCGCGAGCTTCGGCCAGCGGCGTGGCGCCTTGGGACACGGCCCGCTCGAAATCGACGATGACCGCTTCATGGCGTGACGTATCGGTAATGGTCGGGCTGCTGGCGCCGGCATCGGGGGCCGGGGGAACCTGCGCGGCCGGATTGTCGATGCCCGCGATCTGCCAGTCGCTGATACAGTCGTTTAGCAGGGTAAAAGTGCCTTTTTCGCAGCTGACTTCCAGCCGGGGCGGGTGGCCGGGGCGGGCGCAGGTCGAGGCGACGATGGTGCCGATCATGCCGTCGGCGTGGCGCAATACCACGGCGCCGTGATCTTCCGCCTCGATATCATGGGCGAAGGTATCCAGTTCACCCTGTACCCGCTCGGGCATGCCGAAGAGCCAGATATAATTATCGATATTATGGCTGGCCTGCTGCATAAATACGCCGCCGCCGTCGATGGCGTAACCGCCGCGGTAGCCGGCGCTGGCATAATAAGCCGCGTCGCGCCAAAAGCGGCAACTGAGGTCGGCCGAGTAGATCCGGCCCAGCGCATGCTGCTCCAGCAGGGCTTTGACGGCCAGGTTATCCGGATTGGTGCGGCGCTGGTAGCTTACCGCCAGCGTCACATGATGTTCATCCGCGGCGGCTATCATGTCATCCATGGCGGTTTGGCTGATATCCAGCGGTTTTTCCACCAGGATATGTTTGCCCAGGCGCGCGGCCTCGATGGCGCTCTCATGATGCAGGGCGTTGGGAGTGGTGATGATAACGGCATCAAATGGCCGATCCACCGCCGCCAGGGTCGGCCAGGACGGCAAGGCGTTAATGAGGGTTCCCGGCGTTTTACCGCGGGAAACAAACCCGACCGTTTCACAGGCCGGCAATGCTTGCAGCGCCCTGAGATAGGTGTGGCTGATGTTACCTGTACCAACGATGACATATTTCATAAAAGAGTCGGTGCCTTGTAGAAAAAGAAGAACCGATCATCCCTGAAGAATCATGATACCCGGCGGCAAGCGCGCTGGGTCCGCTGTCGGCTGGCTGGCTGATGACGCTAAATACAATCGTCAGCTCCTGTATAGGCCGATCATGACTTGTAACACTGCAAAGCAGTATTGCAAAGGTAACCGCGCTTGCCAAGCCCCCAATGAGAGCTGCGGGGATTTGGCGCTAAAAAGGCTGCCCTGTCAGGGTTTCTTCTGGGCGGCGCACTGCTCGCACCAGTGTTTAAGCCGGGTGGTTTTACCGATTCCAGGGTTAAAGCTGTTGGTGGGGTCGGTTTGTCGGTAAAACGCCGCCACCTGGGGCTTGGCCTCATAAAGATGGCCGACATTGTGCTCTGCCGGGTATTCGGCGCCGCGGGCATTGAGCAGCGCCAGCATTTGCAGTTTCAGTTCATGGCTGTCGACGCCTTTGCGCACGATATAATCCTGATGAAAGACATGGCACATAAAATGGCCGTAATAAAGTTTGGCCACGATTTGAGCGTCGATTTCCGGCGGCAGCGTCTCGAACCATTGGGTTTCATTGCGGGGCAGGGCGATATCCAGCGCCAGGATATCTTCTACTTTATCGCTATGCACCGCGTGATAACGCACCGCGGCCCCCGCGGCGGCGAAGCGGTGCAAAAAGGCTTTGTTGCCCTCATCGCCGGTGCAGACAAAATATTCCCCCGCCGCCCGGGCAAAATAGTCCTGCAAATACGCCTCGGCTTCCGCGATGCCGTCGCCGGACATTTTCAGCAGCAGATGGTGCTCGTACCGGTCGCGATAATCTTTCATCCGCTGCGGCAGATGGCGCGGCCACAGGCGGCTCAAGCCCTGCATTACCCGGTCGCTCAGTTGGGACGGCAACCACGACCAGGCGTTGAGCGTGGCGTCTATGCGGCCTTTGAGCTGGAACAGCAGCGGCATCCGGTCGGTTCCGAGGCGGTTAATCATGATAAAGGTATCTTTGCCGTAGGTTTCGCTGATGTCGTAGCAGTCGCGATGCATATACTCGCCGGCCACCGGCAAATTGCTGAAGCCGGATAAAATATCGCGCCGCAGCCGCGTCAGGACCTGGGGATCGTTGGTGCCGATATAAAACACCTGCTGGCGTTGCTCGGCGGGGAAGGTATCCAGGCGCACCGCGAACACCGCCAGCTTGCCGGCGCTGCCCGCGGCCTCGAACAGGCGGCGCCGGTCGGCATTAAAACGCGACGGGGTATCGGCCTCCACGTCGCGCACCCGCTGCGCATACTCATGATCGGAACACGCGCGGTCGGCAGCGTGGATGTCGGCCCGGGAATATTGCTGGTTCTCCAGGCGGGTGAGAATCTGTTCCGGCGTGGTCCCCAAATCGATGCCCAAATGATTGACCAACCGCAACTGGCCGTCCCGATCCACCTGGGCATACAGGGCCATTTCGGTATAAGCCGGGCCGCGTTTCACCAGGGAACCGCCGGAATTATTACAAATGCCGCCGATAACCGAGGCCCCAAGGCAGGATGAACCGATAACCGAGTGCGGTTCCCGCTGCAGCGGCTTAAGGGCTTTTTCCAGTGAGTATAACGTGCTGCCGGCCAGGGCCACCACCTGGCGCCCTTCATCCAGCAGTTGAACGCCGCCCAGCCGCCGGGTGCTGATGATGACCACTTCACGGTCGTAATCCGCGCCGTTGGGCGTGGACCCTTCGGTCAGGCCGGTATTGGCCGCTTGCATAATAATGATTTTATCGGCGGCCACGCAGGCGGCGAGAACGCGCCACAGGGATAATAATGAATCAGGCAAGACCACCGCCAGCGCCGGTCCGCTGCCGGAGCGGAATCCTTTGCGATAGCGCTGCGTTTGCCGTTCGCGGGTCAATACCGCGTCCCGTCCGGCAATGGCAATCAGCTGTTCGATAAACGCATGTGATAAGTATGGAGAGTCATCTGGCATAACGATATCCCTTTTGCTGCGGGTTGGACTGACGCTTTTACAACTTTGGATAGTGACTTAACAAGATACTCCAGCAAACAACCCGGTGGGAATTTTACTTAAATAACGCTATAAAATAGCAGTTCGTTTCCCGTTCGGAGAAAAAAATAACATGAACGAAATGCAAAAAGCCGCCGCCGGCTTGCTCTACGACGCCAATTATGATGAAGAGCTGATAGCCCAGCGCGCCCAGGCAAAATATCAGCTTTATCTGTATAACCGGCTGGACCCGAGTAACGGAGACGAACGCCAGGAATTAATTAAAAAATTGCTCGGTAAAACCGGCGCGACATTTTGGTTTGAGCCGCCATTTTATTGCGATTATGGTTATAACATCGACATCGGCGAAAACTTCTATGCCAATATGAATCTGGTTATTTTGGATGGCGCCAAGGTGAAGATCGGCGATAACGCTTTTATTGCCCCCAATGTCGGTATATATACCGCCGGCCACCCGCTGGATGCCGGACGGCGTAATCAGGGATTGGAATATGCCCTGCCGGTGACCATCGGCAATAATGTCTGGATTGGCGGCGGGGTCTCTATTTTGCCCGGCGTCACCATTGGCGATAATAGCGTGATCGGCGCGGGCAGCGTGGTTAACCGCGATATTCCGGCCTATGTACTGGCGGCGGGCAATCCCTGCCGGGTGATACGCGCCATCACCGATGAAGACCAGAAGAAGTATCAATAATAGCAGCTATAGCAGGATCTTTGGCCGGGCCGGCCGATTGTTTCAGCAATTATGCGGAAACACATGCTTTCAATAATTTAACCATACCCTTTCGACTCTGTGATGGTCTACACTGAGCTCTGCGTTGCCCTATGGCATATTATTCCGAACGTCCCATGGCCGGGCTGTCGGTCCGGTCCGCTTTCGCGCGTGTGAGAACAACGATATGAAATGGCTGTACGCATTTAGCCTGTTAGCAGCATTAACGCTTAATCCCGCCCTGGCGGACAACAACACCCAACTTCCTTCTCCTGATTTGCCCCGTGATGCTTACGTCAGCGTACTGCTGCAAAAACTCACCCTAGAGGAAAAAATCGGCCAGCTGCGGCTTATCAGCGTCGGACCGGAAAATCCCAAGGAAGCGATTCGGGAAATGATCAAAAACGGCCAGGTGGGCGCGATATTCAATACCGTTACCCGCCATGATATCCGCATCATGCAAGATCAGGCCATGCAGTTGCCACGTCTGAAAATACCGCTGTTTTTCGCCTACGACATCGTCCACGGCCAACGCACCGTTTTCCCCATCAGCCTGGGCCTGGCCTCCAGCTGGAACCTCGACGCGGTAGCCACCAGCGGGCGCATCGCCGCCTATGAAGGCAGCGAAGACGGCTTGAACATGACCTGGGCGCCTATGGTGGATATCACCCGCGATCCCCGCTGGGGCAGGGTATCCGAAGGGCTGGGGGAAGATACCTTCCTCACGTCTGAAATCGGCCGCGTGCTGGTGCAATCGATCCAGGGCAAAAATCCCGGCGATCGCCATGCGCTGATGACCTCGGTGAAGCACTTCGCCCTCTATGGCGCGGTGGAAGGGGGGCGTGATTACAATACCGTGGATATGAGCCCGCAGCGCATGTTCCAGGACTATATGCCGCCGTACAAAGCGGCCCTGGATGCCGGCAGCGGCGGCGTGATGGTGGCGCTTAACTCCATCAACGGCACGCCGGCCACCGCCGACGCCTGGCTGTTGAAGGATATTTTGCGCAAGCAATGGCACTTTTCGGGCATCACCATTAGCGACCACGGCGCCATTAAAGAATTGATTAAACATGGCGTGGCCAGCACCCCGAAAGAGGCGGTGAAAATTGCGCTTAACTCCGGCATCAATATGAGCATGAGCGACGAATTCTTTATTCGCTACCTGCCGGAGCTGGTGAAAAGCGGCGACGTCAGCGAACAGGAAATCGACGATGCCGTGCGCCACGTCCTGAATGTTAAATACGATATGGGACTATTCCGCGATGCCTATAGCCACCTTGGGCCGGTGGGCAGCGATCCGCAGGACACCAATGCCGAAAGCCGCCTGCACCGCGACGCGGCGCGCCAGGTGGCGCGGCAATGCCTGGTACTGCTGAAAAACCGCCTCCACACCCTGCCGCTGAAAAAACAGGGCACTATCGCCGTGGTCGGTCCGCTGGCGGACAGCCAGCGGGACATCATGGGCAGTTGGTCGGCCGCCGGCCGCCCCGAACAGTCCGTCACCCTGCTGCAAGGCATGCGCAACGCCGTGGGCGACAAAGCGACCATCTTGTACGCCAAGGGCGCCAATATCACCAATCACCAGGATATGGTGGCTTACCTGAATTCATACGAACAGGCGGTGAAAATCGATCCGCGCCCCGCGCAGGAGATGATTGACGAAGCGGTTAAAGCCGCCCGCCAGGCGGATGTGATCGTGGCGGCGGTGGGGGAATCCCAGGGCATGGCCCACGAAGCCTCCAGCCGGACCAATATCACTATCCCGGACAGCCAGCGCCAACTGATTGACGCCCTGAAGGCCACCGGCAAACCGCTGGTCCTGGTATTGATGAACGGCCGCCCGCTGGCGCTGGTGCGCGAAGATCAGCAGGCGGACGCCATGCTGGAAACCTGGTTCAGCGGCACCGAAGGCGGCAATGCCATCGCCGACGTGCTGTTCGGCGACTACAACCCGGCCGGCAAGCTGCCCATCTCCTTTCCGCGCTCGGTAGGTCAAATTCCCATTTATTATAATCACTTGCCCACGGGACGTCCGTACTTGGCGGACCAGCCCAATAAATATACCTCCCACTATTACGATGAAGCCAACGGTGCGCTTTACCCCTTTGGTTTTGGCCTGAGCTACACCACATTTAGCGTATCGGACGTGGCGTTATCCAGCCCCACCATGCCCCGCAACGGGTCCCTTACCATCAGCGCCACCCTGACCAACACCGGCGATCGCGACGGCGGCACCGTGGCCCAGCTCTACGTCCATGACGTCGCGGCCTCAATCAGCCGCCCGGTCAAAGAACTCAAGGGCTTCCAAAACGTATTCCTCAAAGCCGGCGAATCCAAACGCGTCACCTTCACCCTTAATGCCGACGCGCTCAAATTCTACAATCAGCAAATGGTCAACGCCGCCGAACCCGGCGACTTTGACGTCATGGTCGGCCTCGACTCCGCCCGCCTCCAAACCGCCCGCTTCACCCTGCAATAACCGCCGCCCGCCACGCCGCACCAGCAGCGTGGCGGACACAACATAACCCGGACCCGCCAGGGCCCGGCCCTCCTCAGACATGTTTTATTGCAAAAATAGCCCTTATCTCACACCAATAACTCTTTATTGCACAGATTTTCCCCGCCACACCCGATAAAATCACCTAAACCAAGACTCAGCAAGGCGACGCTATGGCATTTACCGAAGTAGTGCTGGTTAACGAACACGATCGGCCGGTCGGCCAAATGGAAAAACTCCGGGCGCATCGCGAAGGGCTACTCCATCGCGCCATTACCGTATACCTCTTCAACCCGCAGGGAGAACTCCTGCTCCAGCAACGCGCCCAAACCAAATACCACTGCGGCGCGCTATGGAGCAACACCTGCTGCGGCCATCCGCTCCCGCTCGAAGACACCCAGGCGGCGGCCCGACGACGGCTCTACGAAGAAATGGGGCTGCGCTGCGCCCTCACGCCGGTTTTCGATCTGCAATACCGGCTGCCCCTCGCCAACGGACTGATCGAACATGAATTTGACCACGTATTTTTCGGTATCACCAGCCAGCCGCCCACGCTCAATCCCGACGAAGCCATGGCCTTCCGCTATCAGTCGCTCCCCCAAATCCAGCAAGACATTCTCCTGAACCCGGCGCTCTACACGCCCTGGTTTTTACTGACGATGGCCGCCGTTCCCGGCTATTACACCGAATTTATGCGCCTAAAGCGCGCCGGTTAAGCCCGGCGCCCGATCTCCGCCCGGCACCGGCCGACAGATTGCCCGAAACATTCAGCGATAACGCAGCGGCGCCGTCTTCACGCTTTCGGTTCTAACATATGCATTCTTTTTTCAATAAATAATTATCTATTTGAACTATCATTTCAGTAACATATTCACCATTACGCCGTTGTGGATACCTTACCAATAACCTTCGAGGGGAAAAGATTCATGGCCAATTTCTTTCATCATGGACGAGCGCTGTGCCTTGCCGCAGCTATGCTGGGTATGACGGCCGGCGCCCAGGCAGCGGACTCGTCCGTGCGGGTGGGTTCAAAAATTGATACCGAAGGTTCCCTGCTGGGCAACATTATTGTCCAGGTACTGGACTCCCACGGCGTTAAAACCGTCAATAAATCACAATTGGGCACCACCCAGGTGCTGCGCGGCGCCATCACCTCTGGCGAAATTGATATCTATCCGGAATACACCGGCAACGGCGCATTCTTTTTCAGCGACGAAAAAGACCCGGCCTGGAAAGATGTCAATGCGGGATACCAGAAGGTCAAAAAACTCGATTACGATAAAAACCATATCGTCTGGCTCGACCCCGCCCCGGCCAACAACACCTGGACCATCGCCGTTCGCCAGGATCTGGCCAAGGGCCAGCATCTGACCTCGTTAGCCGACCTAAGCCGTTACCTGAAATCGGGCGGCAAGTTTAAGCTGGCCGCGTCGGCGGAATTTATCGAGCGTCCCGATGCGCTGCCCGCCTTTGAAAAAACCTATGATTTCAAACTTCAGCAGGATCAATTGCTGTCCCTGGCCGGCGGCGATACCGCGGTAACCCTGAAAGCCGCAGCCGAGCAAACCTCCGGCGTCAACGCCGCCATGGCGTACGGCACCGACGGTCCGGTGGCCGCGCTGGGATTGCAAACCCTTACCGACCCGAGCGGCGTGCAGCCGATCTATGCGCCGGCCCCCATTATCCGCGAGTCGGTATTAAAACAGCATCCGGAAATCGCACAGTGGCTCAAGCCGGTGTTTGCTTCCCTGGACACCCAGACGCTGCAAAAACTTAATGCCAGCATCGCGGTGGAAGGGCAAAACGCGAAAAAAGTCGCGGCGGATTACCTCAAGCAGAAAGGCTTTGTAAAATCGTAACGCGCCTGGCCCAGGGGAGAGTAATGCAAAGAGCAATGCAGATTGGTTAAAAACCGCGTACTGCTGACACTGACGGGATTACTGGTTTTTGCCGGGCTGGTCCTGCCGTTTGTGAATTATGCGCCGAACCGCCTGATGTCCGGCCAGGGGATCGGCTTGGCCGGACTCTTGGGCGGGGTGCGCATACTGATCCTGCTGCCGGCTGCGGCGGCGCTGGCGTTGTGTTTTATCACACCCTCCCGGCCGGTGCGCCTGACGGTCATGCTGCTGGCCGAAGTGCTGCTGGTATGCCTGGTGGCCCTGGCCGGCGACGCGGCCAACCATCTCGCCGAACAAGGCGGGGGGCTGGTGCGGACCTCTTTTGGCAGCGGATTCTGGCTGATGGGCGCCTTATGCTTGCTGATTGCCGCCGACGCCATTGGGCGCGCATTGGCCAGCCAGACGCTGCGCGTACTGGCCAATGCGCAAATCTGGCTGCCGCTGGTGGCGCTGGTGGCCGCCGGCCGCCTGGACCAGTTGTCGCTGTTCAAGGAATACGCCAATCGTCAGGACGTTTTCCAGCAGGCGCTGGGCGAGCATCTCACCCTATTGTTCGGCACCCTGGTGCCGGCCATTATTATCGGCATTCCGCTGGGTTTACTGTGCCATCATTCCGCGCGCTGGCGTCCGGCGCTGTTTTCCACGCTCAATATCATCCAGACCATCCCCGCCATTGCGCTGTTCGGCCTGCTGATTGCCCCGCTCAGCGGCTTGGCCACCGCCTGGCCGTGGCTGCGCGACATCGGCATCGGCGGCATCGGCCTGGCGCCGGCGCTGATCGCCTTGGTGCTGTATGCGCTATTGCCCCTGGTGCGCAGTGTGAATGCCGGCTTACTGCAGGTGCCCGCCGACGTGATTGAAACCGCGCTCGGCATGGGCATGACCCGCGGACAAATATTTCGGCGGATTCAAGTGCCGCTGGCGCTGCCGATGATTCTTTCCGGCATCCGGATTATTGCCGTTCAAACCGTCGGCATGGGCATGATCGCCGCGCTGATTGGCGCAGGCGGCTTTGGCGCACTGATGTTCCAGGGGCTGCTCAGCAGCGCGCTGGAACTGGTATTGCTGGGGGTGATTCCGGCCATTGCCTTGGCGGTGCTGGTGGATACGCTGTTTAAACTGATTATTTCATTCCTTGAAACGGTGCGCCAATGATCCAATTCCAGCAGGTAAGCAAGTATTTTCATGGCAAACCGGCGGTGGAAAACCTGAATCTGAATATTGCCGCCGGTGAGTTTACCGTGTTGATCGGCACCTCCGGTTCGGGCAAATCCACCACCTTGAAAATGATCAATCGCCTGATTGAACACGACCAGGGCAAAATCCTGTTTGCCGGCGATGAAATCCACAGCTTCAAACCGCAGGAACTGCGCCGGCGCTTGGGGTATGCCATTCAGTCCATCGGTTTGTTCCCCCATTGGACGGTGGAGCAAAATATCGCCACCGTGCCTCAACTGCTGAAATGGCCGCGGGCGAAAATCCGCGATCGGGTAACGGAACTGCTGGAACTGCTGCATCTGGATGCGCAGCAATTCCGCGGCCGGTATCCCCACCAGCTTTCCGGCGGCCAGCAACAGCGCGTGGGCGTGGCGCGCGCCCTGGCCGCCGACCCGGAAGTACTGCTTATGGATGAACCCTTCGGCGCCCTCGATCCGGTTACCCGGGGAGCGTTGCAAACGGAAATCGCCCGCATTCATCAATTGTCCGGGCGCACCGTGGTGCTGGTCACCCATGATATCGATGAGGCGCTGACGCTGGCGCAGCGCATTGTGCTGCTCGATCAGGGGCAGGTGATCCAGCAGGGGGCGCCGCGCCATTTGCTGACGCAGCCGGCCAATGCGTTTGTGCGCAATTTTTTCGGCCGCAGCGATATCGGCATCAAATTGCTGGCGCTGGGCGCCGCCGGCACCCATGCCCGCCGCGGGGAACGTCTGGCCGGCCAACCGATACCCGCGGCGATGACCCTGCGCGAGGCCCTGTCGGAATTCGTCTCCCGCCAAACCGAGTTATTGCCGGTGGTTGACGAGCAGGGCGCCTCCGTCGGCGTGCTGCATTTCAAGGATTTGATCAAGCCGGCGCGGGAGGACGTGTAGAATGCTGCGCCGCATAGTCACCGACCCATTGTTATGGTGCCTGCTGCTGTTATTGGCGCTGATGTTCGGCATGACGCGGCTGGATGGTTTGTTCTCCATGCTGTTTCCCACTCTCGATCGCCCGGTCTATCTGCAGGACAGCTTTGCATCGCTGGCCTGGGCGCATGTGCAACTGGTGCTGATTTCCAGCGTTATCGCCGTGGCCATCGGCGTAGGCGCGGGTATCTGCGTTACGCGGCGGGCGGGCAAGGAGTTTCGTTCGCTGGTGGAAACGCTGGTGGCGGTGGGACAGACCTTCCCGCCGGTGGCGGTGCTGGCGGTGGCGGTGCCGGTGATGGGTTTCAGCGAACAGCCGGCGATTATCGCCCTGGTGCTCTATGGCCTGCTGCCGATAGTCCAGGGCACCATTACCGGCATTGAAACGGTGGCGGAATCCATTCTGGAAACCGCCACCGGGGCGGGCATGAGCCGCTGGCAAATACTGACCCGGGTGGAGCTGCCGCTGGCGGCCCCGGTGATTATTACCGGCATCCGCACCTCGGTTATTATCAATATCGGCACCGCCGCCATCGCCTCGACCGTCGGCACCAAAACCCTGGGTTCGCCGATTATCATCGGTTTAAGCGGTTTTAATACGGCCTATATTTTGCAGGGGGCGATACTGGTGGCGCTGCTGGCAGTGATCGGCGATATGCTGTTCGAACGCTGGCTGCGCTGTTTTCATCGCGCCTGAGCGCGGCGGCCTCAACTGTGGACGATAACGATATAACCCGCCAACATGACCCCGCCCACGGCACCCAGCGCACATAAGGAAATAAGGCCGAAAACGCCCGCTTTGACCAGATTCATAGGATTCCTTGATAAACCAGAGATAGCTTATTATAAGAGCAATCATCCGTGATACAAGTGCCTCCGGCCGCCAATGCCTGAAGATATATACAGCTACGGGCTGACGTCGCGGCCGGTCTGTGGGACAATAACCCTCCCTGCATTAATAAAAAAGTTGCTGAATGTCGCTGTCCGTTGCCACCAAGGCGCAAATCCACGATTGGTATAAAGCGCTGCAAAAACATATCCCGGATTTTATATCCCGCATGCCGCAGCGCCAGATGATTGCCGAAGTGGCCAAGGCGCTGTCCGGCGACATTGAACGCCACCTGGTCATCGAGGCGCCTACCGGGGTGGGCAAAACCCTCGCTTACCTGATTCCCGGCATCGCCATCAGCCGCGCCGAAGAAAAACCGCTGGTGGTCAGTACCGCCAACGTGGCCCTGCAAGATCAAATTTTCAGCAAAGACTTGCCGCTGCTGAAAAAACTGATCCCGGATTTAACATTTACCGCCGCGTTTGGCCGCCGGCGTTATGTCTGCCCGCGCAATCTGGCGGCCATGTCCGCCGATGCGGTATTCCAGGGCGACCTGAAACTGTTTCTCGATGACGAGCCGGCGCCCGCCGACGGCAAGGAAAAAACGCTGTGCGGCAAGTTGCAGCAGGATCTGCAGCGTTTTTCCTGGGATGGCCTGCGCGACCATTACCCCAAATCGGTCAGCGACGGATTATGGGGCAAACTCAGCACGGATAAGGCCAACTGCCTGGGGCGCAATTGCCATTATTTCCGGGAGTGCCCGTTTTTTATTGCCCGCAAGGAAATCGAAAGCGCCGACGTGGTGGTCGCCAACCATGCGCTGGTAATGGCTGCGCTGGACAGCGAATCGGTGCTGCCCAACCCCAAGCATATGCTGCTGGTGCTGGACGAAGGGCATCATTTGCCCGACGTGGCGCGCGACGCGCTGGAGATGGCCGGCGAAATTACCGTCGGATTCATCACTCATCAGTTGGAACTGTTTATGCGCCAGACCGAACAAACCCTGGCGCAGTTTAAACCGGCCAAGCCGCCATTGCTCAGCGGCGGGGAACGGCTAAAAAACCACTGTGCCGAAATTCTGAAATTGGTGCAATTGTTCGAGCAGCAGGCGGTGTCGTTTTTGCCCAAGGATCGCGTGGTGGCGGAGTTTCGTTTTGAGATGGGTCAATTGCCCGCCGCCATGGGCGAAATGGCCGCGCGGTTATATAAGCTCACCGACGCGCTGCGCATGCTGACGGAATTCCTGCTTAACGATCTGAGCGAAAAAACCGGCAAACAGGATATCGTCCGGCTGCACCAGGCGCTGTTGCAAACCAGCCGTACCTTGGGCTATTGGGAATCCACCAGCCGGTTATGGAAACTGGCGGCGCAGGAAAAAGCATCCAATGCCCCGATTTCCAAATGGCTGAACCGGGAAATGAGCGATACCGGCGCGCATATTTTCCTGCACTGCGTCGGTATCCGCGTCAGCGACCAGTTGGAAAAACTGTTATGGTCGAAAATCCCCCATGCGGTGGTAACCTCGGCGACCCTACGCTCCCTTAACAGCTTCGCCCGGCTACAGGAGTTGTCGGGCTTGCAGGAACGGGCGGGGGATCGTTTTGTGACGCTGGGGTCGCCTTTTGACCACCGCAGGCAGGGCAAGCTGGTGATCCCGCAGATGCGCAACGAGCCGGTCATGGCGCTGGAAGCGGAGCATCTGGCCGAAATGGCCCGTTTCTTTCGCGCCCAACTGGCCGCCGGGGTCCATCGCGGGATCCTGGTCCTGTTTGCCAGCCATCGCGCCATGCAGGCATTTCTGACCCATGTTACCGACCTGCGTCTACAACTATTGGTGCAGGGGGATCAACCGCGCTACCGCCTGATAGAAGAGCATCGCCGGCGGGTCGACCAGGGCAAAACCAGCGTATTAATGGGGCTGCAATCCTTTGCGGAGGGATTGGATCTGAAAGGGGAACTGCTTACCCAGGTACATATCCATAAAATTGCGTTTCCGCCTATCGACAGCCCGGTGATCCTGACCGAAGGCGAGTGGCTCAAAAGCCAAAAGCGCCATCCGTTTGAAGTGCAAAGCCTGCCAAGCGCGTCGTTTAATCTGATCCAGCAGGTAGGGCGGTTGATCCGCAGCCATGAATGTACCGGCGAGATTGTAATTTATGATCGGCGGTTATTAACCAAATCCTACGGCGCCCGCCTGCTGGCGGCGCTGCCGGTATTTCCCATCGAGCAGCCGGCCATGCCGGAGGATCCGCCGTCTCCCGCGGCCGTGCCGCCTGCCGCGCACTAACCCTATTTGCGCCGCCAGCCAGCGGGCCGCCATCCTGCGTGGCGCGCATGATCAGGCCGCGCTTTCGTTGGACAAGCGCTGCTCGATGATCCGCTCCGCGGTCCGTATCGCCTGCGCAACCTGGCCGGGAGCGGCGAACAGGGTTTCATAAACCTGGTGGCTTATGTGCGATATCAACTGCGCATCGTGGATGCCCTGGTCCGCCAAAAAATTCCTGGTCATATGGCTAATGGACGTCTGGGCGCCGCCGGCCAGATTCTTGACATGCGCATAGCGGGCCAATACGCCCATATCGTCAAGGGTCTGGATGATAATTTCTCTCCGGGGCGACGCGGGAAATAACAACGCCTTGCCATTATTATCCAACGCGGCGCCGGCGTGGTCGATAAGCCGGTTAATTTGCGCCGGAATATAAACTTCGAACTCTTGTGATTGCCACGCTATTTTATCTTCCAACTGTTTTGTCGGGCCGGAATTTAATTTCTCGATTATCTGTTTAGCCGCTTGGGTAATAAATCCCGCTCTGGTGATGGGACGATCGGTTAATAACTCCAGCGGCGTGTAGACGGTCCGTGCGCTGCCGGTATCCGGTTTCTCCGCCGCCGTTTGCCTGGCGCCGAGATCGTATGATTTACAATTAAAACCGGTGAAAGCCCGGATAAAATTCATGATGACGCTGCCATGCGCAGGGGCGCCGCAGGCCTGGTTAGCCAAGGCATCCCCGGTGCCGCCCGGCTCGCCTGTTTCAATCGCGTTGTCCTCATCGGGACGGACGCCGGTATTTCTGAAGGCTTTGATTGAACAGCTTCTAATATTGATCAGCTTCTTAACCAATGAGGTTAATATTGCGGCCCTGGATATCACCTGGCCAGACGTCCAATTGGTTATCTTGGTGAATAGGAAATAATTGATCCCGGATGAGTGCATGGCATTTCCTTATTGAAATAGAGTGCAATACTTGGCGTTGCTTTTTTAAAAGCCATTTTTTTATAGCATATATCAACCGGTATCACGAGATGTTCAGCCGGCAATAAGCGTTATTTACAAGTCCGGGTGAATCAGCGAATAATATAAACACACGTAATAACCATCGAACTTATCCCTGCGGTTAAACGCCGGCCCGCTAAGGGACGGCGCTGCGTCCGGGCGCGATGGACGACGGTCGCGCCCAGCCGGGCCGGCCGTCGCCTCGGGACATAAAGGTTATGGTACAAGACTTTATTAGCGTATTAATGAAAGGTATGGTGGTAGTAAAATCAGGACGACGTCCAGACACATTCATTGATGGCGGAACACGATCGGTTATGGATTACAGCAAAATTATCAAAGAAGTCGGGCGCGGCAAAAATCATGCCCGCGATCTGGATCGGCAGACATCCAGCCAACTCTACCGCGCTATCCTGGCGGGAGAGGTGCCTGAGCTGGAGCTGGGCGGGTTACTGATCGCCTTTCGGATCAAAGGAGAGGCGCAGGGGGAAATGCTTGGCTTTTATGAAGCCATGCAGGAACAGGTCATGGCGCTGCAGGCGCCGGTTAATATGCCGCCGCCTATCGTGATCCCCAGCTATAACGGCGCGCGCAAGCAGGCCAATCTTACGCCGCTGCTGGCGCTGATGCTGACGCGCCTGGGATTCCCGGTCGTAGTGCACGGGGTGACCGAAGATCCTGGACGGGTCACCAGCGCGGAAATACTTCACGAACTCGGCATCGCGCCGCGTATCTTCCCCCTTGAGGCGCAAAGCGCGCTGGTGCTGGGCCAGGAACCGGTATTTATTCCGGTGTCCGCTTTGTGCCCGGCGCTGGATAAGCAATTAAAGCTGCGCTGGCGCATGGGGGTGCGCAACAGCGCCCATACGCTGGCCAAACTGGCCACGCCGTTCCATCATCATGTGCATTGGCGTTTATCCAGCGTATCCCATCCGGAATATATTAATCGCGTCGCCACGTTTTTTAATGCCATCAATAGCAGCGGCTTGCTGATGAATGGCACCGAGGGCGAGACCTATGCCAATCCGCAGCGCATGACTAAAATTTATACCATGCACCAGGGGGAACAGCGGCTGGTGCTCGACCCGCTGCAATATCCGCTACCGCCTCTGGAGAGTTTACCCGCCGGGCGCGATGCGGTGACTACCGCCCGCTGGACCGAAGCCTGCCTGCGCGGCGATTTTCCTTTGCCGGAGGCTATCAGATTGCAATTGGCCTGCATTATCGCCGCCGCGGGACAGGCGCCGTCCTTTGATCAGGCATTAACGCATATCGATGCGGTCATGGCCCGAGCCTGATCGCCATGGCTCCCGGACTTTGACGCGCCAAATGCATTTCGCCGCACATTTCGCAGCACGCTTTGCCGCACATCCCGCCGCCGCGGGGCAGATGATTTCGATGGAGACGATCCCTTATGCAAACAGCAGTAGAGTATTTTAACGCCTTGAACCGCGACTATCTGGCGGTGCATCAAACCAAAGAAGATTTGTTCTGGCAAAACTATATGGCCATTGGCGGCGCCGGCGTGTCCGAGCGTTTCGCCAGCGCGGAACAGTCCTACAAGCGGTTTATCGCCGACCCCGCGCGTCCGGCGCAGATCCGCGGCCATATCGCCGCCCTTGCAAGCGCGCAGCCAAGCCGCCAGCGCGACGACACCCTGCATGGCCTGCGGGGCTGGGCGCGTTTTTTTGACTGCAACGTAATTGAAGATCCCAAGGCCCAGGCCCTGATGGATGAAATTATCGAGGCGGAAAACGACCTGTACGCGCGGCGCAAAACCCTTACGCTGGCTCATGTTAACGATCGGGGCGAGCGGGTACCGGCCACGCTGGGCGAGTTGCTGACCAACCAGGCCAATAACGCCAATGAGTCCTGGCGCCAAAGTTCGCAGCTGGCGCTGCGCGAGCTGGAACAATGGCTGCTGCGGCATGGACTGCCGACGCTGGTCCGGCTGCGTAATCGTTTTGCCCGCCAAATGGGCTATCGTAACTATTTTGATTACAAAGTGAATAAAACCGAGCAAATGACGCCGGAACAGCTATTCGTCATTTTGGATCGCTTTGAAGAGCAGACGCGTGAAAGCAATTTGCGCAGCCTGGATCAACTGGCGGCGGATAAGGGGCGGGATGCCCTGAAAGCGTGGAATATCCGCTACGCCACCGCCGGCGACGTGACCCGGCAGATGGACCCGTATCTGCCGTTTGCCGACTCATTGGAACGCTGGATCAACAGTTTCAAACGGCTGCATATCGGGTTTAACGGCGCGCGGATGCAGCTCGATCTGCTTGTACGCAAAGATAAATATGAGAATGGATTTATGCACGGGCCGGTGCCCCCCTTCTGGCAACAGGGGGAATGGATACCGGCGCGCATTAATTTCACCAGCCTGGCTAAACCCGATCAGGTGGGCAGCGGCATCAGCGGTATCAATACGCTGTTTCATGAAGGGGGACATGCGGCGCATTTTGCCAATATCCGCCAGAATGCCCCCTGTTTTTCGCAGGAGTTTCCGCCCACCTCCATGGCCTATGCCGAAACGCAGTCGATGTTTTGCGATAGCCTGCTGGATGACGCCGACTGGTTAAAACGTTATGCGTTAAACGGCAACGGCGAGCCGCCCCCCGATGCGCTTATCCAGGCATCCATCGCCGCGCGCCAGCCCATGCGCGCCTTTAACGAGCGGCATATTTTGCTGGTTCCCTATTTTGAATGGGCGCTTTATCAATGGGAAGATGGGCAACTGACGCCGGAGGCTATCACGGCGCTGGCGAGGGAAACCGAACTGCGCATCCTTGGCGTCGAAGGCAGCCCCCGGCCGACGATCGCCATTCCCCATTTATTGTCGCAGGAATCGGCCTGTTCTTATCAGGGTTATCTGTTGGCATTGATGGCGGTGGAACAAACCCGGCACTTCTTCCTGGATCGCGACGGCTACCTTACCGATAACCCCGCCATCGGACCGGATTTAGCCGCCCATTACTGGTTGCCCGGCAACAGCGTTACCCACGACGACACGCTCCGTAGCCTGACCGGTGAAGGCTTTAACCCGGCTTATCTGGCCGCGGCCTGCAATCAAACCGTGGATCAGGCCTGGCAACAGGCGCAACACAGCATAGCGCAGGGAATGTCGCGGCCGCAGCCGGCGGCGGATTTTGATCTTAACGCGCGCATCACTATTATTGACGGCGACCGGGTTTTGGCATCCAACAAGCAGGGGGATGAGTCGATGTGCCGGCAGTTCGCCGCGTTTATTCGCCAGGATTATCAGTAAACTCAGGGGCAGCGCTGCGTTAGCGCCGATCTAACGCGGTTTAGTCTTTATGGTATACCGGGCTGTAGCCTTCTACCGCCTGGTTTTTGCCTGGGGAAAAGACCTGGCGCGGACATTTGCCGGCGGTAGCGGCGGTGTTTTTGCTCAAGCAAGCGCTATCGATGCGCGGGTCATGGGGCATGTCCGGCAACCGATATGCCGGCGCTGCGTTAGCGGCGGTGCTGAGCAGGAGCATTAGGGTAGTCAAATAGATGTGTTTCATAATAATCACGCTGTAAACAGTATCATATCGGATGCTTATAATACGCTTGTTATGAACAAATTACAGCAGTGATTATTGACCAAAAATGTCATATTTTTTGCGCGATTAAATGGGTCCGCCCCGTTACTTTCCGCTGCGATCGTCAGGACGGATCAAATCAAAACGCTGTTCATCGGAAATGCCGTAATACGCGCTGGGACCCCCGGCGCGCAGAATGGGCTGAGCGGCGGCGGTTTGATAAACGCCGTGCTCGTCGATCAAAGATGTAGCGATATGCACGGCCACCACTTCTCCCAGCACCAGCCAACTATCAATGCGCGCGCCGTCCGCGGCCTGCAATTGGATGCATTGGGTTAATTTGCATTCAAAATTAACCGGGCTTTCCGCTACCCGATGAGCCGCCACGCGCGTGCCTTTAACGGGGGTCAGGCCGGCAAAGCTGAACTCATCCTGCCCGGCGGGCAGCGAGGCGGAGCAGTTATTCATGGCTTCGGCCAGCGGGCGGGTCGCCAGGTTCCAGACAAACTCCCCGGTAGCGCTGATATTGGCCGCGCTGTCTTTCCAGCCGACGCTGCAAAAACCAATAATCGGCGGATGATAATTAAAGCAGTTAAAAAAGCTATAAGGAGCCAGGTTGCGCTGCCCCGCGGCGTTAACCGAGGCAATCCAGCCGATAGGCCGCGGCCCGATAATCGCGTTTAACGGATCGTGGGGCAGTCCATGCCCAAGGCGCGGTTCGTAATAATGGGTAGCCGGTGAAGTCATGGTTTTCTCCAAACGGTCGGGCGGCTAGCGCAGTTGGCTGTCTTTACTGCCGCGGCGGTTGTAACCGGCATGGGCCTGGCGTTTTTTATCCTGCTCGCTTTGGCATTGAATGCACAATTGCACCCCGGGCAGCGCTATGCGCCGAGCCTCGGCAATCGGCTCGCCGCATTCACGACAATATTCGGCGCTTTCGCCTTGCGACAGTTCGTGGCGCGCACGCCGCACCGCATCATTGATGGTGGAATCTATTTGGTCTTGTACCGCGCCATCCGGCGCCCATCCGCTTGCCATGGATAACCCCCAGTTGATCGCAACGCAAAGGATTAAAAAAGGCCGGCAGCTTTGGCTGTCAGCCTTTCCAATTCAATTTCAATATGCTTTTCGCTAGCATTCGGTCACCAGTACCGGCGACCATGGATAACCCGGTCCTGGTTATCCAGCGGCATTATTCGATATTGGACTCGATAAACCACAGGAATTTATCCAGGTCGCGCGAGGCGGCGGTGAAGATATCAGCGGTATCCTCGTCGTCTTCAGCTTCGCTGATGGCTTTACGGGTGTCATTCGCCACCACGCCATAACGATCGGCCAGCGCCTTCAGGTGATCCTGCACGCTATGGATATTGGTCGGGTAGCTGGTCAGCGGGGTTTTATCGTTGGTCACCTGGACGGTGCCCAATGCTACGCCGCCTAATTGGACCACGCGTTCCGCGATGGTGTCCTGATGATCCAGGATGATGGCGCGAAAGCCGTCCAGCATTTCATGTACGGCGATAAAGTTCGCGCCGCGCATGTTCCAGTGGGCCTGTTTGGTAATCAGCGCCAGATCGACAAATTCGACCACCATGCGATTAAGCAGCGCGATACTGGAAGTCTTTACCTCTTCTTCCAGATTGTTGCGAGTATAAATAAGTTCGGAAGATTTCGTTTTAACCAGTTTAGCGGTACTCATCATTAATCATCCTCTTAATTGATCATTATTAATTTCGTTCAGGCATAAAGTATAGCAGCGTTTGGCACTTCTGCATCCTATCACTCATATAGCTGCTGCCTTTCAATACGACCCAATCCCATTAAACAACATACCCAGTATAGATAAAAGGCACTAACCACCGCTTGATTTCCAAGAAAATAAAGAGAATACAAATGGTTTTCATTTAAATTAATGCCCTAATACAACATTATAGCAAAAACTCTGGCCGCGTACACTTTCACCCGGCGGTAAAGCGCAAAAAAACGGCAAAATTTTCGCTGGAAATTGCCGTGCCCGCGTCTGTTGATTCCGGCGCGTATGAGATTTTTCATATGGTTCATTCAGGTAAATTTGCGCTGCCAAATAAGTGGGTAAGCCAGGCAGCGATAAATCGATGCATATTGCGTTCCAGTCCGCCATTATTTGCTAAATAAATCCTAAACGGGCTTGTAATCGATCCGCGTAATGAAATCCCGTCCGATTTTTGAGAAAAAAAATCGGCGATATTGGCCAAAGTGGTCTATTTTTTACTCATTCAGTTCGGAATTATCTGGATATGTTGTAAGGATACGTAAAGGTGGAAAATAGGAGATATAGCCAAAACATAAGTAAAATGAATGGGATAGAAGTATCTGAAAACTTATGTTACACGATACGTTCACTTGGACAACATTTATTAAGCAGAGTTTCGTGCTACTTTTTGTTATATTTTCATGGTTAGGACGTAAATTCACATTTGAGGTGGTTATGAACAAAATTGCATGTCTTTCAGCGTTAGCTTGTGTATTGGCAGTGGCGGCAGGTTCCGCAACGGCAGGCGAAAGCACCGTTACCGCGGGCTATGCCCAAGGCGATATGCAGGGCGTCATCAATAAAGCATCCGGGTTTAACTTAAAATACCGTTACGAAATGGACGGCAGCGAACCTTGGAGCATGATTAGCTCTTTCACCTATCTGGAAAAAAACCAGTCTGAAAAAGGTTTTTACCAGAAAGGCCAATACTATGGCGTGACTGCCGGTCCTGCTTACCGTATCAACGATTGGGCCAGCGTTTATGGCGTGGTCGGCTTGGGCGCGGGTAAAACTACTGATAACGCGCAACGCGGCGGCGACAACAACGGTTTTAGCGATGTTGGCGTAGCTTACGGCGCAGGCTTGCAGTTCAATCCTATGGAAAACGTTGCCCTTGACGTCTCCTACGAACAAAGCCGTATCCGCAGTGTTGACGTTGGTACCTGGATTGCCGGTGTCGGTTACCGCTTCTAAGTACTCTTAAGGCCGGGGCGCTTCGCCCGCGGGCCCTATGATAATTGGCATGGTTGAGAAAATCGACCATGCTTTTTCGTTTTTATGCGGTTATATCCTCAAGCACAAATTCTAGCGTTATCCCCAAGTATATTCAATTTGTTTCATGTATCGACTAGGGTGAATTTTTTGTGACAGTTGCTCCAACTCCTGCCGTGCTTTCAATTATTTAAGCGTCATGGCAGCGGTTGCCGATCTCGCCTTTATCTCCATTTTCACTCCATTCGTATTACTTCTATCGCGACAATGAAATAAAATATTGACGTTCATATCATTATCCGGACGAATACTATTTATTATTAAAACAGATAAATAGTCAGGGCAGATTACGCCGCGCTTATTTTATCGTTATGCGCTACCGCAGCGCCTTATTAATATTACGGCGTATTAACGCACCGGGGATATGCGGCCTGGTTTTGGTCCTTTACGACGGCAGATTACCGCAACGCTGCGTTATGTCGTCCGGCGTACATTGCGTGGCCGCAGCGGGTACCGGTACCGGGGAGGGGCTTTCGACGCTAATTGCTTTGGTTGCATACAGAGGGAGCAATTTTGCAGCGGAGTGTGGCATAATGTGGGTAATGTCACGTTTTTAATTGAAGAGTGCCTCTTTTGCTAATCTGTAACAACATCACCATGCAATTCGGTAGCAAACCGCTATTCGAAAATATTTCCGTTAAGTTTGGCGGCGGCAACCGCTATGGCTTGATCGGCGCCAACGGCTGCGGCAAATCGACCCTGATGAAAATCCTCGGCGACGATCTGGTGCCCAGCGCCGGCCATGTAGCCCTGGACCCCAACGAGCGTTTGGGTAAACTGCGCCAGGATCAGTTCGCCTTTGAACAGTATACGGTGCTTGATACCGTTATTATGGGCCACGCCGAGCTGTGGGCCGTAAAAGAAGAGCGCGACGGCATCTATGCCATGGCCGATATGACCGAACAGCAGGGCTACCGCGTGGCCGATTTGGAAGTGCTGTATGGCGAAATGGACGGTTATACCGCGGAAGCCCGCGCCGGCGAGCTACTGCTGGGCGTCGGCATTCCGCTGGAACAGCATTACGGCCCGATGAGCGAAGTGGCGCCGGGCTGGAAACTGCGCGTCTTGCTGGCCCAGGCGCTGTTTGCCAATCCGGATATCCTGCTGCTGGATGAACCGACCAATAACCTGGACATCAATACCATCCGCTGGCTGGAACAGGTGCTGAACGACCGTAATAGCACCATGATCATTATTTCCCATGACCGGCATTTCCTGAATATGGTGTGCACCCATATGGCGGATCTGGATTACGGCGAGCTGCGGGTGTATCCGGGTAATTACGATGATTATATGTCCGCGTCCACCCAGGCACGCGAACAATTGATGTCCGGCAATGCCAAGAAAAAGGCGCAAATCGCCGAGCTGCAATCCTTTGTCAGCCGTTTTAGCGCCAATGCGTCCAAGTCCCGCCAGGCGACTTCCCGCGCCCGCCAGATCGAAAAGATTACGCTCGATGAGGTGAAGGTCTCCAGCCGCCAGAATCCGTTTATCCGCTTCGATCAGAATAAGAAATTATTCCGCAACGCGCTGGAAGTTACGCAACTGACCCAGGGGTACGCTGGCCAGCCGGTGCTGTTAAAGAAAATGAATCTGATGCTGGAAGTGGGCGAGAAGATGGCGATATTAGGCCCCAACGGTATTGGTAAAACCACGCTGCTGAAAACGCTGGTGGGCGAGCTGGCGCCGGCGGGCGGGGAAATCAAATGGTCCGAGAATACCAGTATTGGGTATTATGCCCAGGATCATGCCAGTGAGTTTACCGAGAATATTACGGTGTTCGACTGGATGAGCCAGTGGAAGCAGACCAGCGATGATGAGCAGGCTGTGCGCAGTATTCTTGGCCGTTTGCTGTTTAGCCAGGATGATATCAATAAGCAGGTGGGCGTGTTGTCCGGTGGTGAACAAGGGCGGATGATGTTTGGTAAATTGATGATGCAAAAGCCGAATATTTTGCTGATGGATGAGCCTACCAACCATTTGGATATGGAGTCCATCGAGTCGCTGAATTCGGCGCTGGAGTTGTACCAGGGGACGTTGATTTTTGTGTCCCATGACCGCGAGTTTGTGAGTTCCCTGGCCACGCGTATTTTGGAGTTGACGCCGGAAAGGGCGATCGATTTCAGCGGCAATTATGAGGACTATCTGCGTAGTCAGGGCGTTAATTGACTTATCGGCCCGCAGTCCCTTCGGTGATAGCGGGCTTATCATGCCCAGGGGGTCGGACGGCCAGAAAAATGGCCGCCTCGACCCCTACGGCATGCTTTCCCTTTAACAGGTAATGTGGCCCCCTCTACTGCGCCCTCCCAGTTATGCCTTCCATTTACGCCTTCCCTTTAGTGCGTCGCCGCTGTTCCGCATACATCGCAGTGGGGATCGCGCTTTAGGATCATTTCACGAAATTGCAGGGTCATTGCGTCATAAATGACCAGCCGGCCGGGGGTTGTACTGCCGAAGGCGGTTAAGAGTTTGATGGTTTCCATGGCCTGGAGCGAGCCGATGATGCCCACCAGGGGGGCCATGACGCCGGATTCGGCGCAGGTGAGGCTGCCGGCGCCGAACAGGCGGCTGAGGCAGCGGTAGCAGGGTTCGCCGTCCCGGTAGGTGAAAACGCTGATTTGGCCTTCCATGCGGATGGCCGCGCCGGATACCAGCGGGATTTTATGGGCGAAGCACAGGCGGTTGAGCTGTTCGCGCGTGGCCACGTTGTCGGTGCAGTCCACTACCGCGCCGGCTTGCGCCACCCGTGCGCCGAGCGCGTCGTCGTCGAGAGCGGCGTTCTGCGGGGTGATTTCTACGTGGGGGTTGACCGCTGACAGGGCCTCGGCGGCGGAGTCGACTTTGGCCATGCCGATGCGCCGGTCGGTATGTAAAATTTGCCGTTGCAAGTTGGATAGCGCGACGGTGTCGAAATCCAGCAAGGTAAGGTGGCCGACGCCGGCGGCGGCCAGGTATAAGGCCGCAGCGCAGCCCAGGCCGCCGGCGCCAACGATCAGCACCCGGGCGTTCTTGAGTTTTTCCTGGCCGTCGAAATCAAAGCCGCGCAGTATGATTTGCCGGTTGTAGCGCAGCATTTCCTCATGACTCAGTTCGTCCGCCATGGCCGGCCCTCAGGATATCAACAGGTGGTTAAAGGGTTCGATGGTCACCCATTCGCCGGCGGCCACCGGTCCGCGATCCGCTTCCAATACGATAAAACAGTTGGCCGCGCTAAATGAGCTGAATACGTGTGAGCCCTGCGGGCCGGTGCTGCTGACCTCGATCTCTCCCTGCGGGTTGCTGCGGAAGACGCCGCGCTGGAAGTCCATGCGGTCGGGGGATTTTTTCAGCGCAGTGAGCGCCCTGGCGCGCTGGCGCGGGGGTAAATGCCAATCGGTGCGGCCGGTGAGGCGGGCGATCAGGGGCTGGACCAACTGATAAAAGGTGACTGCCGCCGATACCGGGTTACCCGGCAGGCCGCAGAACCAGGCGCGGTCGAGTTGTCCAAAGGCAAAAGGCTTACCCGGTTTAATCGCCAGTCGCCAAAAGCTGATTTCGCCCAGTTCTTCCAGGATGGTTTTGGTGTAATCAGCTTCGCCGACCGATACGCCGCCGCTGGTAATCACCAGGTCCGCACTGCCGGCCTGGCGGAAGGCGTCGCGCAGCGCCTGGGCGTCATCGGCGATAATGCCTAAGTCGATCACTTCGCAGCCCAGCCGTTGCAGCATCAGGCGTACGGTAAACCGGTTGGTATCATGGATTTGCCCGGCGGCCAAAGGGGCGCCTATGGGCTGCAGTTCATCGCCGGTGGAGAACAGCGCCACCCGCAGGCGCCGCACCACCTGGATTTGCGCGATGCCCAGGGATGCCAGCAGCGGCAGTTCCGACACGCCCAGCGCCCGGCCGGCCGGCAGGACCCGGGCGCCCTGGCGGATATCGTCGCCGATGCGCCGGATATTTTGTCCCGCTTTAACCGGGGCGGTAAAGCGCACCCCGCCTTCGGCCAGTTCCGCCTGCTCTTGCATAATCACCGCCTCCGCCCCGGGAGGAACCGGCGCGCCGGTCATGATGCGCAGCGCCGTGCCCTGCGGCCAGTCGCCGTTAAACGGCAGTCCGGCAAAGGCCTTGCCGGCCACCGGCAGCGGCCGGGCAGAGCCCAGGTCCGCCAGGCGCACCGCGTAACCGTCCATGGCGGAGTTATCAAAGGGGGGAACATTGACCGGCGAGACCACCGGCGCGGCGGTGACCCGCCCGGCAGCGGCGGTCAAATCAAGGGTTTCATGTTCGCTCAGCGGGCTGACCCGACCGAGCATTTTATCTAATGCCTGGGCCAGGGTAAGCAGGGGGGAACGCAACGCAGCCATCTCAAACTCCTGTTGAAGATCGGCCGCGGAATCGGTGGCCGGCGCCGCCATAATACCACGGTTATTCCACCAGAAAATGCGCCCCGGGGATCTGTGCCTCTTTTGGTTAAGCTTTGCCATGTTTTGGCTAAAGAAATGCCATTATCGCTTCTGCAATCAATAGAGTGCATTTCCTCTTTACAGCGGGGTAAAGGCTTAATATAGTCAAAAATGATAATAATATTATGCCACACTCATTTAAGTAATAACTCAGGAGTGTCCGGGTCTTTCGCTGGCACAACGGCAGACCTCCATCCTTTGATCGGTTATCAGCAGGGTATTTGATTACATGAGCAAACCAGTCATAGTCATCCATGGCGGTGCCGGCGCTATAACGCGCCATGCCATGAGTGCGGAACAAGAGCGGCGGTATCATCTCGCTCTCGCCGGGGTGGTCGAGTCCGGCCAGGCGATTCTGGCGGCGGGCGGCAGCGCCCTGGACGCGGTGACCGAAGCGGTGCGACAGCTGGAAGAATGCCCTTTGTTTAACGCCGGGAAAGGCGCGGTATTTACCCATCAGGGTAGCCACGAACTGGATGCCAGCATTATGGATGGCCATACCCGCGACGCCGGCGCCGTGTGCGGCGTCGCGCATATTCGCAATCCCATCCTGGCCGCGCGCGCGGTGCTCGAACATAGCCCGCACGTCATGTTTACCGGCGCGGGAGCGGAAGCTTTTGCCGCCAGCCGGGGCCTGGAGCGGGTGGAACCGGATTTCTTTTCCACTGAGGAACGGCATGCCCAGCTGCGGCGCGCCCAGGCCGCCGACGCCGGTGCGATATTGGATCACGATGCGCCCGCGGCGGGCGATCCCCTTGATGCGGATCGCAAATTAGGCACCGTGGGCGCGGTGGCCTGCGATAGTGCCGGCCATTTGGCGGCGGCCACCTCCACCGGCGGCATGACCAATAAACAAGCCGGACGGGTGGGGGATTCACCTATTATCGGCGCCGGCTGTTATGCCGATGACGCCACCGCCGCGGTGTCCTGCACCGGCAGCGGCGAAGTCTTTATCCGCGCCGTCGCCGCCTACGATGTCGGCGCGCTGATGGCTTACGGCGGTCTGCCGCTGGCGGATGCGGCGCAGCGGGTTATCTTTGAAAAAATCACGGCCCTCGGCGGCTCGGGCGGGTTAATCGCCGTGGATACGGAGGGTAATGTGGCCCTGCCGTTTAACAGCGAAGGAATGTACCGGGGCATCGGTTATGTGGGCGGGCCCGTTGAGACAAGGATTTACCGCTGATGGTCGGCGCGGCATCGTCGCGGCCGGCGGCGGAAATCGCCGCGGCCCGGGAACGGGGCGTGGGAGCGGCGCAGTCCGCCCCTGGCTTGCCAGAGGGGCAAGTGCTGGCGGTACGCGATCTGAAAGTCCATTTTACCCATGAAGGCCAGCGCATCGAGGCGGTAAAAAATATCTCTTTCGAGATCAATCGCGGGGAGACCCTGGCGATTGTCGGCGAATCCGGCTCCGGCAAGTCGGTCACCGCGCTGTCGGTGATGCGCCTGGTGGAATTGGGCGGCGGCAAGGTGGACAGCGGCAGCATGCTGTTTCGCCGGCGCAACGGCCAACTGGTGGATTTGACCGCCGCCGGCCAATCCACCTTGCGCGCCCTGCGCGGGGCGGATATGGCGATGATTTTCCAGGAGCCGATGACCTCGCTCAATCCGGTATTTCCGGTCGGGGAGCAAATCGCGGAATCCATTCGCCTGCACCAGGGCAAGGATCATCGCAGCGCGCGGCAAGAAGCGCTGCGGATGCTGGATTTGGTGCGCATCCCCACGGCCAAAAGCATGCTGGATCGCTATCCGCACCAATTGTCCGGCGGTATGCGCCAGCGGGTGATGATCGCCATGGCGTTATCGTGCAAACCGGCGCTATTGATCGCCGACGAGCCCACCACCGCGCTGGATGTCACCATCCAGGCGCAAATTCTGCAACTGATCCGCACCCTGCAGCGCGAAATGCATATGGGAGTGATGTTTATCACCCATGATATGGGCGTGGTGGCGGAAATGGCCGACCGGGTGATGGTGATGTACCGGGGCGATGACGTGGAGTCCGCGCCGGTGGAACAGCTCTTCGCCCGGCCGCTGCACGGCTATACCCGGGCCCTGCTGGCGGCGGTGCCGAAACTTGGCTCCATGGCCGATAGCGATTTCCCCGCCAAGTTTCCGCTATTGAAACCGGGGCAGCTCGGCGGCGCGGACCCGGCGCCCGCCCGGGTGGAGCGGGCCTTGCCGCAAGATACGGTGCCGCCCGGCGCCCAACCCGTTTTGCAGGTAAAAGATCTGGTCACCGGTTTTGATATCCGCGGCGGCATCCTCAACCGCGTCCAACGGCGGGTGCATGCGGTGGAAAAGGTCAGTTTCTCGCTCTATCCCGGCGAGACCCTGGCCCTGGTGGGCGAGTCCGGCTGCGGCAAATCCACCACCGGGCGCTCGTTACTGCGCCTGGTGGAGAGCCAGAGCGGCGATATTATATTTAATGGCCAATCGATCACCGCCATGCAGGGCAATGAATTGCAGCGCCTGCGCCGGGATATCCAGTTTATTTTCCAGGACCCCTATGCTTCACTCGACCCCAGGCTGACCGTGGGGTATTCCATCATGGAACCCTTGCTGGTGCATGGCGTGGCGCAGGGTAAGGCCGCCCAGCAGCGGGTAGACGCCCTGCTGGAACGGGTAGGCCTGCTGCCCGAGCATGCGCAGCGATATCCCCATGAATTTTCCGGCGGCCAGCGTCAGCGGATTTGCATCGCGCGGGCGCTGGCCTTAAATCCTAAAGTGGTGATTGCCGACGAGTCGGTATCGGCGCTGGATGTCTCCATCCAGGCGCAGATTGTCAATTTGATGCTGGATTTGCAGCGGGAATTCGGCATCGCCTTTTTGTTTATTTCCCATGATATGGCGGTAGTGGAACGGGTGAGCCACCGGGTGGCGGTGATGTATCTGGGGCAAATCGTGGAAATAGGCCCCAGGCGCCAGGTGTTTGATCATCCCCAGCACGCCTATACCCGCAAATTAATGTCGGCGGTGCCGGTGCCCGATCCCGCGCGCCGCCGTCCCGAACATGCTTTACTGGTAGATGAGATCCCCAGCCCCGTGCGGGCGCTGGGGGATGAACCCATTGTTGCGCCGTTGGTAAAGGTCGGGGAAGGGCACTATGTCGCCCGCCATCCGATCGGCGGCGCGTATTGAATGACAGGGATTTTCATGGAGAGGGTAACGTTATGATTGCACAAAATACTCAACGCCGCTGGCTGATCGCCACCGCGGTGATGGGCGCGCTGGTATCGGTACCGGCCTGGGCCGCCAAAGACGCGGTCATCGCGGTCGGGTCCAATTTCACCAGCCTTGACCCCTATGACGCCAACGATACGTTGTCCCAGGCGGTGGCCAAGTCGTTTTACCAGGGGCTATTCGGCTTCGATAAAGATATGAAGCAGGTGAACGTGCTGGCGGAAAGCTACCAGTCCAGCGCCGACGGGCTGACTTACACCATCAAGCTGCGTTCGGGGATCAAGTTCCAGGACGGCACCGACTTTAACGCCGAGGCGGTCAAGGTCAACCTGGACCGCGCCAGCAATCCCGAGAACCATCTCAAACGCTACAATCTGTTTAAAATGATCGATAAGACCGAGGCGATCGATCCGACCACGGTTAAAATCACCCTGAAAACGCCGTTCTCGCCGTTTATCAATAACCTGTCCCATCCGGCGGCGGCCATGATTTCGCCGGCGGCGCTGCAAAAATACGGCAAGGAAATCGGTTTTCATCCGGTGGGCACCGGCCCGTACGAATTCGAAGTCTGGAACCAGACCGATTTCGTTAAAGTAAAACGCTTTGACGGCTACTGGCAAAAAGATGCCGCCAAGCTTGATAGCATTACCTGGCGGCCGGTGGTGGACAATAATACCCGCGCGGCGATGCTGCAAACCGGCGAAGCCAATTTCGCGTTCCCGCTGCCTTACGAGCAGGCCGCGGTATTGGGCAAGAACAGCAAGCTGGAGCTGGTGTCCGCGCCGTCCATTTTGCAGCGCTATATCAGCCTCAATGTAACCCAAAAGCCGTTTGATAATGTGAAAGTGCGCCAGGCGATCAACTATGCCATTAACAAAGACGCGCTGATCAAGGTGGCTTATGCCGGCTATGCGGTCCCCGCCGAGGGCCCGTTGCCCGCCGGGATCGATTACGCGGTGAAATATAAACCCTGGCCTTACGATCCGGCCAAAGCGCGCGAACTGCTGAAGGAAGCGGGCTATCCCAACGGCTTTACCACCACCTTGTGGTCGTCGCACAATACCAGCACCTTCCAGAAAGCGCTGCAATTTACCCAGCAGCAACTGGCGCAGGTGGGGATTAAAACCACCGTCACCGCCATGGATGCCGGCCAGCGCGCCGCGCAGGTGGAAGCCAAGGGCGTAAATGAAACCGGCGTACGCATGTTCTATACCGGCTGGTCCGCGTCCACCGGCGAAGCCGATTGGGCCTTGACGCCGCTGTTCGCCAGCCAGTCCGCGCCGCCGGCCATTTTCAACACCGCCTATTACAACAACCCGCAGGTGGATAAAGACTTGACCGACGCGTTGAAAACCACCGACCGGGCCGAAAAAACCCGTTTGTATAAAGATGCGCAGGATAAAATCTGGGCCGACGCGCCGTGGGTATTCCTGCTCACCGAGAAGCTGCTTTACGCGCACAGCAAGAACCTGACCGGTTTTTATGTGATGCCAGACAGCTCCTTTGATTTTACCCATGCCGATATGAAATAAACCGGCGCCGATGCTGAATTATTTTATCAAGCGGTTACTGGGCCTGATTCCTACGCTGCTGATTGTCGCGGTGTTGGTGTTCCTGTTTGTCCACCTGCTGCCGGGCGACCCGGCCAGGTTGGCGGCCGGGCCGAACGCCGACGCTTCGGTAGTGGCGCTGGTGCGTCAGGATTTGGGCCTGGATAAACCGTTGCCCGAACAGTTTTTGCATTTTATCGGTAATGCGGCGCGGGGAAATTTCGGTACTTCATTGGTCTCGAAGCGGCCGGTGAGCACCGAATTGAGCTCGCGGTTTATGCCCACCTTCTGGCTGACCATCGCCAGTATGCTGTGGGCGGTGATTTTCGGCATGGCCCTGGGCATCGTGTCGGCGGTCTGGCGCAATCGCTGGCCCGATCGAATCGGCATGACGCTGGCGGTTTCGGGTATCTCCTTCCCGGCCTTTGCCCTGGGTATGCTGCTCATGCAGATTTTTTCGGTCAACCTGGGCTGGTTGCCCACCGTGGGGGCGGATACCCCCCAGCACTATATTTTACCGTCCATAACCTTGGGCGCGGCGGTGGCGTCGATTATGGCGCGTTTTACCCGCGCCTCGTTCGTCGAGGTCATGCAGGAAGATTATATGCGCACCGCCCGGGCGAAAGGGGTGGGCGAATTTTGGGTGATCGTCAAACATGGACTGCGTAACGCCATGATCCCGGTGGTAACCATGATGGGACTACAGTTCGGTTTTTTGCTGGGCGGGTCGATCGTGGTGGAAGAAGTATTTAATTGGCCGGGGCTGGGGCGTTTGTTGGTGGATTCGGTGGAAATGCGCGATTACCCGGTGATCCAGGCCGAGGTGCTGCTGTTTTCGCTGGAGTTTATCGTGATTAATTTACTGGTGGACATGCTATATGCGGCAATTAATCCGTCTATCCGGTATCAGTAAGGACCTGGGATGAAATTCTGGCGACGAGAGGCCGCACTCAAGGCGATGCCGGTGATAACTCCCCAGCGCGTCCGCACTCCCTGGAGCGAATTTTGGCGGCGCTTCAAACGGCAGCCGCTGGCCCTGGCTGCCGGGATCTTTGTGCTGGTGCTGGTGATCGCCGCAGTCTTCGCTCCCTGGCTGGCGCCGTTCGACGCGGAGAATTTTTTCGATTACGACCGGCTTAACGAAGGGCCGTCGGCGATGCATTGGCTGGGGGTGGATTCACTGGGGCGTGATATTTTCAGCCGTATCCTGATGGGCACCCGTATTTCGCTGGCGGCCGGCTTCTTTTCGGTGCTGTTGGGCATGGCCATCGGCACCGTGCTGGGGCTGGTGGCCGGTTATTATGAAGGCTGGTGGGACCGGCTGATTATGCGCGTGTGCGACGTGCTGTTTGCGTTTCCGGGCATCTTGCTGGCCATCGCGGTGGTGGCCATTATGGGCAGCGGCATGTCGAATGTGATTATCGCCGTGGCGATTTTCAGTATTCCGGCCTTCGCCCGCCTGGTGCGCGGCAATACGCTGGTGCTCAAACACCAGACGTTTATCGAATCCGCGCGCAGCATCGGCGCGTCCGACCGCACTATCTTGCTGCGCCATATCCTGCCGGGCACGCTGTCGTCCATCGTGGTGTATTTTACCATGCGTATCGGTACCTCGATTATTACCGCCGCCAGCCTGTCGTTCCTCGGCCTTGGCGCCCAACCGCCCACCCCGGAATGGGGGGCGATGCTTAACGAAGCGCGGGCGGATATGGTCACTGCGCCACATATCGCCATTTTCCCCAGCCTGGCGATTTTTTTGACCGTGCTGGCGTTTAATTTGCTCGGGGATGGATTGAGGGATGCGCTGGACCCGAAGCTGAAGAGTTGAAGGGGCGAGGGAAAACTGCGGTTACGCGTCCCCGCGGGGTGATCCAGCTCCTAAACCGGCTGTGGCTGGTTTGCTTTATGCACCGCAGATTTTGCCAGCGGATTAAAACAAGGGCTCATGCAGAAAAAAACTGGCCGGATACGCTGTTACCCGGCCAGAAAAACAGGCCTAACTGTTCTCAGACTCTCCTGCCCTGGGTTGCACGGTCAACTGCGGCAATGCCTCTTGTTCGGACGATAGCGCCCGAGTGGGCAAACCCGTGGGCTCGGTCAGTTCATCCGAAACCGTTTCTTCCTTTGGCGCATCCCGTTCGGCTATTTGTTCTGCCTCAAGCTGCTCCAACAATGCCGGATCGAATGCCGCCGCATTTTGCGGCCCCCAATCCTTGATGGTCACCACGCCATAACCGCTATTCGCCGGGGCAAACCACATAACGCGTTCTGAAGATAAATTAGCCCCCGACGCGGTTCTTAAGGGTACAACATCCGAAAGATCGTCATCCAAAAAATAAAAAGCGCGTTCAATGCCGATGGCGCAGCTAGTCGTTGAGATATTAAATGCTTGATTATTTTGGCAATTCCACACAGTAGACGGCTCTCTGGTGATTTCTATTGTATAACGGTTAAAGGCGGTGAGGTTATAGGGACCTAATAGTTTTTGTATCCCGACATCGTGTTGCAGCCATACGGTTCGGGAACCTAATACAATGGGATAGTTAACCGTAAAATTAATATTCTGCGAAGAGGAAATCGATGTATTGGCTTCTAAATATACGCTCACGGTCAACTGGCCCGGCGTGTAGGTGGTTATATAGATTGAAACATAACCTGTTGCGTTGGTGATAATGGTAGCCGGGTAGGTCGCTGGACCAGAGACATAAACCAAAAGAGGCTGACCTGCTATACCCTGGCCGGTATTGGCATTGATCAACCTTGCTTGAATCACATTGGCATGTTGACCATCAGCGGAATTGTTATTACTGGTGATGCTGGTAGTAAGTTGATAAGCCACAGGTACCGCGACGAAATTTAAATCGGTGAACGTTGTGACTGCGGTATCAAGACTCACCGTTGCCTGTACCAAGACGCTGCCGACAGCGGCACTGCGAACGGTCAATTGATATTGACCGTTCGCATTAGTCGCGCCGTAAGCAGCGCCGAGGGTACCGCCGCCGAGGGCCTCAAATAGCAGATATACATTGCTGACCGACGCTCCGGTGGGACTGGATAGGGTATAAAGGATGATATTATAATTTACATTATTAGCTTGGCTATTATTTACAATAATAGTCGGGGTGAGAGTATAACCAGCGGCTGTCTGACTTTGGGAGACATTAAAATTAACGCGGGGCGATTCACTCATATTTTGCACCTTGTCGGTTACAGAATAATAAACACTTTTGGTGCCTGAAGTGGAAATATTCCTAGGGATCATAAATAACTTGGGTAAGTCGGATACGTTTATTACCAGGTAGGTTTCAACTAAGATACCATTGAAATATAAATTAATAGTGTCATTTTGTGAAACATTCCCGTACGTAGGGATTTGTACAATAATGCCGTTGTCAGCGGAAATTTGGTTAGTCGTGATAATACCGTTAACCAACTGGGGTAAAATTGGGGGAAGCAAGGCCATGTTGACTCCTTACGCTGGGAAAAACGTTTTTTCCATATTCTTTGGTACGGAATATTTATTGATCGGTTATGAACATGCAGGTAATTTTATGGCGTGCGGGAATAGAAGCAATGGCTATTTTTACCGTATGAATTGCCAAAAAAAACATTGATGAATGTTCAGCGTAATATTTTGATCTTATATCCGCAGCAGCAACAGTTTATCGCGCGTGCTCCACGCTCGGGAGAAATACGTTATGGAATAATTTAATTTTATGATTAATGATATTTTTTTTATAATAATTTAATTCCTATTGCTTGAATTAATCTGTCGTTAAGTCGGCCACGCTCGTCATTAGCCGTGGCCTCCGATGCTGATAACGTGGTGCGAGGTCTAATCAGCCATTACTTTCCATCCCAGGCGTCAACTTTGCCTTCGCGGATCTTCACTTTCTGTTCATCCGAGGCGGGCCAGTAATCCTTGGACAATCCACCTTCCCAATCGCCATAGCTGGGGTTGGGCAGCACGATATATTTGCGGCCGAATTCATCCTGGTGGCGGTTTACAAAATCCCGGCGTTCGGTATTGAGTTTATGATAGGGCTCGCCGCTGAAATCATTCAGGTTGTCCCCCACATACACCACGATATCATAGCCCTGTCGTTCCACCAGGCCAAAGCGCGCGGTTTTATTACTGCTGCCGCCGATGGGCTTAAGCAGCACCGTCTGCGGGCTGACATCGGCAAATCCCAGCGCTTTCAGATTATCCACCGTGGCGGCAAAATCGGCCTGGTCGCGGTTGGAGACATAAAAAATCCGCCCGCCATGCTCAATGACATAATGGGAGAACTCAACCGCTCCCGGCAGCGCCCTGGCCTCGCGGGCCTGGGTCCATTTGCTCCAGGTGGCGTCGGTAAAAGGTTGGCCGTGTTTGATTTGCCAGCCCGCATAGGCGGTGTTGTCGATCATGGTTTCATCCAAATCCACCACCACCGCTTTTTTCAGTCCCGCTTCGGCCCGGGCCTGGGTAAACGCGGTTTCCGCGGTATTAAACGCCTGGTAGGATAAGGCGCTGATTTCGCCTGATTGCTGCATCCAGTTAACGGCAAATACCGTTTGTTCGGTGAGCTTTTGTTGCGCGGTTTCAGGCGCGGCGGCTTGCTGATGCGGGGCGCAGCCGCTGAGCAATAGGCCTAAGGTGAGGCCGAGCGCGGGGCTTAACCGGTGCAACACCGGGGCGCATTTGGATATCTGCATTCTCACTCCTTATTATTTGCCATAAAATCGGGCGCTTACCTGGGCCGGCGAAACCAAGATTATGGTCAGGTATTGTTTGAATCTTTAATTAGTTATTTGCAAATTAATAACATGCAATTTGTTAATGTTAAAACTAATTCAGCGTTCGCCAGACTTTTGGCTTTGTCAGTTAATGTAAATCCGGTGGCGATTCGTCGCATAACCGCTGGGTCATTTCTACGCTTAAAAGGGATTCGTTAAGGGAGATAACCAGATGCGTTGGATAATACCTCTGCTGTTGGCGGGCATTTATGGCCTATCCGGCGGACCGGCTGCGGCGGCTGAAGCGAAAGTGACCCAACTGCTGACCGGTATGGATCATCCGTGGTCGCTGGCGTTCCTGCCGCAGGAGGACGGCATGCTGATAACGGAGCGTCCCGGGCGGCTGCGTTATTGGCGGCCAGGGCAGCCTTTGTCCGCGCCGGTGAGCGGGGTGCCGGCGGTCTATGCCCACGGCCAGGGCGGATTGTTTGATGTGGTGCTGGCCCCGGACTTCAGCCAATCGCGGCGTATCTATCTCAGCTACGCCGAGCAGGGCAAAGATGAAGCGGGAACGGCGGTGGGATATGGCCGCTTGTCGCAGGACAATACGCACCTGGCGGATTTCAAGGTGATTTTCCGCCAGCAGCCTAAATTATCCAGCGGCGAGCACTTCGGCGGACGGCTGGCGTTTGATCGCCAGGGCTTTTTATATATCAGCCTGGGCGAAAACAATCGGCGCCCCACCGCGCAGGACCTGACCAAACACCAGGGCAAAATTATCCGTCTGACCGCCGAAGGCGAGATCCCGCCGGATAACCCCTTTGTGCATAATGAAAACGCCCGGCCGGAAATATGGTCGCTGGGACATCGCAATCCGCAGGGTCTGGCGTTAAACCCCTGGAGCGGCGCCATTTGGGAGAACGAGCATGGCCCCATGGGCGGGGACGAGGTGAATATTATTGCCAAGGGCGCTAATTTTGGTTGGCCGATTGCTACCTATGGTATTAATTATTCCGGGCTGAAAATTCCGGAGGCGCAGGGCGGCGAGGTGGCGGGCACGGTACAGCCGGTGTGGTATTGGCAAAAATCACCGGCGATCAGCGGCATGGCGTTTTATAATGCCGGGCGTTTCCCGCAATGGCAGCATTCGTTATTTATCGGGGCTTTGAAACAGAAGGCCTTGCTTAGGCTGACCCTGGAAGGAGATCGGGTGGTGGCCGAGCAGCGTTTGCTCGAAGATCGCGGTGAACGGATACGGGATGTGCGGGTAGGACCGGATGGTTTTTTGTATGTGCTTACCGATGAGCGTAACGGAAAATTGCTTAAGGTAGGATTGGAGTAACCCGCGGCCGGTACGGCGCGCAGGATGTTCCGGCACCCTGCGCGGGCATAGTCAACTCAAGGGGAGCATCACCCGGGTCTGAAAGCCGGAACGCGCGGAAATGGCGTTATACCAGGTCTGTAGCTCGGTACGCGGTTTGCGCGGGATATCGAGGGTAAACCAGTTATAGGCCAGGCAGCCCATGGGAATATCCCCGATGCCAAATTCATCCCCGGAAAAATAGGGGTGTTTATGCAAGGCGGTCTCGGCGATATCAAATAATTCTTCACATCTTTTGATGCCGCTTTCTATTAGCTGTTTATTGCGTTTCGCCGGCGGCGTCCTGATGAGATTGATATACACCGGTTGCAGGGCCGGCGCCAGGCTGGATAATGTCCAGTCCATCCATTTTTCCGACCTGGCGCGTACCGACGCATCGGCCAGCAGCCAGACGTCCTGGCCGAATTTGGCGGCCATGTATCGTACGATGGTATTGGATTCCCATAACACCAGATCGTTCTCGTCATCCTGCATGCAGGGCACCAAACCGTTGGGATTAAGGGCCAGAAAAATGGGATCTTTCGTTTTACCGTATTCCCCTCCGGCGGGTATAGCGTTGAAAACCAATTCAAGCTCGGCGGCGCACCATAAGACTTTTTTCACATTTACTGAATTTTCACGACCCCAGATTGTAAGCATCGCACCTTCTCCGCATTAATTTTTATTAGAAACAGCCGGGTAATCATTAATCATCAGTACGCACTATAACCAGACGTTATGCCTAAAACGGAAACCGGTAAACCTATTATGCCGTGCCGCCGCGTCAATAGCATTACTTCCATATGGTGATGCGCGACATGCGTTCCGGCCTGTTTTACCGGCCGCTTTCATCGAGGCTAAATGAATTATAACCTGAAAAATCAGTCCGTTTTCTAGTGATTATTTTCCCAGATCGGTTAAAACGATATTTTCTTTCAAAAGAAATGGCTCCGACAACAATACGCTATACGACGGTGATAATTATGATTTAATCATGGGTTTGACGATCATCGCCCATTTTATCTAATCAGGACACTCACCGTTATGATGCTGAACACCACCCTGCGCGCAGCGCTTTCCATCGGACTGCTGGCCCTGGGGCTGCAACTGGCCCACGCCAACAGCGACCCAAAAACCATCGTTTTCGGCGTGGCCCCGGGGCCTTATGGGGATATGGTCAAGCAGGCCATCAAGCCGGAATTGGTCAAAAAAGGGTATAAAGTCGACGTGCGGGAGTTCAGCGATTATGTACAGCCGAATATGGCGCTGGCCAACGGCAGTATCGATGCCAATCTGTTTCAACATACTCTTTATCTGGAAAAATTCGCCGCGGACAAAAACCTCAAGGTGGCAAAGCTGATTACGGTACCGACCGCCAGCATGGGATTTTACTCCCATAAAATCACGGCCATCAATCAGCTCAAGAAAGGCGATATCATTACGCTTTCCAATGATCCCACCAATTTGGCGCGCGGGCTGCGTTTTCTGGAAAAACTGGGCCTGATTAAAATCAAGGCCGATATCGATCCCACCAAAGCCTCTGAACGGGATATCGCCGTCAATCCGCGCGGCCTGGTATTCAAGCCGCTGGAAGCCGCCCAGTTGCCCCGTACCCTGGATAGCGCCACCGGCGCGCTGGTCAACGGCAACTTTGCTTTTGCCGCCGGGATGAAGCTGTCCAGCGCGCTGGCATTGGAAACGCTGGATGAAAATCTGAAAAATGTCATTGCGGTACGCAGTGACGATATGGATAAGCCGTTTGTCAAAGATATCAAGGCCGCCGTGGAATCCCCCGCTTATGCCGCGGCGATCAATCAACCCGACTCGGTGTTCAGCCAATTCCAGAAACCGCAATGGATGCAGGCCGCCGCGCCGGCCAAGCCCTAGCATTTTCCCCGCCGGCCCTCTTGGCCGGCGACATTGGTTCCGCTTAAGACGTAAGCATGGAGTATGCGGATAATGATTCGGTTAAACCATATCAGCGTTGAGTTCCCCAGGGGAAAACAACCGAGTGCCCGTGCGGTGGATGATGTCAGCCTGCATATCAAACGAGGCGAGGTCTACGGTATAGTCGGGGCCAGCGGGGCTGGCAAAAGCACTCTGCTGCGCACGATCAATTTGCTCCAGCGGCCCAGTAGCGGGGAGGTTATCGTCAACGGCGTCAATGTCAGTTCGCTGACCGGCGGCGCGCTGCGCCATCAGCGCCAGAAAATCGGCATGATTTTCCAGCATTTCAACTTAATGCATACCCGTACCGTGGCGGCGAATGTCGCCTTCAGCCTGCGCGCGGCGGGTAAATCTTCCGCCGATATCGCCCGGCGGGTGCCCGAAATTTTGGATTTGGTGGGGCTGGCGGATAAGGCGGCCGCTTATCCCGCGCAGCTGAGCGGCGGGCAGAAACAGCGCGTCGGCATTGCCCGGGCCATCGCCAACCAGCCGGAAGTGCTGCTGTGCGACGAGCCCACCTCGGCATTGGATCTGGAGACCTCAGCAGCCATTTTGGCATTGCTTAAGGAAATCAACCTCCGCCTGGGCATCACCATTGTGCTGATTTCCCATGAAATGACGGTAATTAAAAGCATCTGCGACCGGGTGGCGGTAATGACCGGCGGCAACATGGTGGAGGAAGGGCTGGTGTTTGATATTTTTGCCGCCCCGCAGCATGAATTCACCCGCCAGTTGGTGTCGCATACCTTCAATTTGGAATTGCCGCCGCGTCTGATGCAGGATTTACAGGGTACCTTATTGAAAATCCTGTTTGTCGGCGCCTCCGCCGAACAGCCGGTGCTATCGGATGTCGCTACCCGCTATGGCGTATCGGTGAATATCCTGCACGGCAAAATCGAATATATCGGCCAGCGGGCGCTGGGGATTTTGGTGGCGTTGCTGACCCACCCTCGCGATCCGGGGCAGGTGGCCGCGGCGGTGGCCTATATTCAGGAAAACACGGCGCGCGTGGAGGTGCTGCATGGCTGATTTATGGCTCGATTTGCTGGCCGCATTCGGCGAAACGTTCCAAATGGTGGGCATCGCCACGCTATTTTCCATTATCGGCGGGTTGCCCCTGGGGTTTTTGATCTTTGTCACCGACCGCCATCTGTTCTGGCAAAACCGCGTCCTTTATCTTATCGGCACGGTGCTGGTGAATATTATCCGATCCATTCCATTTGTGATCCTGCTGGTACTATTGCTGCCGCTGACCCAGCTGTTACTGGGCAATACCATCGGCCCTATCGCCGCATCGGTACCGCTGTCGGTGGCGGCCATTGCCTTTTATGCCCGCCTGGTAGACGGCGCGCTGCGCGAAGTCGATCCCGGCATTATTGAAGCGGCCGAGGCGTTTGGCGCCAGTCCGCTGCGCATTATCACGACGGTATTATTGCCGGAAGCGGCGTCGGGATTACTGCGGGGATTGACGATTACCCTGGTCAGCCTGATCGGGTATTCCGCCATGGCGGGCATTGTCGGCGGCGGCGGGGTGGGCGATTTGGCCATTCGCTTTGGTTACTACCGTTATGAAACCAAAGTGATGATTATTACCGTGGTGGCATTGGTGATTTTAGTGCAAATCGTGCAGGTCCTGGGCGATTGGCTGGCGCAGCGGGCGGACCGGCGCAGTAAACGCTAAGACCCGCCGGCCGGCTCCTGGCGGGGCGTCGGCCGGCGTCATGAAAATAAAAGTATAAAAAAAGCTGAAAATTTGCCTTCAATGCGGCAAAGTGACTTTGTTTCGAATAAACTCAGCTTGTTGGAACATGATTCAGACATCTTGAACGCATTTTTCAGGATGCTATGCTCAATCCTCTACCGTGAGTAACGCGGTAACCATTTTTGAATGGATACTCTGGCCACGTCATGAAGAATTTCGCTTTACCACAAAAAATTACTGCGCTGAGTTTTGGCGCCCTGTTAGTCCTTAGCATCCCCCTTGCCCGGGCGGAAACGGCGCCCGGCGCTCCGGAAGTGAACGCCAAGGCGTTTATTCTCATGGACTACCAGAGCGGCAAAGTGCTGGCGGAATCCAATGCCGATCTGCGTCTCGACCCTGCCAGCCTGACTAAAATCATGTCCAGCTACGTGATTGGCCAGGCGCTCAAGGCCAAAAAGTTCACCGAGCAGGATAAAGTCACTATCGGCAAGGATGCCTGGGCCACCGGTAACCCCGTGCTGCGCGGTTCGTCGTTGATGTTTCTGAAACCTGGCGAGCAGGTGACGGTTGCCGATCTGAATAATGGCGTGGTGATCCAGTCCGGTAATGATGCCAGTATCGCCCTGGCGGACTATGTGGCGGGCAGCCAGGATGCGTTTGTCAGCCTGATGAACAAATATGCGGAGGGTATGGGGCTGAAAAATACCCATTTCCTTACGGTCCACGGCCTGGACGCCGAAGGACAGTACAGCACCGCGCGCGATATGGCGATCCTTAGCCAGGCGCTGATCCGCGATGTGCCGGATGAATATGCGCTGCATAAGCAAAAAGAATTTACTTACAACAAAATCAAACAGCTCAACCGCAACCGCCTGTTGTGGAACGGCAATTTGAACGTTGACGGCATCAAGACGGGTTATACCGACGGTGCCGGCCATAATCTGGTGGCGTCGGCCACGGACAACGGCATGCGGCTGATTTCGGTGGTGCTCGGCGCCCCGACCGACGGCGTGCGCTTTCGGGAAAGCGAAAAAATCCTGACCTGGGGATTTCGTTTTTTTGAAACGGTGACGCCCATCACCGCCGCTAAGCCCTTTACCCGTCAGCGGGTCTGGTTCGGCGATCGCAGCGAGGTGGATCTTGGCGTGGCCCAGGACGCTTCCATTACATTGCCCCGGGGCCAGATGAAAAATCTGAAAGCGTCTTTCACGCTCGCGTCGCCGCATCTTGAAGCGCCGCTGGCCCGCCATCAGGTAGTCGGGACGATTGATTTCCTGATGGACGGCAAGGTGATTGAACAGCGGCCGCTGGTGGTGCTGGACGAGGTGCAGCGAGGCGGATTCTTCCGCAACATCTGGGATTGGATACTGCAAACCATTCACGGCTGGTTTGGCAAATAACCTGCCTGCCGTCATTCATCCTTGCGCCCGCTTTCCCGCCCTAACCCAATGCCTTCCGTCGGGAGGCATTGGGTTTTTTATCCCAGCATTTTGTAAATAATGGCCGCCAGCGCCATCCATCCGATAACCCACACAAAAACGTTGCTGGCCGCGCCGCGGTAGCGCGCCATGGCCGGTACGTTATTAATGGCGTAGATGGGCAGCAGGAACAGCAGTATGGCGACAATGGGGCCGCCCAGGATTTCTATAATGCCCAGTATGCTGGGATTAAGCGTTGCCACCAGCCAGGTGGAGACCAGCATAAATATGCCCGTCAGCCGGTTCAATGCCGTCGCGTTAATGGTTCTACCGCGCTTGCGCAGCGATTGGGCCAGCAGGCCGGCAAACCCTTCTCTGGCGCCCAGGTAATGGCCAAGGAAAGATTTAGTAATGGCCACAAAAGCGATCGGCGGCGCGATGAAGCCGATCAGGGGACTGCTGAAGTGGTTGGCCAGAAATGACAGGATGGTGATGTTCTGCGCCTTGGCGTCAGCCAGGTTCGCAGGCGATAGGCTCAGGACGCAGCTGAAGACGAAAAACATGACCGTCAGCACCATCAATATATTGCTGAAAAGCAGAATGCGCGAACATTTTTTTTCCGCGTTATGGCCGTATTCCTCACGTTTTGACATGGCGAATGCGGAGATAATCGGTGAATGGTTAAATGAAAATACCAGCACCGGTATGACCAGCCACAGGGTATTTAGCCAGCCGCTATTTCCCGTGACTTCGCGCGGCACGGGCTGCTGGAAAATGTCGGTGCTCCAGTACGGAATTAAAAATAACGCCAGGAAGATCAGGGTCGCTGCGAAAGGAAATACCAGAATGCTCATGACCCTGACGATCAGATCTTTCCCCAGCCGTATAATGCCCAGCAGGCCGAGAATCAGAATCAGCGCCAATACCGCGCGCGGCGGGGCGGTTTGATGAAGTTGGTAGGTAATAAAGCTGTCGACGGTATTGGTGAGCGCTACGCCATATACCAGTAATATGGGATAAATGGCGAGGAAATAAAGTAAGGTTATTATACTGCCGGCGCGGGGGCCGAAATGCTGCTCCACCACATCGGTAATATTTTTACAGTCAGGATTACCGGATAAAACCAGGCGACACAAAGCCCGGTGGGCGTAAAACGTCATGGGAAACGCAATAACGGCCATGATAAGCAAGGGCAGCAGCCCGCCCATACCTGCGTTGATGGGCAAAAAAAGCACGCCCGCGCCAATGGCGGTGCCATACAGTCCCAGCATCCATACCGAGTCCGATTGACGCCAGGGTTGCAGGATTGCCCGCTCATCCAGGGTAATCGGGGTTGCTTGCGTCGTATCCATCATATCTCCAAAAAAATTAAACGGAATGCATACAAAAACGGCTATGTTCGCTTAAATTCCCATTGCGTTTATTCATTAACAGAAAAAATAAACGTTATGAATTAGCAGTAGATCATATATCGCCGATAACTGGCGGCCATAATATAGACTTTGCCTAAAAGATTCATGTGCCAATTTGGCATTTTTTGATCTGGGTCTCTGATTCAAGCGCAGAGGATATTCTTTTCATTCGGCAAACCTACGGCTATTTCACGCTAATGATTAAAAATAGTTCATTAGCGTTAATGTTAATTTAAGGCATAATATTATGGATATATTAGGGTTATTATCTTATCCGTGTTTAGCCATGGGTAATATCGTAACTCGCAGGCTATAAAAACAATAATCGTTTAGAAGTTATTAAAATCATGATGTCTAAATATAGTAACCAATAGATCCATAATAAAATTAAATATATTATATTACCCATTTAATTTATCTAATCAATATTTGGCCAGCGCAGCGGTTTTACGTCGTCAGGCTGCGTGCCGAATCCGCTGATGGACGGGGCCGGTTTCACAACGCGACGCGGTTTGCCTGGGTAATAGCCTACACGCGCTACGGCCGGGTATAATCCGGGCACGCGGGTTCGGGCAGGCCAAAAAGGGATGATGCTGGTATGGGGCGGCGATGGGGAACGGACAATAAAAAACCCGAAAGTCTTGAACCTAATAGGCGGGACGATCGGGCTCCTCAATTTGGGGACATCAAAGAAAAGCAGTGGCATTAAATCAGACTCTAAGGATTAGGGAAAGTTCTGGATTGCGCTAAAAATTTTTATACATCGATCGCCATAGCGCCGTGCGGATTCGCGCCCAGGGGACGTTTTACACCCGTTATCCCCATGCGGGCGGGGCGCCGGGTCCGGCTCGCCCCAGGGCGGCGATGGGGCGGTGCGCGTAGCACCTGGTTAGAGCGGCTTAATCAATGACTCTATCTTATGTAATCAACGGCGGCCAATGTCCGTCATAATGAGAAAAAACTGATTTTTAAATGGCCTCTCTGCTGATTTGCCATTTAAATGGCCTGTTTTTTCCGGGTGAAAATTTTTTTCGCCGCCAACGCCATTAGGGGGAAAAATAAAAAAAAAGACGCTAAAAACCCTGTTGAATGACCATGTTGAGTCGGTTTTAACATTATTATCCATTTTCGGCGCCGTGATTATTAACCCATAATTAATAACAAAATTTCATCCATGTTTAACAAGTCAGCCACGTTAATATTCACGGATGATAACTTTATTGCTACTAGCAACTATTTGATAATTATGAGTTTGTCGGGTATATTTATCAGCATTCAATAGTGATTTTATTCAACCTTGGCGGTATGTAACAACGCCAGGGATATCAGCTTCATTTTATTTTGGCTCGTACGAGCGTTGCCGAAAATAGAGTCGATAAAAATAGCGTATTTCCGGCTGAGCTTTTTTTGTTAATGCCGATGATATCTTATGATTGCCTATTAGTGGCCTAAATATAGGGTAATTATAGGTTTTTTCCTATGACGTTTTATCACGGTGCAATTATGGGAGGCGATAATGACGGTTTACCGACGCGGAGCGGGAATCATAAGTAGCGCTGTACTATTTGCGGTAGTGTTTGCCAGTCAGGAAAGCGGCTTTGCGGTAATGAACGCTCAAAATCATGGCGCTTCGCTGGGACTGCTGTTATTTCTTGTGCCCGGGGTCGTCGGCGGTTTGTTGTCCCAAGCCAATAAAATAGTCTTTCCGGTGCTGGGCGCTCTGCTTGCCTCGCCGTTATGCCTGGTGCTGTTTTCCGTGGCCCGCAGCGAGCCCGCCAGCGTATGGTATCAAATGACCTATTTATTAAGCGCGGTGTTTTGGTGCGCATGCGGTGCCCTGGGCTGGTATTTTATCGGCGTCATGTTCAAGCGGCCGGCGCACTGAAACCTCGGCGAAAAGGGGAGGGGAGGCTTGGAACCGGATGGGAGATAACCGGGCCAGCCGTGGCTGACCCGCGACGCAGGAATTATTGCTGGTACAAGCTCAGATTTTCCTGGGCATAAGCCTCAAAATCCGTACAGCCGCCGATATGCACCTGATCGACAAAAATCTGCGGCACGGTTTCGACCGGTTTGCCGACGGTTTTCGACAAATCAGCCTTGGATATGCCTTCCGCATGGATATCCACATAACGGTAAGAAAAGTCGTCCCGTTCCGCGGTCAGTTTTTCAGCCAGCTCTTTAGCGCGTACACAATAAGGACAGCCTGGACGTCCGAAAATGACAGCAAACATATACACTCCTTAACCTATGAAATGACAATCGAAACGAATCAATGGACTCTGTTACGCTTCTTGTTGTCTTTTACTATGCCTGTGACTTGCGTCAAAAAAAAGCAGAAATTACCTTTCAGTCCAATGCCTCTGGCCTATATTGACCCGCCGCAGGGCAATACGCTCTTGCAACACCCTAAACTTTGCTCGATTCCAGGCGGCGGCCGGATTATCATGGCTGCGATCATAATGACCAATCAGGATAAGGCGTGAAAATAGCTATTCTATCCCGGGACGGTTCACTTTTTTCATGCAAGCGACTACGGGACGCCGCTGAAACCCGCCGCCACAGTGTGGATATCATCGATCCGCTGTCTTGTTACATGAATATCAACTGTGACTCGCCCTCGATTCATTATCGGGGTAAGCGGCTGGCCCACTATGATGCGGTTATTCCACGCATCGGTACCGCCATTACGTTTTATGGCACCACGGTGCTGCGCCAGTTTGAAATGCTGGGCAGTTACCCGCTGAACGATTCCGTCGCCATCACCCGCGCCAGGGATAAACTGCATTCGCTGCAGCTATTGGCCAAGGAAGGGATTGATTTGCCGGTAACGGGATTCGCCGATTCGCCTGATGACACCAATGACTTGATTACCATGGTGGGCGGGGCGCCGCTGGTGGTAAAACTGGTGGAAGGCACCCAGGGCATCGGCGTTGTGCTGGCGGAAACCGCCCAGGCCGCCAAAAGCGTGATCGACGCGTTTCGCGGATTAAAAGCTCAATTCCTGGTGCAGGAATATATCCACGAGGCCAAAGGCTGCGATATTCGCTGCCTGGTGATTGGCAATCGCGTGGTGGCAGCGATTGAACGCCAGGCCCAGCCCGGCGATTTTCGCTCAAATCTGCATCGGGGCGGCTCGGCGCGCAAAATCACCATCACCGCCCAGGAGCGGGCGGTGGCCATCAAAGCGACGGCTACCCTCGGACTGCACGTCGCCGGTGTGGATATTTTACGCGCGCAGCGTGGCCCGCTGGTCATGGAGGTTAACGCATCGCCGGGACTGGAAGGGATCGAAACCGCCACGGGGATTGATATAGCCGGTTTGATGATTACCTATATTGAGCAAAACACATTACATAAAATTTCCTAAGCGCGGCGCGCCAACCGGCGATTAACCGGATAAATCGTTTTTTAACCGCGAGGATGCTCAAAAGGATTACATTTTCAGACTTTATCCGATGGGTAGAGCATTGGTAAGACCTTCCCACGGAGGCTGGCCGGCTATCCATTACAAATCAACATGATGTTATTGCCTTTAGTCCCGCGGCGCGGGGGCAGTGGCACCTGCGGCCTATCGAGGACCGGCAATAGGTGATAATTTACAGCGTTTGTCCATGGCGTCGTTCGTTATTATTCCGTAAGCTATGCCCCGTTTCACATTTGACATTAGAGGTTGGCCTTTATGGATTCACTTGTTGTCCCGGATCTGGACATCCTTAGACGCTGGTTGGAAAAACTCAGTCTTTCATTCTTTGAGTGTGACTCCTGCCAGGCGTTGCATCTGCCGCATATGCAAAATTTTGACGGCATTTTTGATGCGAAAATCGATCTGGTTGACAACGTCATCCTATTTTCCGCCCTGGCGGAAGTGCGTCCCACCGCACTGATTGCATTGGTGGGAGACTTGAGCCAGATCAATGCCAGTTCGCTGACCGTGAAGGCGTTTATAGATATCCAGGATGATAATTTACCCAAGCTGGTGGCCTGCCAGGCGCTGAGCATCGAGGTAGGGGTTACCTTCGGCCAGTTCAAGCATTTTATGCAGCAGTCGGAAGAACAGCTATCCATGCTGATTCTGGAAGCCCGCGCCAATGATTTGCTGTTTATTGACGAGGAGCCGCACGCCGAACCAAAACATATCTTGCCCGTGATCCATTAATGCGGCGCCACCGCGTATGGCGGCGTCCGTCCATTCCCTCCCGATGCCCTCTTTTATGCTGTCATTTTGCATGTTCGAGCGGAGATCCTGTGTCTTTTACGCACTGAATACCAGATTTGATAGACATTTAGTGAATAAATAATCGATTAAAGCCATTTTTTTTTCCGATCGCTGGCGTAGCACTTGCGCTGCGGTTATGCTTGCGTTGCTGTGCTTTATTCATGCATTGCATATCGTTAGCGATATGCATAAATATTTTTTATTGACTGGGATTTGGAGGAAGCAACGGATGTTCACCCAACGTAAAAACTGGCTGTCGGGTGTGGTTGCCGGCTTGCTAATGGCCGCGTCCGTCTCCGCCATCGGCGCGGAGCAAAAAACGCTGCATGTCTATAACTGGTCGGATTATATCGCACCCAATACGGTACCGGATTTTGAAAAACAAACCGGCATCAAAGTCGTCTACGATGTGTTTGATTCCAATGAGGTATTGGAAGGCAAGCTGATGGCCGGCAGTACCGGTTTTGACGTAGTGGTGCCCTCAGCCAGTTTCCTTGAGCGCCAATTGGCCGCCGGGGTATTCCAGCCGCTGGATAAAAGCAAGCTGCCCAATTATAAAAATCTCGACCCGGAACTGCTGAAACTTATCAGCCAGCACGATCCCGACAATAAATACGCCATTCCTTATATGTGGGCCACCACCGGGATTGCGTATAACGTTGATAAAGTCAAAGCGATATTGGGCAACGACGCCCCGGTCAATAGCTGGGATTTGGTGTTGAAACCGGAAAATCTGGCCAAGCTGAAAAGCTGCGGCGTTTCTTTCCTGGACGCGCCGGCGGAAATCTTCGCCACCGTGCTCAATTACCTGGGGAAAGATCCCAACAGCGCCAATGCCGACGATTATACCGGGCCGGCCACCGATCTGCTGTTGAAACTGCGCCCCAGTATCCGTTACTTCCACTCCTCGCAATATATTAACGATTTGGCCAACGGCGATATCTGCGTGGCCATCGGCTGGGCCGGCGACGTCATGCAGGCGGCCAATCGCGCCAAGGAAGCCAAAAACGGCGTGAATATCGCCTACAGTATCCCGAAAGAGGGCGCCCTGGCGTTTTTCGACGTGCTGGCCATTCCCGCCGATGCTAAAAACCTCGACGAGGCCTATCAGTTTATCAATTATTTGATGGACCCGCAGGTCATCGCCCAGGTGAGTAACCAGATCTTCTACGCCAACGGCAATAAGGCCGCCACGCCGCTGGTCAGCGAAGAGGTGCGCAACAACCCCGGTATTTATCCGCCGGCCGATGTCCGCGCCAAAATGTTTACCCTTAAAGTCCAGCCGCCGAAAATCGACCGGGTGATCACCCGTGCCTGGACCAAAGTAAAAAGCGGTAAATAACATTCCAGACAGGTTAAACTTATCCTAACCAGCAGGCGGTTTTATACCGCCTGTTATGCTATTTCAGCGACGGCGGTTGCGGCAGCGCCGCTGCTTTTGTTCCGGAGAGTGATGTTAGTGAACGATGCAACACCCCGCCCACAGCCTAAAAGCCAGAAAATGGTTACGCCATTGCTGGAGATCCGCAATTTGACCAAATCGTTCGACGGCCAATCGGCGGTCGATGATGTCAGCCTGACGATCTATAAAGGGGAAATGTTCGCGCTGCTGGGCGCGTCCGGCTGCGGCAAATCCACGCTGCTGCGCATGCTGGCGGGGTTTGAACAGCCGACCCATGGCCAAATCGTGCTCGATGGCCAGGATTTATCCCATATGCCGCCGTACCAGCGGCCGATCAATATGATGTTCCAATCCTATGCGCTGTTCCCCCATATGACGGTGGAGCAAAATATCGCCTTTGGCTTAAAGCAGGATAAGTTGCCGCGCGCCGAGATTAAACAGCGCGTGGAAGAGATGCTGGCCATGGTGCATATGCAGGAATTCGCGGCGCGCAAACCCCACCAGCTGTCCGGCGGCCAGCGCCAGCGGGTGGCGCTGGCGCGCAGCCTGGCCAAACGGCCCAAGCTGCTATTGCTCGATGAGCCCATGGGGGCGCTGGATAAAAAGCTGCGTGACCGCATGCAGCTTGAAGTGGTGGATATCCTCGAACGAGTGGGCGTCACCTGTGTCATGGTCACCCACGATCAGGAAGAGGCCATGACCATGGCCGGGCGTATCGCCATCATGAATCGCGGTAAATTTGTGCAAATCGGCGAACCGGAAGAGATCTATGAACACCCCAACAGCCGGTTCAGCGCCGAGTTTATCGGCTCGGTGAATATGTTCGACGGTTTGCTCAAAGAGCGCCAGGACGATGCGCTGATTATTCAAAGTCCCAGCCTGGCGCATCCGCTCCAGGTGAACTCCGATGTGTCGGTGGTGGACGGCGTGCCGGTGCATGTGGCGCTGCGCCCGGAAAAAATCATGTTATGCGATGACGTGCCCCCCGATGGCTATAACTTTGCCGTCGGCGAAGTGGTGAATATCGCTTATCTCGGCGACCTGTCCATTTACCATGTGCTGCTGCAAAGCGGCCAGACTATCAGCGCGCAGTTGCAAAATGCGCATCGTTATCGTAAAGGTTCGCCCACCTGGGGGGATGAAGTGCGTCTCTGTTGGGATGCGGACAGTTGCGTCGTGTTGACGGTTTAGGGCGGAGGACGACCATGTCTGTAGTGGATGAAAAAATGCCCCCCGAGCCCGTGGCCGACCGGGTGAAAACCCCGCGTTGGCTGACCCGGCTGCAAATGCGCCACGGCCGCAAAGCGGTGATTTTCCTGCCGTACCTGTGGCTGCTGCTGCTGTTTATGCTGCCGTTCCTGATTGTGTTTAAAATCAGCCTGGCGGAGATGGCCCGGGCGATCCCGCCTTATACCGATCTGGTGAGCTGGATGGATGGCAAGCTGGATATTTCGCTTAATCTGGCCAACTTTTTGCAACTGCTCGACGATCCGCTGTATATCGAGGCCTATTTGCAGTCATTGCAGGTGGCGGCGGTGTCGACGTTTTTCTGCCTGCTGATCGGTTACCCCATGGCCTGGGCGGTGGCGCACAGTAAACCCTCGACCCGCAATATCCTGCTACTGCTGGTAATCCTGCCGTCGTGGACGTCGTTTCTGATTCGCGTCTATGCCTGGATGGGCATTTTGAAAAATAACGGCGTATTGAATAATTTTTTAATGTGGCTGGGGGTTATCGATCGGCCGCTGGTAATTCTGCATACCAACCTGGCGGTGTATATCGGCGTGGTCTATGCCTATTTGCCGTTTATGATCCTGCCGATCTACACTGCGCTGACCCGCTTGGATTATTCGCTGGTGGAAGCGTCGCTGGATCTGGGCGCGCGGCCGCTCAAGACCTTTTTCAAGGTGATAATGCCCCTGACCAAGGGGGGCATTATCGCCGGTTCGATGCTGGTGTTTATCCCGGCGGTGGGGGAGTACGTGATTCCCGAACTGCTCGGCGGCCCGGACAGCATTATGATTGGCCGGATTTTATGGCAGGAGTTCTTTAATAATCGCGATTGGCCGGTGGCCTCGGCGGTGGCGGTGATTATGCTATTGCTGCTGATCGTGCCGATTATGTGGTTTCACAAACATCAGAATAAAACCCTGGGGGATCGGGCATGAACACATTACCGGTAGTGCGCTCTCCCTGGAGGATCGCGATCCTGGTATCGGGATTCACCTTTTTATATGCGCCGATGCTGATGCTGGTGATTTATTCGTTCAACAGTTCAAAGCTGGTGACGGTTTGGGCCGGCTGGTCGACCCGCTGGTACGGCGTACTGATTCACGACGATGCCATGCTCAGCGCCGTATCATTGAGCCTGACCCTGGCGGCGGCGACCGCGACCATGGCGGTGATCCTCGGTACGCTGGCGGCGGTGGTGATTGTGCGGTTTGGCCGTTTTCGCGGTTCGGACGGTTTTGCGTTTATGCTTACCGCGCCGCTGGTGATGCCCGATGTGATCACCGGCCTGTCGCTGCTGCTGCTGTTCGTGGCCATGGGGCATGCTATCGGCTGGCCCGCGGAACGGGGCATGTTTACCATTTGGCTGGCGCACGTGACGTTCTGCACGGCCTATGTGGCGGTCGTGGTGAATTCGCGGCTGCGCGAGCTGGATGAATCCATAGAAGAGGCGGCGCTGGATCTCGGCGCCACGCCGATCAAAGTGTTTTTTATCATCACGCTGCCGATGATTGCGCCGGCGATTGTCTCCGGCTGGCTGCTGGCGTTTACCCTGTCGCTGGATGATTTGGTGATTGCCAGTTTTGTCGCCGGCCCGGGCGCCACCACCTTGCCGATGCTGGTGTTCTCAAGCGTCAGAATGGGCGTTAATCCGGAAATCAACGCCCTGGCCACCATTATTCTTGGCGTGGTGGGGATCATCGGACTGATTGCCTGGTGGTTTATGGCCCGCGCGGAAAAACAGCGCCAAAGGGATCGACAGCGCGCCGCACGTGGCTGATTCTCCCGGGAGCTGCTAGTCTTACTCCTTAGGTTAGTACGGCGTTCAGGCAGGGAGAGAGACAATGTCGGAAATACTCAGGAGCAGCCGCAGCATGGTCAGGGAGCGCGTACCGCTTGACGCCCCGGTGGCGGTAATGATTGCCGGTACGGCCATTATCGCCACCCGCTGCGTGGGCGTGCTGATGTTGACCAATAATCTGGGCGTGGCCGGGTTGCAAAGCTTTATCGACACCAGCAGCCGTTCGTGGGATTTAACCGTGTTGTTCCTGGCCAGCCTGGCGATACTGTTTATCGAGCTGCGCTGCGGTTTTGCGGTGATGCGGGGTTATTCCTGGGCGCGCTGGTGCTACGCCGGCTGTCAGCTGCTCGGGGCAGGTTATCTGTTTCTGGCTACCTGGAATGGCTTTTATCCAGAGATGTTCGCCTTGTCCGGCGACAGCGCCGGCGAGATTATCAGCCAAGTGCTGCTGCACAAATCCCCCGATATGGTGGTGTTGGCGCTGTTATTTTTTCCTCTCGCCAGCCGGCGGTTTTTTATGCGCGGCCGATGATTTCCACCCGCCGCCGATGGTACAATGCGCGCCCGTTTAGCTGGCCTTGATACTTATGCATTGCGAATTATTTAGCGCGGATCGCTGCCGCTCCTGTGAATGGCTGGATAAGCCTTATGCGCAACAGCTGGTGGATAAACAGGCCGCTATCGCCGCCTTGCTGTCCGCCAGTCCCGTGGGGCGCTGGCTTGCGCCGGTCGCTTGCGCCCAAGTGGCTTTTCGCAATAAAGCCAAAATGGTCGTGAGCGGCAGCGTCGAACGCCCGATCCTTGGCATCATGGCCCGCGACGGCGAGCCGGTGGATTTATGCGGCTGCCCGCTTTACCCCGCCGGCTTCGCGCCGGTATTTGCCCGGCTTAAAACGTTTATCGCCCGCGCCGGCCTGACGCCTTACCACGTGGCGCGGCGGCGGGGCGAGTTAAAATTCCTGTTGCTGACCGCCAGCGAATACGACGGCGCCATGATGCTGCGCTTCGTCCTGCGTTCCGAAACCAAGCTGGCGCAGCTGCGCGCCGCGCTGCCCTGGCTGCAGTTGCAGCTTCCCCAGCTCAAAGTCATATCGGTAAATATCCAGCCGGTGCCGATGGCGATCCTGGAAGGGGAAACGGAAATCATTCTGACCGGGCAAAGCGCCCTGGAAGAACGGCTCAATGACGTGCCGCTGTTTATCCGTCCGCGCGGTTTTTTCCAAACCAATCCCGCCGTAGCCGCCCGGCTGTATGCCACCGCCCGGGACTGGGTCGGCGCTCTGCCTATCGCCAGCCTGTGGGATCTGTTTTGCGGGGTGGGAGGGTTTGGTTTGCATTGCGCCAGCGGCGATATCCGGCTGACCGGCATTGAAATCAGCGCCGAGGCCATCGCCAGCGCGCGGCAGTCGGCACAGCTGCTGGGGTTGCGCCACGTGGCGTTTCGGGCGCTGGATTCCACCGATTTCGCGCAGCAGCGTACTGAGGTGCCGGATCTGGTGCTGGTGAATCCGCCGCGCCGCGGGATCGGCCAGGCGCTATGCGCCTATCTCAATGAGATGGCGCCGCCCTATATCCTGTATTCAAGCTGCCAGGGAGAGAGCCTTGCCAGGGATTTGCTGGCCCTACCGCGCTATGGCATCGTCAAGGCGCAGCTATTTGATATGTTCCCGCACACCGCCCACTATGAGACGCTGGTGCTGCTTCAACGCGGCGCTGCCGCTGCTTAAGCGCGACCCGTTAATTGCGCCGTTCGAAGCGCAGCGCCCGTGACTCCACCAGCCGCATCAGCAGGGTCAAGACGCCGTTGACGCACAGGTAGATAATGCCGGCGGCGCCAAACACCATGACATCGTAGGTCCTGCCGTACAGCAACTGCCCGTGGCCCATAATATCCATCAGGGTGATGGTGTAGGCCAGCGACGTGCTCTTAAATACCAGCACTACTTCATTGGAATAAGACGACAGGGCGCGTTTAATGGCGAACGGCATCAATATGCGCAGCGATTGCAATTTGGACATGCCCAGGGCGGCGCAGGCCTGCCACTGGCCGGACGGGATGGCGCGCATGGCCCCGGTAAACAACAGGGTGCTATAGGCGGCGCTGTTAAGGGCCAGGGCCACCATGGCGCATAACCAAGGCTGCGACACCAGTTGCCATAACCAGGGAATGGCGCGCAGGCCGGCAAATTGTCCCGGCCCGTAATAAATCAAAAAGATCTGGACCAGCAGCGGGGTGCCGGTGAACAGCGTGATGTAAATTTTAATTATCGGCGTCAGAATGGGCGTCTTCAGGCTGATGATCAGGGTAAACAGCAGCGCCAGCAGCAGCGCGATAACGATGGCGCTCAGCGTCAGCGTCAGGCTGGTGGGCAAGCCTTGCATTAATTGCGGCAGGTAGGCCAGCATCACGAAGCCCTCGTTTCAAAGCGGGTCGAACGGCGCTCGAACGCGCGCAGAATAACCTGGCTGAGCAGGGTAATCACCAGATAAACCGCCGCCGCAATCAAATACCAGGTAAACGGCTGCTGGGTAAAACTGACGATACTCTTGGTTTGCAGCATCAAATCGTTAACGCTAATCAGCGACACCAGGGCGGTGTCCTTTAACAGCACCAACCACTGGTTACCCAGGCCTGGCAAAGCATGACGCCACATCTGCGGCATAATCAGCCGGAAAAAAATGGCGCCTTTTTTCAATCCCAACGCCTGCCCGGATTCCCATTGGCCCTGGGGAATGGCCTTCAGGGCGCCGCGCAGGGTTTGCGAGGCGTAGGCGGCGTACAGCAAAGCCAGGGCAATCACGCCGCACACAAACGGGCTGAGGTTGATATTATCGGTGGGCAGCCGTACCGGAATGTGCAGCAGATACAGATTCAGCGTAAAGCCGTCCGCCAGCGATACCAGCAACTGCGAGGCGCCAAAATAGATGAACAGCACCACCAGAATTTCCGGCAGGCCGCGCAGCAGCATAACCACGCCGGTACCCAGCAGGCCCAGCCATTTCCAGCGGGCGGATTCCCAGGCGGCGAAACACATCGCCAGGATAAGCCCGACCACCAGCGCGCAAAGCGCCAGCCCGACGGTGGTGCCGGCGGCGCTGGCTATTGGTTGAAGTTCAGTCATGTACGGGGATTACTGCTTGAACCATTTCTGGTAAATAGTCTGGTAAGTACCGTCTTGTTTCACTTTATCCAGGGCGGCATTGAATTTGTCCACCTGCGCGGTATTGTTAAGCCGCATAGCGATGCCCAGGCCGGTGCCGAAATAGGCCTTATCGGTGATTTTATCCCCGACGGTGGCCAGATCGGCATCCTTTTTCAGCCATTCATTTACCACCGCGCTGTCACCGAATACGGCATCCAAACGGCCGTTTTTCAGATCCAGGATGGCGTTCTGGTAACTGTCATAAGGAACCGCGGTGATTTCCGGATGTTTGTCCATCAGGAATTTTTGGTGCGTGGTGCCATTTTGCATGCCGACGCGTTTATCTTTCAGCGCCGCTAAATCGGCAAATTTGTCTTTTTGCGCGATAAAAATGGCGGAGTTTTCATAATAGGGCTGGGTGAAAGCGACCTGCTGCAAACGTTCCGGGGTAATATCCATGCCGGAAATCACCGCGTCGAAACGACGGAATTTCAGGCTGGGAATCAAGCTGTCAAAGGCCTGGTTGGTAAAAGTGCACTGCGCCTGCATTTCTTTGCATAACGCGTTGGCCAAATCGATATCGAAGCCTTGGATTTTATTGTTGGCATCGACGAATTCGAACGGAGGGTAAGAGGCTTCGGTAGCGAAACGAATGGTTTCGGCTGCGCCGGCTGAAGCCGCAACCCCGGCCAGCACTGCGGCAATAATTAATTTTTTCATTTTTTTTCCAAAAAATTTAATGCGACAAGTAGTGAGCAAACGCCTCGGTGCGGGGCTGGGCAAAATGCGTGGCATCGCCCTGTTCCACAATGTGGCCGTTTTCCATATACACAATGCGACTGGCAGTCTTACGCGCTACCTCAACTTCATGCGTCACAATCACTTGGGTAATACCGGTTTGCGCCAGTTCACGAATAATACTGACAATTTGCGCGGTGATTTCCGGGTCCAGCGCCGCGGTTGGTTCGTCGAACAGCAGCACCTGCGGTTCCATCATCAGGGCGCGGGCTATGGCTACCCGTTGCTGCTGTCCGCCGGACAAATGCAACGGAAAACGATCGGCAAAATCGGTCAGGCGCAAACGCTCCAGCAGTTTATCCGCACGGGCGTTGGCCTGGGAACGGGACAAGGCCAGCACCCGGCACGGCGCCTCGATCAAATTCTGGCGTACGGTTAAATGCGGCCACAGATTATATTGCTGGAATACCATGCCGACATTTTGCCGCAGCTCCCGGATGGCTTTCTCGCCCGGGGTCTGTTTAAAGTCAAAGTGATTGCCCGCAATCGCCAATTGACCGGCGCGGGGCATCTCCAACAGGTTGAGCACCCGCAGTAGTGAACTTTTGCCCGCGCCGCTGGGGCCGAGCAATACCAGCGTTTCTCCCGCCGGGCAGTCAAGGGTGATATCAAATAGCGCTTGATAAGCACCATAAAAACAGTCGATGCGGTTTAGTTGAATACTCATGCGAAGAAACTGAATAGCCATTGAGGCGGCAGATGTTAACGTCGACAGCCGGTCGATGCAATCTGCCGTGATTAAAATTTACATTTAGGAGGGTAATAATATCACGAACAGCACAAAACGTCATTCCCCGGCGTTTTGCCATGCGTCCGTGCTCCGTAATCCGGCTTACCCGCTATGTTGCCCATATTGGCTAGCCCCGCCTAGGGGCCTGGCCCAGGCAAGCCCCTTGGGGCCGATCGCGCGCGTTTACGCACGGCGACGCCACGGGCCATGGGCGCGTAATGCCCGCCGGACCGATGCCGGCGGGGGTTATCTCACATCCAGGGTTTGGCGCAGGGTCCCCGCCGGGGCATGGGAGAAAGCGCCCAGATAGCGCACGTCATCCAGCACCCAGCAGGTGCCTTCGCGCACCATGAGCACCTCGTCCTGCCATTGCGCCGTCTGGCCACTGCCGGCCTGGGCGCGGGACAGATCCACGCGTAGCGGGATGTTTTTGGCGTCGGTATTCAAAATGCGCGAAGCGCTATGCACCCTGGCGGCGGTGGGGCCGTCGGCCTGGCTGCTGAATATATCCCCGGCCGGCAGTTTCGCCAATTTATCCCGGCCCTGGCGATCGACGGCCAGCGTCTGGTAAAGCCGTTCGCTGAGATAGGGACGATATTGCGTCAATTGCCCGGCGTCAGGCTTGCCCTGGGCATGCCCATCGATTCGCAGATCGTAGAATTTCTGGGCAACCGCATCCGGGCCGCCGCCAACGCAAGGGCCGTTGCGGGTGCCGGTATCTTTAAACGCCGGATCGACGGATGTGGTGCAGGCAGTAAGCGCCAGCGCCAGCGGCAGGAGGACATAAAGCGTTTTTTTCATTGTTTACCTTTATGATTCTATTTTAGCGGTGAGTTACACCCCTAGAGTATAGTTAAAAATCAGGGAGTTGTGCGGCGGCGGCACATATGGCTAAAGCGCGGTTCAGGGACGGGCGGGCGGCGGCGTACGCCGGGCCGGAAGACGGTACGCCAGTGCGCGGTTGCTACTGCCGCGCGCCCGGGTTGCCCGGCCCGGATATAGGCCATCGTTCAAAATGAGCACGACTGGGATTTGCGGCCGCGGGGCGGCCTGGCTGGTATCGCATCCACATCGGAATGCTGCCGGGGCGATATGCCCGCGCCTCCCGGCTTGTCGAGCAACTGCTGCTTAACGGCCTGCAAATAGTCACGGGTATGACGGCGAATCGCCTCCGGCGAGAGCTGGTCTTTAAACATAAACCGATACGCCCAGTCGCTCACCGCCGACAGATGCGGATAGTCTATACGCCGACCCCGTTGGCACAAATAACCAAAAGCCGTTTGGTAAATACTCGG